>NZ_PVNK01000243.1 GCF_002994615.1 Enhygromyxa salina | reverse complement strand
GGGGATGGGGGAGGGCGTCGTTTAGCGGGCTCCCGGGCACGGGCGTCGGTTGGGCGGCGTGTCATTTGGCGTTGTGTTGCGCTTCTGCCGCGCTCCGAGGCGCGCCCCGACGCGAACTGGATGTGACACGACCTTCGGGCGCGGCACGGACCCCGCGACACGACCTTCGGGCGCGGCACGGGGCCCGACACGACCTTCGGGCGCGGCACGGGGCCCGCGACATGACCTTCGGACGCGGCATAATTCTGCCGCAAAGAAAACTGCAAAGCTCCGTGGGGGCGGCCGAGAACCCACCCGTGACCCCGCCGCGATGCATCCACGAGGAGCAGACCGTCTTCATCACGTGCCGTGCCGTAGGCCGGAGCTTTCGCTTCGTGCCGACAGAAAAGGTCACGCAGACGCTCCTGTTCGTCCTCGCGTACACCTCCACGAAATTCGACGTCTCCATCCACGAGGTCGTGTACATGAGCAACCACTTCCACGTGTTGATGACGGCGCACACCAAGTGCATCCCCGACTTCATGGAACACCTCAACTCCTTGGCGTCGCGCGCGCTGAACGCCCTCCGGGGGATCTCAGGGACGAACATCGAGAAGGGCTACGGCCTCGTCGAGCCTCAAGACCCCAAAAAAGTGCTCGAACACGCGGTCTATACCCTCACGAACCCGTGTTCCAGCGATCTGGTGCTCAAGGCGCGGCACTGGAAAGGTGTGACGACAGTTGGGATGCGGTATGGCGATGAGCTCGTTGTGCGTAAACCAGAGTACGGGATCTGGGGGCAGAAGAAAAAATCATCGAAGAAGAGCGCGAAGAAGCGGAAGCGCCGGGACGCACGAACGCCCTCGAAACGTGACCGCAGCAAGATTCCCAAGACCGCAACGCTTCGACTCGTGCGGCCGAAAGTCCGGCCCGAGTTGAGCGACGACGAGCTGCGCGACCTCGTGCTCGAGCGGGTCACCGCCCGGGAGAACGACCTCGAGCGCGTTCGGCAGCGAGCGGGGAAGAAGATCCTCAAGATGCGGGTCGTCCGGGCGCAGCACTGGGCTGCGATGCCGGGAGCGGAGGACCTGTTCGGCGTACGGCCGACCGTGTCCTCGACGGACAAGTGGAAACGCATCGCAGCGCTTCAGCGCAAGAAGGTGTTCGAGGAAGCGCATGCGGAAGCGAGGCAACGTTGGCTCGGGGGAGAGCGAGACGTTGTGTTTCCTTTTGGTACTTGGTTGATGTGCCGTCGATATGCGGCGCAGTGCGCCGCCAGCCTCTGTTGTTGAGTGGTGGTAGCGGTAGAGTTGGGCGGGCATGGCGACCCGTCCGTTGGTGCTGGTTGGACGAGGGGAGTGGGGCGAGGGGGGGGCAATTCCTCGACGAATTCGGTGGTAGGCGAGGGTTGCCTCGATCGACTGGGCCGCCGGTCTGCCGCAAAAGTCGGCGTTGCCCGTCAAGCGCTCTTGGCGCGCCTGCATGACCTTCGGGCGGGGCATCCCCGCTTCTCAGCGCCCTTGGCGCGCCTGCATGACCTTCGGGCGGGGCATCCCCCCGCCTCCGCTGCATGACCTTCGGGCGGGGCATCCGCCGCCGTCAGGGCATCGCCCCACCGGCGATCCACTCCCGCACCAGCGCCACCGCCTCATCACTCAGCAACACCGGCGCATTACGAGGCATATGACTCGCCCCATACCCATCCCCAGTCATCGGCTCACACCGAGCCATGACCTGATACAACCACGACCCCCCAGGCTCCCCCGGCTCCACCAACGCCATCCCCGGATTCCCCACAACCTCATGATCCAACAATTCCCCCAGCAAATTAGGAGCCTGCAAATTCAACCCCGCAGCCTGCCCCGCCGTCCCATGACAGGAGCTAAACGTACAAGAAGCCTCAAACACCACCGCCGCCACATTGTCCAGCGTAGGCGCCATCTCCGGCGCCACCGAATCATCATGGTCCACGCACTCCGGAACCGGCGGCACCCCTTCATCCCCGCTCTCGGGCACACGAAACGGCCCCTCCCGCTCCGCCTGCGTAGGCAAGGTCTGCTCGATACTCTTCGGAATACCAAAGAAGTCACAGCTCCCCTCATACTCCAAGACCCCGTCACTCTCCCCCACGGCCACCGTCCCCCCATTGACCGTAATGTCCATCAGGATGTCGCTCTCCGCCAGCCCCAGCATCACGCACATCTCTTGATCGCCGATCCCCCACCCAACGTTGACGTCGCGCCAGTTGTCAAACCCGCAGGTGAAGCGCAGCCCGTCGATCCCGCTCAAGTCGAGCGGCGGATCAAAGGTCTTCCCGTTCGCCTCCCCGTTGAACCCATCGAGCGAGTGCGCGCTCATCCCATCGAGCGCGCCCCCAGACAAGGTCAGATCAAAAAAGTCGCCAAGGTAGTGATAATGCGGCAGCGTGTAGTGCAGCTTCATGTTGAAGGGCACGCCCGCCACGGCCTCATAGTCGGCCGCAAAGTTGTCACACACCCCAGTAAAGCGGCTGCGCGCGTTCGCTGGGATGTCGAGGTCGTAGTAGGTCAAGCGAAAGGGCGAGAGCACGATCTCGACGTCGCGCGGGTGGATCAGCTCGAGGCTCATGAACAGGTCGGTCGTGATCTCGGCGGGCCCAACGTTGAGCATGTGGGCGCTACCAATGACCTTGTAGCCCGGCGGGATCTTGATCACCGCCCCCGCCCCGGTGCGCTGCTCCTCGACAAAAGACTGCGTCGACTGGGCGAAGACCACGGTCCCGACCGACGCGCCGCCGATCTCCGTGAAGTTGCGATCGGCACAATCAAAGTACCCGTCCTCACCCGCGAACAGGTTGTCGGGCACCACAAACCAGTTCGAGTGGTGAAAATACCCGAGGTTGCTGAGGGTCACGGCCTGGGCGTAGATCGCGTCCTCGTTGTCCAGGGTCCACTGCACGCAGGGCAGGGCCTCCTCGTAGGGCGCGAGCGTGTACTCGCCGAAGCGATGGGTCACGACCGCGGTCTCGAGCTCCTCGCCCCCGGTCTCGCCCCCGGTCTCGGTGTCGGAGTCGGTCGGATCTTCGTCTCCGCTCGTGCCGCTGTCGGTCGCGGCGAGGGTCTCGCCCTCACCGGGGTCGTCGGCGCAGCCGAGCAGCGCGAGGCCAGCAGTCAATGCGATTGACGAAGATGTTCGAGTCATGGCAGCGCTCCGAGCAGAGCTTGTCATGGCCACGCTAGAGCCAGCAACGCCTACATCTGGCCGCCAAAGATCCCCAGCGCGCGCAGCAACCACGCGGCATCGGGGGTCTCGAGCACAGCCGGGTCACCGGGGCGCCCGACCTCGGTCAGCAGCCCCCGATCGCGCGCCATCGCCGACAGGGCGCCGTCGATCGTCCCCGACAGCCGGGCGGCGATCAGCATGCAGGCCCGATGCAGGACCCGCTCGAGCTTCGATGGCGCGCTGCGCCAGTGGTCGAGCTCCCGCGCGAGGGCGCGGCGCAGATCAACGTCGAGCTTCGAGGCCGTCAGCCCTCGCGCGGCCAGGGTATCGATGAGGCCCCGGGCCACGTCGGTCGTCGGCTCGTGGCGAGGCCGGACCAGGCTGGTCAGCGCGTCGAGGATGTCGGGCAGCCCGATCGGGTCATCGTCGAACACGATCGCCACGCCGGTCGCGAGCGCGGCCGCGGCGTAGGCGAGGCGATAGGTCCGCTCGGCCTCGGGCACGTCGACGAGCTTCTCGTTGACGATGATCGTCGGCTTGGAGTTGTTGCGCAGACCAATGCCCGCGGGGACGTTCTGCTCGGCCACGGCGATCGCTAGATCGACGCCCAGGGCCGTGCGCCACGGGTTGACGATGCGATCGGCGTGGCGGACCGCGAGGCGCTCCTTGGGCGTTCGCGGCGGTCGCGAGTTGCCGAGCTGCCCGCGGACGCCGGCGAGCGGCTCACGCAGCTGCTGCAGCACCTCGCGCAGGGCCCCGCGCCACTCGAGCGGGACCCAGCTGTCCTCCTGGGTCGGCGACTTGGGCAGCTCGGTTCGGGGCAGGCGGGTGGTCAGGACCGGGACCGGCCCGGACGGGGCCATGAACGCGGCGATCTGATAGAGGTGACGCGCGAGCTCCATGCGCCGGAAGGCCTCGTTGAGCCGGGCGAGGCCGAGGGCGAGGCCGGCCTGCAGCGGCTGGCCGGCGGCCCAGGCCCCGAGCTCGTCGAGGAGCTCCTCGGTCCCACCACACAGCGCGGCCGCGGCCGCGAGCAGGGCGTCGAGGCGCGGGAGCGGGCCCTCGGTCGCGATGATCTCGAGCATCCGGGCGCAGACCGGCCACAAGATCCGCTGACGGACCGGGCGCGGGTGGCGGTCGGCGATCGAGCGGGCGAGGGTCCGCTTGCCGCGGGCGAAGGCCTCGGTCAGGGCCGCGTAGATCAGCGCCTCGTGCTCGTCGCCGGCCATCGCCCGCAGCTCGATCGCGAGCTCGAGCACGCGCTCCCAGTCGCCCTGGTGAAACGCGAGCGGCATGAGCACGGCGCGGGCCTCGGTGCTCTCGCTCGAGACCGCGCGCGCGCGCTCGAGCAGGCGCCGGGCGGCGGCGAGGGACTCGCGCCCGTCGGCGCCGTGATCGAGGTGGACCTGGGCGGCGCGGGTCAGCCAGTGGGCCTGCTCGCGGGTCTCGATCGTCAAATTGGCGAGCTGCTCGAGCGCGCGGGCCAGCGCGGGCCAGTCCTCGGCCTGCTCGAGCAGCTCGGCGTAGAGCTTGGTCAGGGGCTGATCCGAGGCCTTGTCGAGCAGCGCGGTCCGACAGGTCGCGCGCGCGTCTTGGAGGTTGCCGACGGCCCGCTGCGCCCGGGCGAGCTCGAGGGCCACGTCGGCGGCGCGGTCGGGCCAGTGGCGGCGGCTGAGCTCGAGCCGCTCCTCGAGCAGGGGGATCCGATCGTGAGTCCGGCCGGCGTTGTCGAGCAGGCCGTCGAGCAAGCTGAGGGCCTGGAGGCGGAGCTCGACCGAGGCCTCGCCGGCGAGCAGCTGACGCAGGACGGCCTGGGCCTGCTCGCGTCGCTCGAGCCGCAGCGCGGCCTCGGCCAGGCGCAGGGTCAGCAGCGGCGGGCGCTGGCGCGGGGCGAGCTGCGAGAGCTCGTCGCAGATCGTGACGTCGACCTCGTGCTCGTCGGAGGCCCCGGCGATCTCGCCGAGGAGGTCGGTCGCGGGCGCGTGGGTCGGGGCCCGATCGAGGGCCCGGCGGACGATCGCAACGGCGAGCCTGGGATCGCGCAGGCCCGACCAGGCGAAGCGCGCGGCCGAGGTCAGGAGCCCCGCGGCCTCGCTCGCGTCGGCGGTCCGACCGGCGAGATCCTCGTAGAGGCGCACGACCTTGGCGTAGTCGCCGGACTCGGCGAACACGTCGCGCAGGGCCTCGAGCGCGGCGTCCTTGGCCGGCCCGGCCGCGCCGTCGACGAGCGCGTGGGCGAGCTCGAGCTGGCGGCGGGTGGTCTCTTCGAAGTCGGCGCGGTCCTCGAGCGCCCGGGCCGTCTCGCGCAGGCGCGAGAACAGGGCGAGGCGCTCGATCGGATCGTCGCAGGCGTCGAGCTTGACGTTGAGCGACTTGCGACGCTTGCGAAGATCAAACTCGCCCTGATCGATCTGGACGATCTGCGCGAGCGTGCGCTCGACGAGCTTGCGCAGCTCCTCGCTCAAATTGGGCAGCTCGGTCGCGGCTCGGGCCGCGGCCTCGGCCGGCTCGAGGGTGTCGTTGCGCAGGTGGAGCTCGCTCGCAACCGTCAGCAGGCGCGCGCGCCCGTCGTCGTCGAAGACCTCGCCGAGCTCGGGCCGCCCGGTCGCGCGCGCGAACTGCTCGAGCCGCGCGGCGACCTCGCCGGGCTCGGGGAGCCGGGCCGCGAGCGCGCTGGCCCGCTTGGCCACGACGAGGTCGCTCGGGGCCTGCTGGAGCGCGGCGCCGAGGTTGCGGACCGAGCTCTGCGCGTCGCTGAGTCGATCGAGGTAGGTCTCGGCCAGATCGAGGTGGGTCAGGGCCCGGCGCGGGCCCGGGGGCAGCTCGCGGATCGCGAGGAAGTGCATGTGCGCGACGATCGACCACTCGCTGCGGGCGCTGGCGAGCTCGAGCAGGGTCTGGCGGGCCTGAGCGTGCATGGCGTCGGCGCCGACGGCCTCGAGCAGCAGCGCGCGGGCCTTCTCGCCGGCCTCGGACATCGGGTCGTCGCGAAACTCGCCGGCGAGCAGCATCGCCTGGCGATAGCCGACCTCGGCCCGAAGCATGCTCGACAGCGGCAAGCCGGCGAGGCGCTCGAGGACCATGGCCTCGTCGAGCTTGCGGTCGAGGCGATCGTAGAGCCGGGCGAGCTCGAGCAGCGCGCGCTGGGACTCGGGCGCGCGCTCGAGCGCGCGCTTGAGCACGGCCTCGGCCTCGTCGCCGCGCTCGAGCTCGATCAGCGCGCGCGCGGCCGCGGCGGCGTCGTCGGCCGCCCGCTCGTCGGGGATGTCGGGGCTCTGGGCGGCCCGGGTCAGCGGCTCGATCGCGTCCTCGAGCCGGCCCTGGCGCGAGAGCAGCCGGCCGAGGCCCTCGAGCGAGCCGGCCAGCTCGGCGTCGATCGACAGCGCCTCACGGTAGCGACGCTCGGCCTCGGCCTCGTGATCGTCGTGGGGCGAGAGCAGATCCGCGAGCAAGGTCAAGAGCGCCGGCTTGTAGTCCTCGCGCAGATCGGGGAGGCGCATGAGCAGGCGGTTGCGGACGTTGACGACCGAGTCGGTGCCGCCGAGCAGGACCCGGGCCCGGGCGCCGGCGGCGGGGTTGTCGATCGGGTTGGCGAGGTAGGCGTCGAGGAAGAAGCGCGCGGCCTCGTGGGGCCGCCGCAGCGGGCCCTCGAGCAGCTCGCCGATGCGGTAGTCGGCCTCGGACTTGCGGTCCCAGTCGCCGAGCTGCGCGAGCTTGCGCGAGCGCACGGTCAAGATCCGAACCAGGTCGTCGTAGCGCTGCTGACCGCGGTACCAGCGGGCCAAGGTCGCGAGGCCGTCGTCGGGCAGCGCGTCGAGCTGCTCGAGGCGGACGTAGACCGCGGCCGAGCGCTGGCCGTCGTCAACGTGGTCGCGCAGGGCCCGGGCGAGGCGCTTGATCAGGGTGAGGCGGGGGTTCGCGGCCAGCGGCGCGCTCGGGAAGCGCTCGCGGGGGTCCGCGTCGCCCTCGAGCTCGGCGCGCAGCTCGTGCTCGAGGTGGGCGATGAGCTCGGAGAAGCGGCCCTGCTGCTCGAGGCAGGCGACGATCTGAAGGTGGAGGCGGTCGGCGAGGCGCGACCAGGCGTGGCGAGCCTGATCGAGGCTCACGCGCTCGTCGAGCGGCGCCATCTCGGCGCGCGGCTCGTCGTCGGCGCGGGTCTCGGCGTCGGGTCGCATGTAGCGATCGATGAGCGCCTGGGCGTCGTCGCCGTCGTCGTCATCGTCGCCGTCGTCGCCGCCATCGTCGTCGTCGTCGAGGTCATCGTCGAGGTCGCGATCGGGGCTGATCGCGTGGGTGAAGACCGTGAGCTCGGCGCGGAGCTGCGCGTGTCCGTCGAGCTGGGTCGCGAGGCGATCGATGCCGAGGCTGTCGAGGTTCTCGAGCGCGAGGCGCAGGGCCTTCTCGGCCCGCGAGGGCTCGTCGAGGCGCTCGCCGAGGATCAGCGCGATGCGCTCGAGGGTCATGACCCGCTCGAGGCCCTGGCGGCGCGGGTACTCGCGCTCGAGCAGGTTGACCAGCGGCTGCCAGCGCTGACGCTGCTCGTAGAGATCGGCGAGGGTCGTGACCGCGGCGTGGCGGCCGGGGGCCTCCTCGGTCACGGCCTCGAGATCGGCGATCGCCTCCTCGAGCCGCCCGAGCGGATCGATGAGCAGGCGCGCGCGCTCCTCGAGGGCCTCGACGCGGGCGCTGCCGGCGGTGCGGTTGGCGATCGCGGCCAGCATGCGCGCGCGGTGCTCGGGGTCGTCGGCGAGCTGCTCGAGCTCGCGGAGGCGGTCGCGGGTCCGGGCGTCGTCGGGCGCCCGGGTCAGGATCTTGCGCAGGAGCTTCTCGGCCAGGGCGTGGCCACCGGTCGCGAGGGCCGCGTCGGCGGCTCGGTGGCCGAGGGCCGCGAACGCGACCGCGCCCATCGGGACGTGCTCGAGCACCCGCGAGCTCAGCTCGATCGCGCGATCGAGCTGGGGCTGGGCGTAGTAGTGGTCGAGCAGCGGCAGCATCAGATCGGGATCTTCGGGCGCGTGGTCGAGGGCGCGCTCGAGGTGGCCGATCGCCGCGTCGGGATCACCGAGGATGTCGGCGCACAGGTGCGCGAGGTGCTTGAGGTCGGCGACCTGGCGGTTGGGGTCGTCGTCGCGGGCGACCCGGTACTCGAGCAGCTCGAGCGCGCGGGTCCAGTGGTTGTTCTCCTCGAGCGCGCCGAGCAGGACCAAAAATTCGGTGTTGTGGCTGAGCTCGAGCCGCGCGCGGCGGCTGAGCAGCGCGGCCCCCTCGCGCCGATCGAAGAGCTTGGCGAAGCCGACCCACAACAGCGCGCGCTCGCGGGCGTCGGGCTGGAGGCGCTCGGCGAGCTCGTTGACGGCCGCGTCGGCGCGGGCGAGCCGGGCCTCGGGCTCGAGCCTGGCGAGCTCGGCCTCGAGCGGCCCGAGGATCAGCGCGTGGAGCTCGGCGCTCTCGGGGTGGCGGGTCAGCGAGAGATCGCGGAGGTCCTCGACCCGGCGGGCGAGGTCGGTCGCCCCGAGCTCGACGGCGCGGTGGCCGAGGTCGAGGAGCATGGCGAGGAGCCCGGGATCATCGCGCTCGAGCGCGAGCTTCTCGATCGCCGGCCAGTGCTCGGACACGGCCGCGGGCGGCGGCTGACCGGGCTCGTGCTCGGCGAGGAGCTGCTCGAGGGCGCCGAGGGGGATGTCGAAGTAGCTGGGCGTGGCGCTGCGAGCCAGCTCCAAGGTCGCGTCACGCAGGCGCGTGGCCACGGCCGGCTCGGCCCGCGCGGCGAGCATGACGAGGCGGCGGCCGGTGTCGTCGTGATCCTGATCGAGCATCCGCAGGAGGCGCTCGACGAGCACGGCGGTGTCCTCGTCCGAGGCGCTCGCGAGCAGCTCCTCGTCGATCTCGCTCAGCTCGTCCTCGACCCGACCGAGCTTGCGGATCGCCCACTCGCGCAGATCGAGCAGCTCGGGCGAGCTCGCGCGCTCGGGCGACATGTGCTCGAGCTGGGTCAGGAGGCGGGGCGCGTCTTCGAGCTCGACGGCCGTGAACGCGAGCTCGGTCGCGAGGCGATCGCGGGTCTCGCTGGCGTGCCCGTCGCTCGAGAGCGCAGCGATCGCGGCGTCGAGGGCGTCGGCGTAGCGGGCCTGCGCGCCGGTCGCGAGGCACAGATCCTTGAACGCAGACAGGAGCAGCGGCTGGTCGGGGTCGGCGAGCAGCGCGGTCTCGACCAGGCTCAAGCCCTCGTCGACGCGGCCGAGGCCGAGCGCGAGCAAGCTGGCCTCGGTCCGGAGGTCGCCGGGCGCGAGCTCGCTGCCGTGAGCGGCGCGGAGCTCGGCGCGGGCCCTGGCCTCGCGCTCGCGGGCGATCGTCAGGGCCTCGCGCTGCTGGGGCGAGTAGCGCTGCTGTTCGCTGACGCCGTCGGTCCCGATCAGCTCGCCGGAGTCCGTCGCGACCACGGCGAGCCACGATCGCGTGATCTCGCGGTGGAGGGCGGAGCCCGGCGCGACGTCGCCGGCGGCGCGCTCGAAGCTGGCCACGGCGGCGGCGAGGGACTCGGGCTCGGGGCCGGCGTCGGTTCCGCGGCGGGTGGCCAGCTGCGCCCGGGCCCGGGCGGCGTCGAGCTCGAGCTGCGCGCGCTCGTCGCTGCGCTGGGGCTGATCGATCAGGGCCTCGATCGCGGCGACGAGCAGCTCGGGATCGTCGCTCGCGACGGCGAGCTCGCGCTGGAGCTCGAGCGCGTCGTGATCGCCGGGGCGCGTGGTCAGGGCGCGGTCGAGGAGCGCGCGGGCCTCGTCGAATTCGGCGTTGGCGAGCGCGGCGCGGGTCAGGCCGAGGGCCGGGACGAAGAAGCGATCGTCCTCGTTCGCTAGCAGCTCGCCCGCGCGGCGCCACAGCTCGGTCGCAGGCTCGACTCGACCGTCGCGGGCGTGGGCGGCCCCGAGCTCGAGCATCGCGTCGACGTCGTCGGGCACGAACTCGAGCAGCTCGGTCCACAGCGGGAGGAGCGAGGGATCGAGCGCGCCGTCTGGCCTCGCGCGGCGCAGATCGATCAGCTTGCGCAGGGCCTCGGCGCCGCGCTCGCGGGCCTGGGCTCGCATGCTCGCGTTGGCGTGCTGACTGGCGAGGGCGATGCGGGTCTGCTCGATGCGGGCGCGCAGCAGGGCCTCGAGCCGCTCGTCCTCGCCGAAGGTCTCGAGCGCGCGCTCGAGCCGGGCGGCGAGCTCGTCGCTCGGGCGCAGGGCGTGGGCGTCGGTGAGGGCCTCGATCTTGCGCCGCTCGTCGCCGTGGGCGGCGATCCGCAGGAGCCACGCGACGCGGCGCTCGGGCTGCTCGCGCGACTCGGCGGCGACGGTCGCGGCGAGCTCGGTCGCGGCCTCGGACTCGCCGAGCTTGACGAGGACCTCGAAGCGGAGCTCGGCGATCTCGATCCGGCGGGGATCCTCGCCGCCGCTCGACGCGAACGCGCGGCCGAAGAGCTCGGCCGCCCGGGCCCGCGAGCCGACGCTGACGAGCAGCTCGGCGCAGCGGCGCGCGAGCGCGACCTCGTCGAGGCGCTGGTTCCAGGCCCGCTGATCGACGCCGAGGTGCTCGGCGATCACGTTCATGAGGCCGTCGAGCTGCGGGCGGTTGACGAGGGGCAAGAGCTGCTCGAGGGCGGCGTCGGGGCGCCCGGCGCGAGCGAGCATCTCGCCCAGGCGGTACTGGAGGACGTCGCGCAGCCAGCCGTCGCCCGCGACCTCGAGCGCGTCGGCGAAGGACTCGGCCGCGGCCTGAAAGTCGAGGGCGTTGGCCCGGCGCACGCCGAGCTCGATGCGGGCGCGCCGACGCGTGACCTCGTCGCCCGCGGCGCCGGCCTCGTCGGCGAGCTCGGCGAGGGTGTCGAGCTCGAGGTCGTGGTGACGCTCGTCGGCCCACAGCAGCAGATCGACGACGTCGGCCCAGCACGCCCGCTCGCGCAGGAGCGAGAGCAGGGCGGCGTAGGTCTCGGGCGCGTCGACCTGGGCCTCGACCCGCTCGCGCAGGGCCGAGGCCACGCGCGCCGGGAGGTCTGGGGCGTGGGCGCCGACGAGCTCGACCTCGACGAGGGTCATGGCGCTCGACCACAGCTCGGCCAGCGCGGCACCGGCGAGGTCGAGGTCGCGCGCGAGGGCGTCGAGGCTCGTAAACAGGCGGTCGAGGATCGCGTCGACCTGCTCGGGGGTCCTCGGGTCGAGGGCGGGGTCGGGCCGGGTGGACGGCTCGGCGTCGCTCGAGTCGCTGGCGTCGCGGGGCTCGGCGACGAGGCCGAGGGCGGCGAGCTTGGCCCGACGAAGCAGCTGCGCGTGGAGGTCGGGGTCGCCGGGCGCGATCCGGGCCGCGGCCGCGGACAGGCGGTCGGCCCGGTTGCCGTAGGCCACGCCGCCGTCGCGCTCGGCCGAGATTGCGATCTGAAGCAGCTCGATGATCGCCGCGAGCTCGCGGGCGTCGAGGGCCAGGGTCTCGACGCCCGGCCACCAGGCCGCGACGGCCTTGACCGCGTCGCGCTCGAGGGTCGCGCGCAGGGCCGCGAGCGCGACGCCGAGGCGCTCGGGCGCGTACTCGCGAGCGACGCGCAGGGCCGTGCGCGCGAGGGATCGGGCGAGCTCCGGCTCGGTGTCGTCGCGCTCGGCGAGGGCCAGCAGCCGCGTCGCGCAGGGCTCGCCCGCGTCGCCGAGCAGACGCAGCATTCGCGTGACCAGGGCCTGGAGGCGCTCGGGCGCGCTGCCAGGGGCGAGGGCCAGGACCCGCTGATCGAGGCGCGCGAGCTCGTCCTCGACGCCGCCGAGCCCGCGCACGGCCCAGTCGCGCAGCTCCAGCAGCTCGGGTCGCTCGGAGACCTCGCCCGGGAGTGACTCGAGCGCGCCGAGGCAGGCCCGGGGGTCGTCGATCGCCCGGGCCGCGCGGGCGAGCTTCTCACCGAGGCGCACGCGGGTGAGCTCGTCGTCGGGCGCGACCCCGGCGAGGAGCTCGGCGAGGGAGCGGACGAAGCGAGGCTGCTCGCCCGCGATCGCGCACAGCTCCTCGAAGGCCGCGAGCAGGTCGGCGTCTTCGGGGTGGTGGCGCAAGCCGGTGAGGAGCAGATCGATCGCTGGACCGCGCCGCTCGAGCCGGTCCGCGAGCAGCTCGGCCTCGGCCGAGTAGGCGCGCGCGGGCAGCCGCTCGCCGAGCGCGAGGCGCAGCTGGGCTCGGGCCTCGGCCTCGATCTCGGCCTGGAGCTTGACCTCGTCCTCGCGCAGGAGCACGCGGCTGGCGTCGCGGGTCGCGAGGCGAAGCCACTGGCGCGCGGTCTCGATGTGATCTTCGGAGCCGGGCTCGCTGACCGCCGCGGCCGCGCGGATCTCCGCGAGCGCGGCGTCGCGCCGATCGAGCCGCTCGTAGGCCCGGGCGCGCTCGCGCAGCAGCGCCGCGCGGCTGCGGGCGGTCGCCGGGTCCGCAGCCTCCGGGCTTGGCCCGGGCGCGGCCCCGTTGGCGTCGGAGGCCGAGCCGAGGCCGGCGAGCAAGGTCGCGCTGGTCGACAACACCAGCTCGGGCAGGTCGAGGCCGCGGCCAACCTCCAGGAGCTGCTCGAGGCTCTGGCGATCGCCGGGCTCGATCGTCAGCGATCGCTCGAGCCAGGCGCGGGCCTGGTCGAGCTCACCGGTGTCGATCGCGTGGCGTGCGAGCGCGCGGGCTGGGGCGAGGAAGCGGCGATCGTCAACCGGGAGACGCCCGGCCAGCGCGCGCCAGTGGACGGCGGCGGCCTCGCGATCGCCCTCGACGATGCGCAAAGACGCGAGCTCGAGGCGCGCCTCGAGGCGGTCCGGGGCCAGGCGCAGGAGCTGCTCGAGCAGCTCGGCTCGATCTCGGATCGCCTCGCGGGCGTCGGCGCTGGGCTCAGGGGGCGTGGCGAGGGGGAGGGTCGCGTCGTCGAGCTCGGGCGCGTCGAGCAGCGCGAGCAGGCGCTCGAGCTGGGCGACGGTCCGGGCTCGGTCGCCGCTGCGCAGCCCGGTCGCAATTCGTTGGCGCAGGAGCTGCTCGAGCTCGTCGTCGCGCTCGAGCGTCCTGAGGCTGCTCTCGTAGAGGTCGGCGAGGCGTCCGTCGTCGGGGTCGAGCTCGTGGGCGCGGGCGTAGAGGCGCGCGCGCTCGGTCTCGTCGTCGGCCAGTCGGGCGGCGCGCTCGAGCCAGGGCAGGGGGGCGAGCTTCGCAGCCCGGGCGGGGTCGTCGGATGCCGACGCGCTCGCGCGCTCGGCCTCGATCAGCTCGGCGACCTCGCGCGCGAGGGTCGAGGCCTGCGCGCTCCACTTGGTGGTTGCGTCCGAGTCCTCATCGAGGGCCGAGAGCAGCTCGAACAGGTGCTCGGCGACGGCGACGCGGGTGCGGAGCTTGGTCAGCGAGTCGTAGGCCAGGCGCAGGAGCTCGGCGGCCTGCTCGCGCTCGCCGATGTCGAGGGCCAGGAGCCCGCAGCGGCGGGCGAGCGGCCCGAGCTCGACCCGGGCGCGGCGGTGGAGATCGCCTTGGACCAGCGGTACGAGCTGGGCGAACGCGGCCTGGTTGTCGCCGCTGCGCTCGAGCGCGCGGCCGTAGTGGTACTGCGTGGCCGGGTCGTCAGGTTCGAGCTCGAGCGCGGCGCCGAGCTGGACGCAGGCGCGCTCGAACGCGCTCGCGGCCAGACCGCCGCCCTCGCGCTCCTCGGCCAAGACCCGCTCGAACAGCGCGAGGCCGGCCTGTCGCCGGGCCGCGGCCTCGGCCGCGAAGTCCTGACCGGCGCCGGCGTCCTCGGCCAGCTCCAGCCACTGGTCGGCGTCGGCGTCGACGGCGGCGAGCAGGGCGAGGAGCTCGGTGAAGGCTCCGAGCTTGCGCAGGGCCTCGCGCAGGGGGGCGTAGATCGCCGACTCGACGGCGTGGTAGCCCGCGAGGTCACGCAGGAATTTGCGCCGAGGCGTGCGCGGAGACTGGCCGACGCCGGTCGTGAGGTACACGCCCGAGTCGCCGCTGCCGAGATCGCCGGGATCGTCGGACAGGGTCGCCGCGAGCCCGAGGTAGAGGCGCGCGCGCCCGCGCGGGTCCATGTGGTGGGTGTCGGCGAGACGCTCGACTCGCTCGAGCGCGGCGCCCGGATCGCCGCCGCTGCGCTCGCGCGAGAGCGCGTGGAGAGGTCCGTGATCGGGGAAGTCGACGGTCGCGCGATCGAGGAGCATCTCGCCGAGCTCGGAGAAGCCCGGCAGCGCCGACGCGGCCGCGCGGTCGGCCACGGCGATCAGCTCGATGATCAGCTCGAGGGCTCGGCGATCGCGGCCGGCGTGGGCCAGGGCGGCGGCGGCGAGCTGCTGCCAGCTGCGGCGGACCGCGCCGATTCGCCGCCGAGCGGACTCCTCGTCGGGGTCGAGCTCGACGAGCAGCTGCGGATCGCTGACGAGCTCGAGCAGGGGGCTGAGCGCTCGGACGCCGAGCGCCACGCGCTCGGGCGCGTGCTCGTGGATGAGCTCGAGCGCGGCGCCGAGCAACCACACGCGGGTGGGCGGGGTCGGCCCGGCCTCGCGGGGCTCCTCGCCCGCGAGCTCGATCAGGCGCGTGGCGCAGCCCGCCGCGTCGTGCTCGAGCGCCCGGCGGAGGCGATCGAGGACGACCTGGTCAGCCTCCGGGTCGTGGCCGGCCGCGGCCAGGAGCGCGTCGAGCTCGCCGAGCTCGTCTTCGATTCGATCGAGCTTGCGCAGCGCCCACACCCGCAGATCGAGGAGCTCGGGCGCGGCCGCGGCCTGGCCCGAGAGTCGATCGAGGGCGTCGAGGGTCGTGCGCGCGGCCCCGGCGTTGCGACCCGCGAGCGCGAGCTCGCGCGCGAGCTGGTCGCGGGCCGGGCCCGGGCCGAGGGTGTCGACCACGTGGCGCAAGCTCCGGAGCCCGCGCTCGCCTATCGCCTCCGGGGCTCGGGGCTCGGGGTCGTCGGAGACGGAGGCGGCGCTCGGGTCGAGCTCACGCAGGCGCGCGCGCAGGTCCGCGGCCGTCGGCTCGGCGATCAGCAGGCGCTCGAGCAGCTCGGCGGCGCCGTCCCACTCGCCGAGGCCGATGAGCAGATCGAGCTCGCGCAGGGCGAGGTCACGATCGAGCTCGGCCCCGAGCGCGCGGCGAAGCTCGGTTCGGGCCGCGAGCTCGCGGCGCTGGGCGGCGAGGGGATCGTCGTCGTCGAACTCGGACTCGGCGAGCAGCGTCAGCCAGCGCTGGACGAGCTCGCGGTGGAGCTCGCTGCGCTCGTCGACGAGGCTGACGGCGCGCTCGATCGCCTCGATCGCGGCCGCTGGCGCGTCGAGCAGGGCCTGGGCCCGGGCGACGTCGCCCTCGAGCTCGGCTTGGCGGTGGCGGGCGAGGTCTTGGGAGTCTTTGACGGCCGAGGCCCCGAGCGCGGCGGGGGTGTCGGGGCTGGCCCCGGGGTCTTGGACACGATCACGATGGCGACCGCTCGCGCCGCGCTCGAGCAAGGCCGTGGCCGCGTGGAGGACCCGCGCGGGATCGTCGAGGGCGCAGGCGAGCTCGTGGCGGCGCTCGAGGGTGGCGAGGTCGTCGGGCTGGAGGGCCAGCGCGCGCTCGAGCAGGGCGTAGGCTCGGCCGTGCTCACCGGTGGACGCGCGGTGATCGGCGAGGTGGAGGGCGACCTCGAACAGGCGCGGGTCGTCGTCGGCGAGCTGGGGCTCGGCGCGGGTCCACAGCGCGAGGGCCTCGGCGCTGCGCCCCCGTCGGTGGTGCTCGGCCGCGACCGTCATCAGCGCCTCGACGTGGTCGGGCTCGAGGGCCAAGAGTTCCTCGGACAGCGCGATGACCTCGGCCACGCGCCGGGGGTCGACGCGAATCATCGAGCGCTCGCTGTCCTCGACGGTCTCGCCGAGCCCCTGCTCGGGCCCCTCGCCGAGCCCGAGCTGGCCGCCGAGGTTGGCCTGGAGCAGGCCGATCAGGGCCTCGATCGCCCCGGTCCACGCCTCGCGCAGCGCCGGGCTCAGGTCGCCGCCCTCGCCAGCGCCAGCGTCATCGTCATCGTCGGCGATGGCCATGTACCGCGCGATCCGTTCACGCAGGAGGCTCTCGAGCGCGTCGTGGTGACCGAGCGCGCGCAGCTCGGCCTCGAGCTCGTCCATCAGGGCCTCGTCTTCGGGCGCGAGCTCGCGGGCGCGGGTCAGGAGCTCGACCTTGCGCGGACCCACGGCGAGCTTCGCGGCGCGTCGGAGCCAGCGCACGCTCGACTGCCGATCTTGCAGCTCCGAGGCGCGCGCGCTGGCCAGGGCGACCGCGGCCTCGTGCTCACCCGACTCGAGCTGCGCGGCGAACAGCGCCTCGGTCGCGTACTCGCGCCAGTCGTCGCCCGCGCGGGTGTGGGCGACGGTCAGGAGCTCGACCGCGCGCTCGTGCTCGCCGAGCTCGCTGGCCAGCTCGCCGCAGCGCAGCGCGAGCTCGCCGAGCTCGACCCCGGCCGCGGACCACTGCTCGCGCTCCCACAGGACCACGAGGCAGTCGAAGGCCTCGCGGTTGTCGCCGAGGCGGGCGAGGGCGAGCCCGAGGCGCCAGCGCAGCAGCCCATGGTCGGGCTCGGGCTCGAGCTCGAGCGCCCGACGCAGCTCGGCCAGCGCCCGCCGGGCGAGGGGCTCGTCGATGTCCGCGCGGCTCGTCGGCGGCGCGGTCAAGAGCCCGTCGCCGGCGACCTCGGCCGGGGGCGAAGCGAGGGGGGCCTGGCTCCGGCTCGAGCCCTGGCGATCTGAGAAGAGCCCGGCGGCGTGTCCGAGCAGCTCGCCCGCGCGCTCGCGGGCGCGGACCTCACTGCGCAGGTCGGCGTCGACGGCGGCCGCGTCGGCGAGGGCGAGCCAGGCCTCGGGGTCGGCGCCAGGCGGGCGCTCGAGCTCGGCCGCCTTCGACAGCAAGACCAGCAGCTCGGGCCAGCGCCGCCGGGCCTCGAGCTTGGCCATCAGCGCGAAGAAGCGCTCGCGCTCGTCGATGTGGGCCAGGGCTCGCTCGCGCAGCATCGCGGCCGCGGCGTCGACGTCGAGCTCGGTCACGACGAGCGAGGCGAGGGCGTCGAGCATGGTCGCGCCGACCTCGGCGTCGAGCCCCTGGCGCGCGACGAGATCCTCGAGCCACGCGGCCGCGAGCGCGACGATCGTGGCCCGGCCCTGCTCACCCTCGCGGAGCAAGACCTCGCCGGAGCTGCGCGCCCAGACCCCCCGCATCAAGCGAGGGTCGTCGGGGTGATCGGGCAGCTGCTCGGCCAACAAGGTGTCGGCCCGCTCGCCGAGCGTGGGGTGGTTGGTCGTCGTCGCGAGCTCGACGAGGTTGGCGAGGGGCCGCAGCCCGGCGCCGGCGTCCACGCCCTCGAGCACGGCGAGCTCGACCAGCGGCCAGCGCTCGACCACGCGCTCGGGGTTGGCGTGGCGCGCGAGGCTGCGCAGGGCCGAGATCCCGAGCTCCAGCAGCTCTCGCTCCCCACGGGCCTCGTCGTCGCGCAGCGGCGGCTCGAGCAGCCCGACCGCCGCGTCGGCGAGCGCGGCCGCGACCTCGCGCTCGGCCTGCTCGGCGAGCTCGAGCAGCCGCGCCGCGGTGCGCTGGAGCTCGCCGTCGTGGAGCGCGAGCAGGCGCTCTACGAGGGCCGCGCGCCGCTCGGGCGGGAGCCCGCCGCTCGCGAGGCGCGACTCGACGCTGCCGATCTCTTCCTGGACCCGCCCGAGCTTGCGGATCGCCCACTCGCGCAGGGCTGCGAGCTCGCCTCGCTCGACGCGGACGGCGTCGAGCTGATCGAGGGCGAACGCGACGCTGGTCGGATCGTCGAGGCGCTCGCCGAGCTCGACGAGCTGCTCGGCCGCGCGCGTGCGCGCTGGACCGGGCTCGAGCTCCTTGATCAGGCTGCGCAGGATCCTCTGTCCGCGCTGACCGAGCTCGAGCTCGTCCTCGCGCTCGGCGAGCAGGCGCCCGAAGGCCGCGAGCAGCTGGGGGTCGGCGTCGCGTCGGCTCAGGGCCCACTCGAGCCGCTCGAGCGCGGCGAGGGGGCGGTCGAGCTGACGGTCGAGGAGCTCGATCTCGGCCCTGAGCTCCTCGATCTCGAGGTCGTCGCCGATCGTCTCGCGCAGGACCGCGCGGGCCTGGGCCTGCTGGTCGAGATCGTCGAGCGCCACGGCCAGCGCCAGCCACCTGCGCGCGGCCGAGCTGCGATCTTGCTGGCGCTCGCGGCCGGGCACGAGCCGCTCGGCGGCGGCGTAGTGGGCGATGGCCGCGGCCGCCGCCTCGGCGTTGGCGTCGCGTTCGAACAGCTTGGCCAGGGCCGAGGCGCGCTCGAGCTCGAGCTCGGCGCGTTCGAGGTCGGCGAGGCGCGCGTCGTCGTCGGCGTCGTCGTCGAGGGTCAGGCGGGCGGCGAGGGCCTCGGCCGCGAGGGCGGGGTCGTCGAGCTCATCGGCGATCGCGCTCAGCAGCGTGAGGGGCTCGGGCAGCGCGGGCTCGAGCGCGCGCGCGCGCATGGCCAGGGCCTTGGCCTGGTCGGGCTCGCCGGTGTCGAGGGCGTCGCGGGCGAGCTCGAGGGCGGGGCCGTAGAAGCGGCGGTCGTCGGGCGCGAGGCGCTCGCCGACGACGGCCCACAGCTGGCGGGCCTCGGCCAGCTCACCGGCCTCGGCGCGGAGCCGGCCGAGGGTCAGCATCGCCGCCGTGTGTTGGGGACGCAGGACCAGGAGATCGCCGAGGAGCTCGGCGAGCTCGCGCTCGTGGCCCGGGACCCGGTGGGTCTCGAGCGAGGCGATCAGCCGCTCGAGCAGGCCCGCGCGGACGTCGGGGTCAACGTTGCGATCGATCTGCCGACGCAGGTGGAGCTCCAGCGCGAGGTGGTCGCCGAGCTCGCGCAAGACCTGCTCGAGGCCCTCGGCGAGCTCGCGATCGTCGGGGCGCAGCTCGACGGCGGCCTCGAGCAGGCTGACGCGCGTGCGCGGGAGCGGCCGGGGCGTGGTGTCGGACGTGGCCTCGGCGAGCTGCTGCGAGAGCTCGCCGAGCTCCTCGACCCCGGCCTCGTCGAGGACCCGGGCGGCGCGGGCCAACCATGCGCCGAGCCGCTCGGCGGCGGCCCGCTCGGCGGTCGCGGGATCGCTGGCCTCGGACCACAGCGCCGCGGCCTGGTCCAGGGCCACGCTCAACGCCCGCTCGTCCTCGCCGAGCTCGCGCAGGACCGCGAAGGACTGCTCGGCGATGGCCTCGCGCAGCTCCTCGGTGACCCGCTCGGGCTCGACCCGGCTCAGCTCGCGCTCGCACTCGGTCAGCAGCTCCGAGGCCGCCTGGGGTTGGTCGAGCTCGCGCAAGAGCGCGGTCAGGCGCAGGGTCAGGCGCGCGCGCTCGTCGGGGGGCGCCTCACGGTCGCCGCGCAGGACATCGTCGAGCAGCGGGACCGCGGCGTCGATCCGTCCGCTGCCCTCGTAGGCGCTCGCGAGGGCCCGGCGCAGATCGAGGCGCTCGGGCGCGAGCTCGAGCGCGCGCTCGAGCTGTCCGGCGGCGTTGTCGGGGTCGCCCTGGTCGAGCAGCGAGCAGCCGAGGCGCGCGCGGGCGTGGAGCTCGGTCGCGCGCTCGCGCTCGCGGGTTGCGACCTCGGCGAGGCGCGCGAGGCCCTCGTAGTCACGATCGTCGAGGAGCTGCTCGATCTGCGCGAGGACCTTTTGAGGTTGGTCGAGCTCGTCGATCGCCGCCCACAGGTCGGCGAGGCGCTCGTCGACGCGCAGGGCCTGGGCCGCGCGCTCGACCAGGGCCTCGCCGCGGCGTTGGCCGCGGGCGTGGGTGATCAACAGGTCGAGGATCCGCGGGCGATCGGTTGGCGGCGAGAGGTCGAGCGCGAGCTCGAGCACGTCGAGGACCCAGCGCTGGGCGAGGTCGTCGTCGGCCACGGCCTCGGCGAGCTCGGGGATCCGCGCGAGCGCCGGCCGGAGGCTGTCCCAGGCGTCGTCGATCTGACCGGCGCGGCGCAGGAGCCGGGCGCGATCGAGGACCAGGAGGTCGCGGTCGTCGAGGGTGACCTCGCCCTGATCATCGAGCTCGAGCAAGCGGGCGAGGAATTCTGCGGCCGCCCGGGCGTCGCCGAGCTTGCGCTCGAGCACGGCCGCGCGGCGCAGGAGCACGGCGTTGTCGGGCTCGTGCTCGAGCGCGAGGGCGAGCTCGCGGCGGGCGAGCTCGAGGTGCTCGCGGTCGTCGAGCTCCGCGGCCACGGCGATCAGGCGCTTGCGCAGGCTCGCGCGCTCGTCGGCCGCGGCCGCGGCCAGGCGCACGCGCAGGAGCTCGGCCGCGGTCGCGCGCGCGTCGGTTCGCAGGGCCAGCTCGATCGCACGATCGACGAGGTGCAGATCCTCGGGGTCGTCGACGATCGCGGCCTCGAGCAGCGCGAGGGCCTGGATGTCACCGCGGCGGTCATCGCCGTGCTCGGCGCCGTAGCGGGCAAAGCTCTCGGCCACGCGCGCGCGCAGATCGGCCCGGCGCCGGGGGTTGGGGGTCGCCGCGAGCGCCTCGTCGAGCGCCTCGATCACGTGGGGGACCGTGGCCAGCGAGCGGCCCTCGCGGGCGACCTCGGCGACCCGTGCCCGGGCGAGCACGACCAGGGCCTCGGGCAGGATCGCCTCGAGGCCCGCGAGGGTCTCGGCGCCTTCGAAGGCCGCGCCGCGGCTGGGGCCTCCGCGGCGGGGCTCGGCTCGGCGATCGCGGCCGAGCTCGGTCGTCCTCGCGCTGAAGTCTCGGGCCGGAGCCCCGACAGCCTCGCTGCGCTCGGGCCCCGGGTCCAAGGACAGGACCTGCTCACGCAAGCGCTGGCTGAGAGGCCCGACGAGGGCGAGGGCGCTGCGCGGATCGTCGAGGTGGTCGATCAACAAGCTCGCGACCGCGAGCTCGAGCCGAGCCTGGGCCAGCGGCGGGTGGGGCTGGCGACACTCGGCCGCGAGCAGCCGGGCCAGGTCCTGGGCGCGACCCTCGGCCGCGAGCAAGCTCGTGACCAGGCGCCGGGGCTCGGCCGCGCTCGGTTGGAGATCCAGCCATTCGCGCACGGCCGCGAGGCACAGGTCGCGATCGAGGAAGCGCGAGAGCGCGACCCGCCAGCGGACCAGGGCGAGGTGGGCGGCGGGGAACTCGTGGAGCTCGCGGCTCAGCGCGGCCAGCCGCTCGAGCGCCGGGCCGATCTCGCCGCCTTTCACGCGGCTGGCCCGGAGCAGGTCGCGGGCCTGGTCGAGCCCGCGGCCGATCGCCTCGTCGAGCAGCCCCGGCTCGCCGTCGACCGGGGCCACGGCCTGGGCCGCCGCCTCGCTGGCCGGCGGCTCCGCGCTCGGGGTGCTCGCGCCCTCGCCGAGCTCGCCCTCTTCGCCAGCTTCGGCCTCGGTCAAGGGCCCGCGCAGCTCGATCGTGACGCCGCGGCGGCTCAGCGCGAGGGACTCGATCGCGCAGCCCTCGAGGTTGGGGGCCTTCCAGCCGACGCTGGCGAAGGGGCGGGTCATGGCCACGCGCGCGGCGTCGATGGTCAGCGCTCCGCCCTCGCCGACCCCGACACCGGTCCGCACGCCACCATGGACCCCGGCCGCGAGCCGCCGCGCGATCGCTCGCCACAGCCTCCGGGCCGACGCGTCGCGACCTTCGCGGTCGATCGACGCGTCCTCGCCCGAGTACGGCGCCTGGCGCGAGAAGCTGCGCCCGTCGTGGAGGCGCTCCGGCAGCTGCCCGACCAGCCACAGCCGACACGGGCGCAGGACCAGGAGGCGGTGGACCGGCTCGATGTCGAACGCGACCAGCAGCCAGGCCTGACCGCCCTCGGAGGTCTCGCCGCCGAGCATCAGGCACGGCCGGGGCAGCTCGGCCTCGGGCAGCTCGCGGCGCAGCTCGAGCTCGACCTCGTCGACGCGCACGCCGAGCAGCTCCTGCCCGATCAGGCGCTCGCGCAGCCACGGGCGCAGGGCCCGATCTTCGACGGTGAGCGTGGCCCCGACCAAGCGCGCGCGATGCTTGCGAAACTTGGTCGCGGTCAGCGGCCCCCGCAGCGGGAAGCGGACGCCAGGGAGCACCGCCTCGTACTCGCGCAGGCGCACGCCCGGCGCGAGGCTCCGACGGTTGAGCGCGAGCAGGGCGCGGCGTTCGCGAAACAGCAACGAAAACCCGAGCACGTTGCCGACGCCGGGGCCGGCGCCCGCGTTGGAGCCGCCGCCGTCCGTGTGCTCGGGGCGTTCGTCCGGCTCGGTCGCGGGCGGGTCGTCGCTGGTCATGTGAGGGGCTCGCGAGGCTCGCCTCGCGCCGCGCGACCAGGCGGTCTCCAGTGCGGCGAGCTCGGCTGCGCGGGGCGTGATTTGGAGCGCAGAGTATAGCGACAAGCCGCGTCCCCCTCGACCGGCGCTCGAGCCTTTCGTGTGTGGGACTGGACGGGTGAACCGTGCGAGCCTGATCTGCGCCTGGGAGACCGCGCACGGCCCGGCGCGCTAGCACCCCGGGCTGCTAGTCTCCGCCGATGCGCTTGGGCGTCTACACGTTCACGGGGTCCGCCGGGGCGCGGGTCGACGTCGGCAGCTTCCCCGAACACGAGGACTGACCCCGGTGGCCCCGCGTCCGACGCTCTACGAGGCGGTCCTCGGCGAGGGCTTCGCGGCGCTGCCCGCGACGCTGCGTCACTTTCATGGCCGGCCCGCGGGCGGCGAGGCGAGGGGCACGGTCCGGGTCTCGCGGGGCCGCGGCCTGCTCGCGCGCCTCGCCGCGTGGCTGATGCGTGCGCCCGCGCCCGGCGAGGGCGTGGCGGTCGTGCTCGCGGTCGCGGTCGAGCGCGACCGCGAGGTCTGGATGCGGTCCTTCGCCGGTCAACCGATGGTCACGCGTCAGTGGCGGGTCGGCCCCGATCTGGTCGAGGCCGTCGGGCCCTCGCGCCTCCACTTCGAGCTCCACGCCGACGCCGAGGGCATGGTGTTCGAGCAGCGCCGCTGTACGCTGCTGGGGCTCCCCGTGCCGCGGGTGCTGGCGCCGCGGGTCTGCGCTCGCGCCCTGGTCGGCGCGTCGACACCCGCTGACGCCTGGGAGCTGCACGTGAGCGTCGCGCTCCCGCTTGTCGGCGTCGTGGTCGAGTACTCCGGTACGATGATCGCCGAACCGCCAGACGATTTGGACCATTTAGACTACTTGGACCATTTGGACCACTTGGACCATTGAGATGAACATGTCTGCACGACAGCCCACGCTATTCAGCAAGACCGCGCGCAAGTGGACGCTGTGGGTTCACGTGCTCTCGTCGAGTCTGTGGCTGGGCTCGGCTCTGGCGATGATGATCTTGACATTCGCCAAAGGCCGGTCGCCGACCAACGCGGCCGAGCTCCATGCATTTTGTCTGTGCGTCAAGTTGATCGACGACTTCGTGATCATCGCCAGCTGCGGGGTGTCTGCGCTGTCGGGCATCCTCTTGTCGTGGAAGACGCCGTGGGGCTTCTTTCGCTACTGGTGGGTCGCCGTCAAGCTGTGCATCACGGTGGCGCTGCTGTGCGTCGGCGCCGGGCTGCTCGGTCCGTGGATCAACGAGACCGAGGCGCTCGCCCGCACCCACGGCTGGGCTGCGCGCGAGCTGCCGCGCTACCAGACCGTCGAGCGCGAGGTGACCGTCCTCGGCAGCGTCCAGCTGGTCATCCTCGGTTTTGTGCTCTATGCGTCGATCTTCAAGCCCTGGGGGAAGACCTCGTCCCCGGGCTGCTAGCAGCCTGCGAGGCTCGCTCAGTCACCCACGCCGAGTTCGCGCGCGCGCTGCCGGGCCCAGCTTTGGGTCATCGCGTAAAATTCCGCGTCGGCTTTGATGTCGGCCGGCGTGTAGCCCGAGTGTCGGTCGAGGGGGCGCTGGCCGATGCGCGCGCGGACGAGGTTGACGAGGCTCAGGTGGGCGGCGACCGCGTCCCACGCCGAGCGGGCGTCGGCGCCGCCGTGACCGAGCAGACAGATGCGGTCAGCGTGCTCGCGGCGGACCTTCAACACCCCCTCCTTGTCAGTCAGGCTCACGACATGCCCACGGTTTTGCAACACCCGACGCTCGACACCCGCGCACTCGACCAAGTCGTCGGGTCGTAGATTGGCGAACTCCTCAGCGGTCATGCATGAGGTGTGGTTCGATTTGTGATGCGCCACAAACTATCGACGTTTTACGCGTTCCAAGCCAGCTCGCGCCCAATTGGAGGGGTTGCCGCGCTCGCCCGCGTGGCAAGCGTCCGGCGATTGTGGTGATTCATGTATGACACCGTCGCCCACGTAGGTGTCGTGCCGACGCTTCAACGTAAAAAACCGCGGACGATCGCGCGCCGTCGAGTGGTCCGAGCGCGGGGCGGCGGTCGGCGCGGGATCAGGTGCTCAGGCGGCCGCGGGCAGCCCGGCCATCTGCGCGAGGTGTCGACCGAAGCGTCGCATGACCCACAGGTGGGCCCGGGCCTGGGTCAGGATGTAGATCGGCCACGGCAAGCGCGGGGCGAAGTCGTGGATCGCCGCGAGCAGGGTCTCACCGCCGGCGACGACCCGAAATTCGAGCCGCGGGCGCGCGCTGGCCTCGATGTCGGCCAGACTTCCGCCGGTCACGTAGAGCAGCTGGCGGTCGGGGCTCGAGCGCGCGGGCGCGAGGGTCAGCTCGAGCAAGGGGGCGGCGAGGGGCCAAGCGTAAATGCAGCTGCGCTCGCCCGCGGTCTCGACCCGCAAGATCGGACCCAGCGCCTGGGGCAGCCAGCGCATGTACTCGCGCGCGACCCAGGCGGCGTCGCGCCCGGGCGGCAGGACCAGGCGCTGGACCGAGCGCACGAAGTCGCTGCGCCGCGTGCTCGACCGGACGGGCTCCTGGGCTCGAGTGGTTGCGAGCGCCGTGTTGGCGGCGGGCTTCGCGGGCCCGAGCGCGGCCGTGGGGGGCGGGCCTAGCAGCCCGGGGTGCAATGCCTCGCGCCGCCTCGCTTGGCCTTTTCGCCGAGGGCTTTGTCGCCAAAACTTGCAGTACGCCCGGTACAGCGGCGTTTTGGCTTCGCGCCCTCGGCGAAAA
>NZ_PVNK01000242.1 GCF_002994615.1 Enhygromyxa salina | reverse complement strand
GCGATGGCGATGGCGACGGCGATGGCGATGGCGATGGCGATGGGGACGGTGATGGCGACGGGGATGGCGACGGGGACGGCGACAGGGACGGGGATGATGAGGAGGAGGAGGACGACGACGATGATGATGAGGAGGAGGAGGAGGAGGACGACGATGATGAGGAGGAGGAGGACGATGACGAGGAGGAGGAGGACGATGAGGAGGACGACGATGACTAGGACATCACTGGGACAGCGGCGGCAGGCCCGAGCCCGTCGGCCATCGCCGCGCGAAACTCGTCGCTCCACGGCTTGGGCTCGAGCGTAGTCGGATCGACGTGGACGATCGTGCGGACCCCTCGGGCATGGTCGAGGTCGCGGTCCATCGGTAGCATCCGAAACCCGAAGTCGAGCGAGGTCCGACCGCTCGCAGCCACGCCGACGCGAACGCGACCTTGCACGCGCCTCGGACCGGCGAGAGGTCTTCGATGCCGTTGTGACCCACGAGGTGAAGCTGCTCGGGCCGGTCCGAGTCTTGAAACGCGCCCCAGCCGATGTCCATCCAAAACGCCCCGAGCGCGCGCTCGAACAGGAGCAGGTCGCGAGCGTTGTGGAGGATGCTGAAGGGAGCGAGCTCGCCGAAGTTCACTGCGTGGCGCGACCGCGTCGGTGTTTTTGACGCCGCAGCCGAGCGTCAGCCGTCGAAGAGCTGATCGAGGGGCGCGTCGACAGCGAGGGAGCGGGCCCCGGCGTACCAGCGCTCGAGCGTCTCGAGGTCGCCGCAGGTCTCGATTCGCTCGCGCAGCCCCACGCTCACGGCGAAGCCTCGGATCTCGAGGATGTCGACGAGCGCCCGACGCAGGGTCAGGAGCTGACCGATGTGCAGACCTTCTTGACGACCCTCGTCACGACCTTCTTCACGACCGTGATTGAAGCTGTAGCCCTCGCGCTCCATCTCGGTGAAGGTCTCGAAGCGGCCTTCGTCGAGCTCGCCACGCTCGCGCAGCTCCTTCATGGCCTGTTGAACGACGGCGGTGGGTGCGATCGACATGACGAGTACAGTGTAGCGCCGGCAACTCGCGGAATCGAGTGTCTGCAGCGCAAGCAGTGCGGCCCGGATCCCGGCCACCCGGAGGGAGAATGGAGAGTCTTCGCGGGCGTGGTAGACGGCGCCGAGGATCGTCTCGAGCGGGCGGCGGCGTGCCTCGTCTGCGTCGTCGATTAGCTTGATCTGATCCGGCTCGAGCAGGATCAGCGGTGGCGCGACCTGCGGCATCAGCTTCTTTCGGATCCGATCTCGAAGTCGCGGGCTGGGTGCGACGACCACCACCAGCGCATCGGTGCGAGACTCGGCCGCGAACGCGGCTTGCAACAACGCCCAGATCCAGCGCTTGTCGGCGTTCCAGCTGAGTTGAACCTCGAAGATCCAGATCACGAGGAGCTTGCCATCGAAGGTGTGAACGACCAGCACGAGGTCGGCGGCGGCCTTGCGGGCGGCCCGGGCCAGGCCGGAGACCTCGACGCTCGGGGTGCGCTCTTGGATCTCGGCGATGTTGTCTGAAGAGACCCCGCCTGCGGCACAGACGATCTCGGCCAGCGCGCGCCGGGGCATGTTTCGGAGGAGCTCGACGAGGCTCTCGTGGGCGCTGGCGAGTTGCTCGAGCTGGACCATGGGGGCTTCCACTCGCAATCAGCGGGCCAGGGGTGAATGCAGTCATTACGATGACTTGGCACCGACCGCGCCGCAGGAGTGGCCCGCCAGCGGGTCGCTGGCCCGTCGCCGGGCCAGGCGAGGGCGGTCAAGGTCGGCCACCACACCTGGGTCGAGGGCCCGTGCGCTTCGTGCCTCGACAGCTTCACCGCATGACGGGCGAGGCCGCCGGGCGCAAGCTCGCCGACCCCGAAGGCTGGATCCCGCTGGTGACGGAGGCCGCCGAGCGCTGCGCGACACGGCGAGCGCGCGCGCCCCCGCTTACTCAATGACAGTCAGCGAGGCATCTTGACCAAGCTTCACCAAAGTAGGCGTGTTGGCGTTGAGCTCGACGAAGCCCGCGTGCCGCCATTCGTCGTGGGGATCTTCGCGGTAGTCGACAGAGTAGCGGCCTGGGTCGAGCTTGATGTTGGCGCGACGTCCAACCATCTTGTCGAGCTCGACGCGCTTGGTGCCGACGCGGATCTCGACGAAGAAGAAGTCAGGCGCTCGCACGGTCACACCGACCTGCTCTTGCTTGGCTCTGGCTGGGCTACGCTTGGAGCTCGGTTTGGGTTTGGGCTTGGGCTCGGGCTCGGGCTCGGGCTCGGGCTGGATGTCGTCGGGAGGCGGCGGCGGTCTGTCGAGCCACGGCACGCGCGGGGCCACCTTGGTGGGGGCTGGGTCGTCGAGCAGGGTCGGAAAGGCGAGGGCCTCCACGGTCGGTCGGTCGGCGTAGGTGTGCCAAGCGATGGCGGCCCCGCCGAGTCCGCTGACGAGCCCGCCGAGCGCGAGCGCACGCAGAGCGAGGCTGGGGTTGCGGCGCTCCGAGCTGCGGAGCTGAGCTGAGCTCGAGTCTCGGGTGGGGGCGTGGCTCTTGACCGAGGTTCGGACCGAGGCGCTGCGGCCAGTGCCCTCGAACTGGCGCGTCAGCGCGGTCGTGTGCGCGTTGGGATCGGCGGTCTGAATCGGTGACTGGGACCGCGTCAGCTGCCGAACGAGATCCTGGAGCTCGAACCTCGCGTCGCGGTAGCCAGGCCAGCGTGCCAGGATCTGGTGTGCATCCCGGGCAGACGGGATGCGATCTTCGACCGCGGCCGCGAGCAGCCCTCGGCGCAGCGTCTCGAGCTCCGGGGGGACGGTGTTGGGGGCGCGCAGGGGATCGACCTCGCCCCGGATGACCATGCCGAACAGCCGAGCCTCGTCGACGACCGCTTCACGGAAGCCCCGGCCGTCGAGGAGCTCGTGGAGGATGCCGCCGACGGTGAACAGGTCGATGGTCGGCGTGCGCGCCTCGTCGACGAGCTGCTCCGGCGGCATGTAGCGCAGCTTGCCCTTGGCGTGGAGTCCGCTGGTCTCCTCCGAGGCCATGCGGGCGACGCCAAAGTCCATGATCTTGACCTCGCCCCAGACCGACAACATGACGTTGTGCGGGGTCACGTCGCGATGAACGATCGTCCGCTGCTTGCCCTCGTGTACGAAGTCGTGGGCGCAGGCGAGCGCCTTGAGCAGCTCACCGATGATGTAGGCGATGAGCGGCTGCGGGAGCTGCTCGCCGCGGGACCACAGCGCCCGGGTCAGCTGGGCGAGGTCGAGGCCGTCGACCCACTCCATGGCCATGTAGCACCCCCCTTGCTCGTCCTCGCCAACGTCGAAGACCTGCACGATGTTCGAGTTGTTGAGCAGCATGGCGAGGCGCGCCTCACCGAGGAACATCAGGCGGAGCTTGTCGTTGTCGAGGTGATCGTGGCGCAGGAGCTTGAGCGCGACGTGCTTGGACGCCCCGCCGAGGCCGGCGCGCTGGGCCATCCAGACCTCACCCATGCCGCCGGAGCCGAGGCGGCGGATCAGCTGATAGGGACCGATCTTGTCTATAGTCATGGGCAGCCATCGCCGCCGTCGGCCATCGGGATGGGGTCGGGCTCCATGGTGGTGGGCTCGGGGTTGTCCGAGCAGTCGTTGAGCGCGCAGCAGGGGTCGAACACCAGGTTGGCGAAGATCGCGGCCAGCGCGGCCTCGAGATCGGCCTGGTTGTCGGCGTCGAAGTAGTTCTCCGTGCCGCCCGAGCCCCAGTCGGCCATGTTGCTGAGCTGCGTCATCGCCTGAGGCGTGTTGACGCCGTCACCGAAGCCGATGACGTAGGTCGTGATGCCGTTGTTGTACATCTCCGTCAGCTCGGCCGAGACCTGGGCGTCGGTCGAGTAGAGGTTGTACTGGCTGTCCGTGATCAGGATGTTGAAGTAGATCGTCTGATCGTTGGTCGGGTACTGCGCCATCGGCATCAACGCGGCAGCGTGATACGCCGCCTGGTTGTTCTTGATGCGCTGCAGACCGAGGTGGGTGTAGGTGCCCGAGCCCGAGCAGAATTCCGCGCCGCCGCCACACTGAGGCATGTGGCTGGTCGTCGCCTGGTCGAAGCCGGGCGGCTCGAGGGTCCCGTCCTGGAAGGTCCAGGAGATCGGCGGGCCGCCCCACGGATCGTCACAGCCCGGCATCTCGCATGAGGTGTTCGGATCGAGGGCCCAGCCGAAGTTGTCCTTCATGCAGGGGCCGTAGTCGACGAGGATGGTCTGCTCGCCGGGCGCGGGTTGGTTGTGACCGAAGACCGCGAGGCCGAGGTGGGTGACGTCTTCGGCCGCGCCGATGCCGACGTCGATGTCGAACAGCGACATGTCGCCCGAGAGGGCGTCGCGGGCCTGATCCCAGCCGGTCTCGCCCATCGCGCCGGCCTGCGTGCCGCCGTTGACGTTGAGCATCGAGGACGACGCGTCGAGCAGGATCATGACGCGCGGCAGGCCGCCGACGCACGCGGGCGCGACGACCGAGTCGGTGATGTTCTGGACGACGCCAGCGAGGGCTTTGCTGAGAAGCGCGGGCGTGTCGCCGTCGATCGCCTCCGTGGTGCCACCGGCCGCGGCGGTCTCGTCGGCCGCTGCCTCGGCGTCGGGATCGCCGGCGACCGCGACCACGAAGGTCTGGATGTCCTGGTTGTCGTAGAGGTCCGCGGCCGTGATCGCGGGGTTTTGGTTGGCCGGCGCGAGCGGGGTCGTGCCGTCCATGCCGGTCCACTCACCGTCGGTCAACAGCACGTTGACGTAGGCGCGGCCGGGCATGTCCTGGTCGTCGGGGTGATCGGCCTTGGTCTGGGCGATCTCGGCGGCGACGGCGTCGAGGGCACCCTTGGTCCAGGTGCCGATGCCGAACTCCATGCCCTGCATGGGCGCGTCGACGTTGTTGAGCGAGTCGACCAGCGCCTGGCCGTTGCACGGCAGGTACTCGTTGTTGTCGTCGTCCCACTGGATGTCGAGGGCCTGGCCGTCGATGATGCCCGACAGGTCGCCAGCGATCATCGTGCCCTCCGAGGCGGCGGGGTCGTGACCGAAGCGCATCAGGGCCAGGTGGGTGTTCTGGCTGAGAAAGCTGCCGGGTTGAACGGTCTGCTGAATTGCCGCGACGGTGACCTCCCATCGGGTCTTGTTGTTGTTCATGTCCCAGATCGCGTTCATGGACGTCGAATAGTCCAATACGAACATGATGTTGGGCTTCTTGAAGGTACACTCCTCCTCGACGGGACAATCCGGGATGTCGTCGCCGTCCCCGTTGCCGTCGTCGTCGCCTTCGCAACTGTCGCCATCGTCGTCGCCGCTGGAGCTGGAGCTGGAATCGCCGTCGCCGCTGGTATCCCCGCCGCCGCTGGTATCCCCGCCGCCGCTGGTATCCCCGCCGCCGCTGGTCTCGGAGTTCCCCGCGCCGTCGGTGCCAAAATGCCCGTCGTCTTCCGTCGTTGACGAGGCATCGTCGTTGTCGCCTGAGTCCGCGGTGGTACCGTTCGAAGCAACGTACATCGGGTTGTCGGTCACAATGCACGCGGTCAAAAACGCGAACGCGAGCGCGAGCCTCTCCCCAGATTTGGGTCCATTCATAAGCTTGTTTTCCTAGAATCGCAGCGTCCAGGTGACCATCGCCTGGCGCCCCTTCTGTTTGTGGATCCTGACGAGGTCGACGCCGAGCACGGCTCCGAAGCCGACCATCGCCGCGCCGCCGATGGTCAGCAGCGGGATGGCCGCTGGCAAGTTGCTGTGGGTTCGCGGGCTGGCGAGCAGGATCCCGCCGACGCTGGCGAGCGCGACCCCAGCCGCAAGGCCGAAGCCCGACGCCCACGGCGACACCCACGGAGGCCGCGGCGTTTCCTCTCTCGGTTGATCGTCCGAGGTCGGGGCTCGACTCGGCTCGCGCGGCTGCGGCCTGGCTGCAGTCGTGGGGCCGATTGGCTCGCTGCGCTCTTGCGCGTCCGGGCCCTCGCTGACGGCCGTGGTCGCGGGCTCCACGAGGGCTGAGCCATAGCTCAAGCGCGCGCCGTCCACGTCGAGATCGATCTCCTCGAGCACGGGCTCCACGCTGCCGTCGATGGCGCTGATCCAGACGCGGTGGACCCCGAGGTACAGCGGCGCCGTCGGGTTGGTCGCGGCGCGCTCGTCGACGAGCACGCGGCAGGGGACCGAACAGCTCACCTCGATCGTCCCGCGTCCGCCGAGCTCGAGTCGCTCGAGCCTGCGCGCGTAGAGCTTGGGCAGGGCCGGCCCGAACCCGCGGGGCTCGCTCAGCTGACCCCGGGTCGTCAGCAGGGCCTCGTCCATGACCGTCGTCGCGCGGCCTCGATCGCCAGTGGCGAGGTAGAGCCACGCGAGCCGCATCTGCGCGTCGGAGACCACGGTCTGCAGGCCGGCGTCCTCGGCGAGCAGCTCGGGGAAGCGCGAGATCTCCCGCAGCGCTCGCTCGAGGCGCGCGATGGCGAGATCGTGGTCGTCGGACGCGGCGCGGTCACGGGCCGCAAGGAGCTGCGTCACGGCGCCCTGGTGTTCGGCCACCTCTGGCCCCAGCATCAAGGTGAGTGCGAGAGAGAGTGCGTGCATCGGCTCGAGCGAGCGGCGATCTGGCCGCCGCTTTACTCGCTCATCATGTGGCCATCGCTAGCGAGCGAGGGACCCTGCGGGTCACTGGCCGTGGACGTGGATCCGCGTCGCTATCCCGTCGAGGGCCAGGACGACCGCGAAGATCGCCGACGTCGTCGGGCTGCTCCATTTCGCGCACCGACTACGTCGATCATGAGGCTCCGACGCGCAGGTGTGATCTCTTGTGCCTGTGGTTGTGGCTCGGGGTCACAGCCACGCTCCGCGGCGAGCTCGCCCCGTTCCGGGAGCTCCGGAAGTGGCAAAACTTGTACACGAAGACTCCCAATCCTCTCGCGCTTGGTGTACCGTCGGCTGCCGAGGGGACAATGAGGAAGCATCAACTTACAATTTTTCTGGGTGTCGGCCTTTGTGCCAGCACTCTCGTGATTTCGGCCTGTGGCAAGGACGAGCAGCCGTCCGACACGGGCGCCTCGACCGCCGTGTCCGGCGATGGCGACGGTGACTCCGGCGAGACTGGCGAGACCGGCGGTGGCAAGGACACCGGCACCCCGGACACCGGCGACGACGAGACGGGCGGCTTCGTGCCCAACACCGACATCCCCGGCGCCAACACCTGCGACCCCTGGGCCCAAGATTGCCCCGAGGACGAGAAGTGCGCGGCCTACAACGCGGGCTCTGACACGTGGAACGCCAACAAGTGCGTGCCGCTGCTCGGCAGCGGTCAGACCGGTGACGCGTGCACCTACAACGGCGCAAGTGAAGGCACCGATGACTGCGACGTCGGCTTCATGTGTTATTACACCAACGAGGAAGCTGTCGGTATTTGCATTCCGCTGTGCACGGGTAACCCCGACGATCCGCTGTGCGAGGAGCAGTTCAACTGCTCGATCTCCAACGACGGCTCGCTGCTGCTGTGCGTCTACGCCTGCGATCCGCTCCTTCAAGACTGCGCGCAGGAGGGCTCGGGCTGCTTCTGGGACGGGGCTCAATTCAACTGCGACCCGGCCGGCGACATCATGACCAACGAGCCCTGCGGCTACATCAACGACTGCCTTCCGGGCCACCTGTGCGCCGACGCCGAGGCGCTCCCGAGCTGCCAGGGCTCGGCCTGCTGCGCGTCCTGGTGTGAGATCGACAATCCGACGTGTCCGGTGCCGGATACGGAGTGCATCGCCTTCTACGACGAAGGCACGGCGCCGCCCGGACTCGAGAACGTGGGCCTCTGCGCCCTGGCTGGCGGCTGAGCCGAGCCAGGCCAATCGTTGGGGCACGGGCTGGCCGACAACGCCAAGGGGGAGCCATGAACATGCTGACTCGTCGTGTCTCTCCGCTCGTGCTCTTGCTCGGTCCTGGCCTGGCGCTGGTCGCCTGTGGTGACTCTTCGGCCGAGGACGGGGTGGTCGAGGGCGGGGCGACCCAGCTCAGCGCCGAGGCCGGTGAGACCGAGTCCGGCGACGAGTCGGGCAGCGGCGACGGCGACTCGGGCGACGGTGACGGCGACTCGGGCGACGGTGACGGCGACTCGGGCGACGGCGACGAGAGCGGTATGACGCTCTTCGATCTCAGCCCGACGCCGGATCAGGGCGGCGACAGCGGCGGCCCGAGCTGCACCGTCGACGAGGGCGAGCTCGACGCGATCCCGCCTTGCGAAGAGTCCGCGACCGCCGGGAGCTTCGACCCCGAGGTTCAGTGGGAGTGGTTCGGCGAGGGGCTCCACGTCAACGCGATCACCACGCCGCTCGTCGCCAACCTGACCGACGACAACGACGACGACGCCGTCGACCTCTGCGACGTGCCCGATGTCGTGGTCATGACCCACGACGGGCTCAACAACGCGCCCGAGCGGCTGTGGGTGCTCGACGGCGCCACCGGTGAGGTCCACTGGGACCTCGAGCTCGGCCTGACCTTCTCCCAGGTCCCGGCGATCGGCGACGTCGACGATGACGGGCTGCCCGAGATCGTCGCCGGGACCAGCCAAAACCAGCTCGTGATCCTCTCGCACGACGGCATGGTCCAGTCGCAGGTCGCGGTCCCCTGGCTGAGCTCGTTTCGACCGGCGTTTGGGCTGGCCGACTTCGACAACGACGGCGACGTCGAGATCTTCTTGGGCAACGGGCTGCTCGACCACCAGGGCAACGTCATCTTCCAAAAGGACGGCGAGCCGCTCAATTTCTATCACGCGAGCGCAGCCGCCGACCTCGACGATGACGGCGACCTCGAGCTGATCATCGGCCGCAGCGCCTACCACCACGACGGCTCGGTCTACTACGAGAACTTCAACATCTCACCGAGCCACGCGCAGGTCGGCGACCTCGACGACGACGGGCTGCCCGAGGTCCTGCTCTCGGGCCCCGACGGGCTCAGCTTGCTCGAGCACGACGGGACCCCGACCTTCATTCACCAGACGCCCGGCGGCGATCCGGTTGCGAGCAACAACTGGCGGCGTCCGGCGGCGATTCACGACTTCACGGCCGACGGCTCATCGGAGTTCGCGGTCAGCTCGGCCAACCACTACAACGTGATCCGCGGCGACTTCTCGCTGGTCTGGGCCGCGCCGGTCGCCGACCTGAGCGGGAGCGCGGGCGGCACGGCCTTCGATTTTCTCGGTGACGGCAGCGCCGAGGCGATCTACGGCGATGAGGTCTCGCTGTTCGTGTTCGACGACGCCGGCGAGGTCGTCGTTGAGGTCCCGCGCCTGAGCCGGACCACGACCGAGTACCCGGTCGTCGCCGACGTCGACAACGACGGCTCGGCCGAGCTCGTGGTCGTGTCCGAGAGCGATCTGCCCGGCAACTCGGCCACGGTCCAGGTCATCGGCGACGCCGAAGATCGCTGGGTCCCGGCCCGGCGGATCTGGAATCAGCACACCTACCACGTGACCAACGTGCGCGAGGACGCGACGATCCCCGCGCAGGAGCTGCCGGCCTGGGACTACCTCAACACCTTCCGGACTCAGGCGCAGGCCGAAGACGGCGTGTGCCTGCCCGAGCCCGAGGGCTGAGATGCTCAACGCCGGTACTTCGGTCGCGCGCGACGCCTGGTCTTGGTCTCGTCGCGGACGGTCAGAGGCTGGGTCTGCATGACCTGCCCGCCGAGCAGCCCGAGGCCGCCAAACAAGGTCGTGGGCAGCTCGAGATCGAGGCGGGCGGCGATGGTCTTCATGTGGCCGAGGATGTCGCTCGGCGGCTCGAGCCGGGGCGTGACCGCGTCTTCGGCCTTGTCGTGATCGACCCAGCACCAGCTCGGATCCGTGATCGCGTGGTGCATCCGGCAAGTCAGCGGTCGGCGAGCGTAGATCCGGCAGCGCTGGTCCTCGTCGAGGAACACGCAGGGGCGCCGGGACTTGCGGTAGGCCAGCTGCGCGCGGGCGTACTCGGGGCTGTCGGACCGGACCATGGCCTCGCCCGGGGCCTCGCTCGCGAGCAGGGCCGTGAGCTCGTCGGACAGATCGCAGGCCTGGTTGTGGAGCGCGGCGAAGTCGTCGAACTCGCGGTAGCTGGCGTAGATCGCCAGGAGCTCGACGGCCTGGACGCCCGTGGGCACGTCGTGGCAGCAGGCCGCGCAGCCAGCCTGGCAGCGGACCGCGAGCGCGCGGGGGCCGGTCGTCATGGTCTGGACATAGGCGTCGTAGGCGGCGAGGGCCCGGTCCCACAGCGGCAAGAACTCGGCGGGGAGCTCGCGCGTGCGCTTGAAGTCTTCGAGGCCCGGGAGCTCGGCGAGCTGCTCGAGGGCCTCGTCCATGTCCAGCAAGTGGTCCGACGCTCGTTCGGCGACCTCACGGCTGACCGAGACGCCGAGTTTGCGTCGGCGCAGGAGCTTGTCGAACAGCCCGGGCACCGGCGCTTTTTCGCATCGCGTCGGGGGCCACGCAACTGCGCAGGTCGTGGGCACCGAGCGTAGATCCAGCCGCGTCGCTGGCCTGAGTGATATCTTCGCGGCGATGGGCGGGACCGACCTGGCGGGGGATGCCCTGTGAACATCCCGCCTCGGCGTGTTGCGCTGCCGCTGGCGGCGATCCTCGGGTTCGCCGCGATCTTCATGGGCCTGTGGCTGCCGCCGCCGCCCGAGCCGCCCGCGCGCTTCCGAGTCGAGCTCGAGGTGCCCCCGGTCGAGGCCGCGCTGTGGTTCGTGGATCGCTACCCGGAGTACTTCACCAGCGGCGAGGATGGGTTCGAGAGCTGGCTCGAAGGCCTCCCCAAGCGCGATCGAGAGTTTGTCCTCGCGATGGGCCAGACCCTGGCTTGGGCCTGGGTCGAGCGCGAGCTCGCGGGCTTTGACGAGCGAGACCCCGAGGGCCTCGCGCGCGAAGCGACGAGCGTCGTCCGGGCCAAGACCCTCAACCAGCTCGAGATCAAGATCGAGCACTTTGGAGCCGAGGAGGACGAGATCGGCTATTTGGCCTACGTCGGCGATCCGCGCTTTGGCGACGGCGTGTTCGCGCGTCTGGTCCGCGGCGGCACCAACTGCGAGGGGCAAAACCACCTGCTCGCGCTGCTCTTGGACACCGCGCTCGAGCCCGCGCTGGCCTGGGCCCCGCAGCTCGACGTGAACATGGCCTCGATTCGCAGCGGTCACGAGCTCGTGCTCGTCACCGGTCCGACCCTCGACCAGCCGATCTTCGCCGACGCGTGGTCCAACTTTCCGGCGTTCACCGTCGATCCCTCGCGGCCGAGGGCCGCGCCTTTGCTCGGTGAGCTCGGCGATCCGCCGCCCGCCGTCGTGCCCGGGGTGCCCGGGAGGGCGCCGCATCCGGCCTCGTTCTACGCTCAGAGCACCGTCACATCGATCGTGTTGGTGCCCGAACGTCGAGCCCCGACGCTGCCGGTCAGCCTCGAGGTTCGCGCCCCGGCCCTCGACGAGGCCAGCCTCGCCCGAATCGAGGATCCCTGGCGCCTCTACCTGTTCGCCCGGGTCCTCCATCTTTACGACGACCCCCGCGCTGCGAGCCTCTATCAGCTCGTGCTCGAGCGCTACTGCGACCCGCCCCCGACCCGCCGCAATTTCGTGTGCGCGGCCTCGAAGGCGCTGGTCGGGCGCGCCGCTCAATCTGTGGGCGTCGCGCAGCGTGCGCCGAGTGAGTGAGTCCGCCGCCCTGGATCACTCGCGCAATTATCCGGCTCGACAGCCTTGGCAGTACAGCGCAAAAATTTATCCATTGACCAACCTCGCAGACCAAAATGGCGCCTTGGGTTCCTTGCGTGTTATGCGCGGCTCTGGTAAGAATGCGAGATAGCTCGTGGATCGGAACAGGATGCCAATGCCAACACATTTACCCGCACTTGGCGGACCCTCGCGACCGCTATTCCAATGAAGGAGCGGGTCGTTGATCGTTATTACACGCCCCGGCCACTTTGAACCGACAGGTCCAAGATGAATGAGTCAGACACCTTCGAGCTCAAGAAGATCCACCACGGGAGCATCGCCCACGCGCTGGGCAAGGCGCGCAAATATCGGGATCTCAACGATCCACGCCAAGCCGAGAGCATCTGCCTCGACATCCTCGCCGTCGAGCCCGACAACGAGGATGCGCGGCTCGAGCTGATCTTGGCGATGAGCGATCAGTACGCCGGGATCCGCAAGTCGCCGCGCACGGCCGCGATCATGAAGCACGTCGACAAGCTCGGCGACGAGTACTCGCGCTTGTATTACCGCGGCCTGGTCACCGAGCGCGAGGCGCTTGGCTTTCTCGATCGCGGGCACGCGGCAGCGTTCGCTTATGACGGCCTGCGCGACGCCATGGATCTCTACGAGGCCGCGGAGAAGCTCCGACCCGAGGGCAACGAAGACGCCGTCCTGCGCTGGAACGCGTGCGTCCGCGTCATCCGGCGCGAGAAGCTCAAGCCGCCGCCGCAGTACAAGCAAGAGCTGCCGATCGACTAGCAGCCCGGGGTGTAATGCATCGTGTCGCCTCGCGCCGGAATTTTCGCCGAGGGCGCGAAGCCAAAACGCCGCTGTACCGGGCGTACTGCTAGTTTTGGCGACAAAGCCCTCGGTGAACAGGCCAAGCGAGGCGGCGCGAGGCATTGCACCCCGGGCTGCTAGATCAAGCGTTGGATTGAAAAAGCTGAATGATTTAGGGCTCGTACGAGCCGCAAGGCGAGCGCTTGGGGGGAGCGGAGGGGGCCTTTTTTCCACGCATGGCCGCTGCGCGGCCGGTAGCGAACGCTCCAGTCGAGGTGAGGTACCATCCGGGCATGCGCCGACTTGGTCTCCTCGCGTGTGTCTGTGTGGCTGGGCTCGCTTGCCATGGCGAGGTCTCGGACGGCGAGAGCTTGGGCGACGCGGCCGAGACCAGCGACGGTGAGATGACCGGCGCCGACCAGGGCGACGGCGACGCGGGCGACGGCGACGCGGGCGACGGCGACACGGGCGACGGCGACACGGGCGACGGCGACACGGGCGACGGCGACGGCGACACGGGCGACGGCGACACGGGCGACGGCGACACGGGCGACCCCGGCAACCCCTACAAGGGCGACGCCGACTACTGCGTCGAGATCATCAACATGTACCGCGCGACCCTCGACCTGGCCCCGCTCGAGCGCTGGACCGAGGCCGAGGTCTGCTCCAACGACGAGGCCGAGAGTGACGCGATGACCAACACGCCGCACGGGGCGTTCGGGGCGTGCGGGGAGTCGGCCCAAAACGAGTGCCCCGGCTGGCCCGGGCCCCCCGACCAGCTCCTCGATGGCTGCCTGGCGCAGATGTGGGCCGAGGGCCCCGGCGAGCCCTTCTCGGAGCACGGGCACTTCCTCAATATGAGCAACCCGAGCTTCACCAAGGTCGCGTGTGGCTTCTACCAGACCGGTGGGGGCGACTACTGGGCCGTGCAGAACTTCAAGTGAGGGGGATCGTCGCCGAGCGCCCGCGCTCGCTCGCGCTATGATGGCCGGGCGATGCAACCCGCAGCCAGTCGCCGTCCCCGCCGAGCCCTCGCGGTCCTGCTCCCCCTGTTGATCTGTGCGCTGCCGCTGTGGCTGTCGGCGTGCAAGAGCAAGTCCGGTAGCTACGGTCCCTCGGCGCCGTCCTACAACGACTACGGCGGCGGTGACGGGTACGCGGCCGAGGGCGACTACGGCTATCGGAGCGACGTGTCCGAAGAGGTGATGGCCGAGAGTCTGGCCCCGGCCCCGCCCGAGCCGCGGATGGCCAAGAAGCGAAAAGCGTCGTTCACTCGCAACAAAGGCGAGCCCGAGCTGGCCGAGGTGCCAACTGATGCAGCGGCCACGGACGACACCAGCACCGTCGCCGAACCAAGGTCGACGCCCCTCGAGGTCGAGGCCCCGGAGCTCGACGAGGCGCCCACGAGCGCACAAAAGCGCCAGATCATCTACACCGCGACGATGCAGGTCAGCGTCTACGACCTCGAGCAGGCCCTCGCGTTCGTCGAGAGCCTGCCCGATCGCTACGGCGGCTGGCTCCACCAGCGGATCGATGACCAGGTCGTGCTGCGGATCCCGGCCGCGCAGCTCGAAGCGGCGATGAACGCCGTCGCCGAGCTCGGCGTCGTCGACTACCGCTTGCTCGAGGCCCTCGACGTGACCGCGCAGTACACCGATCTCGAGGCCCGGATCCGCGTGCTCACGCAGATGCAAGCGCACCTGCAGGTGCTGCTCGACAAGGCGGTGTCGGTCGAGCAGGCCCTCGAGATCCGCCGGGCGCTCGACGAGGTCACCCTCGAGCTCGAGCTGATGCGCGCGCAGATGCGGGAGCTGAGCAAGTCGATCGCGTTCTCGACCTTGATCCTGCGCCTGACCGAGCGCGGGCCGGGTCAGGACATCCCGAGCAGCAACGATCCCTTCCCCTGGGTCGACGAGCTCGGGGTCGAGGCCACGGACTACCGCTGAGCTCGACTTGGGCGGGCGCTCAGGCGGGCTCCCACGCGTTCTGATCGAGATCGGGCAGGGTCAGACTGCAGGCCCCCGGGGTCGTGATGCCCTCGATGCGCACGAGCCCGTGACGGTCGCTGCGGCGGCGCACGACCTTGCCGCTCGGCAAGGTGACCTCGCAGCGCACGCCAGGGATCGGCTCTTCGTTCTCACCGACGAGGCAAAGCTCGACCCAGTGCGGTTGCTCGTCGAACATCGGGCTGGGCTCGAAGGTCGAGGCGACGGGGGGCGCGAGCTCGGGGATCGCCGTGGGCGAGATCTTTGGGATCGCGGTGTCGAGCTCGTAGCAGCGCAGGGCGTTGACTGCTCGCGCGGACGGCCGCTCGCGCCTGCGTCCGAGGTCGTGGCGCAGGCGCTCGGGTCGAGCGCGGTCGAGCTCGCTCAGCAAGGCGCGAACCCGCGGGTTGGAGCCGTGGGCAGCCAGGAGGCCGCGCAGCTCGCGGGCGGTGAGTCGTCGGCCCGAGCTCGGCGCGCGCTGGCGAGCATCGCAGAACATGTACTCGACCCCGGCGAGCCGAATGTTGCAGGCGATCACAAACGCAGTGTCCCACCGCGGACCCCCGAGCGAAAGTGGGGAGGGCGCGCGATCGATCGCGCTTCACCACTCCTGCGGGTAGGCCCCCGAGCGCGACGAAGCTGATACCTTCGTCGTCGATGGCGACGTCGTACCGAGTTCGGCAGGGCGAGTGCATCTCGAGCATTGCCCATCGCCATGGCTTGTTCCCCGACGATCTGTGGCAGGCGCCCGACAACGCCGAGCTCCGGGCCGCGCGGCGCAACCCCAACAGCCTCGCGCCGGGCGACGTGATCGTGATCCCGGACAGGGAGCCCAAGCAGGCCAAGCTCGCCCTCGACAGCAGCCACACCTTCAAGATCAAGGGCGTCCCGGCCAAGCTCTCGGTCCTCGTGTCCGACGACGGCGAGGCGCTCGCAGACCGGGCCTACACGCTGACCGTCGACGGCGTCCGCCACGAGGGCGCGACCGACTCGGACGGCAAGGTCGAGGTCTGGGTCGCGCCGGGCTCGCGGCGCGCGCTGCTCGAGGTCGAGGTCGAGGCCGACGACATCTGGGAGTACGAGCTCGAGCTCGGCGGGCTCGATGCGGTCGAGACGATCCGCGGCGCCCAGGCCCGCCTGACCAACCTCGGCTACGGCTGCCCGAGCTCGGGGCAGCTCGACGACGACACCCGCGCGGCGCTCGAGGCCTTCCAGGCCGATCACGAGGTGAGCGTCAGCGGCGAGCTCGACGAGCCGACGATCGCCGCGCTCGCCGAGCATCACGACAGCTGAGACGATGCCGATCACCTACCCGCCGGATATCGACTACGACGCGTTCACCGACGCGCCCGTCTGCGACTCCCACGCGCGCCAAGATCGGCTCCGCGCCCGCCAGAAGATCGCGGCCCAGCGCAGCGCCGACACCCAGGACGTCGCGCGAAATCGCGTCGCCCGGCGCTACTGCGGCGTCCGGGAGGTCTGGCTCGAGATCGGCCCCCAGCGCTCGACCAGCTACTCTCCGGTCCGGGCCAAGCAGCACGGCTATTACGAATGGGACCGCGCGCACGCCCAGCTCGCGAGCGCGGCGCCTGGGCGCCTTCACTTCGTGCCCGGTGATCCGAGCGCCGCCAACCTCGGCGTCGGCGGCGAGGTCTGCACGATCAAGTACGTCCTCCACAAGCCCACGCGGATCCGAGAGGCCACGCTCGAGGTGTTTCGGATCGGCGATCCAAACCCGCTGCTCAGCGTCGCGCTCGACTACAGCTCGGCCAACCGTCGGCTCGAGCCCCGCGACGCCAACGGGCCCGTGCGCCTCCAGAACGACGACCTGGTCTGGGACGGGCGCCTCGCCGCGGTCGACGCCCGGGTCGACGGTCAGGTCGTCGACGTGGCCAGCTCGCCCTACAAGCTCAAGCTCAGCGTCAAGCCCAAGCGCAGGGCGTGGACGAAGCTCGGCGAGGCCTGGACCTACTTCGAGCTGCTCGTCGACTCGATCCGGCTCGAGTGGGGCGACGAGGCCGTGATCCCGCTCGCTCGCAACGACGTCGACGCGCGCTTCCAGGCCGACGTCCGCGCCTACGAGGTCGCGCTGCTCCAAGAGCTCAAGGCCAACGCGGTCGTCGCGGGCGTCGAGCTCGACACCGCCGACCACCGCCTGACCCTCGACAGCAACCTGTTCACGACCAACCTCGACGGGCAGTCAGGCACGGATCTGCCGTTTCGCAGCTACAAGCAGATGTGGGGCGACGGGCCGTTGATCCCGGTCCAGGCCGCGATCACGCTGCTGCGCTCCGACGGGGTGGTGACTCAGGCCACGGCCGCCCCCTGGGCCCTGGGCGCGGCCGAGTTCTTGTGGGACTGGGAGGACGACCCGGCCAACAAGGTCACCACGTGGGCTGGCGCCGCGCCCCAGCGCACCCGCGACTACCTGACCCACGCCCTCGATCACCTCGTCGAGGTCGAGGCCGAGGCCGGCGAGGCGCCCGAGGGCTCGAACAATTGCCACCGTCAGCACGGCGGCAAGCGAGGCCGGGGCGCGGCGCGGGTGTTCCCGACCGAGGCCGCGGCCAACTACACGGCTGCGACCGCGGCGCTGCTGCCCAACGAGCCGCCCTTCGAGGTCTTGGACTGTCCCGCGCGTCGCTGGGCCGGGCGCAGCAAGCCCCGCAAGTCCGGGGTCGCGGCGGGCTCGACCGGCGTGATGTTCCAGCCCTCGCGCATCGCAGGCGACCGCTACCGGATCTCGGTCTACCTCCTGACCCGCGACTTCCCCTACGACGAGACCGGCCCGAACTTGCGGGCCTCGGCGCTGCCGCAGGCGTCGAGCGGGGTGTTCGAGATCTGGCGCCGAGTCAACGCCTGGATCTACCGGGCCGACGGGACCGTGGGCAACGTCAACACGGCCACGGTCGAGGGCATCTTCGAGGAGGCGCGGATCGAGCTGGAGATGGCCCCGCCCGCGACCGTCAACGTCGGGAGCTGGGAGGACTCGTTCTTCCTCGGCGTGACCGACTACATGACCTACCAAAACAAGGTGTGGTTCGGGACCATGCTCGGCGCCGACCAGGCCGGGCCCGACTGCGTCCAATTTGGTGATCCGCTCAACGCCCCGGCCCACGTGAGCGCGCTGGCGGCTACGGGCGTGTGGCAGGTCCAGGTCACGGGCGCCGTCAACGACCACAGCCTCAGGCCTGGCGAGCCGGTCGAGCACCCGGGCACCCACACCCGGGGCTTCGTCATCCACCGCGAGCAGGTCGGGCCTGGCTACACGATCTACGTCCACCACGCGCTCGGCCAGCACCTCGCGCCGGGGCCCAACCTCACGGTGGTTCGCGGCAACATCGCGCTCAACGTCGTCGCGGTCCAGCGCATGAACGCGCCCGCCGACCGCCAGACCGTCGAGGACGCGCTCAATCCGCTGTGTGCCGTGGGCTTGAGCCAGCAAAGCTACAGCCAGGTCAGCAAGGGCATCTCGACCCGGGTCATGCGCGAGTACGTCGCCGCGAACCACGCCGCAGACAAGGGCGTGTTCTTCTTCCTGTTCCAGCAGATGGCGACCCACGCGGGGGAGTCGCGGGCGGGCGGGACCAATTCTTCGATCGCGACCGAGACCTGCGCCTACGCGTACCTCCAGGATGACCCCGCGCTCGGTGGGGGCGGGCTCAAGGCCCTCGACCTGGTCGCGGCCCACGAGCTCGGCCACGCGCTGTTCTTGCCCCACTCACCCCACGAGCAGGGCGCCAAGCCGGCGGTCCACATCGCGGTCCCGGACAATGAGCACGACAACTGCATCATGAACTATCACGTCTCGTCGCAGCACTTTTGCGGGATGTGCATGGTCCGGCTGATGGGGTGGTCGGTGCACGGCGAGGCCGAGGCCGCAAACGCCGACGCGGAGCTGGTCAAGATGTCCAACGTCGACACGGGCAACAAGCGCGAGTTCGAGATGGTCACGCTCACGGCGACGCTCCCGGTCACCCCGCCGCGGACCGTGCGGCAGCTCAACGACAGCACCACGCTCAACCTCCCGACGCGGCCCACGGTCGAGGGCGCAGACACGACCGATCTCACCGCCAACGCGCCCGTCGTGCTGTTGTCGGCGACCGCCGATCGCCGTCCACCGCTGGTCGACGCCCAGCGTGAGGGGGTCTGTGGCCCGCTGCGGCTCGAGGCCACGGCGCGGATGCCCGCTGGCTCGCGCTACGTGTGGCACATCGAGCGCGCGCCCGATGATCACGCCCAGGTGCAGGCCGCGTCCCAGCGCCCGCTCCCGACGATTCACGAAAGCGGGCCCAACAACGAGTTTCTCGAGGTCGAGACCGACGCGACCGGCACCTTCCACGTCAAGGCCAGCGTCGACGTCGCGGGCGGGGCCGCGTTCGACGACACCGCCGAGTTTCTGTGCTTGAACCTGGTCCTGCTCAAGGTCGAGCGGCTCGAGAGCAAGCACAAGTTCACCAAGCACCCGGGCGGCTGCTGGCTCAACCACGGCGACATCGTGCTCGGCAGCCAGGGGGGCAACGAATCAGCTCCGGTCCGACTTCAGACCAAGATCCGGCTGATCGGCGGCGGCGTCGACGGCAGGCGCGGCCTCGACAAGGTCTCGGCCGGCTGGATCAACAACATCCGCAGCGACTCGACCGGCGCCAGCTACATCACCACCGACGGCAGCGGCGACACCTGGACCTTGCGCTCCATACCCCTGCAGCGCGACGCCGGGGGCGCTGCCTATGCGCGCTTGAATCCCCAGCCGAGCGACACCGCGCCGGTCGTCGACAAGAGCGCACCCGCTGGCGTGATGACCCACTGGACCGCGCGCCACGGGGTCTTGACCGTGGCCCAGCCCAACGCCCAAGACGCCCTGAGCCTCCACGCAAAGACCAAGCCGATCGGCGCGCACTGCTGGATCCAGGCCGAGGACGCGCCCAGTCAGGGGTGGGACATCCACCCCCCGACCCTCGGCCACTTCGACATCGATCGCGTGTGGTTGCGGACCAAGTTCACCGCCTATTTGTGCGTCTGGACCCACAGCGCGCCGTGCCTGATCGGCGTGGCCGAAGAGCTGCCGTGGGAGCTCGAGGCCGAGTACAACGTCAACCTCGCGGGCCGCCGCGGACGCGCACCCACCAAGATGCACGTGTTCGCCCTGGCCAAGACCAAGCACGTGACGCTCGTCAGCGCGGTCGAGACCGACCTCGAGTGGTGCCCGCCGGGTAGCCTCAGCTGTTACAAGCCGCGGCACATGCCGCCTGACGAGGACCCCGTCAACGGCGTGGGCTTCTCCTGGAACGACCCGACCGTGCGCTGAGGGCTGGAGAGAGCACCCCAAATAATCTTTGTGCTCGGGGTCGAGCCCGATAAGACAAAATACTCTTTGCCAGACCTATTTTGGGTTGGCTGGTTCGAGATGGGCACGATCATTTTCGAGGATCAAATTTGGCTTCGGATCGAAGAATGCCCCACGTAGGGCGGGGACGGGCTCGAGCGCCAACCTTGCGAAGCGAGGTGGTCGAGGGCGAGGTCGGCACTCGTCGAGCCGCTGCCATGCCCCGCTCGCGCCGCCTACCTCCGCCTTGTCGGTCCAGCCTTGCAGGACTTCGCAGCGCGGGGCGTACGTCGCGCCACCCCAAGCCTGCTTCATCTGGCCTCACCGCAAGCCCCGATGGATCTTGCCCCCGGATGTGAACAGCAACGCGTTCGGTGCGCGGTCGGCGAGCGAGGGCCCTCGCCAGGGCGCTCTGTGCAGCGTCGCCGCGGGTCCAGCATACTGGTTGGGGGCGCGGCTGGATTGGTTGAGCGCCAGCATCGCCGCCTTTGTCGCGCCTGGCTTTGTCGGCGTCGCTGGTTTCGCCTATCACGAAGGCCGCCATGGGTACGAAGTTCGCCGACGTCCCCGATCCGCTAGGCCCCGTGTTCGCGGAGGCCGAGCGCCTGGTCTCCGAGCTGTTTCGGGACAAGGGCGTGAGCAACGCGGAGGGCACCATCGAGATCGCGGGCGAGCGCTACGTGTTGGTCCGCGCGGCGTCGCTCTCCGTCGAGTTCTTCGGCATGGTTCGCGGGCTCTACGGCGAAGGCCGTGAGGCCGAGGCCGACGACTTCGCCCGCAACATCCTGTTCGACCTCGCCCACGGGATCGGCAAGGCCGACGCCCTCAGCTACGCCGAGCGCAGCGGCGTCGAGGATCCGCTCGCCAAGGTCGCCGCAGGCCCGGCCCACTTCGCGCACTCGGGCTGGGCGCGGGTGAGCGTCGATCCGCGCTCGAGGGTCGTCGCCGACGACTCCTTCATGAAACTCTTCGAACACCACAACAGCTTCGAGGCTGACGCGTGGATCCGCGCGGGCGTGAGCACCGAGTTGCCGGTGTGCATCATGAACGCCGGCTACTCCTCGGGCTGGTGCGAGTCCGCGCTCGGGATGCCGCTGGTCGCCGCCGAGCTGCGCTGTCGGGCCAAGGGTGACGAGGCCTGTCAGTTCGTGATGGCCCCGCCGGATCGCATCGACGCGCACATCGAGGGCCTGCTCGCCCGCGAAGCGCATCGCCCCCGGCCGGGCTCGGTCCACGTTCCGGACTTCATGTTCCGCAAGCGCATGGAGGAGGAGCTGCGCCAGCGCAAGGACGAGCTCGAGGCCAAGCAAGCCGAGCTGCGTCGGTCCGAGCGCTTCTTGCACGACATCGTCGAGGGCATCCCGCTCATGGTCTTCGTCAAGGAGGTCAAGACCGGTCGCTTCGTGCTGTTCAACCGCGCCGGCGAGCAGCTCACGGGCCTGGACCGAGAGGCGCTGATCGGAAGCCGTGACCACGATCTGTTCCCGGCCGCTCAGGCCGACCTATTCGTGGCCAGGGACCGCGAGGTGATCGAGGGCGGGGTCGTGGTCGACATCCCCGAGGAGATCATCGACACGGACCGGGGCCCGCGGGTCCTGCACACGATCAAGGACCCGATCTTCGACGAGGAAGGCCGGCCGGCCTTCCTGCTCGGGGTCTCCGAGGACATCACCGAGCGCAAGCGCCAGGCCGACGAGCTCGCGCTCGCTGGCGAGGCGCTGCGCCAGGCCAAGGACGAGGCCGACCAGGCCAACCGGGCCAAGAGTGAGTTCCTCGCCAACATGAGCCACGAGATCCGGACCCCGATGAACGGGATCCTCGGGATGACCGAGCTGCTCGCGGGCATGGAGCTCAGCGGTCAGCAGCGCGACTATGTCGAGACCATCCGCCAGTCGACCGAGACCCTCTTGCACCTGATCAATGGGATCCTCGATCTATCCAAGGTCGAAGCCGGGCGCCTCGAGCTCGAGCAGACCAGCTTCAGCCTGCGCGAGACCCTTGGTGACGCGCTCCAGACCCTCGGCGTCAGGGCGGCGGGCAAGGGCCTCGAGCTGGTCCAGAGCATCCTGCCCGAGGTTCCCGACGGGCTCATCGGCGACCCGATCCGCCTTCGCCAGGTGATCCTCAACCTCGTCGACAACGCCGTGAAGTTCACGGATGTCGGTGAGGTCGTGGTTTGCATCGACATGGTCGGACAGCACGAGGACCGCGTGCGCCTGCGCTTCGAGGTCCGCGACACGGGCGTCGGCATCCCCGTGGACGACCGCAAGCGGATCTTCGAAGCCTTTGAGCAGGCCGGCCGGAGCGTGCCGAGGCGTGCCGGCGGGACCGGCCTCGGCCTCGCAATCTCGAGCGAGATCGTTGCGATCATGGGCGGCAAGCTGGAGCTCGACAGCGAGCTCGGTCACGGCAGTCGGTTTTGGTTCAGCGCCGAGTTCGGCGTCGACGAAGCCGCGGCGACCCCCGGCCCGCTGCGCAACCTCATGCGTGACCTGCCGATCCTCGTCGTCGACGACAACGACACCAACCGCCGGGTCCTCGCCGGGCTGCTCTCGACCTGGCGCGCGCACCCGACCACGGCGACCTCGGGGCCCGAGGCGCTCGAATGTCTGCGGGCGGCGGCGGCCGTCGGTCGGGACTTTCGCGTGGTCCTGCTCGACTCGCAGATGCCCGGCATCACCGGCCTCGAGGTCGCGCGACAGGTCCGCGACGATCCGCGCTTGCGCGCGACCAGCCTGATCCTGCTGTCGTCGGGCGGGCTGGGCGGCGAGGTCGCCGAAGCCCAGGCGCTCGGCGTCGCCCGATTCTTGACCAAGCCGGTCAAGCAGTCCGATCTCCTGCGCGCGATCGAGCGCGAGCTCGGCGTCAGTGCGCCCCGTCTGGCGCCGGCGCGAGAGCCCGGCGCGCGACCGCTGCGTGTGCTCGTGGCCGAAGATGATCCCGTCAATCAGACGGTCGCCCGGACCCTGCTCGAGCAGCGCGGCCACGAGGTCACGACCGTCGCCGATGGCCGGGCTGCGCTCGAGCGCGTGTTCGCGGACCACGAGCGCTTCGACGTCGTGCTCATGGACCTGCGCATGCCGAGGATGGGCGGCCTCGAGGCGACGCGGGCGATCCGCGAGGGCGAGCGTGAGACCGGCGGGCATGTGGCGATCATTGCCATGACCGCGCAAGCCATGTCCGGTGATCGTGAGCGGTGCCTCGCGGCCGGCATGGACGACTACGTCGCGAAGCCGGTCACCGGTGCACAGCTCGCCGATGCCCTCGGCCGGGTCCGGGACGCGGCTTCGCCGAGCTCGCCCGGACCCGAGCCAACGCCAGCCTCGGCCCCCTCACCCGCGCCGCTGGTCGACTGGCAGCGCTCCGTCGAACGGCTCGGGGGCAGTGAAGCGATGATGCTCCGGGTCGCGACCGTGTTCCTCGAGCAGCTGCCCACGCTGCGCGAGGGGCTCGGCCAAGCCGTCGAGGCCGAAGACGCGGCCGCGTTGCGAGCCGTGGCTCATCGCTGCAAGGGGGCTGCGGGCGCGCTCGGTAGTGAGCGGGTCGCCGAGCTCGCCCGTCGCCTCGAGCTCGCTGGCGAGCGGGGCCAGCTCGAAACCATCGCCTCGGACTGGGCGCAGCTTCGAGCCCTGTTCTCGCAGCTCGAGGCCGAACTCGAGGCTCGGCTCGAGGCCCCGGTCAAGGAAACAGACCCCGGGCCAGCTTCGCGCGAGTGACCCGCTCGACCCCCTCGACCAGCGCCGCCGTGCGGTTGTCGACGCCCAGGGCCTGTGCTCGCGCGGTCATGCGGTCGAACCCGTGGACGAGGAGCTCCCGCAGCCGGCGATTGATCTCGTCGAGGCTCCACATCAGGTTTTGCATGCCCTGAACCCACTCGAAGTACGAGACCGTCACGCCCCCGGCGTTGCACAGGATGTCGGGGATCACGAACACGTCGCGCTCGGCCAGGATCTCGTCAGCTTCGAGCGAGGTCGGTCCGTTGGCGCCTTCGGCGAGGATCCGACAGCAGATCCGGCTGGCGTTGGCGGCCGTGATTTGGTTTTGGATCGCGCAGGGCGCCAGGATATCGCAGGGCAGCTCGAGCAGCTCGGCGTTGGTCAGCCGGTCGGCGTCGGGGTAGCCGTCGAGCAGGCCGTGGTCATCGACCCAGGCCGTGACCGCCGCGAGGTCGAGACCCTTGGGATCGTGGAGGCCCGTGCTCGCGTCGCTGACCCCGACCACGCGGACCCCCGCCTCGGCGAGCAGCTGCGCCGCGTGGCGCCCGACGTTGCCGAAGCCCTGAACGACGGCCGTGGCCTTGGTCAGATCGAGCGCGAGGTGGTTCGCGGCCGCTTCGACGACATCGACCAGCCCGCGGCCCGTGGCCTCCTTGCGGCCGAGCGAGCCGAAGTGTTCGACGGGCTTGCCCGTGACCACGGCCGGGACCGTGTAGCCCGCCTGCTGGCTGTAGGTGTCGAGGATCCAGGCCATGATCTGCTCGTCGGTCCCGAGATCGGGGGCCGGGATGTCCTTGTCTGGACCGAGCATGGCGATGAATTCCGAGGTGTAGCGTCGCGTGACCCGTTGGAGCTCGGTCCGGGAGAAGCGGGCGGGATCGATGCGAACGCCCCCCTTCGCCCCGCCGAAGGGCAGCCGGACCAGCGCGCACTTCCAGGTCATCCACATCGCCAGGGCCGAGACCTCGCCGAGGTCGACGTCGGGGTGGTAACGAATCCCGCCCTTGGTCGGGCCCATGGTCAGCACGTGCTGGACGCGGTAGCCGAACACGGTCTCGACCTGGCCGTAGCGTTCGCGGCGAAAGGACAGGGCCGCGACCTGGCTGCGCTGGGGGAACAGCAGCCGCTGGCGGACATTGTCGTCGAGGTCCATGACCTGCGCGGCCTTGAGCAGCTGCTGTTGCGCGAGGCGAAACATCGGCGAGTCCCACTCGCCCGATCGGGCCCGCGAGCGCTCGAGCACGTAGCGGATCGACCGCGCCAGGGTCTGATGATTGATGCGGTCTTTCATCAGGTAGTCCTGGGCCCCGGCGTCGACCGCCTTCATCGCCAGGGACAGGTCGTCGACCGCGGTCTGGACCACGACGGGGAGGCTGGGGTCGGCCGCCCGGACCCGATAGAAGGTGTCGAGGCGCGTGCTGTCGGGGAGGTTGAGGTCGAGGAGCAGGATGTCGGGGCGGCGCTCGCGGATCCGGGCCAAGCCCGTGTCGAGCCGGCCGACCGTCTCGACCTCGGCGTTGAGGCGCGGCTCGGCGCCGAGCAGGCCTTCGACGAGCGCGACATGAACGGGATCGTCCTCGATGAGCAGGACACGGATGCCGGCCTCCGCCATGGTCACCTCCGCTGGAGCTTGCACAATAGCGCGACCCCGGTCGGGCGCTGCGACCGGCCGCGCGAGGTCGACTCTCGTAGCGACCCGGGCGGTCCTGGGGCTCTCGCTGTGTCCGGCAGCTCGACTGGGTGGCGCTCGGCGCAGGACCCGGCGCGACCCGGACCCGCTCACCGCAGTCCCGGGCACGGCGCGCCCAGAACGAGCGTCGACTTCGCAAGCGACAGCGAGCTCAGCGCCGAGCCCTTCGAGCTGTACGCCCTCGGCCTGACCCCGATGCGCACGGCAGCAGGGACAGGCCCCAGCCCCACGTCATCCTTCCACCCTGGGGGGCTCAGGCGTCGACGGGCTCGACGGGGGAGAGCTCGGCGAGCTCACCTTCGTCGAACATCCGGCTCTCGATCAGGAAGCGCAGCCCGAGCGGGATCTCGAGCGAGAAGCTCGAGCCGCGCCCGGGCTTGATGTCGACGGTCAGCTGAGTGTGCTCCCAGGTCTCGAACTGGCGCTTGTCCATGTAAAACGGGCAGCCGTGGATCTCGCCGAGCTTGACGTCGGAGCGGCCGAGGCGGAATTCGCCGAGCGCGAAGCACATCGGCTGGGATCCGTCGCAGCAGCCCCCGGACTGGTGGAACATCAGGGGGCCGTGCTGTTCGCGGAGCTGATCGATGACGGCCTTGGCGGCGTCGGTGACGAGCACGCGTGGGGTCGACATTAGAAGAATCCCAGGGCGTTCTTGTCGTAGCTGATCAGCAGGTTCTTGGTCTGCTGGTAGTGGTCGAGCATCATCTTGTGGTTCTCGCGGCCGATGCCCGACTTCTTGTAGCCGCCGAAGGCCGCGTGGGCGGGGTAGAGGTGGTAGCAGTTGACCCACACGCGCCCGGCCTGGATCGCCCGCGGCACGCGGTAGAGCTCGTGGGCGTCGCGGGTCCACACGCCCGCGCCGAGCCCGTAGAGCGTGTCGTTGGCGATCTCGACCGCGTCGGCCTCGTCGGCGAAGGTGGTCAGGCTGGTGACCGGGCCGAAGATCTCCTCCTGGAACACGCGCATCCGGTTGGTCCCGCGGAACACGGTCGGTTGGATGTAGTAGCCGCCCTCGGGCGCGTCGCCCTCGTAGACGCCGCCGCCGATCAGGACCTCGGCGCCCTCTTGCGCGCCGATCTTCAGGTAGTTTTGGATCTTCTCGTACTGGTCGTTGGAGGCCTGGGCGCCGACCATGGTCTCGGAGTCGAGCGGGTTGCCGACCTTGATCTTGCTGACCCGGTCGACGAAGCGATCGATGAACTTCCCGGCGATCGCGTCCTGGACGAGCACCCGGCTCGGGCAGGTGCAGACCTCGCCCTGGTTGAGGGCGAACATCGCGGCGCCCTCGAGGCACTTGTCGAAGAACGCGTCGTCGTGATCCATGACGCTCGAGAAGAACAGGTTGGGGCTCTTGCCGCCGAGCTCGAGCGTGACCGGGATGATGTTCTCGGACGCGTACTGCATGATCAGCCGGCCGGTGGTGGTCTCACCGGTGAACGCGACCTTGGCGATGCGCTCGCTTTGGGCCAGCGGCTTGCCGGCCTCGGGCCCGAAGCCATGGATGATGTTGAGGACGCCCGGGGGGATCCGATCCTTGACGAGCTCGACCCAGGCCATGATCCCGACCGGCGTCTGCTCGGCCGGCTTGAGGATCACGCAGTTGCCGGCGGCGAGCGCCGGGGCGAGCTTCCACGCGGCCATCAGCAGGGGGAAGTTCCACGGGATGATCTGGGCGACGACGCCGAGCGGCTCGGGCAGGTTGATCGACACGGTGTTGGCGTCGTGCTCCGAGATCCCGCCCTCCTGCGCGCGGATGGCCGCGGCGAAGTAGCGGAAGTGGTCGACGACGAGGGGGAGGTCGGCGGCCAGGGTCTCGCGGATCGGCTTGCCGTTGTCGACGGTCTCGACGCGGGCGAGGTACTCGAGGTTGTCCTCGGTGATCTGGGCGATGTCGAGGAGCATCTTGCTGCGCTCGGCGACGGAGGTCTTGGTCCAGGTCTTCGCGGCTGCGTGCGCAGCGTCGAGCGCGCGCTCGACGTCGGCGGCGCCGGAGCGCGGGATCTCGCAGAAGGTCTTGCCGTCGATCGGGGACGGGTTCTCGAAGTAGCGGCCCTCGACGGGGGCCACGTACTCGCCATTGATGAAGTTTTCGTAGCGGGATTTTAGCTCGGGTCGTTCGTAGATCATCGGTGCATCGCTCCGTGGTGTGGGGGGGGGCCGCTCGACGGGTTTGCCTTGCGGTGGAGGGTTTGGTGGTGATTCACTCTTATTTGCAGGTCGACGCGTGAGTCTCTCACAGCGCTCGCTAAAAATCGTGTGATCCTGCCAGCGTTGAGATGCCCTCGTCTACACCACCCGCCGCGCAATTGCGGACCCACCTTCGAGAGCCTCTGACGCAGATCGAGCGCTCGCGGCCGGTTCGATCCGCTGGTGGCCGCCGTCGAGTACGCCAAGGCCCACCTCGACGAGCAGCTGACCGTGGCCAAGCTCGCCGCGCTCGCGGACATCAGCGGCGTCTGCCCGAACACGTTGCGAAAGTACCTGTCTCGACCCGGCCATGAATCCCCTCAGGAGCACCAGCGAAGCGGTCAGGAGGCCGACTCAGTGAGCGCAACATCGCTCGGTGTCGTCGCGCTGTCCTTGCTCGTGCTCCAACCGGCAGCTCCGGTCGACGCCGCCGCTGGACTGAGCTTTGAAGATGGCATCCCAAAGCGCGAGCAGGCGGCGTTGGCTGACGACTTCGGGCGGATGTTGGGCATGGCCTGCGAGCCGCCGCCGTGTGTCGAGGACTGCGCCGCAGACGAAGCCAGCCTGAGCGCGCGGATCGGCGGAACCAGCCGAGTCTACTCGCTCGACTGGGTCGTCAGCGATCCTCGCCTCGACGCGCCGCTGACCCTCGCCAGCACCTGTGAGCTGTGCAGCGTCGCCGAGCTCGAGGAGCAGCTCGCCACCGATCTCGACACCTTGTGCACGCGGCTGGCCGTGCTCGACAAGTCCCCCAGCCGGGTCCAGATCAACACCGATCCCGACGGCGCCCAGGTCCGGATCGACGGCCGGGCCGCGGGGCGGAGCCCGTGGATCGGGGAGTTGGTCCCGGGCGAGCACCACGTGGAGGTTCGCTTTGGCGGCTACGAGTCCGAGGAGCGCACCTTGCAAATTGTCGGCGGCCTCGACGAGCGCGAGGACTTCGTGCTGGTGCCGAAGCTCGGTCGCGGCCGACCGGCGTGGCCGGGGTGGACGAGCCTGAGCCTGGGCGTTGCGCTTGGTATCGCTGGGACGGCGTTGATCGCGATGCACGGCAAGGATTGGCCGGGTCGCTGCACGGGCATCAACATCGATGTCAACGGTACCTGTCGCTTCTCCTACACCACGCGCAACCTTGGCGTGGGGTTGGCGGCCGGCGGCGCAGCGATGTTCGCGACCGGGGTCGGTCTGGTCGTCTGGGCCCAGCGCGGGCAGGTCAGCGCGGGTCTGACCTGGCGGGGGAGGTTCTGAGCATGCGCGGCGAAGAGGTCAAGACCCTCGTCGCGTACACCAAGACGCGCCCCGATCCGATCCCCGGAGCTCCGGCGAAGCCCGGCCCTGCGACCCGTGACGACTGGCTCCTGCCCAAGCTCGCGCCCGGCAGCGTGATCCCCGAGACCCGGCTCAGCATCGTCCGCTGGCTCGGGCAGGGGGGCATGGGCGTGGTCTTCGAGGTTCGCCACCTCGACATCGAGCGTCGCTACGCCGTCAAGCTGCTCAGCCTCAGCCAGAGCTTCAGGAGCATGCGTCGCTTTCGCGAGGAGGCTCGGACGATCAGCCAGATCGGCTCGCCGTGGATCGTCGAGATCTTCGACTTCAAGGAGCTGTCCGACGGGCGCTTGATGTACCTGATGGAGCTCGTCGACGGGGTCAGCCTCTGCGCGATCGGGCGCGACGAGGGACCGCTGGCGCTGCCGCGTCTGCTCGGGCTCGCGCGTCAGATCTGCAAGGGCCTCCACGACGCCCACGAGGCCGGGTTCGTGCATCGGGACGTCAAGCCCGAGAACGTCATGGTCAGCACCGACGCGCGCGGGCGCGAGCAGGTCAAGCTCGTCGACTTCGGCCTCGCCGCGCTGGCCGAAGGGCCCCGGCATGGCAACAACGGCGGGACCCCGGCCTACATGTCTCCGGAGCAGTGCCAGGGCATCACCGCCGACGAGCGCGCCGACATCTACTCGCTGTGCGTGACGCTCTACGAGCTCGCCAGCGGGCACCTGCCGTTTCAGACCACCGACGTGGACGCCATGCGAACGAGCCACGTCATCACGCCACCGCGGCCACCTTCGGAGCTGGTCGAGGGCGGGCTCCCGTCGGGTCTCGACAAGATCATCTTGCGAGGCATGTCCAAGGATCCGGAGCTGCGCTACCCATCCGCGGCCGAGCTCGAGGCCGCGTTGATCGAGCTCCAGCTCGAGCTGGGCCTTCGCACCGCCTGGGACGAGCTCCCGGCGCCGATCCTCACCGACGAAAAACGGACCCAGCGCCTCGAAGAGGGCCTGGCGACGATGCGGGGGTTCGAGCGGATCGCCGCACGACGCCGAACGATCGTTGGCGTCGCCTTGCTGGCACTGTTCGGCGTCGCCCTGGCCCTGGGCTGGCGCAATCACCTGCGCGCCGAGGCCGAGACCGTCGCTGAGGTCCAGCGCGAGATCGAGGGCTTGAGCGAGCGCGCGCGCGAAGCCGCCGCGCACGCGCGCTGGGTCTACCCGACGGTCGCCGACCCCGAGGCCGAGACCGCCTACCGAGTCGTGCTCGAGCTCGAGAGCCTGCAGCTCGTCGGCGTCGAGCAGACCGGCGCGACGCTGCGCGACGAGTTCGCTGACACGCTCCTCGGGCTCGGCGACAACTACTGGGATCGCGAGGGCGGGCGCGAGTTCGCCTGGGAGTTCTATGTTCAGGCGCTGATGTTCGGTGACCACGAGCGCGTCAAACAGCGCGTGGCCCTGTCCGAGGCCTCGCTGCTCAAGCTGCGCGAGCGCGCGGCGGTCGGCGAGTTCGAGCCCCACGAGCTCGTGGCCACCGAGCCCCTGGTGGCCCTGGCCGAAGGTGATGAGAAGCTTCGCTATGAGAAGTTGGCCGCCGTCAAGCGAGCCCGCCGCCAGCAGGGCCGCACCTCAGCCGAGGTCGATCGCCTGTTCGACACGCTCGGCGCCGAGCTGCCCGACGAGCTCGTCCGCGAGGTCGCTGCCACCCTCGGGCCGCGGGCGGTGGCCGAGCCGCCCGAGCTCCCGGTCGATGCGTTTGATGTCGAGGTCAGCGAGGCCACCGACGGCGAGCTCGCGGACGCCGAGCTCGCCGCGGACGTCGAGCTCGGGGACGGTGAGCCCGGGGCGGGCCAGCTCAATGACGCGGGCCCAAGCCACTCGTCTGGACCGTCGAGGAAGCACAAGTCCTCGAACAAGGCGGCCGTCGAGGCAGCCCAGGCCGCCTACGAGGCCGGCCGCAACGACGAAGCCGAGCGCTTGTTTCGCCAGGTCCTCGCGCGCAACTCGAGGAATGTCGCCGCCCTCGTCGGCCTCCACCACATCTACTTCGACCGCAGCGACTACCGCCAGGCGCTGGAGTTCGCTCGACGCGCGGTCAGGCTCCGGCCCAAGCGCAAAGATCTACATATGTTCGTGGGAGACTCGTGCACGAAGATCATGGATTACGGCTGCGCCCGCAAGCACTATCAAAAGGCAAAGGGCCTCGGTCACTCGCAGGCCGGTCAACGGCTGAGTCTGCTCGAGAAGCGGGTAGGGTCGAAGTGAAGCCTCGCTACTACTCGTTGTGTGCCCTCATGTTCGTGAGGTGCCTCGTCGAGGCCAACCCGCAATTCGTCGACCCCAACGACAATCAAGAGAGCGGGACCGCGACAGGGACAGGGACAGGGACAGGGACCGAGACCGACACCGGGACAGGGACCGAGACCGACACAGGGACAGGGACAGGGACAGACTCAGAGACCGGGGCCGATACGGGGACGGACACAGGTACAGGGACCGAGACCGGCACCGGGCCCTGAGCTCAGCCGAGGTAGCTCTCGTCTTGTTCGATGCGTGACAAGACCCAGTCGAACTCACCGCGGGTCAGGTGCGCAGCGCAGCGCTCGCAGTTCCCGGCCATGTTGACGGTCAGCGGCGCGCCGCAGTTGGGGCAGCCGCTGTCGTCGCGGGCCTCGCCGCGTACTCCAGCTCCGCGGATGACCGTCCAGTACTCGCTGTAGCGCCGCCTCTTGGTCGGCGATCCGCCGACGAGCGTTTTATCGTGCGCGCGGATCGTGTAGTCGAGCCCCGACGCAAAGATGCGCACGGTCAATGCGTCGTACCACTCGTCGCGGGTCAGCTTGACGAACTCCACGGTCTCGATCCGCATGTCTTCGAGGCAGTTGATCAGCTTCTGGCGCTCGTAGGCCTCGATCCAATAGCGCAGGTAGTCGTGGATGCCGTCGGACAGGTAGGGGCGCGCGAGGGTCAGGTCGCGGGCGGCCCACGCGGTGTTGAGATGGTCGTAGATCCGCTCGATTCGAGCCTGGAGCGCGCCGCGCTCGACCCTGGGATCGTCGTGGACCAGTGACGACCACGCCCGAGCAAAGCGGGGCGAGACCAGGGTCGGGCGCTCGGTGCCGAGCTCGGGCGCGTAGCCGCCGAGGGCCGGCGGCCGGCGCTCGTCGGTCAGCAGCCGGGTGCCGATGAGGTGCCAGTCGAAGCGCCCGTTGCTCACGACCTCCCCGCAGTAGTCGCAGCGTTGATCGTCGGTCGACTCGAAAGGCGCGCCGCAGTTTGGGCACTTCAGGGCGAGGGCCTGGTCCGGGGGCTTGCTGGTCACCTTGCTCCCGCGACTGAGCCGCCACTGCTCGACCACGTAGTGCAGCGATCCCGCGGCGCTGAGGTTCGACTCGAAGCGGATCGTGACCACGGTCTGGAGCCCGCCGAGCTCGAGCGCGGTGACCTGCATGCTGCCGATGACCACGTTGGAGATCTTGGCGCCGACAGGCTCGCGCCTGGCCAGGGTCTCGCGGACGCCCGGGACGACATAGGGCGCGAGCGAGGCCATGGCCTCGGCGTCGCCCCGAGCCTCGTGAACCCGGGCGTAGAGCTGGTAGGCGAAGTCTTCGAATACCACCGAGGAGAAGTGCGGATCGCGGGCCAACAGCGGCTGCCAGTCGATCGCGCGCGCCCGCGGGGGTGGTGGGGGCGTGAAGTCGGTCGTGTGGCTGTCCCAGGTGTCGCGGGTCTTGGCCACGAACTTGAGGACGTTGCTCGCCGTGCCGATGAACATCAGCAACAGGACGCCGGCGAGGCCGCACCCGCCGAGCTCACCGCCGCCGCCGCCACCGGAGTAGCTGCCGCTCGAGTAGCCGGAGTAGCCGCTGCCCGAGTAGCCGGAGTAGCTGCTGCCGGAGTAGCTGCTGCCGGAGTAGCTCTGCCCGCCGCCGGGCCGGGCCTCGGCGAGCTCGGCCGCGAGCAACCCGGCGCCCATGAGCACGATCCAGACCAGCATCTGCGGGCCGAGCCTTCGTCGCCAGCTGCTCATGATTTGGCCCCCAGATCGATCGCGTTGGGCAGCTCGTCGATGTCGTCTTCTCGCGCTTCGCACCAGCGCTCGAGGGTGTCAGCGAGGGTCGTGAGGCGCTCGGCGAGGGTCGCGGCGTCGCCTTCGTCGTGGAGCACCGCGGTGATCGGGGCCACGGCCTCGCGCCACTCGTCGGCGGGGATCGTCTCGCTGATGCCGCTGTCGGCGAGCACCCTGATCTGCTGTTCGAACAAAGAGACGAACACCAGCAGCCCGGTTCGCTCGCGGGTGTAGCGAACGCCCTTGGTCTGGAAACAAGCTGCGGCGGCGGTCTGGGTCTCGCTGCGCTTGCGGGCCTCGCTCACGAACATCGCGCGGAGGCCGGGGACGGCGCGCAGCAACCCGACGGTGGCCGCGCCCGCGAGCGGCGGGTGGATCAGCAGCCAGTGGAGGTTGAACACCCACGGTGAGTAGAGCTGGAAGGCCAGGACCGAGAGTGCGATGACGCTGGCGACGATCAGATCGCTGCCCAAATAATTGCCGACGATCGGCCGGACCACGACCACGAGCTCGGCGCGGCTGCGGGTCTCGACGGTCTCGATCGCGGCCGCGAGCTGCCGCTCGCCATGCTCGCTGAGGAATTTCACGGGCTCCAGCGTCCCGCGCGTGCTGAAGCTGCGTCAAGCCACCGACTTCAGCCGCCGACTTCAGCCGCCGAGGAAGGGCACGGGCGCAAGAAGGGCGGGTAGGTCAGGGCGATCGCCATCAACACGCAGCCAATCAACGCCAGCGCGGCCCTGGGCGCCGACGAGCGCGACCCAGCCGGGGCGCGCTCGGGGTCCTGCGTGAAGCTCGAGTTGCCTCGCAAAGTGTGGGGGGAGGCCGAGGTGCTCGAGCGCACGGATTGCTGGCGTATCTGACTCTTGCTTCATGTCGTCACCGCGCCCGTGGCTCTGGTTCGTGAGCTGCGCTGGGATGGATGAGGCAATGCCTCTCCATGCCGCGGGCAGTCGCGGCTCACAGAAAAATCGACGTCAGGTTGCTTGTAGCGTCGCTCAGCGGCTCGGCGGTGGGTATCGACAGCGTAGGCGAGCGTTCGACCTCGGCGGGGACGAGGCGAAGCGAAGGGGGGCGCGGGGTCAGGCGGTGACGGTGATCAGCCCCCCACGATCAACCCTATCAACGCCCCGCGCAGGCTGGCAGTGCTCGGGCCTCGAGGGGCTGGGAACTCGTCGCGTCTGGCCGCTGGTCGGTGGCCGCAGTAGATTTTACGACGAAGGAACATGTCGCGCGCTCAGGTGCGCATACGAAGGAGGGGACATGCCACGACTAGTTCGAAACTCGCCCGCGGAGAAGCTCTCTGGTTACAAGCGGCCGTCGACGAAGGCTGCGAAGAAGAAGGCGGCGAAGAAGAAGAGGACGAAGAGGAAGGCGACGAAGAAGACGGCTGCGAAGAAGACGGCTGCGAAGAAGGCGACGAAGAAGAAGCAGGCGAAGAAGAAGCAGGCGAAGAAGAAGACGGCTGCGAAGAAGCAGGCGAAGAAGAAGCAGGCGAAGAAGAAGCAGGCGAAGAAGAAGCCGGCGACGAAGAAGACGGCTGCGAAGAAGACGGCTGCGAAGAAGGCTTCGAAGAAGGCGGCGACGAAGAAGGCGGCGAAGAAGGCGGCGAAGAAGAAGGCTGCGAAGAAGAAGGCCGCGAAGAAGAAGGGGACGAAGAAGAAGGCTGCGAAGAAGAAGGCTGCGAGGCGCTGACTCGAGAACCGAGCTGGAGAACCGGAGAACCTGACTCGGAGAACCGGAGAGGACTCACGGAGAACCTGACTTGGGGAGAACCTGACTTGGAGTCCCCATTTTGATCTTCGGATCACTTTTTAAGTGGGAGTGGGAGAACCTGACTCGGAGTCCCCATTTTGATCTTCGGATCACTTTTGAGGAGGAGAACCTGACTTGGAGTTCCCATTTTGATCTTCGGATCACTTTGGGGAGAACCGGACTCGGAGTCCACGAAGAAGGAGAACCGGACTCGGAGTCCCCATTTTGATCTTCGGATCACTTTTTGAACCGAACTCGGAGTCCCTTTTTTGATGCTCAGACTACTCGGCCCAGGCTGCGCCGGGGCGCAATGCACGCGCTCTCAGAATTCCTGCAACACCAGGCGCCGCGGGCCGAGAACCCTGCGTGGCCACCTCCGCCCAGAAGCAAGCCAGCGCCGCCCGTCGGGCGAAAAACCGAGCCCGCGGCCTCGCCCGCGACCACCTGCGTGTTCGCGCTCGGCCGATCTATCGCGGTGGCCGCTACAAGATCACCAGGCGCTGCATCGGCCGGCTGTTCCTCTTCTCTCCAGGATACAAGCCTGCCGAGCTCACCAACTTCCTCGGCTACTGCCTCGCCTACGCGGCGACGCGCTACGGCATCCAGGTCCACTCGAGCCTGTGGATGTCCAATCACCACCACACCGACCTCACGGACCCCGACGCCAACCTCGTGCCCTTCAAGCAGCTCCTGCACAGTCTCGTCGCCCGGGGTCGCAACGCCCAGCTCGGACGCACTGACAGCGTTTGGAGCGGCGACGCCCCATGCGACACGCAGCGGCCGACCGACGACGAGTCGCTGATGGACCTCGTCTACACGCTGACCAACCCGGTCGAGGCCGGGCTCGTGAAGTGGTCGCGCGACTGGCCGAGCTTCACCACGATCGGCTGGCGCTTCGGCGAGACCCGGACCTTCAAGCGGCCGGATGGGATCTTCGACGAGGACGGCGACATGCCCGAGGAGGTCTCACTGACCCTGGTTCGGCCAGCGATCTTCTCGAAGCTCGATGACGACGCGTTCTACGACAAGTTGATGGACGCGGTGCGTGAGCGCGAGCTCGAGGTTCATCGATACATGCGCAAGGTCGGGCGTCGATTCATGGGGCAGCGCAAGCTCGCCCGGCAGCGTTGGAATCGTGCGCCGCAGAGCTTCGAGGAGCGGTTCACGATCACACCGAAGCACGCGGCCTCGTGCCTGAGGCTGGTCTTGAACGAGGTGGCGCGGGACCGGGAGTGGGAGCGTGACTACGCGGCGGCGCGGGCGGCTCTGCTCGCGGGTGAGCCGGCGGTGTTTCCAGCGGGGACTTACTGGATGCGGCGCTTCGCGGGTGTTGATGTGATCGCGCAGGCGCCGTAGCGGGTGGAAATAGAGAGATGGCGGGGTCGCGTGAGCTATCCTGCCGGGGTGTATTGGTTCGGCGGCGCTGAGACCCAGCTTGAGGGGCGAAACAACACGATTGTCGAGCTTCGATCATCGAAAGTGGGCGTGTACTTGTGGCTTGAGGAGCGTCGGACGAGCAACCCGGGTCTCGAGATGACTGGTTTTTGTCCGGCGCTCGCAAAGACTCCCCGTCCGGATGCCCCCGGGATCTGTGGCTTGAGGAGCGTCGGACGAGCAACCCGGGTCTCGAGATGACTGGTTTTTGTCCGGCGCTCGCAAAGACTCCCCGTCCGGATGCCCCGCAAAGACTCCCCGTCCGGATGCCCCCGCCGTCCCGGATGCGCAAAGACTCCCCGTCCGGATGCCTCGCGCGCGGATGCCCCAGCGCGTCCGGATGCCCCAGCGGGGCTCAAGCGCTGAGGGCGAGCAAGCGGGCGAGCGCAGACGCGCAGGGGGCGATCGTGGCATGCTCCAGGCAGATCGATGCAGAACCTCAAGCGAACCTCGAAGCTGCTCCTGTCCTCCTTCCTGCTCTGCGCGCTACTCCCGGCGTGCGACAAAAAAGAAGAGAAGAGGGACGACAAGGCCGCTGAAGAAAAGTCCGAGGCTGACAAGGAGCTCGAAGCGCGGCTGGCCAAGAAGCGGGCCGACCGCGCGGCTGAGGCCAAGGCCCTCGAAGACAAGGCCAACGCGATCAAGGCGCTCGCAACCTTGCCTGAGGAGATGCCCAAGGATCTCGAGGCCGCCTGCGACGGCGTCGCCACTGCGCAGGACGAGTTCATGAAGAAGCACTACGACGGCGAGGGCCTCAAGCGCTGGGAAGAGGCCAAGGGCACGCAGATGGGCATGCTCAAGGCAGGCTGCGTCAAGGCCCAGAGCATCGACATCGCGGCGTGCCAGGCCAACGCGATGAACAACGCGCCGGGTGAGTACAAGAAGGACCTGCCCGACATCCTCGCCGCGTGCATCGAGAAGTTCAGCGCGCCAGCCGAGGGCGCAGATCCGGCCGCGCCGCCGGCCCAGTAGGGTCAGGCGTCGGCGCGCGCGCCATCCTCGGTGCGCGCGAGCAGCCGCGCCGCGCAAGGCCCAACGAGCTCGCGCAGGCCGACGCGCCGCCAGCGAGCGCGTAGCTGCGGTGTCGGACACCCGAGCCCTCGGCGGTGGTGCTCGGCTCGTCGCCGCCCTCGCCGGGCTTGGTCGTCACGCCGCCGCCGTCGTTGTCGGCGGGCGTCGGCGAGCAGCCGACCGCGAGGACCAGCAGCGGCGACGCGAGCCCGAGCTAACGGAGGAGCGTCGCGCGAAGCCGTCGCGCGGACCTGTGGGCGTGCTCGTCGATCCAATCATCATGGGCCACGCGCTCACGCTAGCACGGGCGCGAGACCCGGAACTTGGGCGCGAAGGTCAGCTCGCCCGTACGCCGATTTGCTCGAGGCCGCGGTCACCGAGGAGGCGCCGGAGCCCCGCGTGGGCCTGACTATCCACGCGCAGCTGAGCCTCGCAGGAGTCGTTGTTGGACAGCTTCGAGTGCCCGGCTCGCGCTCGGCGGGTCGCGGCGTCGACGGCCTCGTCGAAGGCCTCGGGATCGTCGAAGCCGATCACGAGCCCGTCGGTCTGTGCGTTCATCAGCCGCAGGCCCATCTTGATGATCGGCGAGCGGTAGATGACCCAGGCCTTCTCGACGCAGCTGGCGTTGTCGACCAGCCAGGCCTGGAAGATCTGACGGACCTCGCTCTTCCACGCGTGGACGTCGTCGGCGTCGATGACGAGCAGGACCCGGAAGCCCGCGGCGATCTGCTCGTCGCCCGCGTCGAGGACCGGCTGGATGTGCTCGGCCTTGACGTGGCCAGCGAGGCGACAGTGGATCAGCCCCGGGGCGATGACGTCGACCTGGCCAAGGCCCATCCGCGCCGAGCTGCGCGCGCTGGGGTGCAGGGGAGTGCGGTCGTTCCCGTGTCGGCCATCCATGAAGGGATTAGATCATGAACTCAGCTGACTGAACATTGGCCCAGAGACCAATTCGTGTTGTTCTTGAAAGATAAATTGCGCTGAGATCCGTCGCAAAATGCCCCACAGCTGGCCAAAAGACCGAATTTCGGGCTGCGACCGGCCAAAGGGTCCAGGCTGTCGAGCCAGTGTCATTCCCTACACCTGGGTGAGGTGCGCGCTCAGGTCTTGCGCCGTCGCTTCGCGATCTTCGCGAGCTCCGCGAGCCCGGGCACGCGCAGGATCACCGCCACGATCAGATACACGCAGCCCCCGACGCCGCCTTGCAGCGCGCCCTGAGCGAGGGCCGCGAGGACCCCGTCGAGCCCGAGCAGCGCGGCGAGGTCGAGCGCCTGACCGACGTGGTGCCCGGTGAGGATCCCGAGCGCGAGCGCTGGGATCGCCCGGGCCGCGAACGCGCCGTAGCCCGAGCTTCGCCCGGCAAATTCACGACGCAGCAAGATCGCGAGCACGACCACGTAGATCGTGATCGCGACCGCGCCCGCGGCCGCGAGCCCGACCGTCGCCGCCTCGCGGCCAAGGGCAATGTAGAGCGGCAGGCAGCCGAGCACGACGCCGGTCCCGAGCAGGCTCGGCAGCCAGGTCTTGCCCATCGCGTAGAAGCCCCGGGCGAGCATCGACTGGATCGCCCAGGCCCACAGCCCGAGGCACATGACCGCGAGGGTCAGGCCCAGGGTCTCGTGCTGGAGGTCGGTGATCCGGCCGCCGTAGATGACGCGCGAGATCTCGGGCCCCGCGCAGGTCAAGACCACCTGCGCGCCGAGGGCCAGGATCAAGATCCGCTGCACGGCCTGGCTGAGCGTCGCGTGGGCGGCCGCGCGATCGTCGTTGGCGACGAGGCGCGTCAGCGTTGGGAAGGTCGCCGCGCCGATCGCGAGCCCGAACACGCCGATCGGGACCTTCATCAGGTTGCGGGCGTACTGGGTGATCGCGACCGAGCCCTCGTCCATGCCCTGGGCCAGGACCTTGAAGATCCACTCGTCGACCGCGACGACCGAGAAGGCCAGCATGATCGGCAGCGAGCGCCACAGGTAGGTGCGCAGATCCTCGTGGCGCAACGACAGCCGCGGCATCCAGCGCAGGCCCGAGCGGAGGCAGCCGAGCAGCGGGAGGCCGAAGGGCCCGAGCACGCTGCCGACCAGCACGCCCCACGCGAAGCCGTAGGCGCCCGCCTCCTGCCCGCCGATCAACCCGCCCGCGACGATGCTGCCCGTGTAGAGCAGCGGGGCGATCGCGGGCAGGGCGTGGCGGTCGCGGGCCTGCAAGCTCGCCGACAGCAGGCCACCGAGGACGTGAAAGAGCTGCGCGGGCAGCACGATGCGGGTCAGCGCGACGAGCTCGGCGCGCTGGCTCGCGTCGAACTTCGGGAACACCACGTCGACGATCGCGGGCATCGCAACCCACAGCCCGGTCATCACGACCAGCATCAGCACGACGAGGAAATTGGCGATCACGCTGAAGGCCTCCCACCCGCGCTCCTCCTCGTCGCGGGCCAGGTACGCGCCGAAGATCGGGATGAACACGATCGACAGCGCGCCGCCGGCCAGGAGGTAGTTGAGCCAGTCGGGGATGATGAAGGCTGCGTGGTAGACGTCGGCCTCGGCTCCGGCGCCGAGGGTCCGGCCGAGCACCGCCTCGCGGACCAGGCCGACGACCCGGGAGAGCAAGATGGTGCTCGCCCAGATCAGCGAGGCGATGCCGACGCGCGTGGACACGTGGTCAGGAGCATGCGGGAAGGGCCCGCGGAGCCCAAAAAAGCGATGTCCGCCTCTCCAGATCGCGGGCCTGGCGCGAGGGGACCTGGCCGGCCTTGCTGGCCCGCGCAGGAGGGCCGATTCGGGTGCGCTATCGTTGTCGACCCCGGTGCCCGACTCCGAGCGCTTACTCCCTGGCCGGTTGATCGCGGATCGCTACCGCGTTGGAGAGGTCGTGGGGCGGGGTGCGATGGGCATCGTGTATGCCGCCGAGCACGTGCGCGTGGGCCGGCCCGTGGCGCTCAAGGTCCTGACCCGGGCGTGGTCGAACAAGGCGTCGGTCCGCGACCGCTTCGAGGCCGAAGCGCGGGCTGCGTCGGCGGCGGGGCACCCCAACATCATTCAGGTGTTCGACGTCGGCGAGCTGCCCGACCAGCGGCTCTACTCGGTCATGGAGTTCATCGAGGGCCCGACGCTCTACAAGCTGCTGTGGGCCGAGCATCCGCTCGCGCTGACCCGCGCCTGCCGACTGATCCGCGACGCGGCCTTCGGTGTCCGGGCCGCCCACGCGCGCGGGGTGATCCACCGCGACCTCAAGCTCGAGAACGTGATGGTCCAGGTGCTGCCCGAGGGCGAGGTCGTCAAGGTCCTCGACTTTGGCATCGCCGCGGGCGTGATCACGCGCAAGCGCTCGACCGTCGCCGGGATGGCGCTCGGGACCCCGGAGTACATGGCCCCGGAGCAGGTCGACGGCGCCGAGCCGACGGTGCGCTTCGACATCTACGCCCTCGGGGTCATGCTCTTCGAGCTGCTGACCAAGCGGCTGCCGATCGCCGACGAGAACCCGCTCAAGCTGATGGCCCTCAAGGGCCACCTGCCCGCGCCGCGGATCGTCGAATTTCGGCCGGAGGTCCCGGCTGCGCTCGACCAGCTGATCGCCGATTGCCTCGAGATCGATCCGAGCCGGCGCCCGGCCTCGTGCGAGCTGTTCCTCGACCGGCTCGAGCCGATCCTCGCTGCGCTCGAGTCCGCGCCAGCGCCCACGACCACGCTCGTGGCCGACCCGAGCACGCCCCCGCCGCGGCCGTCTCGGCTCACGCGCTCCTACGCCGAGATGCGCGGGATCTCGGCCGACGAGGGGGCGGCCGTACGCGTCGCAGGCCAGACGCGCGGGTGGGCGAGCGAGCCCCTGCTTTGGTTGGGAGCGGGTCTCGCACTGAGCGCTGCGCTCTCGATTGGGCTGCTCATGGTTGGACAGCGAGGCCGGAACGCCGAGCTCGTCGAGGCCGAGGCGGACCCTCGGCGGCTCCCAGAAGAGCCGGCTGCGGACGAGGCGGCCGCGGGCGAGCAGGGGAGGGACGAGCCGAGCGCGGACGAGCCGACGCCGAGCGAGGACCGGCCCCCGCCGCAGGCCCCGAGCATCGAGCCTGGTGCCACGCCCGCGACCCACGCACCCGAGGCCGACAGCCCCGCGAAGCCCCGGGCGCGAGAGCACGAGACGCCCCGCTGCAAGGCCGTCCGCGAGCGCGGGCTCGACAGCCGCCAGGCCCATGACTGGCCCGCTGTCCTCGACGCGGCGCAGCAGCGAGAGTGCTGGGCACATGCGCGTGAGCGCAAGAAGCTCGAGACCCAGGCCTACATGGAGTTGGGTCGCTTTGACGACTGCTTGCGCGCAGGGAAGCACGTCAACGACACTGAGGTGAAGAAGTGGGTCACCCTGTGCAGCAAGCGCCTCGCCGGCTGATCGCGTTTGCGGTCGCAGCGGCGATCCAGATCGGGGCCGGGGCGGCCGTCGCGGCTCCGACACCCGAGCCGGAGCCCGTCGAGGCCCGGCTCGAGATCGACACCAGCCAAGCGGGGGCCGGCGGCGAGGTGCTCCACCGTCGGATCGACGAGCGCGCCAACATCGTGCTGCGCCACGCCAAGGTCTTGCCCGGTGATCGCTACGACGCGACGCTCGAGATCGCTGTCCGCGAGGTCGAAGGTGACGAGCCTGGGTACGTGGTGATCTTCGAGCTGCGCGCCGCCGACGGCTCGGCCCTCGACGAGCCCGCCGAGATCGCGTGCTCGCTGTGCACCGAGACCGAGCTCGTCGCCCGGGTCGAGACCGAGCTCGAGCCGGTCATCGCGGCCCTGCGCGCGCACGCGGACAGCTCGGATGAGCGAGACCCGATCGAGAGCCTGGGCGAAGATCCCAGGCCACTCGAGCCCGTGGACCCGCCGACCGAGCTCACCCCAGCTCCGCGCGGTCACCTTGGGCTGCTCGCTGGCGGGGTCACCCTGCTCGCGCTCGGGGCGGGCTCCCTCGCTACGGCGGTCGCGCTCATCGTTCCCGAGCCGAAGGTCGACCAAGACGACCCCCTATTTCTGATCACCACGCGCCCCGTCGGCTACACGCTGCTCGCCGGGGCAGCCGCGCTCGCGGTCACGGGCGCGGTCCTGACCGCGGTCGCGGTCCGCAAGCGGCGTCAGGCCCAGTGGTCGGTGGCGCCCTACGGCGCGCCCGGCCACGTCGGCGGGGTCGTGAGTTGGAGCTTTCGTTGATGAGGCGCGCCGGATTGATCTTGCTCGCGTTGGCGGTCTCGCAGCTTGCCTGTCGGATCCCCAACGAGGATCACTGCGGCCGCCGCGACGGCGACGCGACCTGCGTCGAGCGCGATTCCGCGCGGCCCTACTGCAGCTTGTGCGAGCCCGAGCACGACGGCTGCGTCGAGGCTGTGGCCGAGATCACCGCGGACTGCCGACCCGCAGGATCCGGATCCGATCCGGGCGACGGCGCGACCGAGACTCACGCCGAGTCTGGCGGCGAGACCGTTGCGACCGAGACTGGGCTCACCCCCGAGTGTGGCAACGGCGTCAAGGAGCCCGGTGAAGACTGCGACGGCATGGACTTCGGTGAGCTGAGCTGCGCCGACCCCTTCGGGCTGCCGAGCGGGACCCTCGTGTGCGTGGTCGGTCAGTGCGTGGTCGACACCTCGCAGTGCTGCCTCATGGATGGCCAGGTCTGCGAGCCGGGGGAGTGCTGCAACACCAACTGCAACCTCGTCACCAACAAGTGCGGCCTATGACACGAATACTCCTGGTCATCGACGCGCCGCCCGAGCGGCGCATGATCGCGCGCTTGTGCCCGCGGCTCGAGCTCATCCCCGTCGAGGTCGCCACGCTGGCCGCCGCGCGCCAGCTCCTGCGCGATCCGACCCGCGATTTTTCCGCTGCCGTGGTCGACGCGCAGCTCAGAGACGGTCAGGGGCTCGCGCTGCTCGGCCAGCTGCGAGTCCCGCCGCTGCCGTGCGCGATGGTGCTGGCCGGAGGCGACGAGCTCGAGGCCGCCGCGCCGCTGGCCCTGAGCCTCGGCGTCCATCGCCTGCTCCGTAAGCCCTTCTCGACCGAGGGCTTCGAGGCCGCGGTCGAGTCGGCCAAGAAGCGCAGCGCCGAGATGCGGCGCTGGCTCAACCCCGAGACCGTCGGCGAGCGCCACGACTCGTGGCTCAAGGTCCTGATGGCGACGGACTCCTCGGGCGACGAGCAGCGCGGTTCCGCCCCTGGCTTCTTGGATCGCATGGCGAGGATGGTGGTCGCCCAGGGCCAGCTAACCCCGGCTGAGGCCCGCCTGGTCCCGGATTTGCTCCTTGGCCGCGACTACAACAGCGTCGCCGCGGTGCACGGGCTATCCGCGGAGACGGTGCGCAGCCACGTCAAGGCGATCCTCGCCAAGCTGAACCTCGCCTCGGCCAAGCAGCTTTGGCAGGTCTGCGTCGCCGAGCTCGATGGTTGAGTTGTCCCCCATTTCGGGGGAAGAGCGGGTGATGGGCTCCCCCATTTCGATGTAAGTCGGGTCTGGGGGGGGCACGTGTGCGCCGGCTAAACGGCCTCAGATCGACCTCTGGCGGTCTTTTTGAGCTCGTTTGTTGATTTTGTTGGCGCCCTGCGGTTCGCTTGATCGGGCGTCGCTGCGTAGCTTGTAGGTGCGGCCCCGAAGACGGGCACGCGACGAAAGGCAACCACAACATGCAAAAACTTACCTCTCTATTCATCCTGTCCCTGTCCCTTCCCTTCGCGCTGTCCGGTTGCGGCGACGACGGGAGCGTCGAAGAAGCCGGTGAGAGCCTGACCGAGACCGGCGACGGCGACGGGGACCCGGGCGACGGCGACACTGGAGACGGCGACGGGGACCCGGGCGACGGCGACACGGGCGACGGCGACACGGGCGACGGCGACACCGGCGACGGCGACACGGGCGACGGCGACACGGGCGACGGCGACTCGGGCTACTGCGCGATGGGCTGCGAGGCCGACGCGGACTGCTGTCCGATGGGCTCGCTCGACTGTCCTGGCGACAGCTACCCCGACAACTGGTTCTGCGGTGACCAGGGGGTGTGTGAGTTCGGCGGCTGCGCGAGCGACGATGACTGCACCTTGGGCGGGCTGCTGCCCGGCCAGGAGTGCCACCCGATCGCCGACCAGCCGACTTGCTTCGAGCCCTGCGCCACCGACGCAGACTGCATGCTGCAGCCCGGGGCCACCTGCTCCGGCGAGGCCGACGACGGGACCATGTACTGTGCCGTCGAGGACGCGCCCGGGTGTGAGAGCGACGCTGACTGCGGGGGCTACGGCATCTGCGATGTCGACAGCGGGGCGTGCTACTGCGATCAGGACAGCAACTGCACCGCCGAGGGCGTCGACACCTGCGTCTCCGGGTAGGCGCATGAGTTGAGGGGCTCTTTGGCCCTTTCGCGCCCCCGTGAGCTACGGCTCACGGGGGCGCGCTTGATTTAGCGGGCGTACTGCAAGTTTTGGCGACAAAGCCCTCGGCGAAAAGGCCAAGCGAGGCGGCGCGAGGCATTGCACTACGGGCTGCTAGGCTCGCCCGACCCCGATGCCGAGCGCCAGCCAACCAGATCCCGCCCTCCGTACATGGCGAGCCCGCGCGCGCCGGGCCTTGTTCGGGTTGCTCGCCTCGTTCGCCCTGCTGATCGCCATCTTGCTCATCAACACCCTGTCGAGCGAGTCTCACCAGGTCGAGCCCGGCACCTTCGAACCCCTTGCGATCGACGAGGCTCAGGCCGTCGAGCACCTGCGCGAGGCGATCAAGCTACGCACAATCTCAACCCAAGACTCCGCCGCGTTCGACGGTGAAGCCTTCGAAGACCTCCACGCCCTGCTCGAGCGCGCCTTCCCCCGCGTCCACGCCGAGCTCGAGCGCGAGCGCGTCGCCGACTACAGCCTCATGTATCGCTGGCAGGGCGCCGACCCCGAAGCCGCTCCGATCATCCTCACCGCCCACATGGACGTGGTCCCGGTCGTGGATCCCGAGGCCTGGTCGCACCCGCCCTTCGCCGCCGAGGAGGCCGAGGGCTACCTCTGGGGCCGCGGGACGATGGACGACAAGGGGTCGCTGTTCGCGATGCTCGAGGCCGCCGAGGCCATGCTCGAGGCCGGGATCGTGCCGCCGCGAACCGTCTACCTGTGCTTCGGCCACGACGAGGAGTTGCTCGGCCACGGCGCCGTAGCGATCGCGGCTCGCCTGCACGAGCGCGGTGTCGAGGCCGAGTTCTTGCTCGACGAGGGCGCCGGGATCACCGTCGGGATCATCCCGGGCATCGAGCGGCCCGTGGCCCTGCTCGCGCTCGGCGAGAAGGGCTCGGCGACGATCGAGCTGCGGGTCGAGACCGAGGGCGGGCACTCGTCGTCGCCGCCGAACGAGACCGCGATCGGGATCCTCGCGGCCGCCGTCGCGCGGGTCGAGGCCTCGCAGATGCCGGCCTCGCTCGGCGGTCCCTTTCGTCAGACCCTCGAGGCGATCGGACCCGAGCTCGGCTGGCCGATGAAGCTCGTGCACACCAACTTGTGGTTGCTGCGGCCGATCGTGAAGCGGGCCCTGCTCGCGAGCCCGAGCACCGCGGGAGGGGTCCGGACCACGACCGCGGTCACGGTCATCGAGGGCGGGGTCAAGGCCAACGTGCTGCCGAGCACCGCCCGCGCGCTCGTCAACCACCGGATCAACGCGGGCGACACCGTCGACGAGGTCCTCGCCCACGTGAAGGCGGCCGTCGACGATCCTCGCGTCGAGGTCTCGCTGGTCGTCGGCAACGAGGTCCCGCGGATCTCCGACGCCGACGCCCCGGCCTTCTCGACGGTCGCCCGGGCGCTGCGAGAGGTCCACAGCGAGGTCGTCGTCGCGCCCGGCCTGTTCGTCGCCGCGACCGACGCCCGTCACTACGAGGACGTGGCCGCGCAGATCTACCGACTCTCGGCCTTCTTCATCACCAAGGACGACGTCGCGCGCTACCACGGCGTCGACGAGCGGCTCTCGCTCGAGGACTTCGCCGGGATGATCCAGTTCTACGGTCGCGTGATGCAGGCGCCCGTGAACCCCGGCTGACCCGCGAGGGGTGACACCGCGCCCGGGCCTGCGGCATGCTGCGCCCGTGCTGGATCCGATCCTCTCGAACGCGATGCTCGCTTGCGCCGCCGTGGCCGCGAGCTGCTGGCTGCTCTCGGTCGTGACCCGCGAGTATTCGTGGGTCGACCGGGTCTGGTCGATCGCGCCGGTCGCCTACGTCGGCTACTTCGCGTGGGCGAGCGGGTGGACGCCGCGGCTCGTGCTGATCGCCGCGCTGGTCCTGGCCTGGGGCGCGCGGCTGACCTTCAACTACGCGCGCAAGGGCGGCTACGCGCCCGGAGGTGAGGACTACCGCTGGGCGGCCCTGCGCGAGGCCATGAGCCCGACGGCCTTCCAGGTGTTCAATTTCGTGTTCATCGCCGGGTTCCAAAACGCGCTGTTGTTGCTGCTGAGCTTGCCGGCCTGGGCGGCCGCGAGGCAGACGACGCCGCTGGGCTGGATCGACGCCGCGCTCGCGTTCGCGTTCGTGGTCTTGCTCGGCGTCGAGACCGTCGCCGACCAGCAGCAGTGGCGCTTCCAGACCGACAAGCGCGCCGCCCTCGAGCGTGGCGAGCCCGCGCAGCCCTTCCTCACGAGCGGCCTGTTTCGCTACTCGCGCCACCCGAACTTCTTCGCCGAGCAGGGGATGTGGTGGGTTGTCGCGCTCTTCGCCCTCGCCGCGGGCGCCCGGGACTGGGCGGTGATCTTCGCTGGCCCGGTGATCCTGGTCGCGCTGTTCCAGGGCTCGACGGCCTTCACCGAGGCGCTGTCGCTGCGCAAGTACCCGAGCTACGCCGACTATCAGCGCTCGACCTCGAAGCTCATCTTGTGGTGGCCGCGGCGCTGAGCGTTGGCCCCTCGCGGCACGAGTCGCTCGCCGACCTTGGCCTTGCGAAACGCGACGTGGCCGTCGAGCCGCGCGGGGGTCCTTCGGGCTTGTCTGTCGTGCACGTGCAGTTGCCACTTTCGACCTTCGCCCCGCACACGACAACTCCTATTCGGGGGGCGGCTCGACGTGGGGGGATTCCGGCTCGAGCGGGTACAGGGGGCCCGTGCCCGGGCAAGCTAGCATGCGTACCTTGTCGCGGCCGGGACGAGGATCCGGCTCTGCGGCAGTCCGCAGGTCCGGATCTTCTGGCTCATACTCGACGAAGGCCCCCTGGTCCCACGGCACGAATTCCGTCGCCGATGAGAGCTTGGCGCAGGTCGGCGCGGCGTCGTTTGGGTTGGGTGGCGCTTGGTCCTGGCCGGGTTGTGGCGAGCTAACTAAGATGGGGTCGCAGATGAAGTTCGCGCTCGAACGGTCCGTGTCGGAGGGGCCAAGGGTTCCGAGCCCGAACGCGATGCCCCAGCACCGTACGCGCTGGTCGACGCCCAGAGCACAGGCTAGATTCCAGGCTCCCATGAGTTGGGTGGTTCGCGGCAGCCCGGGCACGAGCGCCGGGCCGTCGCGGCTTGTGCGGCACGTCGTAGGCACCCAGTCGTCGGGGGAAGCATCGAACCAGCACCAGACTTGGCCTTTCGCATCGAGGGCGCAGATGTCTCCCCAACCCGTCGCGCGGACAAACTCGACGGCTTTGACTCCAGCGATTGTAGCGATGAGCTCCGGCTTGGTTTGGTGCCAGCCGATGTCCCAGCGGAAGATACGTCCGTCGTCGAGCGTGGCGACGTAGCGGTAGCCTGCGTCCCCCGTTGTGAACGAAAGGTCGGTCGCGTGGCCTGGTAATTCGATGGGCTGCGGCTCGACGCCATCGACGGAAAACGCATTGCATCGCACCTCGCCGTTCGTGGTGAGGATGCAGTTGTTTTCGACCTCCCGTACTTGCAGGGCCATCCCCTGTCCATCCGTGTTCCATGTAAGGGGGTGGCGGAGAACCTTTCGCTTCGTTTCCCACGGGCCCAGAAACTCCCAGGAGCGGTCGCAGGCCACGCCTGCGTCCGTCGCAAAGCAAAGCGGGCTGTAGAGATCGCTCGTGCACACCCGGGTGGACACCGCTGTGTTGCTGCAGTCGGCGAAACAGTGGTTGTCCCATCGCCTCGCTAGGTCGTGATGCACCGCTCGCTCGATCTCGAACTCTCCGTCTGCGGCGGACCTGAAGTAACCACGGGCGAAAGCGCCGCGGCCCCAGGACACGATCTCTCCGTTGGCGCGGCGAGCATACGCGCGCTCCTCGTCCACAGCGATCTGTGTCGCATCAGAGAGCCCCAGGACGCGACGCGGGTGCGGGCCGGGCTGAATTACGTCGCAGCGGTATGCCTCCGCCAGTCCGCCCCAGCAATACACCTGACCGTCATCGACGAGGGCGCAGGCGAACTCGCCCCTGGGGTGGGCGTCGATCGCCACGACCCCCTCGAGGGTCGCTCCCGACGCGGGGGCCGGGACGGGATGATGGGCGGGGGGCTGCGGCTCCTCGGTTGGCGCGGCGCCGCTGCGCGAGGACCTATCCACCCGTTCGCAACTCCCCAGGGCGAGCGACGAGGCGGCCAAGATGCGCATCCAGCGGGTCACGGTGTGTTTTCCTCCACGATGAACGTTAGCGCAAGTTGTTGGCGACCTGAGTAAAGGGCCTATTCGGGGGGCGGCTCGAGGTGGGGGGATTACAGGTCAAGCGGGTACAGGGGCCCCGTGCCCGGGCAAGCTCGCATGCGTACCTTGCCGCGGCCGAGACGAGGACCCGGTTCTGCGGCAGCCCCCAGGTCCGGATCTTCTGGCTCATCTGGCTCATACTCGAGGAAGGCTCCCTGGTCCCACGGCACGAATTCCGTCGCCGATGAGAGCTTGGCGCAGGTCGGCGCGGCGTCGTTTGGGTTGGGCGGCGCTTGGTCCTGGCCGGGTTGTGGCGAGCTAACTAAGATCGGGTCGCAGATGAAGTTCGCGCTCGAACGGTCCGTGTCGGAGGGGCCAAGGGTACCGAGCCCGAACGCGATGCCCCAGCACCGTACGCGCTGGTCGACGCCCAGAGCACAGGCTAGATTCCAGGCTCCCATGAGTTGGGTGGTTCGCGGCAGCCCGGGCACGAGCGCCGGGCCGTCGCGGCTTGTGCGGCACGTCGTAGGCACCCAGTCGTCGGGGGAAGCATCGAACCAGCACCAGACTTGGCCTTTCGCATCGAGGGCGCAGATGTCACCCCAACCCGTTGCGCGGACAAACTCGACGGCTTTGACTCCGGCGATTGTAGCGATGAGTTCGGGCTTGGTTTGGCGCTCGCCGATGTCCCAGCGGAAGATACGTCCGTCGTCGAGCGTGGCGACGTAGCGGTAGCCTGCGTCCCCCATTGTGAACGAAAGGTCGGTCGCGTGGCCTGGTAATTCGATGAGTTGCGGCTCGACGCCATCGTCGGAAAACGCATTGCATCGGACCTCGCCTTTCGTGGTGAGGATGCAGTTGTTTTCGACCGCCCGTACCTGCAGGGCCATCCCCTGTCCATCCTTGTTCCATGTAAGGGGGTGGCGCAGAACCTTTAGCTTCGGTGCCCGCGGGCCCAGAAACTCCCTGGAGCGGTCGCAGGCCACGCCTGCGTCCGTCGCAAAGCAAAGCGGGCTGTAGAGATCGCTCGTGCACACCCGGGTGGACACCGCTGTGTTGCTGCAGTCGGCGAAACAGTGGTTGTCCCATCGCCTCGCTAGGTCGTGATGCACCGCTCGCTCGATCTCGATCTCTCCGTCTGCGGCGGACCTGAAGTAGCCACGGGCGAAAGCGCCGCGGCCCCAGGACACGATCTCTCCGTTGGCGCGGCGAGCATACGCGCGCTCCTCGTCCACAGCGATCTGTGTCGCATCAAACAGCCCCAGGACGCGACGCGGGTGTGGGCCGGGCTGAAGTACGTCGCAGCGATATGCCTCCGCCAGTCCGCCCCAGCAATACACCTGACCGTCATCGACGAGGGCGCAGGCGAACTCGCCGTTGGGGTGGGCGTCGATCGCCACGACCCCCTCGAGGGTCGCTCCCGACGCGGGGGCCGGGACGGGATTATGGGCGGAGGGCTGCGGTTCCTCGGTTGGCGCGGTGCCGCTGCGCGATGACCTATCCACCCGTTCGCAACTCCCCAGGGCGAGCAACGAGGCTGCCAAGATGCGCATCCAGCGGGTCACGGTGTATTTTCCTCCACGATGAACGTTAGCGCAAGTTGTTGGCTCAGCAACAGGATCACTCGGCGCCACTCAGGACTGGCTACGTTATCGGGGGCCGGAAAGTGCAAGTGTTCGTCCAGAAGAGCCAGGTACCGTTCACCGTAGCTGCTGACGGTCGTCAAGGCGGCGAGCCTGCCGCCCAGGGCAGCGCGCAGCGCTCGATCCACATTCTTGGCCCGCGACTCCGAGAGCACGTCGTTGTACCACTTGCGCCCCAAACGATCGGCGAACCCCATGATCTGGAGGTCTCCTTTGGGGTCCTCGAGTAGAGCGAGTTCACGTGCCGCCCACTTCTTGAGCGCGACATGCCCGTTGCCGCGTAGGGTCGCGCTCGACAGGTGAAACTGGAAGTTTTTTTTGTCGATGTAGCCCGAGGTGACGTCTTCAAACCTCATCTTGGGCGGGTCGATCACCTGTTTTGCGTCGTCAGTCGGGAAGATAGCCCCCCAACCGTGGGCAAGGGCCTCGCCCGGTAGATCCGTATCTAACTTGTCGATGTTGGCGATGACCTGGGCGTTCGCGCCGCTTCCTTTGATGAGCAGGCGCATCTCCATCTCTTGCCCGTCTAGGTGAGCCGTGATGCCGCGGAAAACGGTGAGGGGGCCGTCAAAGTCCTCGGGACCGAAAACAGTCGGCGTTCTGACGCTTCCAGTTCCCTGGAGTTTGAGGACATCGGCAGTGGAGGATGAGCCACCCCCCACGCCTGCGAAGGCGAGGGTGATCGCACGCGTGGTACTCCACGGCGGGTCGATCGACTCGATGGTGATTGGTCCGGCGAACGCTTTGACTCCGGCGTGTACCTGGAGATTGTCGACTATGTCCTCGACGGCCCTCCCCCACTCGTCTCCGAATTTTTCGGTCGCCTTTTTCCCTACCTTTTTAGAGATTTTCTTGCCCATGTCGACTTCGTAGGCGGTTCCTAGTGCGTCGATGCTGAGTTTGTATTCGTGCAGTTTGGGGTAGATCCCCAAAAACCGGCTCAGGCAGTAACGTAACTCGTTTGAGATGAGGTTCTGGCAGTTATTCTTGGCAAATGCTACAATGCGCTCGAGCCAGCCCTGGTACGTGTCATTGCGCATTGAGCCATCGGGAATGAGCAGCTTGATTTCCTTCTGAAGGATGAGCGACACGACCGTATGGAAAAGATCGCGCGTGGGCCAGCCGGCCATTAAAAGCCCCTTCAGATCTGCAAATTTGGTTCTCGAGTCCTGAAGGCCAAAGAACAATATCGCACATTCGTCGCGGATGTACGTGAGGAGCTTCCTGATGCTCCTGGCGAGATCAGTGTCCATTTCTCCCGACGGTTTTTGCTTGACGATCTCCTGCATCATTGCACGGAATTCGTGGCACAGCAGGGTCTCCTTGAGGTGGTGGGTCCAGGCTGCTGGGTACGGCTGGTGCTCGAGGTCCAACATCTGGCCGCCGCGCTTGTCGGTAATGGAGTTCGCCACAGCGGCGATGCTCTTGATCGCGCGCTGTGATAGCGTGGCGCGGGTCGATGAGCGGACCAGCGGGCGCGTCTTACCGACCTCTCCATGGATCTCGATCTTTCCCGCCGCGAGCACCTTGAGTTCACCAACGAGGGACTCGCTGGCGTCGTACAGACCCCACGATGTTCCGGTCGCGTTGTCGGCTTCACCGTAGATCTCTTCGACCGTCCCCCACCTCTCATTCAGGAGATTTGGCAGTCGGCAGAGCCACAGGCACAGTTGGTTTCCCGCCTGGTTGATGTTGGCGGCCCAGTTGTCGTTTTGGTAGCGGCCTGTGAGGTCTTTGAGCTGGCTGTGCTCGGGCTCGAAGGCCTGTTCCTGACAGTCGGAGACGCCGATGACGACGCTCGCGGCGTCGGGGGTGTCGGGCAGTTCCTCGCGTTTGGCATACGCGCGGGTGCGACAGACGACACTGCCGTCGGGCAGGGTTCGCTCCTCGACGGACATCAGACCGGCTCCCCCGAGAAAGGGTCGACGACATCTTCAAACGAGTCTTTGTTGTGCAACATTTCTCCCCAGGACAACTGGTCGAACACGGCGAGTCGAGAGCCGCTCTCGTAGTGGCAGTACAGGGTGTATCGCTGATCCTTGGGAACGCCATCGAACCGAAGGTCGGTCTCGGCGCCGTTTTGCGCGCCTTCCTCCATCGACACCGTTCGCTGAAACCCTCCGGAACCTTCGAGCTCGAAGACCACCCCGCTTTGGGTCCGCCTGTCGAAGTGAATGTCTGTTGCCAGCACCAGTTCACCGATGAACATGTTGCCAAGCTCTGCTTCCTCTGTAGGGACCTCTTGACCACGGAAGCTGGCGCTTTGGTACAAGAGCTCGGGGCCAAGGCCATCGGCCGAGGCGGCAGGGAGGGCCAGGACGTCGACCAGCTGCGCGTCTTCGTCGGCTTGCACCTCGGCAAACTCGGTTGCAAACGCATGGCTTGCCGCCAATGTCGGCGTTTTGGCGTGTAGGGCAATGAGCGGTGCCCCCACGACGTCGCAGGCCTGCTCGAGGTCTCGCCGCAGCGCTCGAAACACTGCACCGAGTGTCAGCTTGCCGCACTTGCCGTCTGGCTCGAGGTCGCCGTCGAAGAACTCGTTGTACTGCTCCTGAAACCGCCGGACGATGGGCTTGGCCTCGTTCGTGGCGATGTCGGGAGGCGGCGGGGATTCGGTGAGCGCCCATCCGCGTGACGTGGTGAGGTAGTGGAAGTAGGCCACGATCTCGGGGAGGCTCCCATGATCGGTCGCGATGCGGACCCACGCGTCGGTGTCTTCCTCGAGAAGAGCGCAAAGCCCGTCGGCCCTCGCACGAGAGATCGTGTCGTTAACACTGGCGCTGCCCGACGGCGAGGCGTGCCCCACCAGCACGACCGTCGGGTCGTCGAGGCGCGACGCTCGCCGCAGCAAGCAAGCGACCGCGACCAGGGGATGTTCGAAGTCGGAGAGCGGCCCGGGTAGCAGGAGTGCCGAGCCCTTTTTGTGACGAAGCATCGAGCGCTGGGCGAAAAGATACTCCGCCCGCGCGAGCGAGAACGACGCTTCGTCGCGGTAAGTCTGGTCGTAGACGAGTTCGACCTTGGCGGGGCCGTAGGGAGGGGCAAGGCGCTCGCCCTGGAGAGCGCCCGGCTGGGTGATGATGCCGTCCCACTCGGCGTCGTGGGAGCCATCGCGGGTCTCGACGGGGGACAAGGCACGCTCGTGGACGATCCGGCCGGGGAAGGTCTCCGAGACGATCTTGAGCAACACTGGGCGACCCTCGAGCCCGCGCAGGAGATACGTGAACTTCAGCGGCTGCTGTTCGAGTGTCGGGTCACATCGTGAGATCATCAAGGAGAGAAGGTTGTCGCTGATCGGCGCGGGGGCGGGGGCGGTCTCGTCGGCGTGGAGCTCGGGGTCTGTGTGTGAGTACTTGGACAGGGCGCGGGGACGCTCGAAGATCGTCAGTTGTCCTGAGCGCAGCGCTGACCCAATCCGGCTCCACTGTTCGCGCGCCGACCGTGGCAAGTGGCCGGCGAGACCTTGTCGAGAGATGAGGGCCCAGACCTGGCTGAGGCTGCACGAGGTACTGCTCGTGGACTGGCGCAGAACCGACAAGGCGCGGTCAGGCTCGATCCGCGTCGCATCCTCTACTCTGGTTCCGAGGCAGAGCCATCGTTGCATGCTCCCCGATGAGGGCAATCTGAGCGTCGTACCTCGTCGTCCACGCCAGGAGGACATTGCCCGACTCTAGCACGGTTGGGGCAGGGACGACGAGGGTCTCGCCGGTCGGGCGGGCGCGAACCGAGGACCAAGTTGGCGAGGGCCTCGCTTCGCTCGTGTTCTAAGTGATGCAGCACACGCCTCTGACGTGCGTCTCCTCGGCTGCCTCGATCCCCGCGACGACTAGCAGCCCGGGGTGCAATGCCTCGCGCCGCCTCGCTTGGCCTTTTCGCCGAGGGCTTTGTCGCGAAAACTTGCAGTACGCCCGGTACAGCGGCGTTTTGGCTTCGCGCTCTCGGCGAAGATTCCGGCGCGAGGCGACACGATGCATTGCACCCCGGGCTGCTAGGGCCTGCGTCGTGCCCTCGAGCGCATCGCCGAGCGCGAGGTCGCCGCGACGGCGGTCGTCTCGCCTTGGAGTCGGGGCCCACCGCGGCGAGTTCAGGCGACCGCCCGCGGACCCAACGCATGGGGCTGGAAAGGGGCGGTTTTCTCCTGGTCAGGTCGGGTCCGCAGACTCGCCTCGCAGTCGAGCGATCCACTCGTTTAGACGAGCTTTGAGGGCGTTGTCGCGGGCCTTCTTCAACTTACTGGACTTCTTGTTCAGACTGTTGGCGGCCCGTCGGCGCTCCTTGTCGTCGAGCTTGTCCAGGCGTTCAGGCCATTGATCGAGCATGAGCTCGAGGGTTTCCCGGACGACAACGCCCTTTTTCCCCTTTAGAGCCGCTTCGAACTCGACCAGCAGTTGAGATGGACCGGCGCGTATTGGCTGCGGGTCCTCGTTTGGACTGGCCTTTGTCGCAACGCTCGCCGACGCGGCGTGCTCGTCGACGGCGAGCAGACGCCCGTAGCCCAGCGATGTCTTGCCACCGACGCCCCAATCTTCGAGGGCTTCGAGCAGCAGTTGCATGGCGAGTTCGGTCCAGTCAGCAGGGCCACTGAGAGCGAGCAGGAAACGCGCCCCCGGCTTGACGTTCAAAAATCCGACCGGATTGGGGTCGTCGTAGTCATTGGGCGCTGATGCTCCGCAGCTGTCGTAGTAGCTCTTTTGGTGCACGGTCAAGACGTCGCGTGCGAAAGGGTGGTCCTTCTCTCCCGCACGAGGGACATAGAGAGCGTCGTGGAAGATGACGGACCCCGCGCAGGCACCCGAAGTCTCGTCTGCATCCTCCGCATCAGGGGCCCCGAAGAGAACTCGGTAAAGATCACCCGGGCCTCGCGTGATCCGATTCTTGTTCCAGGTCACCCCCCGCCAGCGTTCGCGCTCAGGGTCCTCGTCACCCGATTGAGCGCCGTATAGCGTTGTGACTCGATGAGCCAGCAGACCCTTGAGGGCTGAACCCGGGATCACGGGGGCTCCCCAGGTATGATGCACGGTCAAACCCACCTCGCTCCCGCTCGGGTTGCCGTGGCCAACGAATAATCGACTCGCCGCTTCGCAGGTTTGACGACGGGTGCTCGGCCCATCCAAGGTCGCCCGCCACCGTCGAAAGAAGTCGCTGTACTCGGGGCTAATCTGCGTGCGCTCGAGTTGCTCGAGCCACTTGTTCTTCATCTCTGGGTTGCGGACGTCGTCGCTCGCGAACATCAGCAGGTGGTCATGGGCCAGGCCAAAATTCCAGCACTGCTCGGGCCGGGCATCATCGAAGGCGTGGGACAAGCTAGCTCGCATGGTCATCGTCCGTAAAGATGGCTTGCGCGGCGCGTTTGAACCATGTTGCGAGGCGCAGCAGCTCGCGGGTCGCCAGCATGTAGCTCGCCAGGTCGTCAAGTTCACGTGCACGTGCGGGCAGCTGCTTCGCGTCGGTGCCGAGGCCCACGATGTTCGCTTCGGCGAGATGGGTGAGGAGCAGCGGGGGCTTGTCCGCGTTTGGTCGTGGTTCCAGGCGACTCAGGGCGGTTGCCAGCCCCATCCGACGCAGGTTGGTGCCGAGATCCTGCACCGCGATATGATAGTCAGCCCGCTGGTCGGGTTCGACCGCGGCGACCTTGGTGTACGCGAGGCAAGCCCATTCTTGGTCACGTAGGATACTCATCGCTGGCCACCTGCCCCGGCCCGTACAGGCACGATCCGGCACCGGCCCCGACCGATCGTGGCGTTCCCACCAAGTTGAGCTGTCCGCTCACTCTCGAGCACGAAGTCGAGCACCTGCGTGGGTTTCATGGTTACATCTGTCCGTCGGCTTGGATCCGCGGCCATCAACCCCAACAAGAGGCTCTCAGGTGGCAAGCTCTCTTCCAGCCATAGCGCGCCTTGGGCCACGGTCCGAGTCTCGTCATCGAGGCGAACTCGCGCGTCGACTTGGGTCGCGGTCTCGAGCAAAAAATTCATGGTCTCGTCATCGACGATCACGAACCGAGGGCTGAAGATGTCGAGCTCTGGCGAGGTGAGCTCGGCCAGTCGCCGGGCCCAGCTGTCGACGCGCGGATCGTGGTCGGCAAAAAGGTCGAGATCCTCGAGGTAGACCTTGCCCCGGTGAACACAGCAGGAGCGGCTCGTTGTGAGTGCTCGCGGCCCCGCGACCTCTGGCAGCTGTAGGTCCCAGTCGAGGTCGCGCAGGGCAAGGCGCAGCAGCAGCGGCGAACTGACCCAGGCGAAGGTGCCCAACATGCTGCGCACAGGCATGGCCAAGAGGACGGCGTCACCAACAACGAGGGCGCCCGCGTGAACACTGGCGTTGTCCTTCTCGGGTCCGAAGACGGCGAGGCGCTGCTCATCCTTGTCTTTGCCGCGACTCAGATCACGCAGCACGCCCTTGATCGTGGAGCCGGGGATGATGGGGATGCCCGTCGCTCGCATGCGGGCGATGGGGAGGTCGATGAGGTCCGCGGATCGGCCCGTGCCGGCGTGGATCGGTGAGAGCGCGTGAACGATGAATGCGCGAGATTGCATGGTCAGCTCCGTTGTGAGAGGGATGGGGTCCAGGTGCCGGGGACGACGACGCCGAAGCCCTCGTCACGCCGCTGGCCGATCGCCGCCAGCCACAGGGCGCGGGCGTGATCGGACGAGAAGAGCTCACCGTCGAGGCGCGTGAAGGCGTAGACGGAGCCGGGGGAGACCGCGCGAGTGCAAGCCTTGGGTTTGCGCTCGGCCATATCCCAGCCGCTGATCGCTCGGGGTCGGTCCACGAACGCGGCGCGCAGCACGACATCGACCTCGAGCCCTCGCAGTCGACCCCGGTACTCGTCGCCGTGGGCTGTCAAGCCGTCGGGCAGCCACCCGGCGGTGAAGGCTGCGGGGGTGACGAGGAACAAGCGCAAGCCCGGGACGCCGGGTTTGAAAGCCTCGAGTAGCGCCTTGGGCATGTCAAAGACCGAGGCGCCGGGCTCGACGGCGGCCAAGCGTCGGTCGGAGCCAACGGTGGCGATGTCGACGTGGTCCAGGTCATTCGCTGAAACGCGGACGCCGATCCCCCATTGTTCGCTGCGGCTGAAGGTCTCGACGATGTCGTGGGAGTAGAGGTTCCGGTCGAGAGCGCTGCCCGTGTCTTCGTCGATGGCGACATGGGTCTGAATACGCCGGGGCAGCTCGAGACCATCGGTTGACGCGCCCTCGTGCGCGCCACAGAGCCAGGCCACAAATGCCTGCTCGCGCCACCACTTTGCGGCCTGAACCGACTTCTCTCGGGTGCTGGGCGCCGTCCACAGTCGCTCGCGCGCGGGGTCGTTGTTGATGCCCATGGTCGTGACGAGCGGCGGGCGAGCCTCGAGGCGTTGGATGATGCCGCCTTCGACGACTCGCGAGTCCGTTGGCGCTGGCCAGACCCGGTGCTTCGATGACCAGGCGTCGCCCCAGCTTCGGCGCAGCGGCAACGAGGGGCCCAGGGATAGATCGGCCGTGCGCCTCGGCCACTCATGTCCGACGAAGGGGGCGCCTTTGTGCTCTTCGCGAGCCCGGCCCCAGGTCGATCGAAGAGCGCCGAGAAGGGTCGAGGGGTAGGGCCACTCGAGCGCGTGGCCGCGGCCCATCGAGCTGGTGAACCATCCGCGACCGTCCTTGCAGAACAGACCATCGCGAGGCGTGAGTACGAAGTCTCCGTGTTTCATGTCGCCTCCGGTCGTGAGCGGGGCAGGGGATCGGCCCGATGAAGTTCGCGGGCGATCAGCAGGCGATCGATCCAGCGGAGCACCGCCTCTCGCTTGCCGAAGTAGTCGTTGACAGGCAGCGACAGCCCGACCTCCGTAAAGCTGAGGGCCTCGCCTTCGTTGCGAGCGAGGGAGCGCGCGACCTCGAGCTCGAGCACGCTGGAGAGTGCGTCGCGCTGTTTTTGTTTGGGGGGCTTGGGCCCGGGCTTGGGCAGTCGGCGGACCGTTGTCGCGATCTCGTGGATCTTGGTAGTCGACAAACTGGGGATGAGCGCGATGTCCTCGGCGAGGCGACCGCAGGGATCGGCGGGCCAGCGCAGCCGCCATGAGCGTCGGCCGCCCGAGCGCTTGTCGACGATGATCGCAAGCGCGTTGCGCTGCTGGTGCTTGGGTAGGGCCGAGCCCTTGGCGAGCTTCTCGGCGTCGCGTCCGAGCTCGAGTAGCTCGCCCATGCTCTGCATGAAGTGACCGACACCGATCCCGACGGAGAGCGAGGGGGCGGGGTGATCGTCGTCGACCAGGTTGAGTGCCCGGCATGTGGGGCCGACGATCTCGACAAAGCGGCGGCGCAGTGCATCGGCGCAAGCGAGGGCCGTGGACACGGGGACGAAGGCGAGCACGTCGTCACCGCCGGCGTAGACCAAAGAGCCGCTGTGCTCGCTCACGATGGTCCGTGCCGTCTTGGCGAAGGTGGAGAGCCCGCCAGAAAAGCGCCGAAAGCCCTCGGGATCGGACAGACGGTTGATCGCCTCACCCATGCGATCACCGTCGGCGATCAGACAGGCCACGTAGGGCCCATGCTGTGGCGCTCGCGCCGTTCGACGCAAGCCGAGGACGGCGGCCTTGGTTGCCTCCCATTGGGTCTGTCGCTTGGGCTCGTCATAGCCTTGTTCGCGTTCGAGCGCGGGCCAGCGATCTGGGAGCAGGATGCTGGCTTCGAAGCGGAAGTCGTCAGCCAAGGTCGGTGAGTCGATTCGCTGCACGCCGAGGTCTCGACACGCTGATCGGCAGGCCTCGACCGCGGCCTCGTGGTGCCGGGTCGCCCACGCCAGCCACGGTGCGAGCGCGACGTTGACGAGGGGAATGAAGTGCTCAGGCTCCGCGCCAGCTCGCTTGATCAGACCGATGGCGTCGAGCTCCTCGCTCTCGCCGAGGCCAAACTTCCGCTGCAAGAACGCGCGCTGGCGTGGACGCTTGCGTGCGTCGGGTAGCACGGTCTCTCGGGCGCCGTCGAGGCTCGACTTGCGCACAGACCCACGCTGCTGCGTCCAGGGGCGAAAGTCCCGCAGGCGCTTACGGGCCGAGACCGCGTCGTCGAGCTCGGCCCGGACCTCGCCGAAGGCTCGGTCGCCGATGGCGAGCCACCCGGCCACGAACTCGAGCGCGTCGTCGACTTGCTCGTGCCAGACAGCTTCGCTCTCGACCGGGAGCTGCTCGCCGAGCTTGGCCCACACTTTCGCGGCCTGCTCGCGCATGCATTGCTTGAGAGCGTCGCGCGCCAGTTCGGAGATCCGCCGAGGAGATTCGTGGGTTGGAACCAGCGCCCAGATCTTGTTGGCCACCGCGTCCGGAGGCGCACCAGTGGTCGGCCGGATGGGCGTCCAGCACTCGACGAGACCGAGGTCTCCCGGGTCGAGCGCGGGCACCAGTAGACGCGCGCCCGATCCGCTCAGGGATCGCGCGACCGCTCGGCTGAGCTCGGAGATCAGGTGGCTCCCATGCCACAGATCCCGCGTGCGCCGGGCCTGGGCGATGAAGTCTTGGACCGGGCCAATTGCCACGAGGAGTAGGTGCTCGGTCATCGTTGCCTTCGCCTCTTGGGTCGGTTTTTCCTGGGCTTGCTGGACTGTTGCTCGCGGCCATGCTGATCGAGCCAGGCGAAGAAGGCATCCTGAAGGCTGGCCTTCCCCTCGAGGGCGCCGAAGAACACCTTGTCGTCAGGGGCCAAGAACTGCGTGAAGGAGACCTCCGTGCCAGCGACGACTGCGCCGTTGCTGCGCTGGAGGATGACCTTGCCATCGGGGGGCGCGCGATTGAGCCACAACGCGATCGGGCTGAATTGCTCTTCATCGCCGTTGGCAAGGAGCGCGAGCGGCTTGAGGATCAGGGGGCTGGCGAGCCGGTCGCGTGGCGTATCGCCTTGTTGCCAGCCGATGCGGAAGTCCTCGGGCTCGGTTCGTGGGGGCTGCTCTGCCTCCCAGGGCTTCTTGTTGCGGCTCTTGGCCTGGAACTGCCCGATGATCGGGAGCCCGAAGCCCGCTCGGGGCCACGCGGGGGCTTTGTTGTGCCGTGGCGGGTGCGCCCATGGCAAAGCGGCGTCGCTGAAATGGCGAACCTTGTCGGCCTCGGGCCAATTGGAGATCGATGGTCGTTTGTCGGCGCCGGGGCGCCGGGCACCACAATGTGACTCGCTGCCCTGACGAAACTCGAGCAACCAACCCACGGCCTTGGACCAAGCGCCGTAAGCTCTCATTACTTGAAAAGAACTGAACAGGCGCGCGCCTCCAAGCAGGGGCGTCACGCCCGCAGGTGCGTCGGGTTGGGCGAACACATCGCGACCGAACAGTTCGTTGATCGCAGTGGGGCTTGGGAATTTTGGCAGCCACGGAGTGCCATCACCGACGACCGTCAAACTCCCCAGCCCTCGTCGGGTCCGGCCCCCGTAGCCTCCGAACAGCACCCAGGCGCGAAGGGAGTCGCGGATCGCTCGTTCGTGCTCGAGGGGAAAACGCATGTGGAGTTCAAAGCAAGTGCCTTGCAGGCGAATTTGGGGAGGGGGTGTCCCATCTTGCTGATCGCGCGCAGGAAAAAGTGCGTACCCTTCGGGGCCGCTGGAGGGGGGGCTTGCCAGTTCAGAGGCTCGGCGGACGTTGACACGGAGCTCGACCGGAGATCGGCCGATGTCCGCGACACCCTTGACCGCTGGGCCGCCCCAAAGGCGTGATTCGGCGACATAAAGTTCCTGGCTGCTCGCGTGATTCTGAGCGTGAAGCGCCCGCCACCAGAAGCGAAGCTGTCCGCGAATACTCGCCGCGCGGACGGTGTCGACCGAGTCGACCCTACGCGGGATTGGAGAGCCGCCAAAGACCGGGGTTGAGATCTTCAACTCGATCTTCAGCTCGGCCTGACCGCGAGCCCGCCTTTGGGGCAACTGAGCACGAGGGGGCGCCGGTATTTTTCCAACTGTCATCGTCGTTCATCTCCTGGCTCAGCCTCGAAGCGCCCAAGCCCATAGTGAGCCCCGTACCCCAACACAACAGGCCCACGCACCGGCGCCGAAAAGCGCAACACCCAGCCGCCCGCTGCCCGCCTGGGCGACCGCGGATCCTTGACCCGACGCTGACGAAACCCCCGCCACTCCCCGTCTTCCCGCTCCAGGGCCGAGATCCCCACCGGGGCCAGACCCAAGACCTCGCTAGCGAGGCGCAGGACCTGCTCCTGCGCGGTGTCGATCACACGCCCCCCTCGCACCTTGGTGAAGCGGGGCGGAACAAAGCTGGTCGCGCTGCGCCAGATCCGGGCCGGACCCAGGACCCCGCGCGGGACCGTGGGCGCGATCACCTCAGGTGCCCCAACCCCAAGCAGCTCGAGCCGCAGCCGCTCGCGCCCTCGCAGCTGCACCCATCCTCCTCGGTCAGCGAGTCGCTCGACGACGGCGAGGGTCGAGTCTTCGAGCCCCTTGTCTGCCCACAGCAGGACCCGGTCGATCCGCGCCCCTCCAGCGCTGCTGAAGGGCAGGACATAGAGGTGCTCATGACCTCGCCGAGGCCGCCCGTGCTCGTCCTTGCCACAAATCTGCCACGGAACCCTCGAGTCGCTCGCGCGCATCAACGCCACGCGGACTCGCTCCGCGATCGGCAGCGCAAGCTCGAGGCTCGGAGTCCAGCTCCCGAACACGCCCAGAACGACGCCTTGGCCCCGTTCGTCGACGGCGGCAAGCTCGGGCAATGGGAAGGCGTCAGGCATGGCATCCTGGGAGTGATCGCAGGCAGCAATTCGATCGATCACTTGCTGCAAAAACTCGGTACATAGCGGTCCTGCCCGTGGATCTTGTGATGAAGGTTGAGCCGGCCGAGCTGCGCTCCTTGCTGCCCGAGCAAAAACATGAACGCACCCGGCGCGGCGAAGAACAAGTCGACCTCATTGAAGTCATCCTCGATCCGGCGCCGTGACAGCTCCTGGGCCAGGGTCAACGCGAGCGCGTTGGCGTGGTCGGGGTCTCGGATCGCGTGTTGATGCGTACCTCCGAGGGGACGAAAGTCGACCCAGTGAACAGGCTCACCGATCGCGTCGAGGTGGGCCCCGACTAGGGCCTGGGTGTCGGCGGCAACCGAGATCGACACGGCCATCTTGCGCGCGCCGATGGACGGGTGTTCGGTGACCTGCCACGGTGAGCTGTCGGGCATGGGCAGGGCGTGGTTTGGCTTCCACAGCGCTCGAACTGGCCGACTTTGAAGGGGATAGACCTTCGCGTGCGGGCCGAGCAAGCGCCCGGCCAGCAGCGCGATCGCCATCGGGCAGTCGAGGTTGATCTGACAGGCTTGGCGGTTGAGCTGCGCGCGGAGCTCGTCACCCTCGAGGAACTCGGTCACCTGCGCCACGGCGGCCGCCCAGTCGGGCTCGCCGTCCTGCGGGAAGTGAGCCTCGAGATCACAAAAGAAGTGGCAGCGGGTATGACTGTCCTTCTTGAAGCGCGGGTACGAGCGGATGCCGATGACACCAAAGCACTCGGGCCAGAACTCTGGCTGGAAGTTGGCGTGGGGCGCCTTTCGCTCCGCTCGTTTCTTGCCCTGGTCGAGGGCGAAGTCCAGCGGACGGCCCGCGGCGACGGAGCGGTAGAACGCGTCGCTGAATTCGAGCGCGGCGTCGTCGCCGATCGGGCCCCGCATCGCGACCAACGCAGGACCGAGCGGCTCGGTGATCCAACTCGCAGAGTTGCAGGTGTTGAGAACGACGCACTTCAACGACCTGTGGTCACGCAGCAAGTCGACGACCATGCTCGCGGGCACGTCTTCGCCCCACAGATCGCCCGCGTCTTCGAGGGTGACCGCGTCCGTTGCGCCGTGCGCGACCAAGTGCACGAAGTCGAAGTCGCGCTTGATGAGCTCATTTTGAAGATCATCGATCGTCGCGCAAAGCACCGGCTGGAGGTCGATGCCCGGTATCCCATCGAGCATCGAGCGGACACGTTTGAGCTCTGCTTCAGAGCTGATGTCCCGGTCGGGGTTGGCGGAGACGAAGAGGACGCGAAGCGATTCGGGTGGGCTCGGCATGCCCACGCTGTGTTGCCAGCGCCCCGAACGATCGAGGCGCGATCAAAAAAAATCACTCATCGCTGGTGTCGGTGGGCCGCTTGAGCAGGGCCCGCAACTCGATGAGCCACGCCTCGAGGTCCTCGAAGCGGTATTCGTTGGTGTGCGGCTTTCCGGCGGCCTCCGAGAAGCGCGCGATTAGCCGCTTGCGCGCCGCGCCCAGCCGGCTGCGGATGGTTGGCTCACCCACGCCGAACACGAGCGCGAGTTCGCGCCCCGTGAGCCGCTGCCAGTAATGAAGCTCGAGCAGATCCTGGTCTTCGAGCGAGAGCATGCCGAGCGCGTCGAGGAGCAGCCGGTGGTCCTCGCGCGCAGCGAGCCGCGACGAGAAGCTGCCCTTGGAGATCACGCTCAGCGAGTCGGTCCAGGGGTCGATCTCGCGCAGGCGGTAACGATGGTGCAGGAACTCGAAGAACACGAGCCGGGCGATCCCGAACAAGTACGCGCGGAACGACCCGTTGGCGTAGTTGGCCTGTTTGGCCTGCAGGCGCATGAAGGTCTCCTGGATGAGATCTTCATGCTCACCCGCCGCCCGAGCGACGAAGTACAGGCGCACCCGTGAAAAGTAGTGATTAACCAGTTTGTTGCCCGCGCGCCGATCGCCTCCACGCCAGGCGGTGAACAGCTCGTGGTCGATCTCGTCACGGGTGCGCCGGGGGTCTCGGCGATCGGGCTCAGGTGCGGTCGCGCTCATCACAGAGCTTGTCTACCATCTTTGGTCACGGTCGGATATACCGACTCAGGGTAGCGCGTCGTCGGGGAGCGAGCCCTCCGGCTTGGTCTTGATGTCGATGACCTTCTCCTTGGTCTCCGCGGCGGTCCCGGTGATCGTGACGCCCTGAAAGTCGGTCATGTACACGCTGAAGTCGTAGTAGGCGTGGTCCGTGCCGCGGCTCCAGTTGATCGTGCCGGTCGGGTCCTCGTGCTCGGCGCTGATCTGCCAGGTGGTGCTGCCGTCGACGAAGTCCATGAGCTTGATGCGGATGCTCGTGCCCCGATCTTCGGCTTGGAGGGCATCACCGTTGTCGGTCAGGTTGTGTGTGGAGTGACGAAATTGAAGGTTGTCGCTGCCGTCGAGGTATCCGGTGAGCTCGACCGTCGTCTCATCTTCAACGAGGAGGTATTGCATGATTCGCTTGTCCTTTCGAGCCCGCGCCCATTGAGCGCGCGAGCGAGCTACTGCTGCTAGTGCTGTTGTTATTGGAAGGGCGCGAGCTCGCATGCCGCGGTCTCGCGCTTTGTTCGCCATTCACGGAACTCTGGGTCGACGAGGCCATGCCGCCGGGCGTAGTCGTCGACGCCGGCGAGGACCACGGCCGCGTCGGCGCAGCGCTCCCGCCGTTCGAGCGCGCGGACGTGACTGCGGCGCAGGCGGAGGCCCAGGGCAGGGGACACGAGCTCGGGCGGCAAGGTGTCGATCGTCGCGAACAACTCGTCCCCGCGGGGGTCGCCGAGGTGAACGAAGGCCGTCGCGACGTCGAACTTGGCTCGCGCCTGCGACGCGGAGGTCAGCGGCTGCGACGAGAGCTTGGCGAGCAGCTCCTCGGCGTACTCGCGCATGCGGGGCTCATCGCCGAGGTTGACCGCGAGCGTCAGCGCCTGGTCGAGGGCCTGGAGCTGGCGCGGGCCGCTGCTGAGTCGTGCCACGGAGGCGAGGTGATCGAAGCCCGTGGATCGATCGAGCTCGACGTCCAAAATCCCGAGGTTGAGCTCGACCTCGACCGCGGTCGAGTGACCAGGCGGGACACCAGCGGCAGCCAGGGTCTGGCGCGCGCGCGTGTACGAGGCTCGGGCCTCGTCTAGCTGGTCGAGCATCTGATGGGCGGCGCCGAGGTTGTTGAGCGTCGTGGCCAGCAACACGGGATCGTCGAGCTGCGCGAGGAGCTCGCGGGCGCGCTGGTGGTGCGCGAGGGCTTCGGGATAGGCGTCGCGTCGATACTCGACGAAGCCGGCCGCGTCCTCGAGCTCGGCCTCGAGGCGGGTGCGCAGCGGGCCGGAGCCGACCGCGAGGATCAGCTTGCGCTTGCGTTCGAGATCCTCGAGGGCCTTGGCGTAGTCGAGCGCAGCTCCGGACAGAGACCGGACCTTGGCCCATAGCGCCTGGTTTGAGATCTCGCGTTCGCGGTATCCGCTGAGGTGAGCGTGGACGTCGGCGTCTTCGAAGTCGTGGAGCGCGGCTTGGTATTGGCGCTGGCGGGAGAAGGCCTCGGCGCGGGCGGAGTAGGCCTCGGCGAAGTTTGCCGTGTGGGCGCGAGCGTCGGCCAGCGTCGTGGCGCGCTCGAGGGCTCGATCGGCGAGGGCGAGGGCCTGCTCCCCTGCACCGAGGAGCGCGGCCGCGCGGGTCGCTTGGGTGAGTCGCCACAGCTCGGCGTCGACGACCGGCGGCGGTGTGAAGGCGCAAAAATCGAGCGAGGGCGGCAGCAGCCTGTCGACGACCTCGCCCGCGCGCGGGGCTGCGGTGACATCGTCAACTTCGACCAACAGCGCGATGGAGTCCTCGGCCACCCGCAGCCACTGCTCGAGACACTCGATCTCGGTGGCTGCCTCCGCCGACGTGTAGCCGTCGACACAGCCTCGCTCGCCGGTTTCGACCCACCGCTCCATCAGGGCGTCGAGCTGCGCGATCACGTGGTCGATGGTCTCGGGCCCGTCGTCCCGGCGGTCGAGGAGCGCCTGCCGCCGCGAGTCGCTCCACACTCGCGCCGCCGAGTCGGAGAAGACCGAGCACGCGACCCGGGTCTCCAAGGGGGCGTGCGCGCGGGTCCAGGCCACGAACCCGCTGACGAAGAGCGCGATGAAGAGCATCACGCTCGCAGCGAAGATCACCCGTCTGCGCCGGCGATGTCGGCGGCGCTCGATCGCTCGGATCAACGCTGCCATGGTGGGGAAGCGCGCGTCGGGGTCGCGCCGCAACCCGCGTCGAAGGATCGAGCGGAGCCAGACCGGGATCCGGCCCTCACCGCTTGGCCCGCGCTCGATGGCCTCGAGCATCTGCGCAGGCGTGCGGGCGTCAAAGGGCAGCTCGCCGGCGAGCGCCTCCCACAGCGCGACGCAGTAGCTGAATTGATCGCTGGCCGGGACGCCGCGCACTGGCGCCTGGTCGAGGGTCGGCAGGCGCTCTGGGGCGACGTAGGGCAGGGTTCCGAGCACCGCGCCGCTCGCGGTCAGACGCTGAGCTTCGTCGGGCACCGCCTCGAGTCCCTCGGGCGGCGTGTCGAACTTGCTGACGGCCTCGGCGATGCCGAAGTCCGCGACCAGGATCCGGTGGTCCGTCGCGCGCACCAACACGTTGCCGGGCTTGAAGTCACGGTGGACGATCCCGAGCTCGTGCGCCGCCGAGAGGCCGCGGGCCGCCTGCAGGTAGACGTCGATGAGCTCGTCGACCTGTCGGGGCGCCTCATCTTGCCACTGACGCAGGTTGAGCCCCTGAACGTAGGGCATCGTGAAGTAGATACGATCCTGGTGGCGCCCGACGTCGTAGACGCCGACGACATGATCATGGCCGTCGAGCTTGGCGAGGGCCTTGGCCTCACGCGCGAGCCGCTCACGGAGGCGATCTTCGTCACGAAAAGGCCGTGAGCGCACGAGCTTGAGGGCGACGTCTCGGTCGAGGCGCCTGTCGTGAGCCTGATAGACCACGCCCATCCCGCCTTGGCCTTGGCGGCCAAGGATCTCGTAGCGACCGTCGATCACTCGTCGTGGCGCGCCGTTGGCCAGGCCGAGCTTGGCCCGGAGCCGCTCGAGCTCCTCGAGCTCCTCGCCCTCGGGCACATCGGTATCGTCCCAGTCGTCGGCGGGGGTGTCGTCGTGGGCCTCGTCAGTGGTCATCGTCGGCTTCGACTGCTTCGGTCGGGGGAGCCTAACAATCGAAAGACGGCTGCTGGTATCCGTCATCGTCGGGGGGAGTGAGGGGAAGGCCGGTTTAGATCGAGGGCCCGTCGAATTTTTTTGCGATCGATCGTGGGCGAGCGCTCACTGCGGTCCCATGACACCCGAAGGTCTGCGTCGACGCGCCCTGCTGGTCGCTGTTCCGGCCGACGATGGCAAGAACCAGCTGTCGGTCGACTACGCCGTGAACCGAGTTGCGCAGGAGCTCGAAGATCGCTTTGCGTTCGATATCGAGCGTTGCGTGGGCGCGCGAGCGACTCGCGAGGGGATCTTGGAAGCGCTCGGGGCCTGGGTGGATCGCTGCCGCGCGGACGACGTCGACGTCTGCGTGTTCTACTACTTCGGCCACGGCGGCCGGGTTCAGTTTGTGGACCTGCCCGCGGTCATCGATGAGGTGTTCGGCTACGTGACCTGCCGGCGCGTCGAGCCCGTGGATCCCGACGGTCGGCCGTCCTTCGAGGGCGTGCTCGGTTGCGAGCTGAGCGCGAAGCTGAGCGTGCTCGCGGAGCCAAAGCGAAGCGTGGTCGCGCTCCTCGACTGTTGCTACGCCGGCCAGCTCGTTCGCGGAGGTTGCTCGGCCGATACCTTGCGGCGTGTGTCTGCGCCCGCGTGTGTCCGAACATTTTTCGAGCGCACCCACGCCGAGCTCGCGGTCGACTCTCACCCCGACATCGTGCGCCTCGTTGGCTCGACGCCCAAGCGCGAGAGCTTCGTGCGGACGGTTGAGCAGGGGCAGATTGGCTTCATGACCCACGCCTTGCTCGAGACCCTCGCGGAGCAGCGAGGTTGTCGGGGCACAGCCCCGAGTCTTGGAGACGATAAAGACAGTCTCCCTGGACCTTGGGGCCGAGCGGAGCGAGGTTGTCGGGGCACAGCCCCGAGTCTTGGAGACGATAAAGACAGTAAAGACAGTCTCCCTGCGAGCTGGGACGGCGTCGCACGTCGGGTCCGCCAGCTCGTCATCGATGAGGTTGGCGAGGGGCAGTGGGTGAGCTTCGCCGGACCCCGCGAGCGACTGTTGTTCTCGACCGCCGACGCTCGTGTGCCGCGCACGGTCGGGCTGGTCAAAGATCCGGACAGCCCGAGCCATGCGTGGCTGCGCGTGGGCGGGCTGCAAGGGGTCGAGCTCGGGGATCAGTGGGGGGTCACGAGTCCGGTCCACGCGCTCGGCCGGGCTGCGGAGCCGCTGGCGGTCGGCGAGGTCGTGCGGGTGGACCTCAACCGCGCGTGCGTCGAGTTTGCGGCGGGGGTTGATGTCGGGCGACTGCGCTCGAACGCCGCCGAGCTGGTCGCGGCGGCCCGCCGGGTGGACGTGGAGACGCAGGACGAGGCTTCGCGTGCGCGCCTGCGAAGCTCGGCCTGGTTGCGGCCGGTGGTGGGGGCACAGGGGAGCGCGGCGCTCGGCTTCGACGAGCCCGAGGGGGCGATCGAATTGCTCGAAGACCGAGCCCGAGGCGAGCGCTTGCTCTCGGCGCTGCGCGGCCTCGCGGATGAGCCGAGCGGTCGCTGCCTCGAGCAGCTCCCCGTCGCGTGGAGTTGGGGAGTGGTCGGAAAAGATGAGGAGCTGTCGACCTCGCGCGCGACGCTGGCTAGCGAAGCTCGGATATGGCTGAAGTTCGAGTCTCGCTGGCCCCGCGCGCAACGCTGGTTCGTCAACGTGATCTACATCGACGTCGCCGGGCGCCCGTGGCAACTCAACGCCCGCGTCCCCACCGGGATCGAGCTCGAGCGCGGCGATCGGGAGCTTCTGGGGCTGCGGGCAGGTGCGACTGAGGCCGGACTCGCGCTGCCGGGGGGCGAGGGGGGAGTGGGGCTCGTCAGCGGGCGCGCGAAGATCGTTGTGGTGGAGACGCCTCGGCCGCTCGAGTTCGGTCACCTGGTCTGTAGCTCGAGGGCCTCGAGCATTGATGCATATGCGATGCAAGGGCTGCGCCCGAGGAAGTCGCCGGTGATTCGTCGCCGGGGTCCGCAGTTGCCGGAGCTCGTCCTTCGCTGGGCTGTGCAGATCGTCGACCTCGAGATTCGTTAATACGGCCACCTCGGTGTCCCACTATGGGCCAACCATTTTTTCTGGCGTGTGGCAGCTCCTCCATCATGCTTTGCCGCATGCTCTTGCCAAGAGCATCTCCGAGTTCGACCCACCCCCTACCTCACCCTACCCCGCATGACCGTGACGGAGCTTTTGGCGAGCATGCCCGAGGACAGCTCAACCCCAAGCAGCGAGCCCACCCGCGGCGCGATGGCCTCGAAGCTCAGCCCAGTCCCGCAGGGCAGATCGAGCACCCGATGCCCGGGCGCGAGCGCGAGCGCGTCGGCTGCGAGCCGCCGTTGCTCGCGGTAGAGCGACTCGAGCGAGCGGTCATAGAAGCGGGAGAAGATGTCGTACCAGCCCATGGCTCGCGTTTCTCGGTCGGGCCCGGCATAGCACTTCGCGCGGCGCCAAACTTTAACTACCTTGGGTCATGCGTCGGATCTCCACGATTGCGATCGTCTCTATCGCGAGCCTGGCCTGCTCGGCGCAAGCAGACGAGCCGCTGCTCCTGGGCGAGGTCGAGATCCTCCACCACGAGACCCAGCCAATGGTCGTGGATCTGTGCTTCGCGCTCTCGGCCGACGCGACGGCCGCGGCGAGGGTGCGCGACGACCCGGGGGTCCTCAGCGCCAGGCTCGAGCCCCTCGACGACGGCCGCGACTGCGTCCGCTTGCGCGGGCTCGCGCCGGGCCTCGACCACGAGGTCGAGCTAACCCTGACCGCCGCCACGCAACCCGGCGAAGAGCTCCACACCCTCGAGTTCACAACCCTCGCCCCGCTCCCGGGCTACATCGAATCCTTCACCGTCGACGCCCCCGATCCGTCCGCGGTCGACGGCGACTACCGCCTGTTCGATCTGTCCACGCTCTTGTCCGACGAACCCCTCGGCGTGTTCGCGGTCGACGCTCAGGGCGTGACCCGCTGGCACCTCGGCCACGCGCCCCAGAGCGTCGGCCTCTCGGCGCTGTGGACCGGGCTGAGCCTGCGCGAGACCGGCGAGCTCTTGCTTGTACGTGATGACGCCGCGCTGATCGTCGACGAGCTCGGGGTCGAGCAGCTGCGGATCGAGGCCGCGGCCCTCGGCGTGCCCGGCTTTCATCACGACATCCTCGAGCTCCCGAGCGGCAACCTCGTCGCCCTGAGCTTCAGCTTCCGCGACATCGACTACGGCCCCGAGGGGGTGCTCCCGGTCGCGGGCGATCTGATCGTCGAGTTCACCCCGGCGGGCGAGGTCGTGTGGCTGTGGGACAGCTTCGACCACCTCGAGGTCAACCGCCGGGTCGAGGACTTCTGGGGCAGCTTCGTGATCGTCAACCCCGAGACCGGGGTCGAGCACCACGACTGGACCCACGCCAACGGCCTCGTCTACGAGCCCAGCCGCGACGAGCTCCTGGTCTCGCTCCGCCACCAGGACTGGATCCTCGCGCTCGACCACGCGACCGGGCAGATCCGCTGGCGCCTCGGGCCCGAGGGCGACTTTGGCCTCAGCGCGGGGACCTGGTTCTGGCACCAGCACTCGCCGCAGTGGCAGCCCGACGGCAGCTTGCTGCTCTACGACAACGGCATCGGAGCTCCCGAGCTGCCCGTCGAGGAGGCGCGGTCCCGGGTCGTTCGCTACGAGCTCGACACGGCGAGCATGAGCGCGGCGCAGGTCTGGCAAGACGACGCGGCGCCCTTCTTGTCGACGGTCGCAGGCGACGCCGATCGCAGCTCGGGCGGCCACGTGCTCGCGCTCGACTCGCTGATCGCCCTCGATCCGCTCGACCCCTTCGGCGGCGCCTACATGCGCATCCGCGAGCTCGACCCCGCGCGCAGCCCGATGGCCGCGTGGACCCTGACGGGGCCGGTCGGGGGCTTCGCCTATCGAGCCGTCCCGATCGACCGCCTGGTCGGCGCGCCGCGAGAGTGATCAGCGCAGCTCGGCCTGCTCACCCGGCCCGACGAGGGGCAGCTTCGGGATCGGCACCGGCGCCCGCTTGCCGAGCTTGGGCACCTGCCACCGGCGCAGGCCCTCGGGCGTGCAGATCAAGAACAGGTAGCGGGGATCGTCGAGCGAGCTCGGGAAGCGAAACTCGATCCGGGTCGGGTGGCCGTCGACGTCGGCGGTGACCTCGACGGCGAGGCCGGGGATCTCGAACGCGGTCCCGGCCGGGAGCAGCTGATCGGCGTGGCGAAAGAACAGCTCGCCGCCCGTGTACAGCCAGCCGGCCTGGATCGCCGACAGCTCGAGGGTGTCGGCGCGCGTGCGCATCGCGACCATCGGAAACTCGGCCATGGCCAGCGAGCGCCAGGTCCTCGGCGTCGGGCCGCCGTGGGCGTGGATCAGGTAGTGGCCGTGGAGCGCGACGGTCTGGCCGACGGCGTTGAGCACGATGACGTCGCGGCCGTCGAGGTCGTCACCGAGCAGATCCCCGCGGGTGAAGGCGGCCTCGATCGAGCGGTTCATGCTGGTCAGGCCCACGAGGTAGGCCCGGCCGTAGCGCAGGTCCGACCAGGTGTGCGACCACAACAGCGCGGCCGCGATCGGCAGCGGCAGGACGCGGCGCAGGAGGTGAGGCCGCGGCCCGGGCACCCGACTCGAGACGAGCCGCGCAGCCCCGACGATCGTCGCGGCGACCAGGGCGCAGCTGCCGAGCTGGGCCGGGATCAGCAGCCGCGAGTGGGCGGGCGCGACCGTCAGGGGCAGCAAGCCGAGCAGGGCCCCGAGGGTCAAAAAGCGCAGGGCTCGACGCTCGTCCTCGCTCAGCGCCCGACGGACCAGGCCGAGGGCGAGGGCGGCGAGGGGCAGCAACAGGGCCGAGACGATCAGGTGCGCGCGCTGGAGCTCGGCGGCGGTCGGGGGCTCGCTCAGCGTCCACGGGACCCAGCCCGAGCCAAACCTGCGCAGCATGTCGCCGGTGTCGGCGGGGATCGACCAAAAGGCCCCGAGCGCGAGCTTGGGCAGCCGCTCGGCCGCGAGCGCGAGCCACCTTTGCGGCGCGGTGAAGGGATCGACGTAGACCTCCGAGCCCGAGGTCCCGTAGCCGAGGACGCGGTGGGTGATCAGCCAGGTCCCCGTCAACAGCAGGGCCGGGAGCAGGGCGCTCGCCCGGGCGCGCAGGGGCGCTGCCTTGGCCCCGAGCAGCTCGTAGGCGAGCACGTAGGCGACGCAGGCGAGGCCGTACTCGCCGGCCGCGAGGGCCAGGGCCGCGAGCCCGACCTCGGCGGCGATCCATCGGCGTCGACGGGGGGAGTCGACCTCGAGCTCGCGCCAGCTGACGTGGGCCCACAGCGCCAGGAACCCGAAGCTCACGCTGACCAGCACGCAGCGGTTGGCGAGCCACGCGAGCGGCGTCGCAACGCCGGCCTCACACGCCAGGAGCACGAGGGCGAGGGCGGCGATCGAGGGCGGCAGCAGCCGCCGCAGGGCCAGCCCGGCGCTGACGACCATCGCCGCCAACCACAGCAGCGAGTGCGCGTGCCACAGGCGCGCCGCGTGGGGCGCGAGCGCGTGGTCGAGGGTCAGCAGCGCGCTCGACAGCGGGCGCATGACGGTGCCGTGCAGGCCCGGCGCGGTCCACCACGGCACCGTCCCCGCCTCGGCCTGGGCCGCGAGCAGCTCGGGGTCGTCGCGGAAGAAGGCGTAGAGATCGAAGGGGGCGTAGCCCTCGCCCGGGTAGAGGCCCGCGAGCATCCCGTGCTGCGCGAAGTCGTCGCTCATCAGCCCGACGTCGAGGGTCTGCAGGCGCGCGAGCGCGGCGAGCAGACCCAGGCCGACGAGGATCAGCAGCCAGCGCCAACCGCTGGCCCAGCGCGGGTCGGCGGGCACGAGGTCAAAGCTTCGCCCCGCAACGGCCGAGGTTCAAGCTGGACGGTCGCGCGCCCGCTGCGTAGGCTGGCGCGAACGAGCGAGCGAGCGCGTCGTGATCAAGTACATCGGCTCCAAGCGGACCCTGCTGCCGGTCGTGTGCTCGGCCGTGGCCGCGGTCCCCAACACGCGCACGGTCGTGGATCTCTTCTCGGGCACCTCGCGGGTCGGCCACGCGCTCAAGCGGGCCGGCTACCGGGTCCTCTCCAACGATCACAACACCTACGCCGCGACCCTGGCCCGCTGCTACGTCGCCGCGGACCTCGAAGACATCGAGCGCGACGCGACCCGCCTGATCGCCGAGTTCAACGCCCTCCCGGGCCGGCCCGGGTGGTTCACCGACACCTTCTGCGAGCAGTCGCGCTTCTTTCAGCCCAAAAACGGCGCCCGGGTCGACGCGATCCGCGAGGCGATCGCGGCCAAGGAGCTCGAGCCCGAGCTCGAGGCCGTGCTGCTCGTCGCGCTGATGGAGGCCGCCGACCGGGTCGACTCGACCTGCGGCCTCCAGATGGCCTACCTCAAGAAGTGGGCGCCGCGGGCCAACAAGGATCTGTGCCTGCGCCTGCCCGAGGTCCTCGCCCGCGCGCCCGCGGGCAAGAGCGAGGCCCACCAGCTCGAGGCCCTCGACGCCGCGCGGACCCTCGCCGCCGACGTCGTCTACCTCGATCCGCCCTACAACCAACACAGCTACCTGTCGAACTACCACGTGTGGGAGTCGCTGGTGCTCTGGGATCAGCCCGAGGTCTACGGCGTCGCGTGCAAGCGCGTCGACTGCCGCACGCGCAAGAGCCCCTTCAACTCCAAGCGCAAATTCCACGACGCGCTGACCGAGCTGATCGCGGCGGTCGACGCGAAGGTCCTGCTGGTCTCGTTCAACAACGAGGGCTACATCGATCGCGCCCAGATGGAGGCCCTGCTGTCCACCCGCGGCCGCGTGACCGTGCTCAGCCACGACTACAAGCGCTACGTCGGGGCCCAGATCGGCATCTACAACCCCAGCGGCGCCAAGGTCGGGGCCGTCAGCCACCTGCGCAACCTCGAGTACCTCTACGTCGTCGAGACCGACGCGCTCGAGCACGAGCTGCGCCTGCCAGGCCACGATGATGAGGCCGAGGACGCCTCGCAGCTGCCCCTGTTCGAGTGAGCACGCCCGGGGCGTCATTGTCGCCGAGCCACCGCGCAGTGAGTCGGCTCGCGTGGCGACCGAAACAGCGGGGGCTGCCCGCGCGTAGCTTGGCGCGCCAGAACCTCGCCAGAGACTCCAAGACACCCGGCTTCGACTTTTGCCCGCTGCGTTCTAAGATCCGCCGCGAGCCCGCGACATGCTCTTTCGTGCCCTCGCCTACATCGCGCTTGGCTGGCTGCTCCTCGCAGCCGTGGCCGGGCTCGGGCATGTGTTCGAGCTGAGCGTCATGCTGCCGTCGACGACGGCGGTGCTGCTGGTCCACCTCGCGTTCTCGCGCGAGGGTGAGCTGCCGGCCAAGCTCGCCGTCGCCACGGTGCTCGGCTACCTCGAGGATCTCCACCAGGGCGCCCCGCTCGGAACCCTGATCCTCGCCCACCAGCTGTGCTTTTTGGCCCTGCACTGGGCCGCGGGTCGGCTCGCGCTCCACGGCTGGCTGTCGCGGGCCTCGGCGGCCCTGGTCGCCGTCGGGATCGTCGACCTCGCGACCTGGGGCACCTTGATGGTCCTGGCCGAGTCGATGCGGATCCCTCGTGAGGCGCTGATGGCCGCGCTGTGGCAGGCGCGCTGGCACCTGCTCGCGACCTTCTTGGTCGCCCACCCGGTCTGGCTGCTGACGGAGTGGCTGCTGCGGCGCCTGCGCTTGGACACGGGCCCGACCCCGGCGCCCGAGGAGGCCACGCCGTGACGGGGGAGGGGCCGGACGAGCCCAAGGTGGTCCACAAGGGGCGCGCGGGCTTCTCGGCCAACGAGTTCCGCGAGGCGGTCAAGCGCCGGGCCAAGGCTCGCGGTCAGGGCGGCTCGTCCGGCGGCGGCGGCGGTGGCGGCTCGAACAGCAAGGAGCTGACCCGGCGCAGCCCCTCCGACGACGTCCGGGTGCTCAAGCCGCGGCTCCAGGTCTTCGTGATCGTCGCCGGGCTGGTGTTCCTGAGCCTGGTCGTGCGCCTGTTTCAGCTCCAGATCCTCGAGGGCGTGCACTTCGCCCGGCGGGCCGAGCAGAACTTCGTCGACACGATCGACGTCGAGGCCCCGCGCGGGCGGATCTTCGACGCCAAGGGCCGACCGCTGGCGACCAACCACGCGACCTACGCGCTCTACGTCACCACGATCCCCCGGGTCCAGGTCGAGCCCGAAGAGCGGGGCGAAGAGCCCAAGATCATTCGCGCGCCGATCGACGACCAGCAGATCATCGATCTCGGCGCGCTGATCGACTTCGTCGACGACGAGGATCGCGCCAACTTCGTCGAGAAGCTCGAGCGCCTCCGGGCCGACGAGCGCAACGGTCGCTACGCCGTCGCGGTCCGCAACAACCTCTCGTGGGAGGAGAACGCCCGGATCCAGACCCGCGGCTTCGACACCTGGGTCGAGATCCGCGAGTCGGCCCGGCGCTACTACCCCGAGCGCGAGCTGACCGCCTTCGTGACCGGCTTCATGCGCGAGATCGGCCGCAACGCCCTCGAGGACACCCGCTACGGCGACTATCGGCCCGGCGATCGGATCGGGGTCACGGGCATCGAGCGCCAGTGGGAGAACTACCTGCGCGGGCGCCTCGGCCAGCGCTCGCGGGTCGTCGACGCCCTCGGCCGCGAGGTCGCCGAGGCCCCGCCAGCCGCGACGGCGGCGCTGCCCGAGGACCGCGAGCCGATCCCCGGCCAGGACATCTTCTTGAGCCTCGACCTCGATCTGCAGCGCGTCGCCGCGACCGCGCTCGCGGGCCAGTCGATGGAGGGCGGGACCGGCGAGCGCCTGTCGATCGACGGGGTCAAGCGCGCGGGCGGGGTCGTGGCGATGGAGGTCGAGACCGGGCGGATCCTGGCCATGGTCTCGGCCCCGGCGATCGACCCCAACGTCTGGGAGGGCCGGATCACCCGGCAGCAGTACGACGAATGGCTCAACTCGCCGTTCAAGCCCTTCGTCGACAAGACCGTCCAGGAGAACTACTACCCGGGCAGCACCTACAAGGTCGTCTCGGCCCTCGCGATGCTCGAGGAGCCGAACTTCAACCCCGACCAGACGATCGAGTGCGACGGCCACATCGACTACGGCGGCCGGCGCTTCAAAGACGCCCACCGCCACGGGACCATCAACCTCGAGCAGGCGATCGTTCAGAGCTGCAACGTGTATTTCTTCCACCTCGCGATCGAGAAAGATCTGACCCTCGCGCGCATGGAAGAGGTCGCGCGGCGGCTCGGGCTCGGCGAGCGCACGGGCCTGGGCATCAACGCCGAGGTCCCCGGCGTCGTCCCGACCGAGGCCTCGGAGTCGCGCCAGGGCACCTTCCAGCGCGGCGTCCGGCTCAACTCGGCGATCGGCCAGGGCAACGTCAAGGCCACCGTCTTGCAGATCGCCGTGCTCTACGCGGCGCTCGCCAACGGCGGCTACGTGGTCACGCCCTCCCTCGTCGATCGCGTCGCAACTTCAGACGGCAAGCTCGTGCTTCAGACCGAACCCAAGTTCAAGCAGTCCGAGCCGGTCATCGCGGCCTTCGACCGCGAGCGGATCCACCGGGGCCTGATCGGCGTGGTCAACAGCGAGCACGGCACCGCGTACAGCGAGCGGCTCGAGGGCGTGACCGTGGCCGGCAAGACCGGCACCGCCGAGGTCGGGATCGAGCGCAAGGAGGGCGAGGAGCTGATCGAGGGCTGGGACGTGACCAAGGACCACGCCTGGTTCGCGAGCTACGCGCCAGCCGAGGATCCGGAGATCGTCGTCGTCGCCCTCGTCGCCCACGGTGGCGTCGGCGCAGACGCGGCCGCGCCGATCGTCATGCGCATGATCGATCACTACCTTGGCGCAAAAGGCGCCCGTGGCGAGGTCTCGCGCCCGCGCGCGCCTGGGGTGCCGCCGCCGCTGCCCGGCGAGAGCGCGCGCCAACGCCAGGCCGAGATCGAGGAGGGCCTGTGAGCAACCAGCTGATCACGGGGCCCCAGACCTGGTGGACGCAGCTGCGGCGCTCGGTCGACTGGGTCTTGGTCACCCTCGCCGTCGGGATCATCGCGCTCGCGCTGATCAACCTCAACAGCGCCGAGGGCGGCAACTGGGCGGGCGAGCTCGTCCGCGACCAGCTCCGCTTCGTGGCGATCGGCACGGTCTTGATGATCGGCGCGGCGGCGATCGACTACCGCGTCTACTACCGCGTGGCCTACGCCGTGTACGCGGTCGGCTTTGGCTTCGTGCTGCTGGTGACGATCGTCGGGACGACGACCAACAACGCCACGCGCTGGCTCGACCTGGCGTTCGTGCGCTTTCAGCCTTCGGAGCTGATGAAGCTGGTCCTGGTGATCGGGCTCGCGCGCTACCTGCATCGGCTCGCGCGCAAGGACGCGCGCCGGACCCTGGTTCAGACCCTGGTCTTTCCCGGGCTGCTCGTGCTCACGCCGGCCCTGTTGGTCATTCAGCAGCCGGATCTGAGCACCGGGATCATCTTGATCCTGATCGCGCTGTCGGTCCTCGCGGTGACCGAATTCGACCTCAAGACCCTGCTCGCGCTGCTCTCGGCCGGGGTCGTCACCTTCATGGTCGCGTGGTCCTTCTTCATGCAGGGCTACCAGGAGAAGCGCATCGACGTGTGGCTCGACCCCGAGTCGCACCCCGACGAGGCCTACCAGATCATCCAGGCCCGGACCGCGGTCGCCAACGGCGGCTTCTTCGGGCGCGGGGTCGGCCAGGGCACCCAAAACGTGCTCGATTTCGTGCCCTACAAGGAGTCGGACTTCTCGTTCGCGGTCTTCGCCGAGGAGTGGGGCTTCGTCGGCTCCACGATGCTGCTGGCGCTGTACATGAGCCTGGTGCTGTGGGCGATCAACCTGGCCTCGCAGGCCCGCGATCGCTTCGCCGCCTGCCTGTGCGTGGGCGTGGGCGCGATGTTCTTGTGGCACGCGGTCCTCAATGTCGGCGTCGTGCTCGAGTTCTTCCCCAACACCGGGCTGCCGCTGCCCTTCTTCTCCCACGGCGGCTCGAACGTGGTCACGATGATGATGTCGCTCGGCGTCTTGATGTCGGTGAGCCGCTCTCGCAAGTGGCGCTAGCAGCCCGGGGTGTGGTCGGGGACGTGGTCGGGGACTTGCGCCTTGGCCCAGCCTGCCTGCAGACTCTTCGCTCTCGAGCGGGGCTCCCCGCTGTCTGGTTCGACCATGTCCTTGCGCCCCTGCCTGCCCCCCCGCCTGTCCCTCGTCTGCTCGTTTTGCCTCTTCGGTCTCGCGGCCTGCGCCGAGGACGAGGAGCCCGAGACCTTCGACCCGGACGCCGTGATCGCCGAGGCCGTCGACTACGAGGCCAACTACGTGCGCCTCGATCTCGACGGGGTCCCGACGGCCCACGACTCGGGCGGGATGGTCGTGGCGCGGATGTGGGCCAATGAAGCCGGCGCCGAGGTGTTTCGCACCCTCGATCCGGACGACCCGACCCAGATGGTCGAGATGCCGCGCGGGGCCGTGTTCGTCAAAGAAAATTACGATCTCGACGGCAACCCCCTCGACTTCATGCAGGTGCTGGCCAAATTCGAGGACGGCTACTACCCGGACGGCAACGACTGGTTCTCCGCCCTGATCCAGCGCGACGGAACCCCGCTCCAGGGCCGCATCGGCAAGGGTCCGGAGATCACCTTTTGCGTCGACTGCCACTCGTCGATGGGCAAGAACACGGACTTCATCATCGGGCTCCCGGCCGATCAGCTCGCGCCTTGAGTCCGGTCGCCGCGTCGCGGCCCGATCAAAAAGGCACTGAATGACGTTTAACGCCACGCTTGCGCGCCGATCCGCGTTGCGGGCGCGGTCCAGCGCTCTATAGGAGTATGATTCGATCGTCATCGAGCGCGTGATGCTGTTGTCTAGACTACGAAGAGGCCTGGTCGAGGCGCTCCCCCACAGCATCGCCGTCGTCGACGGCACCGGTCGCATCGTCCTGGTCAACGCGGCGTGGCGACAGTTCGCGCAGGAAAACGGGATGCCCGAGATCGAGTGGACCTCGGTCAACTATTGGGATGTCTGTCGCAGGGCGGACTGCGCCGACGCCGTCGCCGCGCTCACCGCCTTCGACGCCATCGTCGCCGGCAGCTCGTCGAGCTACGTGCTCGAGTATCCCTGCCACACCCCAGCTGGCGTCGAGCGCTGGTTCGAGCTGCAGGCCGTGCCCTTCGAGACGAGGGGCGGGCGCTACATCCTGACTCAGCACCGAGCCATCACCGCGCGGCGCCTGCTGGAGATCGAGCTGGGCCAGGCTCAGAAGATGGAGGCCGTCGGTCGCCTGGCCAGCGGCGTCGCCCACGACTTCAACAACCTGCTCATGGGCATCGCGGGGACGGCCAACGTCGGGCTCAAGCGGGTCGAGGCCGACAGCCCGCTTCGCTACTATTTCGATGAGATCAAGAGCGCCGCGGTCGGCGGCGCGGCGATCACCAAGCAGCTGCTCGCCTTCGGCCGCAAGTCCAGCGGAGCTCGGAGGCGCCAGAAGCTCGATGAGATCGTGCTCGAGAGCGAAGGCATGCTCCGCCAGCTGCTCGGAGAGTCGATCGAGCTCGAGATCCGCAGCGCCTGCCCGGACGACGCCGTGATGTGTGTCGACGGTCAGATCGTCCAGATCCTGATGAACCTCGTCGTCAACGCCCGCGACGCGATGACCGGCGGCGGCGCCGTGACCCTTGCGACGAGCTCGGTCGAGCTCGAGGTGGGCAGCCCCCTCGACCTCGAGCCCGGCTGCTACTGCCTGCTCACGGTCAGCGACACGGGCGCCGGGATGGACCTCGGGACCCGGCAGCGGATCTTCGACCCCTTCTTCACGACCAAGGGGGTCGGCCAGGGCACGGGGCTCGGGCTGTCCACGGTCTACGGCATCGTCCGCAGCGCTGGCGGCCTGATCCGGGTGATCAGCGAGCTCGGACATGGGACCACCTTCGAGATCTACATGCCCCGCTTCGAGCCGGAGCCGGAGCCGGAGCCCGAGGCCGCGGTCGCGGAGACATCCAGGCTCGGGCCGGTGGCGACGGGCGAGGAGACCGTGCTGGTCGTCGAGGACGAGCTCATGGTCCGCGATGCCTTGCGTGACTACCTCGGCGGCGCGGGCTATCGGGTGCTCGTCGCAACGAATGGTGACGAGGCGCGCCGGGCCTGTCGGCGGGTCGATGGGGCCCTGGATCTCGTGCTCACGGACATGGTCTTGCCGGGGACCTCCGGGGCCGAGGTCGCCCGTGAGGTCCGGGCGCTGGCGCCGGAGGCGGCGGTCATGTTCATGTCTGCCCACCCGCGCCAGCTGCTGCTCGCCTCCGGTCGGATCGAGGTCGGGGATGTCGTGCTCCACAAGCCCTTCGACGAGCCGGTCCTGCTCCGGGCGGTCCGCGGTGTGCTGGACGGCCCCGGGCCCGGGGTCCCGGGGGCCGACGGAGCTGGAGTCGTCCTCGTGGTCGACGACGACCGCATGAGCCGCTCGGCCCTCGCCGACTTGCTCGAGGACGCCGGCCACGCCGTCTTGCAGGCCGAGACCGGGGACGAGGCCCTTCGCCGGGCGATCGAGGCGGGGAGCGAGCTCGAGGCTGTGGTCACCGACTTTCAGCTCCCCGACTTTGACGGCGACGAGCTCGTCGAGCGGCTGGCCGAGCGCGGCTTGGTTCCACCGGTCTTGTATCTGTCTGGGTGCTCCTACGGCGACCCCGCGATCGTCGCTGCGCTCGCGCGGCCGCGGACCGTGTTCATCCAAAAACCGGCCGAGTTCGATGAGCTCGTCGCCGAGCTCGAAAACCTGATCGCGGCGGACTAAGCTGGCGGGAACTCGTCCATCAAGACCGAGACCGCGGCGTTGATGACCTCGTCGGGGTCGGCGCCAGGCTCGAGGTCCTTCTTCGTCCACGCGGACCAGACCTGGGTCTCGCGCTCGCTGTCGAAGAAGTAGAGCGTGAGCATGCCTCGGGTGACCGTGGCGGGGTCGGCGGTGGCCATGTCCAGCGCCGTTGTTCCGCCTTGGATCTGGTAGCGGACCTTGGTGCCCACGGTGAAGGCGATCACCAGCTCGGCCGCCTCGCCCTCGGCCTTCTTCAGCCCCTTGGCCTCGAGCTCGCGCTCGACCGCCGCGCGAATCCGCTTCTCGTTTTCGAGGTTGCGGATCTTTTCGTTGCCGGTGCCCGACTGGATCAGGACCAGATCGTCGGTCAGCCAGCGGTAGGTTTGATACTGCGAGAAGTCTTGATCCTTCGCGTACTCGGTCTCGGCGGAGAGCTGCTGAGAGCAACCGGCCAGCGGCGCGGTGAGCAGGAGTGCGAGCGGAACAACGCGGAGGAGGGCGCGCGGGCGAAGCATGGCGGCGAATGGTAGCCCTTAGGGCGTCTCGCTGCCATGGGCCGTGGCGGGGGCCTCGGCCGGGTGGCGGCGTCGGTAGGCGGCCGCGGTCCAGCGCAGCGTCGGATAACAGAGCACGGCCGCCCCGACCATCAAGACCAGCGCGCCGAGCAAGAAGGTTGGGATCATCGAGGTGAACAGCGACCACCACTCGCGCCAGTCGTAGTAGCGAACCTCGGCCCAGGCCGGCAGCAGCACGCCCGTCAGCCGACTGCCGACCCACAGCTCGCCGAAGTAGATCGCCGCCCCGGTCAGGGGGTTGACCATCGCGCTGCCGGCGTAGGTCGCGGGCAGGCTCGCCCGCAGCAGCGGCGCGAGGGCGAGGGCCGCGAGCATGCCGAGGAAGGGGATCGGGAACAGCGACAGGCTCAACCCCAACGTGAAGCCCAGCGCGATCCCGTGCGGCGACGCGTTGAGGCGTACCAGGCGAAGCGCGCCTTGGCGGAGTCGGTAGAGCACGCTGGTTTTTATACGCTGCGCGTGTATCCGCGCCATGACTCGTGGCTCGCGTGATCGTTGGACCAGTTGGCGAGTCTCGGCGCCAACTCTCCGGTGGGGGTCCGCGGCGCTGGGGCAACGCGAGGGCCGATCACCACTTGCACGCGCTCGCGCGGCGCTCGAAGTGCGCGATGACAAGGCGCGCTGTGGTGCTCGGCGCCTCGATCCGAGCCAAAAATCCGATAGAGTAGAACCATGCTGTCGCTCGTGTTTGCTGGTTCGTTGCTCGCGGTTCCTCCCCCCGCGCTCCCCGATGAGCCAGCCTCCGCGCCCGTCGGCGCGGTCGAGGGTCCTGCCCCGGCCGGCGACGAGAGCGCCGCGCCGATCGTCGTCGCCGCGCCGATCGTCGTCGCCCCGCCGGCCCCGCCCGACGAGGTCGGCCTGCCGGTCGCCGAGGAGGTCGGCGCCGTCGTCGTCGCTCCGGGGCCGGGCGACGTGCCGGGCGGTGTGCCGGGCGATGTGGCGGTCGCCAGCGGCGACACCGTCGTGATCGTCGACCAAAGCGGGCCGCGCGGCGTCGAGCCCGTCGGCCCGCGGATGCAGGCGGTGCCCGAGCCGCCGTGGTCGGGCGCCGGCCGCTTCGTCGGTGGATCGGTCATGCTCGTCGCCGGGCTCGGCCTGCTGACCGCGGCCACGCTCGAGTTCGCCGACGGCCGCGACATGACCCAGCCCGTCGTCAGTCAGGTGCCCGCGGGCATCTCGATGCTGGCCGCGGGCGGCGTCATGATCGGCACCGGTGTCCGCGACCAGCGGCGCCTCGGTGAGTGGGAGGCCGCGACCCGGATCAACGCCAAGCCCATGGGGACGGGCCTGATCGTCGGAGGCGTCACGGCGATCTCGCTCGGGTCGATGGCCGCGGTCGCAACCTCGATCGCCGCCGAGATGAAGCTCGACGCCCCGCGCAGCATCCCCGCCGGGTGGGCGACGGCCGGGGTCGCCCTCGGTGGGGGCTCGGCCCTGTTGATCGCCGGCATCGTTCGCCGGGCTCGCTACGGCAAGTGGCGCGACCGCGTCACGGGTGTGCCCATGGTCGCGCCCACGCGCGCGGGCGCGACGGTCGGCCTCGTCGGCCAGTTCTGAGGCCGTTCAGAGTCCGATCTTAGCTCTTGAATCATGTTCGGAGCTCGCTCACGCATACCGCGCTTGTCTGTCTACTCGTGAGTAGGTACATGTCTACTCGTGAGTAGGCAACAAGCTGCGGGCGAGCTCAGCACGGCCGATCGCATTCTTCACGCGGCCGAGCTCGAGTTCGCCGCGGTCGGCTACGCCCCCGCGCGCCTCGCGGACATCGCCGCGCGGGCGGGCATCCGGCGGCCCTCGCTGCTCTATCACTTCGAGTCCAAGGAGCTGCTCTACCGGGCCGTCGTCGAGCTCGCCTTCGACCAGCTCGGGGCCCAGCTGCGTCGCTTCATGGGCGGCGACGGTGAGTTTGAAGCCCAGCTCGAGGCGGTCGTGCGCTCGTTTGCGAGCTTCCTCGACGCGCGGCCGACCCTCGCGCCGATCCTCGTGCGCGAGCTGATCGACGACCCCGATCACGACGAAGACGCGACCCGTCGCGGCGGCGGTGGGCCCGGGCGCGCGATCGTGCTCGAGCGCGTCGTCCCGCTCCTGACCCTGGTCGAAAATTTCATCCGCGAGCGCGGGGCCGAGCGCCTGCGCCCGGGCCTTCCGGTCCGCGCCGCCCTCGTTCAGGTCGCCGCCAACTTGCTCCTGCGCAGCTCGGTCGGCGGCCTCCGGGTGCCCCTGTGGGGCCCGGGCGACCACGCCATGACGCTCGCCAAGCTGCTGTTTTTTGCCGACCACGACCCCCACGACCCCCTCGACCCCCTCGACCCCAAGTGAGCCATCCCCAATGCGCCGCCTCGCCCCCTTCTTCCTGGTCTTCACGCTGCCCCTCATGCTCGTGCTCGGTGTCGAGCTCGGGGGGCTGTGGACGATCCTCCCCGTGCTGCTGACCTTCGGCATGATCCCGGCGCTCGACGCCGCGCTCGATCAGGATCGCGTCAACCCCGATGAGGCCCGCGGGCACAGCCGGTGGTTCGACCTGCCCGTGCTCGCGTGGGTCCCGGTCCAGCTCGCGACCACCGCCTACGTGCTCTGGCGCCTCGTGAGCGGCGATCTCAGCGGGCTCGAGATCGCCGGCAGCGTCGTCTCGCTCGGGATCGTCAACGGTGGCGGGGGCATCAACATCGCCCACGAGCTCACCCACCGAAAGCAGGCGCTGCACCGGGCCTTCGCCGAGATCCTGATGACCTCGGTCAGCTACACCCACTTTTGCGTCGAGCACGTGCTCGGGCATCACCGCAAGGTCGCAACCCCCGATGATCCGGCGACCTCGCGCCTGGGCGAGAGCTTCTATCGCTACTACCCGCGGACCTTGCTCGGGGGCCTGCGCAGCGCGTGGCTGCTCGAGCGCGAGCGCTGCTCCAAGCGCGGTATCGCCTGGTGGGGCCTGCGGGATCGGCGGACGCGCTACCTCGTCGTCATCCTCGCGGTCTATGCGGGGGTCTATCTGGCCCTCGGTGGGCTCGGGTTGGGCTTGTTCATCGCGCAGGGCGTGGTCGCGTTCAGCCTGCTCGAGGCGATCAATTACATCGAGCACTACGGGCTCTTGCGGCGCCGGCTCGACAACGGCAAATACGAGCGCGTGCGGCCCGAGCACTCGTGGAACTCTGCCCACCGCGTGTCCAACTACTATTTGTTCAACCTCGCCCGGCACAGCGACCACCATTACCTCGCGAGCCGTGAGTATGATCGCCTCCGCCACCACGCCGAGGCCCCGCAGCTGCCCACCGGATACGCGGGTATGGTCATCTTGGCCCTGGCGCCCCCGCTGTGGTTCCGCGTGATGGATCGGCGCGTCGCCGACTGGAACGCGCGCCGGGCCGAGGCTGGCTGAGCTCAGGCTCCACCGCAGATCGGCCCTTGTGGAGATGCCCTCGCCTGAGCGAGGCTAGGGCATTCGAGCCTTGAAATGACCCGTTCTGCGCCGTTCACGATCCTGTTCGCAACCACCGTCTTGCTCGGCTCGCTCGCGTGCGCCAGCGACCCCCCGGCCGACGAGGAGTCCGGGACCGAGACCGGCGAGGGCGATGGCGACACCTCGACGGGCGAGGGCGACGGGGACGGCGACGGGGACCCGGGCGACGGTGACGGCGATCCGCCCCCGAGCTCCTACGAGGTCGGCTTCGACGTCACGGATCTGACCCCGACCGCCGACGAGCTGGCCCAGGACTTCTACCTCGGCGGCTACGGCTTCTACACCGAGCGCGGCGCGGCCGAGGGGGTCCACGATCAGGTCTACGTCCGCTCGATGGCGATCGGCTACGGGCCGGCCGAGGGCGGCATCTTCACGGTCGTCGACACGATCGGCATGGGCAACCACTGGACCCGCGCGATCCGGGCGGCGGGCGCCGAGGCGACCGGGCTCAGCGAAGAGCAGATCATCGTGGCCAGCACCCACAGCCACGCCGCGCCCGACTTTCAGGGCCTGTGGGGCGGCGTGCCCGAGGACTATCGGGCCCGGGTGATCGACACGATCGCGGCCTCGATGGCCAGCGCCTGGGACAGCCGCGTGGAGGCCGAGCTCGAGGTCGCCTCGACGACCGCCGACAACCGCAACCGCCGGGGCTGGGACTTCACCGACGACGGGCTCTTCGTCGTCCAGGCGCGCAACCTCGAGGGCGCGGTGCTCGGGGCCATGGTCGCGTTCGCGGCCCACCCGGTCGTGCTCGGCAGCGACAACCTGCTGATGTCCCGCGACTTTTGTGGCTACGCGATCGACAAGCTCGAGGCCGAGCTCGACGCGCCCGTGCTGTTCTTCAACGGCATCCAGGGCGACGTCTCGCCGCGGGTCCCCGAGGGCATGTACGCCGACGACTTCGAGCGGGCCCAGGCCTACGGTGACCACGTCGCCGATCGAACCCTGCTCGCCCTCGACACCGTCGAGCCCGTCGGCGTCGACATGTTCCGCGGCTACGCGGACTTCGAGCTCGACGTCACCAACGAGACCTTCTTGTTCGCCGCGGACTCGGGGATCCTCGACTACGACTTCGAGATCCACGACGGCGTCAGCACCGTGAGCACCCAGACCGCGTACTTCCGGTTTGGCGCCGAGATCCAGCTGGTCGCGTTCCCCGGCGAGTCGCTGACGCGCAACGGCCTGCCGATCAAGGACATGATGACCGCCCCGCACCAGGTCGTGCTCGGGCTGTCGGGTGACGCGCTCGGCTATTTCGTGCCCGCCGACGAGTGGAACACGGGGCTCCACGACAACTACGAGGAGTCGGTCTCGCTCGGGATGGACGCCGGAGACGTGACCCGCGACGTCCTGATCGACCTCATCGGTCAAGACCCGGGCTGAGCAAAGCGAGGAGCTGCTGTCATGTTGATTCGTCATATTGGTTTTTGGTCCTGCCTGTCCCTCGTGCTGCTCCCGGCCTGTGCCGACGACGCCGTCAGCGACCCGGGGGAGACCGGCGACACCGCGGGCAGCGAGGCGACCAGCGGTGACGGCGACGGCGACTCTGGCGACGCAGACGCTGGTGACGGCGACGGCGATCCGGGCGACGGCGACGGTGATCCGGGTGACGGCGACGGTGACGGCGACGGCGATGGAGACGGTGACGGTGACGGCGACCCCGACCCCGGCGATTCGGAGTTTTGGGTCGGCTTCGACGTGCGCAGCGTCGAGCCCACCGACGAGCAGCTCGACAGCATCTACCTCGGCGGGTTCGGGGCCCCCTTCGTCGGCGGGACCGCCACCGCGGTCCACGACGCCCCCTACGCGCGCACGATGGCCGTCGGCCTCGGCGACGAGGGGGTGGTGTTCACGGTCGTCGACGCGATCGGCATGGGCAACCACTGGACCCGTCAGATCCGCAGCCAGGCCGCCAACCTGACCGGGCTCTCCGAGGATCGCATCATCGTGGCCACGACCCACTCGCACGCCGGGCCCGACTTTCAGGGCCTGTGGGGCGGGGTCGGCGACAGCTACCGCACGATGGTCATCAACGAGACCGTCGGCTCGATGCTCGCGGCCTGGCAGACCCGCCAACCTGCGGAGCTCAGCGTCAGCAACTCGACGGCGCTCAACCGCAACCGCCGCGACTGGCCGATGACCGACGACACGATCTTCGTGCTCCAGGCCCACGCCAAGGACGACGCGGCGCTGCTCGGCACGATGATGTCGTTCGCGGCCCACCCGGTCATCATCGGGTCCGACAACACCGAGATCTCCCGGGACTACCCCGGCTACGCCGTCGACAGCCTCGAGGCCAGCACGGGCGCGCCGGTCGTGTTCTTCAACGGGATCCTCGGCGACGTCAGCCCGAGCGTGCCCCCGGGCATGTACGCCGACGACTTCGAGGAGGCCGCGGCGTACGGCGGCCACGTCGCCGAGCAGGCCGAGCTGATGCTCGCCGACGCGGTCCCGGTCGAGCCGATCATGGCCCACGACTATGCCGAGTGGGAGCTGGTCGTCGACAACGCCCTGTTCAACCTCGCCGCCCAGCTCGGGATCCTCGACTACGACTTCATGTTCCGGGGCCTCACGGGCACGGTCATCACCCAGTCGGCCTACGTGCGGCTCGGGACCCAGGTTCAGATCGTCGCGTTCCCCGGCGAGGCGCTCACGCGCTGCGGGCTCCCGATCAAGGAGGTGATGAGCGCGCCCTACAAGGCGGTGCTCGGCAACGCTGGCGACGCGCTCGGCTACTTCATCCCCAGCGACGAGTGGATGACCGGGCTCAACGACGACTACGAAGAGGGCGTGTCGCTGAGCATGGACGCCGGCGACATCAGCCAGGCGGAGGTCATCGGCCTGATCGAAGCGGACGTGTTCTAGCCTAGTCTTCAGGGGGCCTTTCAAAAAGGTCCCTCGCTGCGGCGGCGAAGCCCCCTCCGCTCACCCCAAACGCTCGCCTTGCGGCTCGTGCTGGCCTAGCACCCCGGGCTGCTAGTTTTCCAGGTCGCGGTGGCGCAGCGGCTTCTTGTCTGGACCGTAGTCGCTCGCGATGTGGCCCTGTCCGCGCAGCAGCCAGCGGTAGGTGAGCAGCCCCTCGACGCCGACCGGTCCGCGCGCGTGGAGCTTGCCCGTGGCGATCCCAACCTCGGCGCCCAGACCAAAGCGATAGCCGTCGGCGAAGCGGGTGCTGGCGTTGACGAACACGCAGGCCGCGTCGACGCTGCGCACGAACTGCTCGCCGGCGGCCTCGCTCGTGGACACGATCGCCTCGGTGTGGCGGGACCCGTGGCGCTCGATGTGGGCGAGGGCCTCGTCGAGGCTCGCAACCTGGCGCACCGCCAAGATCAGCTCACCGTACTCGGTGCCCCAGTCCTCCTCGGTCGCCGGCTGGATGTCGAGTCGCTGCGCGAGCTCGACCGTGGCCGGATCCCCGCGCAGCTCGACGCCGCGGACCGCGAGCTCGGCGAGCGCGGCCCGGGTCGCGTCGCGGGCCTCGGCGTGCCACAGCAGCGTCTCGATCGCGTTGCAGGCCGCCGGGTAGGAGCACTTGGCGTCGACGGCGATCGCCGCCCCGCGCAGGGGCTCGGCGTCGGCGTGGAGGTAGAGGTGGCACAGGCCCTCGGCGTGGCCGAGCACGGGGATCTTGGTCGAGTCCATGACCAGCTGGACGAAGCGCCCGGACCCGCGCGCGATGATCAGATCGACCTGGGCGTGGCACTCGAGCAGGCCGCGAAAGGCCGCGCGGTCCTCGAGCAGCCCGACGCAGGCCGGGTCGAGCCCGTGCTCGCCGAGGACCGCGTGGATCAGCTCGACCAGCGCCCGGTTGGTCCGCAGCGCCTCGCTGCCGCCCTTGAGCAGGACCGCGTTGCCGCTCTTGAGCGCGAGCCCGGTGATCTGCGGGACCGCGTCGGGCCGGGCCTCGAACACGACCCCGAGGACCCCGAGCGGGCAGCTGACCCGCTCGAGGACCAGGCCCTCGTCGAGCTCGCGGTGAACCTGGCGGGCCCCGAGCAGCTCGGGCATCGCGGCGAGCTGGCGCAGACCGTCGGCGAGCGCGGCCAGCTTCGACTCGGTCAGGGCCACGCGCGCGACCAGGGCAGGGGACAGCTCGCCCCGGGCCAGGGCCGCGTTCGCGGCCTCGAGGTCGGCGCGGTTGGCCTCGAGCAAGGCGGCGGCGCGCGCGGGGGCCTCGAGGGCCGAGGCCAGCGCCTGCAGCAGCGCCACGCGGGCTTGGCCAGTTTGGGCTGCGAGCTGCTTGCCCGCGCGCCGGGCGGCCGCGGCCATGGACTCGATGGTGTTGGGCTCGGTCATGGATCGGGCTCCTGGGGGAGATCCTGCAAGATCAGGTTGTCGCGGGTCACCAGGGCGTCGTAGCCCCGCCAGCCCAAGAGCCGATCGATCTCGCGGCTGTGGTGGCCCGCGAGCTTGCGGCACGCGTGGCTGTCGTAGTTGACCATGCCGCGGCCCCACGCGAGGCCGCTTGGGTCCCGCAGCTCGACGAGCCCGCCGACACCAAAGTTGCCCTCGACGGCGATCACACCGATCGGCAGCAGCGACGCCTTGGTCTCGCTCAGCGCCCGGATCGCCCCCTCGTTGACGACCAGCGCGCCCTCGCAGCGGGCCAGGGCGATGCGGCGGCGCCGTCGGTTGCGGCGCTCGGGGCTCGGCATCAGCGTGCCGATGTCCTCGCCCGCGAGGGCCCGCTCGAGCAGGCGCTCGGCGTGGCCGTCGACGATCAGCACGTCGACGCCGGCCTCACAGGCGATGCGCGCGGCCGCGAGCTTGGACCGCATGCCCCCGGTCCCCGCGCCGCTGGTGCCGCTGGCGCCCGCGAGCGCCTGGGCGAAGGCCTCGCCGTCGAGCGCGTCGAGGGTCGGGATCCGCCGGGCCTCGGGGTCGCTGCGTGGGTTGGCGGTGTAGAGGCCGTCGACGTCGGTCAGGAGCAGGAGCAGGTCGGCGTCGACGGCCGCGGCGACCCGGGCCGAGAGCCCGTCGTTGTCGCCGAACACCGTGCTTCGCTCGGTCCCGCGCTGCTCGACGATCTCGCGCACGCTGACCGAGTCGTTCTCGTTGAGGATCGGCACGGCCCCGAGCTCGAGCAGGCGCAGCAAGGTTGTGCGCAGGCACAGGGCGCGATCGGGATCGGCGAGGTCGTCCTGAGTCAGCAAGACTTGCGCGGCCTCGACGTCGAGCTGGGCGAAGGCCTGGGTGTAGAGCGAGATCAGCCGCCCCTGGCCCGCCGCCGCGCAAGCCTGGCGCAGGCCCAGCGAGAGGGGTCCGTCGAGCTTCAGGGCCCGGCGGCCGAGGCCGACCGCGCCGCTCGAGATCACGAGCACGTCCTTGCCTGCGCGGCGCAGCCCCGCGATCGCCTCGACGAGCGCGAACACTCGACCGAGGGCGAACTCGCGGCCGTGGTGGGTGACGACGTGGGTGCCGAACTTGACGACGATCCGCTGCGCCTGTGCGAGGCGCCCGCGCGCGCCCTTCGAGCCCGAGTCGCTCACGGCCCGACTCTACTGGGCGAGGGCGGCCCCCGAAACCCTTGACAGCTCCGACACAGACGGCGAAACCGAGCGAATGGCGCAGGACCGACGTGGCGAGTGGGGCTCCCGGCTCGGCTTCATCCTCGCGGCCGCTGGCTCGGCGGTCGGGCTCGGCAACGTGTGGAAATTCCCCTACATCACCGGGGAGAACGGCGGCGGGCTGTTCGTCATCATCTACCTGATCTGCATCGCCTTCGTCGGCCTGCCGATCATGATCGGCGAGGTCATGCTCGGGCGCATGACCAAGCGCTCACCGGTCGGGGCGTTCCGCAAGCTCGCCGGTGACAAGACCCTGTGGCAGGGCGTCGGCTGGATCGGCGTGCTCGCGGGCTTTGTGATCCTGTCCTACTACAGCGTCGTCGCCGGCTGGGCCCTCGAGTACACCGTGCTCGCGGCCAAGGGCGAGATCAGCGGCGGGGATCCGGCCACGCTCGCCGGGCGCTTTGACCAGGTCGCGGGCGACGGGACCGGGGCGATCCTCTGGCACGTCGCGTTCATGGCGCTGACGATCGCGATCGTGATCGGCGGGGTTCAAAAGGGCGTCGAGATCGCCGCGCGCGTGCTGATGCCGATGCTGCTCTTGATGTTCATCGCGCTGCTGGTCTACGCCAGCCAGCTGGAGGGCTTTGGCGAGGGCCTGTCCTTCGTGTTCGGCTTCCACACCGACAAGCTCGGGGCCGGGAGCGTGCTCGAGGCCCTCGGCCACAGCTTCTTCACGCTCAGCGTGGGCATGGGCGCGATGCTGACCTACGGCTCCTACCTCAAAATGGACGACGACATCGTCTCGGCCTCGGTCGCGATCTCGCTGCTCGACACCGCGGTCGCGCTGATGGCCTGCCTGGTCCTGTTCCCGATCACCTTCACCTACGGCATGGAGCCCGCGGCCGGGCCGAGCCTGGTGTTCCAGAACATCCCGATCGCCTTCGCCCAGCTCCCGGGCAGCACGATCTGGGCGGTGACCTTCTTTTTGTTGCTGGTGTTCGCGGCCTTGACCTCGGCGATCTCGCTGCTCGAGGTCACCGCGTCTTACTTCATCGATGAGCGCGGCTGGTCGCGCTCGGTCGCGGTCCCGGTCACCGGTGGCGTGATCATCTTGCTCGGCGTCCCCTCGGCGCTCACGGCCTCGAGCGAGGTGTTCGGCGCGGGCATGGAGGGCGCGATCGGCAAGAACTGGTTCGACCTGTTCGACTATGTGTCGAGCAATTGGATGCTACCGCTGTGCGGCCTCGGGGTCTCGATGTTCGCGGCCTGGCGCCTCGGCGACGAGGCCCGGCGGGTTCAGTTCGAGGTTGGTTCGCGACTCGGGAAGCTCGCGGGGCTCTACGTGACCTGGCTGCAGGTCCTGCGCTGGGCGGTGCCGATAGCGATCGTGCTGATCATGTTCCACGCGATCGGGCTGTTCGAGATGCTTGGCCTGACCGAGGGCTGAGGGGCTCGCCCTAAATCGAACATGCGCGCGACCACAACGCCAAGCAACGCGAGAACGCGGGCTCGATGACGGCCTCGTTCATGAGCACACGACCCAGTACCAAGGTCAGTAATTGGGGCAGGAGGTCCATGTCTGGCCAACCCGGTCCACGCCTTTTTGGGAGCGAGGTTGGGCGCCGCGCCGCGTGTTGTTGCGTGAATTGACGTCACACATATTCCCACGCGATTCGTGCGATCCATACACCCGTCCTTTCGGGGGGGGCGGCAGAGCGTATCGCCCAATCACGAGGCCAGGCGCGCCAGAGTGCCGCGGCGTTGTCATGTCGATGTCATGGCCCTCGCGGGGTTTTGCGGCCGACTCTAGGCTCATGACACAGCTCACCGTTCATCCCCAACAGCACGTCGTCATTTACGACGGGCAGACCAATCTCGTCCTCACGGGACTCGGCTCCGGCAGCAGCGTCGAGCAACGCGAGTGGACCGGAGCGCCCAATCAACAGTGGATCATCGAAAACACCAATGGTCGGATTCGCAACGTCGATACCGGCCTTTGTCTCGACGTCTCCGGCGTCTCGCACGATGAAGGTGCCGCTGTAATTACCTGGGCCGATAACGGCGGCGACAACCAGCGCTGGGAGATCCAGACCCTCGAAGGCGGTGGCTGCCGGCTGCTCGTGGGTCACAGCGGCCAGGCCCTGTCCGCCCCGAGCCCCGCCGCCCCGCCGGTCCAGCGGCGCTGGTCGAAGGCAGACGGCCAGCGCTGGGAGATCGGCGCCGTGCTCCACGACAACCAGCGGATCGCGCTTCGCTCCGACCACGGCAAGCAGCTGTCGGCCTCGCCGACTGGCACCTTGACCAACGTGGTCGCCCACATCAAATCGTGGGAGGGCTTCGTGCTCGACCGGATCGGGGGCGTCGAGGACCGGGCCCTGAGCTACGGGGACCAGGTCAGCCTCCAGACTCACCACCAGACCTACCTCTCGGCCAAGCCCGACGGCGGGCTGGTCGCAACCGCCGTCGAGGTCGACAGCTGGGAGACCTTCACGGTCACCCGGACCGACGGGAGCACCGAGCCGGGGCCTGTGCTCATGGACGAGGCCATCGCCTTGCGCGGCGCCCACGGTAAGTGGGTCAGGGCCGCGGACGATGGAGCGGTGACCGCCTCGGCCCCGGTACCGCAAAGCTGGGAACACTGGCGACCGACCCCAACCGAGGGCTACCCGCTCACCTTCGAGCACGTCCGCTGGGTCGAGGCCGACGAGGATCTGCAAATTTTCCTGGTCATGGTCCGCTGCATCCGGCCGGCGGTCGGCATCGAGGTCGACATCGCCGACTTCTTCTCCAACGTCGGGTCTTGGGCCGCCGAGTTAGGGGTCGAGCTCATGTTCAATGGCGAGGTCAAAGCTGGGCTGTTCGTCGCCGCCATTGGCGGCGCAATCGGTGGCGGTGCCGAGCTCGCCAAGTGGATCGACTCCGACCGCGACCAGGATGACTTCTACATCCGCAAGGGCTCCAAGATCTGGCCGTCGGGCGCGGACTACCACCCCCTCGAGGGCGGTGAGGGGGTCGACCTCAACTTCGTGATCCCGTTCTCGGGGACCTTGAGCCTGGAGCTCATGGACTACGACAGCGGGAGCGGCGACGACGTCCTCGGCGAGCTCCGCGTCGACGCCACTGGCATGGAGCTGGTCCAAGACGGCTCAGAGGTGTTCACCGCCTACGTCGGCTCCCAGGCCGAAGACTCGCTCTACGAGCTGGTCTACATGATCATCGGGAACTGAGGGGTCATCGTCCCCCCCGCCGGATGCTTGGGCCCGAGGTCGTGAGCTCGGGCCGGGCACGCCGCTGACTCGCGGCTCAGACGAGCCGCGAGTCAGCGGGTGACAGGTCCCAAGAGTCACCTTCAAACAACTGAATGTCTCAACAACACTGGAGTATGCGGTCAGGAGCCCGTCCCGCGCTCGGCCGCAGGGCACCCTCGAGGCCTGAGCTGCAGCCTGCGGTGGAAGCTAGCGCGTCACCCCGCGTCGGAAGCTAGCAGCCCGGGCTGCTAGCGCGTCGCCCCGCGTCGAAGCGCTCAGGCGAGGGCCGCGAGCAGCAGCTGAATCGAGAGCCCGATGTTGACGAGGAGCCCAAGCGCAAAGGTCAAGGTCCGAAATGGTTGGAGCCCGCCGAGGTACATGAAGGAGTGGAGCCAGCGCGACGCGGTGAAGGTCACGAAGTAGGCCATCGCGCTGCTCTTCGACGCGCCGGTCATGACGTAGAGCAGCGCCAGGATCGCAAAGATCGGGATGTTCTCGAGGGCGTTGCGGTGCGCGGCCTTGACCCGCTCGACGGCCTCGGCGTCCCGCGCGACCGCCTCGCCCTTGAAGATCTTGGCGTCCTCGGGGTTGACGAACTGCTTGGCCTTGGCGCGCCGTGCCCCGATCATGAACACGAGAAACCACAGGTTGAAGGCCAAGGCCGCGACGCAGATCAAGTAGACGTTAAATGCTTCCGGTTGGACGTGCATGCGGCAGCCTAGCAGCCCGTGGTGCAATGCATCGTGTCGCCTCGCGCCGGAATTTTCGCCGAGGGCGCGAAGCCAAGACGCCGCTGTACCGGGCGTACTGCAAGTTTTGGCGACAAAGCCCTCGGCGAAGAGGCCAAGCGAGGCGGCGCGAGGCATTGCACCACGGGCTGCTAGCAGCCTGTGGTGAGACCCAGCGCGTCGGCCCCCGAGGTCGCAGCGCGGCTACCACAGCCTCGACGAAAATTCTGGCGCGAGGCGACGCGATGAATCACACTTCGCGCCGCTCGCGGGTTTTGCGCGATCTGCATCGACCTCGTGGACCTACGGACGCGGCGTCGCCTCGGCTGGCGATCCGCGGCGACACCCAGCGACGCGATCGGGCTGCTCCCGACCTCCGGGCCACCCATGCGAACCAGCGCACAGGACGACCAAAACCGTTTGGTGTTCGGCGGCGAAGTTGTGATCATCGCGGCGATGCTCCGAACCACGCGACTTCTGTGCGCCTTGACCTTGACGACTTGCATTGCCAGCCTGGGCTGCTCCGACGACCAAGCCGGGACCGACGCGGCGACCGAGACGGGCGCTGAGACCGGGACTGAGACCTCGACCGAGACCACCGACGCGACCTCGACCGACACCACCGACACGACCGAGACCGGGCCGAGCTGCGGCGACGGCATCGTCGAAGGTGACGAAGCCTGCGATGGCGACGACCTCGGCGGCCAGACCTGCGAGGGCCTCGACTTCATCGGCGGCGAGCTCAGCTGCGCCGACGACTGCACCCTCGACACCTCGGCCTGCACGAGCGCCGAGTGTGGCAACGGCGTCGTCGAAGGCGACGAGGTCTGCGACGGCGACGACCTCGGCGGCCAGACCTGCGTTGATCTCGGCTTCGTCGACGGTGAGCTCGCCTGCGCCGACGACTGCACCGCCACCGACGACTCCGCCTGCGTCATGGCCGAGTGTGGCAACGGCGTCGTCGAGGGCGACGAGGGCTGCGACGGCGACGACTTTGGCGGCGTGACCTGCGTCGACTTCGGCTGGCTCGGTGGCGACCTGTCGTGCAACGAGGACTGCACCATCGACGAGGTCGAGTGCGTGGATCAGGAGTGCGGCAACGACATGATCGAGGAGCCCGAGGTCTGCGACGGCGACGACCTCGGCGGCGTGACCTGCATGGACTTCGGCCTCGAGATCGGGACCCCGACCTGCGCCGGGGTCTGCTCGATGGTCGTCGAGTCGGGCTGCGCCGAGGAGGCCGAGGGCGACGCCTGCATGGACAACAACGACTGCCCCAACGACTTGCCCTTTTGCGTCGCGGGCTTTTGCTGGAACGGCGACGAGGGCGACCCCTGCGAGAACCCCAACGACTGCGGCGACGAGTTCCCCTTTTGCGGACTCGGCGAGTGCAACAGCGGTGAGGTCGAGGCGCCCTGCGACTTCGACAACGACTGCGGCATGGACCAGCCCCACTGCGTCATGAACGCGTGCCAGCCCGGCAACGAGGGCGACCCCTGCGACTTCGACAACGACTGCGAGGCCGAGGCCCCATTTTGCGCCCTCGGTGCGTGCAGCACCGGCCTCCAGGGCCAGCCCTGCGACTTCGATAACGACTGCGTGGCCGAGGCTCCCTTTTGCGTGGGCAACGTCTGCAACGCGGGCAACGAGGGCGACCCCTGCGTGTTCTCCTCGGACTGCACCATGATGGCGCCGTTTTGCCCGGACGTCTCGCTGACCTGCTCCGACGGCAGCGTCGGAGATGCCTGCGACGACAACAGCGAGTGCGAGGACCCGAACACCTGCGTCGCCGACGTGTGCACCGCGCCCTGAGCCTGGGCTGCTAGCAGCTAGCAGCTGACCAAGCCCGCGCTGGAGCTCCAGCGCGGGCTTGGCTGGTTAAGACCCCCCCCCGGCCGTTTTCGCACTTTGCCATGCACGGCCGCTGCGCGGCCGGTCGCTACGTCGCTTCGCTCCTTCGCTCGATGGGCTGGCATGAGCTTCGCGATCTGGGTGCGTGGCCGGCTGGTTTAGACCCCCCCGGCCGTTTGCGGACCTTGCCATGCACGGCCGCTGCGCGGCCGGTCGCTACGTCGCTTCGCTCCTTCGCTCGATGGGCTGGCATGAGCTTCGCGATCTGGGTGCGTGGCCGGCTGGTTAAGACCCCCCCGGCCGTTTGCGGACCTTGCCATGCACGGCCGCTGCGCGGCCGGTCGCTACGTCGCTTCGCTCCTTCGCTCGATGGGCTGGCATGAGCTTCGCTATCTGGGTGCGTGGCCGGCTGGTTTAGACCCCCCCGGCCGTTTGCGGACCTTGCCATGCACGGCCGCTGCGCGGCCGGTCGCTACGTCGCTTCGCTCCTTCGCTCGATGGGCTGGTATGAGCTTCGCTATCTGGGTGCGTGGCCCCCTGGAAGGGGGCTGGTTAAGACCCCCGCAGGCGCTTTCGGGCTTTGCCACAGAGACAAACCCCGTCTCCGGGCTGCCAGCTCCTACATCATGCCGAGGCCGTCGACACCCTCGACGTCGTCGTTTGGGGCTGCGAGAATGGCGGATGGCCAACGCCAAGTTAGACGGTCCCACGTTTGAGGCGGAGATCGGCGACTACGACGAAGAGTATCGCTGCGAGTTCAAGGTCGGGCAGATCACTCCGGTCTGGGGCACGGCGTGCGAGGCCTTCTTGCTCGTGCGGCCCGAAGCCGAGGACGCCGTTGCTGCGATCTTCGAGGGCTTCTCTGACCGGCTGCTTGGGTTCTTTCGCGCGATGACCAGCGAGGCGGTCGACAAGACGTGGAAGGGCGACCGCGGGGCGGTGCTCGAGCCGGTCCCGCCCGGACGGATCTTCGTGCGCCTCGCTCACGACGCCGACCGCAACTACGCCGGCTACGAGAACATCTATCGGAGGATCGTCGAGCTCGCGCCTCACGTCGAGGACTGTCGGTTCGTGATCAGCGAGGACTACAACACCTGGGTCGACGCCTATCGCATCGTCGACGGCGAGCTCGTGTTCGAGCGCGGGTGGGCCGAAAACGAGTTCGTCGACGGGCTGTCCGACTACTACGAGCGCGAGGCTCAGGCGCGGCCCGCTGACCGGGCCTGGGTCCGCTTCGCCGCCCGCGAGCTCGCCGATTGGGCCGCGTACCACCTCGGGCGGGCCGAGCACCCCTCGCGATCGAAGGGCGAGCGTCGCAAGAGCCGCAAGCTCGGCCGTGGCTACGTCGAGCGCGCGCTCGCCCTCGACGAGCGCGAGGCCATGTGTTGCGCCCAGATGGCTCGCCTCCTGCGGCTCGAGCGACGGCCGGCCGAGGCGCGCGAGTGGTTCGAGCGCCACGCGGCCCTGACGGCCGATCCCGAGACGCTGCTCGCGGGCGCGTTCGCGTCGATCGAGGCCGGTGATGACGCGGGCGCGCCCGCGTGGCTCGAGCAGGTCCTCGACGCCGACCCCGAACACCAGGCGGCCCACCAGCTGCTCGCGCTCCTCGCCGACCGAGCGGGCGAGCACGAGCGCGCCCGCGAGCACGCGCGCGCGGCCTTCGAGCTGTGCGTGAGCGCCCGCGCGGCCGGGCGCGGCCTCGCCGTTCATGCCGAGCTGCTCCACCGCAGCGGCCTCTATCGCGAGCTGCTCGCGGTCTATCTCGACGCGCTCGATGGCCTCGTCGAGACCGAGGCCCGGCGCGAGGCGCTCGCGCGCGAGCTGCTCGTGTGGGCCGAGCTGTTTCGCATCAAGATGTGCCACGGGATCGAAGTGGCCGAGTCGACCGAACTCGCCGTCCGCTTCTACGAGCGCGTCCACGCGCTCCATCCCCTCGGCGGGGATGTCTACACCGCCCACGCGCTGTTCCTGCGTCAGGCCAAGCGCGAGGGCAGCGACGCGCTGCTCGAGTCCCTGCTCGACAGTCAGCCCGACCACCTCGAGGCGCTCAGCGAGCTCGGAGCCTCGGCGTTCAGGCGCGAAGACTGGCCGCGGGCGATCGAGCTGCTCGAGCGCGCCGTCGAGCGTGCCCGCGAGACCGGGGCCGGGGGCTACCGTCGCAACTTCGACTCGAGCCAGTTGATTAGGGCGATGCTCAACCAGGGCAATCGCCTGCTCGAGCGCGGCGGGGAGGCCAATTACGCGGACGCCGACGCGTGGTTCGTGCGGGCTCTCGCGACCGTCGCGCGGCTCGGGGGCGAGCGCGCGGCGTGGTACGCCCTCGTGCTTCGGCGCTGCGCGGCCCACACCCTGCGCGGGCTCCATCGCGAGGCGTTCGCGTTCGCGGAGGAGGCCGTCGAGCTCGCCCCCGGCTCGGTTCACGCGATGTCCGAGCTCGCAAGCTGCTACTGCAACCTCGGCCACTATGGCGACGCCCTCGCGGCGGTCGAGCTCGCCGCCGAGCTCGCGAGCGACTACTGGCACGTGCCCTACGTTCGGGCTTGCGTCCTGGCCAGGACTGGGGCGCCGCTGGCCGACGTGATCACCTCGCTCGCGCGGGCCCTCGAGCTCGAGCCCGGCCGCCGCGAGCTGATCGCCGGCGACCCGGACTTCGAGACGATCCGCGAGCGCGCGGAGTTTCGCGCGCTCGTCGACGGGGCCGCCGTCGACGACGAATGACCGGTCGACCCGATCCGTGAGGGCATGATGGACGGGAGAGTCCGCCTGCTCGTGTCCGATCCGGTCGCTGAATTGCGGCTGTTCGATCGGATCCTCGACATGACCCGGACGCACATCGCGGGCTGCTAAACCTCAATCAAGCGCTGAATTGAACAAGCTGAATGACTTAGCAGCCCGGGGTGCTAGGGCCAATACGAGCCGAGAGGTGAGCGTTTGGGGGGAGCGGAGGGGGCTTCGCCGCTCGAGCTCCCTGGAACCGAAGAGACCTCGACAAGCCTCTGGCGAAGCCACGGAGGCGGTCAAGCCGGAGGATCGCTGGGGATCCGCGCGAGCAGCTCGCGGCTCAAGCTCGCGCCCGGGGCGACCTGGGCCACGAGCTGCCGGGCGAGGTTGAGCTGCGAGACCGGCCCCCCCTCGAGCTCGACGAGCACCACCCGGGTGATCGACTCGAGCCGCGCGCCGCCGTGGTGGGCCGCGATCATGGCGGCCTGGATCGGCGCGAGCGTGGGGTTGTAGGCGACCGACTCGGCGACCGCGCCGCAAAAGCGGTGGCCGTCGTCGGTCTCGAGCGCGACGGCTGCGAGCGCCCCGGTGTAGGGCGCGCAGCTGCGCTCGGCGGCGGCCAGGGCTGCGCGCGCGAGCTCGGGCTCGGCGATGTCGGCGGGCTCGGCGACGAAGCGCAGCCCGTGGGGCCCGGCGCACAGCAGCGCGGGCGTGCGTCCGAGCTGGGTGGGACCGAAGGCCGAGGGCAGGAGCTCGGCGAGGGTCGTGGGCCCGATGTCGGCGAGCAGCAGCCGCGGTCGCGGCTCGGGCAGCTCGAGCATGAACTGACGACAAAAGCCGCAGGGCGCGGCCGAGGTTGCGATCACCCTCAGGCGGGTCTCCTCGTGGGCCCAGGCGTGGGCGATGACCGACTGCTCGGCGTGGATCGTCTGCGACAGCGGGAGCCCGCGAAACTCGAGGTTGGCCCCGAGGTAGAGCCGCCCGGACTGGCCGAGGGCCGCGGCCCCGACCTCGAACTTTGACAGCGGCGCCCGAGCCCAGCGCTGGGCCCAGGCGAGAGAGGCGAGGATCAGCGCTGACTCGTCGAGCCCGGTCTCACGCTCGAGCGCGGCGAGCTCCTCGGCCTCGACGATCGCCACGCTGCCCGGGCCGCTGAGGCGCGCGTCGAGGCGCTTGACCGTCGGCGTGCGCGGCAACACCCCACGATGGTAGCGCAGTTGGTCCCAAAAAGCGTCGCTACTCCAGCGCGTGTTCGCGGCGCCGGGCCAGCGCGACTCCGACGCGGGCGAAGCCCGGCGCACAGATCAGCGCCGCGATCCCGCCGATCCCCCGCAGGACGTCCGACTCGACGTCGAGCCAAAAGGGCAGCATCAGCACGCCGACCCCCGCCAGCGTGACGCCCAAGCCGTAGCCGAACCCGCGGGCGGTGAGCGGCCGACCGACGCACAGCCACACGCCCAGGGCCGCGCCGATCGGCCACGCGATGAAGCTCATCATCACCAGCGCGCCGAGGCGCTCGAGACCCGGTGCCACGGCCACAGCGACCACGCCCGCGCCGAGCATGACCAGCAAGATCCCGATCAGCACGCCTGCGGCCCAGTCGAGGAGCAGCGAGACGATCGGCTTGCGTCGGCGGCCGGGGCGGTAGTCGGACTTGGCCACGGGCGGAGCATAGCCCAGGTGGCGTGCGGTCCTGATCATGCGTTCGCTGCGTTGCGGCGCAGGGCGGCGATCGCCCCGGCGTAGTCGCCAGGGTGCTCCTTGCTCCGGAACACCGCCGACCCGGCCACGAAGGTGTCGGCGCCGTCGCTCGCGCTCTCGTGGATGTTGGCCGCGGTCACGCCCCCGTCGACCTGCACGCGGGTCGCGAGCCCGCGCGCGTCGATCGCCGCACGCAGGGCGCGGATCTTCGGGCGGACCTGGGGGATGAAGCGCTGGCCCCCGAACCCGGGGTTGACGGTCATCAGCAAGACCAGGTCGCACAGCTCGAGCACGTGGAGCACCGCTTCGATCGGGGTGTGCGGGTTGAGGCTCACGCCCGCGCGGACGCGATCGCCACCGTGGTGGGGCAGGTCGTGGATCTGCTGAAGGTTGCGATGCAGGTGCGGGCAGGCCTCGGCGTGGACCGTGATCCCGTCGGCGCCCGCGGCCGCGAACTCGCCGACGTACTTCTCGGGCTCGACGATCATCAGGTGGCAGTCCATGTATTTGGCCGTCACCGGTCGCAGCGCTCGCACGACCATCGGCCCGATCGTCAGGTTGGGCACGAAGCGGCCGTCCATCACGTCGACGTGGATCCAGTCCGCGCCGGCCTGGTCGATCGCGCAAACTTCTTCGCCGAGGCGGCTGAAGTCGGCGCTGAGGATGGAGGGGGCGATCGCGGGGGTGGGCATGCGGCGATCTAACACGGCCGCGGGGGCGAGGTCCTCGGTGCGCAGCCTCCGTCAACCCCGCAGCGGCGGTCGAGGCACTCGATGTCGTCGCGCAGCTCGCCGCGGTGGGAGCGCGGGGCCTGGGGGCACCTGCGACGAATGTGTGGAAGTGTGAGCAAAACTGAATGGCCCAATATGATGCGGGTCGACTGCGAATGTTGTGTGCGATCATACAGTGTGGACGGAACGCGTCGATTGAACATGCTCTCTTCGATTGATCGAATGTGCTCCATGAGGCACTACATTAATCGCCTCACTTCTTTCGGTGAGCGGTACAATCGGAGTCGAGCAATGAAGTATGCAGTCGCAACTATGATTCTCTTGGGCTCCGCGCCCGCGTTGGCCGCAGAGGTCGAGGTGATCGAGAGCTACGACGCGTCCGTCGGCGAGTACCCCGAGGGGGTCGCCGTCTCGCCCGATGGCGACATCTACGTGACCCTGGCCGGGACCGGCGAGCTCCGCCGGATCGACGGCAAGACCCACGTCGGCCAGAGCTTCGCCCAGCTCGACCCGGGCGGGGGCTTCTTGCTCGGCATGGCCTTCGACGACGACGAGCTCTACGTCGCGCTCGGGTCCTTCGACGACGAGACCTCCGGGATCTGGCATGTCGACGACGAGGGCGACGCGACCCGGGTCGTGGCCTTCACCGCCGACCAGTTCCCCAACGACCTGGCCTTCGACGACGAGGGCAACATGTACGTGACCGAGTCGATCAGCGGCGCGGTCTACAAGGTCGAGGAGGGCTCCAACGTCGCCGAGCTGTGGGTTCAGGATCCGCTGCTCTTCGGTGACGTCGACATGTCGCCCGTGCCCTTCCCGATCGGGGTCAACGGCATCGCCTACGACGAGCACACCGACAGCGTGTTGGTCGTCAATTCCCAGGTCCCGGCGTTGATCGAGATCGAGGACGACGACGGTGAGGCCGGCGCGCTCTCGGTCCTCGCCGCGGGTGAGCACCTCCGCGGCGCCGACGGGATCGCGCTGGAGAAAGACGGCGACGTGATACTCGTGTCGAACTACCACTCGGAGTTGATGCGAATTGATCGTGACTCGGGTTGCGCCACGGTCCTCGCCGACGGCAGCGACGGGCTGTTCTTCCCCTCGACCGTCGCGTTCGGCCAGCGCAGGTGCGACAGGCGCTCCTTGTACGTCGTGAACTTCGGCTTTGGCGGGGGTCCAGACGCGCCGGTCGGCTTGCTGCGCATCAAAGTCGGCGGGTAGAGCCCGAGGCACCCGGCCAGAAACTGGTTCGCTCGCCCCGGTCCCGCGCCTGCACGGCCACGGAGCGTGAACAACGCGTGGGCTGCCAGGCGCCTGCGCGTGCCACGGAGCTCCGCGTGGCCTGGCCGGGGGGCGACCGCACCCGTCACCTCGCAGGTGTGAAAGCTCTAACCCGCCTGCGCACCGCCGCCTCGATCGCGCCGTTTTCTTGACCGCGTCGAGCTCGCGTGCGAGCTGCGTGGTCGAGCGCGCGGGCCCCCCGAGACATCGCAGTCATGGGCCGGTCCGGGGCCGATCCCGGGGCCTGCGTGGTCCATGGGGTCGAGAGTCCGCGAATCATGCCAGACCTGGCTGCGACCGTCGCCAGTGCAAGGCGCGGGCGTCCGCCCTGTCGTGGCGCTCGATGGCGTCTGACGCAGGCTGACACCACGATCACAGCGGGTGCGTCGAGTCGTTCACGCTGTCGTCATTGACCGCGCAAAGACCACGATTCTCGTGCAGCCAGCTTGGAGGGTGGTAGCTTGGACTCGATGGACAGAGCACGGCTCGAGCCTCGCAAAGACGACCGGTCGACAGGCCGAGCGTCGCGCGACACGGGCCGCCGCGGGTGGTTCAGGCGCCGAGACCGAGGGTCAGGGGACGGGATGCCCCGGGGCCTCGGCGTGCTGCTGCTGTTGCTGGTGGTGTTCAGCTGTACGAGCGGGCGCAACTATACGCGCACACCGGTCGTCCCCAGCGGCGGCCTCGAGCTCGGCCCCAGCGAGCGCGCCGAAGAGCAGCGCCGCAGCCTCGAGCACGTATTTTATCGCAACAACGCGACGCCGCCCAAGCCGAGCGCCCGCGAGCTGCGTCGGCTCGAGCACAACCTCGCCGAAGCTCCCCCGGTCGAGGTCCGCGAGCTCCGCGACCTGTTCGGCAACGACGTCGAGCTGCTCGCCTTTGCGACCCGCGACACCGACGACGACGGCGTGCTCGACTATCGGATCAGCGAGTACCGCGGGAAGTTCTTCGAGGGCGACATCGACGTCGACGGTGACGGCATCCGCAACGTCTACGACTCGGCCCCCTACGATCGCCACGTCGGCGGCGTCGACACCGACGGTGACGGCGTGCCCGACAAGCCCGGCAGCTTCGCCGACCGCGACGGCGACGGGATCCCCGATCACCTCGACTGGTCGCGACGCAAGGCCGAGCCGCTGCCCGAGCTTCAGGCCGGGCTGTTCCGCGACTTTGGCGTGATCCTCGTCGAGCGCAGCGCCCGGTTCACGCCCGAGCTGACCCAGGCGGTCGACGACACCCTCCGCTATGTGTTCCGCGAGCGCCTGCCGACCCTGCGCACGATCGCGGTCGAAGACCAGCTGCTGATCAGCCCCGACCTCGGCGACAACGGCTTCATGCTCGCGCAGACCCAGACCCTGACGGTCTACACGGGCAGCCTCGAGGGCGCGCCGCCGCTGGTCTTGCTCGGGCTGCTCGTCCACGAGGTCGACCACGCCTGGCAGCTCGCCCAGGACTTCGACGAGTCCAACCTCCTGGCCGAGAACAAGAAGATGCACTTCCCGCCCGGCCGCTTCACGACGAGCCTCGCGCGCTTCGGCTGGGAGGTCGACGACAACACCCTCGGCGAGGGCTACCACCACCGCCTCTACTGGCCGCACTTTTACGCGACCAGCCCGCGCTACCTCTACCGTGGGTCCGCGCCCAACGAGTGGGCCGCGTGGTTCGAGGACGTCCAGCGCGAGTCGGGCAGCGACTTCCTGCGCGACAGCCCGGCGGTGACCTGGGGCATGGTCGGGCCCTACTCGCTGAGCTCGCCGTGGGAGTGGCACGCCGACCAGCTCATGGCCTCGCTCTACAACCGCATGGATCGCGGCATCAGCGGGCACGAGAACCGCACCTACCGCAACATCGCCAGCTTGTTGCGCACGCGGATGCTGCAGTCGGTCCAGGATCAGTGGAGCCGCTTCGACTACCGCAACGCGGTCGGGACCAGCATCGACCGCGAGCTGGCCAGCCACTTCGAGCTCTCGCCCGAAGAGGTCGCGGTCCTCGTCGATCGCTACGTGATCCCGCTCGCCGACGTCCCGATGTTGTCCCAGGCGCTCGCGCTCGAGCGCGAGTCCGAGGAGCTCGGCGTCGAGATCTTCAGCGACGCGCTCGGGGAAGCCTGGGGTGATCTGCAAGCGCACCGCCCCCTTCAGCGCAGCTTGGATCTCCGCGTGTTCGCGCGGGTCGGGGTGGGCCCGTGGCGCGCCACCGAGCTGGCGAGCGAGGGGGGAGTCGGCGCGGGTGGAGACCACAGCGAAGAGCTCGCAACAGACCCGGGCTCCGAGCTCGCCGACGCGGGCCAGGACCCCAGCGAGGAGCTCAACCCCAACGAGCCGAGCGCGGCTGAGACCGACGACGCCCAAGTCGAGCTCGCCGACAGCGCCACGCCGATGACTCGCTCGGGCTTGTCCAGCCGCGGTGGGGCCGGGCGCGTCGGCGGCGTGCACCGCGAGGCGGGGTTCATCACCGATCAACCGGAGCTCGAGCCGGGCGATGATCTGCTCGCCGGGGCCGGCGACGCGGAGCTCGAGGACGGCGGCGAGGATGCTGGCGGCGGCGACGAGTTCGAGCCCGGCGGTGTCCGCCAGGCCGTGGACCCGGTCGTCTCGCTGTTCGAAGAGCTCCGGCGGGTGGTGCCCCGAGTTGACGAGCTGAGCGTCGCCCCGAGCGATGACGAGCCGAGCGAAGAGCCGAGCGACGAGCCGAGCGACGAGCCGAGCGACGCTAAGGCTGCGACGCAGAGCGAGGCTTCACCCGCGTGAACGCGTGTGGAGCACGCAGGCGCCACAGGACCAACCCGGGCACGAGCACGTAGGGCAGGTAGACCCCGAGCAGCAGCGCTGGTCGGACGGGGGGATGCTCGCCAAAGAACTCCATCCACAGATGGACCGCGAGGGAGTAGAGCATCGCGACGGCCCACGCGACGGCCGGACCCCGCGCTGCGTCGACGCCCCGCCAAAAGGCCCAGGCCAGGACCAGGTAGAGCGGCCCGAACACCCACGCCGAGATGCCCGACATCACCCGCAGCCACTGCGGGTTGGCCAGAAACAGGGGATCGATCGCGCGGCCGTACCAGCACAGCGCACCCCACATGCTTCGTTGGCCGCAAACGTCGACGTCGAGGGCGGCGAGGCGGTCGACGAACAAGCTGGTCGACGCGAACACCAAGAACGCGAGGATCAACCAGCGATCGTGACGGCGCTCGGTCAGGGGGATGGGCTCGCGCATCTGCAACACCGGCGAGTATGCCCAAACGTACGCTGGCCGCAGCCTGCACCTCCAGGTGCGGCTGCGGCCAGCGTCAAAGTTGGTGTGTGACCGCTCAGATGAAGAAGTTGACCGAGGAGTCGATGCGCGCGGGGGTGCTGTCGACGATGTGCCCGGTCTCGTTCTCGTGCTCGCGGCGGCGCCGATCACGCTCTTCCTGGAGCCGAAGGTCTACCGGGCCCCGGTTGATCGGGACCGCGAGGGCCGCCGGGATCAGGGAGCGGGACGAGAGGTTGACTTCACGAAGGTTCATGGTGGTCTCCGGGTGTTCGGAATCGCCCCAACGGGACGTCTTGTCCGACACACCCAAACTGTACCAAAGGACATGTCCTTAAGACCAGTGAGGTTGTGCGCAAAGGGCCGGCTTTTCTGCATTTTCTTTGGTTTGATTTCACACGAGAGAGCTGATCTGAGTGAGTATTCTAGATCTTTCGTACCAAAGTACAGTCACGCTGAATGAACAGCTTTGTGAACTCAACTACAAAGTCGCTGATGTCAGTTTGATAGCTACGTGTGGATGTAGCCCGCGCTACAAAAGATAAGTGTGTGTGTTGCATTACGCCCCACTGGTCTTCGCTTAGGCGCGATATTGAGCTATGGCGTGTCCTGCGCGAGTCTCGGCCACCTACAGCCCAGGTCTCCGTAGTAATCTGCGAGGCTGTGAAAATGAACAGGTATCTGATCCTCGTGGGCTCACTCGCGGTCAGCGGGTGCGTGGATCCCGTCGATCTCGTGAGCGATGACGGCCAAGGTACGGACACCACGCAGACGGATGAAAGGGGCGACGGCGACTCGGGCGACGGCGACTCGGGCGATGGCGACGGTGACGGCGACTCGGGCGATGGCGACGGCGACGGCGATACGGGTGACGGTGACGGCGACGGCGATACGGGTGACGGTGACGGCGACGGCGACGGTGACCCGGACCCGCGCCAGGTCGAGCTCGAGACCTACGCGCCGCGGGTGTGGTTTCCGGCCAACGAGATCTACTGGCCGTCCTCGGTCGAGTTCGCGTTTCCAGAGCTCGAGCGCTTCATCGACGGCGAGGGCAAGCACTCGGTTCGAAGCATCGCCTCGCTCGACAGCCCCTCGGACACGCTGCCCTTCTTCGCGGGGGAGCTCGACACGGCGCCGGTCTACGCCTTCTGGGCCGACAAGGGCGGCGACGTCGTCGATCTGGTCTACTTCTTCTACTATCCCTACAACCGGGGCAAGTCGGTCGCCGACACGATCTGGGGCAACCATGTCGGCGACTGGGAGCACATCACCGTGCGCCTGCTCGGCAACGCCGACGAGGGCTACACGCCGAGCCAGGTCTATCTGTCGGCGCACAGCTTCGGTGGCGCCTACGACTGGGACAGCGGCGAGGTCGAGCTCTTCGAGGGCACGCACCCGGTCGTGTACTCGGCCTGGGGCTCGCACGGGCTGTGGGCTGGGCCCGGCGATCACGTGTACCAGTCGATCGGCGAGACCTTCTTCGACGTCTGCGTGACCCTGATCTGCGCCGACCTCACCGATCAGACCAGCGCGGGCGTGGCCTGGGACACGTGGACGAACATGGTCGCCCTCGACTACGGCGGGCAGGCGGGCATCGGCGGCGCCCAGTGGCCGGTGTGGATGAGCGACCAGTTCACCGACGCGGGCGCGGGCGATCCCGCCGTCCCGGGGATGGGGCCGATCTACCGCTGGGGCAACGAGGAGGACTGCTCGGTCCTCGGCATCCCGATCGACATCACCGATCTGATCGGCGTGTGTCGGCTCGAGAATGGGCCGACGGGGCCGGTCTCGAAGGGGGTGTGGGGGCCCGAGCTCGAGTAGCGGCTCGGGTCGCACCGGGTCAGGTCGAAGCCCGGGCCCAGAACCGGCGGAGCCGCTGGCCGAGGGCGTCGAGATCTTCGGTCAGCAGCTCGGCGGGCGCGTGGTCGTACCAGTGGCCTGGGAGCGCCTCGCAAAAGGGCGGCTCGGCGAAGCGCGCCCCGAGCAGCACGATCACCCCGCGGTCGTCGGGGCTTCGGTGCACGCGGCCGGCGGCCTGGATCACCCGCTGCATCCCGGGGTAGGCCATCGCGTAGGCGAAGCCGGCCTCGCGCCGGGCTTGGTGATGGGCCTGCATCAACAGGCGCTCGAAGCTCAGGGCTGGCAGCGCCGGGCCGACGACGATCGCCCCGATCAGCGCGTCATGGGGAAGATCGACGCCCTCGGCGAACACCCCTCCGGTGGCTGCGAGCAACAAGGTGGGCCGCTCGGCGCGAGTCAGGCGATCGAGGAAGCGGGCCCGGATCGCTTCGCTGGCTCCGGGCGGCTGGATCAGCAGCTCGACCTCGCCGAGCGCGTCGCGCCCGAGCGCGGCGGCGACGCTCGCGAGGAAGCGAAAGCTGGGGAAGAAGGCCGCGTAGTTGCCCGGTCGGGCGCGGAGGACCTCGACGATGCTGCGGGCGATCGCGGGGGTGTGTTCGTCGCGCTCGGCGAAGGTCGTGCGCACGGCAGGGACCACGCACACGCAGCGATGCTCGGGCGGAAAGGATGAGGCGGCGCAAAGCTGCGCGGGGTCGAGGCGCGTGAGGCCGAGGACGTCGGCGAAGTAGTCGAGGGGCTCGAGCGTCGCGCTCATCGTGATGACCCCGGCCAGCTGGCGATGGACCCGCTCGAGCCGCCGTCCGGGGTCGAGGCAGAGCACGCCGACCCCGGCGCCGCGCGGGGCCTCGGGCCCGGCGAGGTAGGCGGTCAGCGCCGGATCGGGATCGCCGGCGAGCTCACCGAGGTGGGCGATCGCCTCGAGGGCCTCGAGCACCGGGTCGCGCGGGTCGAGCTCGCCGAGGCGCGCGCGCTCGTTGGCGTAGCGAAGCGCGAGCACCCCGGCCCGGAGGCCCAGCTCCTGCCAGGTGCCCGGGTCGAGCTCGACGGTGGTCTGGCCCTCGTGGGCGGGGCGCTCGTCTTCGGCGGCCGCGCGCGCGTGTTCGTTGATCACGTCGTCGAGCTCGCGCCCGAGCGAGGCCAGCGCGGCGGCGCAGCTGGGGGCGCGCTCGAGCGGGGGCAGCCGACCCGGGACGAACACCGAGGTCATCGTCCGGGCCCGGTCGACGAGGTTGTGGGCCTCGTCGACGACGACGAGCCGGGGGCCCTCGAAGGCCCGGCTCCGGCGGGGATCGTAGACGTGGGCGTAGTCGGCGACGACCAGATCGGCCTGCTCGATCCGCGCGTGCATGAGCTCGTAGGGGCACAGCTTGGCCGCGCGCCCGCGCTCGAGTAGATGCTCGGGGGTCAGCAGGGGCTCGTCGGCGAGCTCGGCCAGGGTCGGGCCCGCGCGCTCGGAGAATTCGGCGATCAGCGGGCAGGTCGTGGGGTGGCAGCGCAGGTGCCCGGGCGGACACATGTCTTCTTTGCGCCGGGTGACCACCGCGCGCAAGCTCGCGCCCGAGGCCTCGCGCACGGCGGTGAAGGTCTCGGCGGCGAGCTGGCGCTGGGTCGTCTTGGCGGTGAGGAACCAGACCGAGGCCTCGCGCCGCAGCCCCTCACGCAGCGCGGGCACGAGCGAGACGACCGTCTTGCCGGTCCCCGTCGGCGCGGCGAGCATCACGGGGCGATCTTGCGCGAGGGCCTCGCCGACGGCGTCGAGCAGCTCGGCCTGGCCGGGCCGGAAGGACGCAAAGGGAAAGCGAACCGTCTCGGCCGACGCCCGCCGGGTCCGCGCGAGCTCGGCCTGGGCGCGCGCGGCCGCGAGCTGGCGCGCGAGCGACTCGTCGAGTCGCCGCTCGACCGACGCGCGCTCGAGGGGCACCTCGACCGTCTGTCGGGCGTCGGTCTCGAGCTCGACCAGGACGATCCGGGCCTCGACGCGCTCGGCCCTGGCCCCGGCGCGCTCGGCCTCCTCGATCAGCGCGAGCGCGTAGAGCTGGACCTGAAACTGGGCGCCGGGGCGCTCGTGGTCGGCGTCGTGCCCGATCACGCTCTTGATCTCCTCGACGACCCAGCCCGACTCCGCGCCCGGCTCCGGGCGCCGGACGAGGTCGGCGCGCCCGCGCACACGGCAGCGGACGCCGTCGATCTCGCGGACCAGCTCGAGCGGGACCTCGGTCTCGCCGGGCCCGAACTCGCGCTGGACTCGACGATGGACGACGCGGCCGAGCTCGGTCCGAAGCCGCGCGAACGCGGGCGCGACCAGACCCCGCTCGCGCGCCTCGAAGGCGAGCTCGCGCACGCTCAGCTCGAGCGTCTGTCGCTCCTCGTCGTAGCGCATGCGATCTCCTCGGCGTCGACGCGGAGTCTAGCAGCCCGGGGGCCGCGATACCCACATGCGGGTGACCCTACAGGCGGCGGCGCCAGCGATCGAGCTCTGCGAGTTGGAGACGACCAAGAAAGCGCCGCGCGGGTTGGTTGGTCGGACGATCGACGGGCGCGCGGGTCCGGTCACTGCTGGGGTGCTCGTCTCCACAGCCTTCGACTGGAGGCGCCCGGCCTGATTCGGCAGTACCATCGGTCCCATGCGCAGCCTGTATTGGATCCTCGCCCCGCTGACCCTCGCCCCGCTGGCCGCGGGCGTCCTCGTGCTGCTGCCGACCGACGCCGAGGCCAGCCGTGTCGTCTACGTCAACACCGACCCGGTCACGGTTCAGGCGGGGGCGGTCAACGACCCGAGCACTGATACGGTCAACGTCAACGGCTACATGATGACCGAGTTCGACGGCTGGGTCGGGGCGACGGACGAGCAAAAGGCCGAGCTGCTCGCGCTGCTCAAGGACACCAGCGTCGCGTTCGACATCGTCTTCGTGGGCGAGCGGCCGGCCACGGGCCCCTACGACATGGTGGTGTTCGGGAGCGCCGACGATCACATGAGCTCCTTCGGCGGGACCTGTTCGACGCAGGTCGGGCTCTCGGACTGCGGTGACGCCAGCGGCCCGGCGATCTCCTTCGCGTACTGGGGCTGCCTCGACCTGGACGATCAGCTCGACCCGGAGCGCGTGGCCTTTCATACCCTGGGCGCGCTCGGCTACGGCTGGGGGCTCGAGAACATCGCCGGCAACGGCCAGGTGATGTCGGGGTGGAGCAACTCCGCGCTGAAGTTCGGGGACGCCTGCGCCAACCTCGACGGCGGCGGCTCGGGCTGTGTCCACGCCGAGTGCTCGATGGGCGAGCAAAACAGCAGCGCGGATCTGCTCGCCAACATCGGCGCGCGGGTTGACGACGGGGCGCCGGAGATCGTGGTGATCGAGCCGCAGCCTGGGGCCGACGTGGTCGCGCCTTTTGATGTGGTCGTCGAGATCGAGGATGCCTTCGGGGGGATCACGGCTCAGCTCGAGGTCGTCGGCCTCGACGCGCCGCCGGCTGTGGATGAGGCGTTTCCCTATCGCTGGAACAGCCTCGGGCTCGGTGATGGGCCTGTGACGCTGTTGGTTACCGCGACGGATGCCGACGGCAACGAGCGCTCGACCGAGATCCCCGTGTGCGTTGGTGGTGGCTGCCCTGACACCGGGGATGGAGG
>NZ_PVNK01000241.1 GCF_002994615.1 Enhygromyxa salina | reverse complement strand
GCCGGGTCGGGCTTCGGCGCGGGCTTGGATCCCGACTTGGCGCTGTGCTTGGCCGACTCGGGCGCGGGCTCGGGCGCGGGCTCGGGCGCGGGCTCGGGCTCGGGCTCGGGCTTCGCCTCGGCGGCCGCTGGCGTGATCAGCTCGGCCTGCCCGGGCTCGGGCTTCGCCGCGGCCTCGCCGGGCACAAGCCCGCGGTCTCGCGCGGGCTCGGGGGCCTCGCGCTGCCCCGTAGAGTCGGCCGCCGCGGGCTCGCGGGTCGACCGATCCTCGGCCGCGCCGCTCGGCACGTCCTGGATCAAGGTGGTGACCGCCCACCAACCGCCGAACCCGACGCCCGCGACCACGAGCAAGCTCGCGAGCACGATCCCGACGACGGCCCCCGGCGAGATCCCAGCAGACGGGCGGCTCGCGGCGGCGGGGCGCTCGGGCTCCGGCTCGTGCTCGACGATCGGCTGCGCGATCGGCTTGTAGCTGTCGGTCAGCTCCCGCGGGCTCTTGGGCGCCGCCCGCCCGGCGTAGCCCATCGGACGCGCGCCCGAGGCCGCGGGTTCCTGAACGACGCCCGCGGCCATGCTCGCCGCGGCGGCGAAGCTCGCTAGCTCCGACAGCTCGGCCGCGAGCTCGCGCGTGTCCGCGAAGCGCCGAGTCGGCAGCTTGTCGAGGCAGCGCGCGACGATCGTCTCGAGCTCGTCGGGGATGAACTGCCGCGGCGCTCGCTCGCGCAAGGACTTGGGTGTCTTGGTCAGGTGATGCCGACGCAGGCGCTCGGGGCTCCCGACGAAGGGCGGCTCGCCCGTGATCATCGTGTAGAGCATGCAGCCCATCGAGTAGACGTCGCTGCGGGGATCGAGCTGCTCGTTGCGGCACTGCTCGGGGCTCATGTAGGCGGGCGTTCCACCGAGCAAGAACCCCCGCGCGAGCCCGAAATCGACGACCTTGACGAAGTCGCCGACCTCGCCCGTGTCGACCAGGAACACGTTGCCAGGTCGCAGGTCGCGATGGACGATGCCCTGCTCGTGCGCGGCCCCGAGCGCCTTGCCGACCTGCTGGGTGATGCTCACGGCCCGGGCCCACGCGATCGTCCCGCGCCGCGTCATCAGCTGCTCGAGGGTCTGACCGCCGAGCAGCTCCATCACGAAGTAGGGAGCCCCCGACGCCAGCCGACCAAAGTCGCTGAACTGGACCACGTGGGGGTGGCGGATGCGGGCCACGGCGCGGGCCTCTTCGAGCATCTTCTCGCCGATCCCGGCGGCGAGGGCCTGCTGGGCGAGAAATTTGATCGCGACGGCGTGGCCGAGCTCGACGTGGACCGCCTCCCAGGTCTCGGTCAGCTCGCCGCCGCCGAGCAGGCGCTCGAGCCGGTAGCGGCCGTCGATCAGCTCGCCGCGTTGGTGGTTGTTGCCTTGGACCGACGGGGCCTCGCCCCCGGTGACGACGCCGCCGGGATCCGGATAGGAAGGCAGCTCGCCAGGGTTGGGCATCCAGCGCATGGCCTTGCCCGTGGCGACGACCGGCTTGGCCGGCTCTGGCTGGGGACCGAGCGACGGGCCCATCCACGCCTGCGTCCGGCGTGGACCGTCGGCGTCTGCTGGACCCATGGCGACGAGCTTAACACGAGTGAGCGAGAACGACCTCGCTCGAGGCCGCGCCGAGTCGAGGACCCGGAGACCCGATCGAAAGATCAGGCACGTTCTCGCGCCCAATGGTGCACACTGCGTGGGTGAACGGTCCGATCTCGACGGTGGCGCCTGTGAAGCGAGTGCTCCAACGCGGCCTCCAGCGCGGCCTTCAGGGCCTCAGCGGCGCGCCTGAACGGCTGCTGCGGGCGGGGTTCGGCGATCCACCTCGGAGCGACCGCGGGATCGAGCAGGATCTGCGGACCCACGTGCTGCTCTCGCTGGCCCGGCGCGCGGGCATCGGTGAGATCCACGAGCTGCCCCCGGCCAAGGCCCGGCGTCACTTCGAGGCCAACGGAGCCCTGCTCGACCTGCCCGCGACCCCGCTCGCCGAGCAGCGTGACTTCGAGCTCCCGGGCCCCGCAGGGCCGCTGCAGGCCCGCCTGTATCGCCCGCAGCCCCGCCCTCGCCAGCCCAGCTC
>NZ_PVNK01000240.1 GCF_002994615.1 Enhygromyxa salina | reverse complement strand
CGGGGGTGGCGGGCCGGGCGTCCATCGCCGGCGGTCCACCGCCCAAGCTCGGCGGGCTCGCGTCCATCGCTGGCGGACCCGCGTCCATCGCTGGCGGCCCCGCGTCCATCGCCGGCGGCCCCGCGTCCATCGCCGGCGGCCCCGCGTCCATCGCCGGCGGCCCCGCGTCCATCGCCGGCGGCCCCGCGTCCATCGCTGGCGGTCCACCGCCCAGGCTCGGCGGTCCATCGTCCATCGCCGGCGGTCCACCACCGAGGCTCGGCGGTCCGCCGTCCATTGCTGGCGGTCCATCGTCCATCGCTGGCGGTCCACCGCCCAGGCTCGGCGGTCCACCGCCCAGGCTCGGCGGTCCGCCGTCCATCGCTGGCGGTCCATCCATCGCTGGCGGTCCATCCATCGCTGGCGGTCCGTCCATCGCTGGCGGTCCATCCATCGCTGGCGGTCCGTCCATCGCTGGCGGTCCGTCCATGGCCGGCGGTCCACCGAGACTCGGCGGACCCCCATCGCCCGCGGCGCCACCTGCCCCGAGCGTGGGCACATCGGGCGCGGGTCCGCCAGTCGGCCGCGGGGGGCCCTCGCGTGATCGCACGGGCTCGGGGGCTGGCTCGGGCTCGGGGGCCGGCTCGGGCTCGGGTTCGGGTTCGAGCTCCTCGATCTCCTCGAACTCTTCGAGCTCCTCGATCTCCTCTTCAGCTGCCGCCGCGGGGGCTTGTTGATCGTGGGCTTGTTGATCGTAGCCCTGCTGGTCGTGGCCGCCCTGTTGCTGGCTACCGCCTTGCTGATTCCACTGCCCGTGCTGGTCGTAGCCCTGCTGGTTGTAGCCCTGCTGATTGTAGCCTTGCTGGTCGTAGCCCTGCTGGTCGTAGCCTTGCTGGTCGTAGCCTTGCTGGTTGTAGCCCTGCTGGTCGTAACCTTGCTGGTCGTAACCTTGCTGGTCGTAGCCCTGCTGGCCCTGGTTCCACTCGCCCTGGCCCTGCCCCTGGTCGTAGCCCTGCTGCTGACCCGCTTGCTGGCCTTGGCCTTGGTTCCACTGGCCCTGGTCGTAGCCCTGCTGACCGGCGCCATGGCCCCCCTGCCCGCCCTGGCCCTGGTTCCACTGGCCCTGGTCGTAGCCCTGCTGACCACCACCTTGCTGCTGGTTCCACTCACCCTGGCCGTAGCCCTGCTGGCCACCACCTTGCTGACCACCTTGCTGTTGGTTCCACTGCCCCTGATCGTAGCTGGGCTGCCCGCCACCTTGGCCCTGGTTCCACGCCCCTTGTTGATCGTAGCCCGGGTCACCGCCGCCACCGATCTCCCCCGACGCGGCCGCCCGAGCGCGGCGCAGCGCGTCGGCCTGCTCCGACGTGGCCATCTGCGTCTGCCCGGTCTGGACGGGCTGTTGCGCGGGCTCGGGCGGGAACTCCTGACCCGGGACCGCGACCTCGATCTTGATGTGGCAGACGTAGACCTCGTCGTGGAGGCCGATCGGGTGCGAGCCCTGGATCCGCTGACCGTTGACGAAGGTCCCGTTGGTCGACCCGAGGTCGTCGATGAACAGCTGGCCGTTGTGATCGATGTGGAGCCGAGCGTGGTTGCTCGAGATGCCGCGCTCTGCGAGCACGAGATCGCTCGCGGGCACGCGACCGATCTTGACCTCGGTCTTGTGCTCGAAGCTCTCGATCCGCGACGGCTCGCCCTGATTCGAGATCCTGATTCGCATGCCGATCCTGCGGGCCCCGAGCATGACCCGGGCAAGCGCCTGACTCCAACCGCTTTCTGTCCATGACCCTCCCTCGCCCACACGCGAGGGGTCACGTCGGGACTGCACGCGCGGCCACCCGTCCACACGCCCAGTCCCTCCGCCGGCCCAGCCCGCCGGATCGCTCAGGCCCGTCCAGACCGATCCCGGGCCCAAGGTCTGTCAAAGCCACGTTCTCGCCTCCTGAGCCCCGTTGTGCACCGATCCTGACACACTGTGGCGATCTGGCCCCGAGCGGCGAGACGAGCTGCAGCCGCGTCTCACGTTGACTTCATGACGGCGCTGCTGTACGTCTGAATGCTCAAAATGCGCGCGCCGGGTGATCACCGTCAGCGACTTCTGAGGGCGCTGAGCGTCCTTGCTCTGTCCGCCGGGCTCGTCTCGAGCACGGGCTGCGCGAAGCGACTCCAGCTCTCGCCGGCCGAGTTCGAGCGGATCGACAAGCGCGAGCAGGCGGTCGAGGCGCTCCGCGTCTACGTCAGCAAGCGCCTCGTCGTCCTCTACGAGGCCGACGACCGCGGGGCCAGCTACGAAGTCGACAAGACCATCAACACTTCCCAGGATCGCCAGCTCCTGCGGATCATTGTCGGTCGGTCGACGATGGGCCAGATCATCGACTCCGAAGATCGCAACGGCGCGCCGCTGTTGTGGGTCACCTACAGCTCGCGCTGCAAAGACAAGGACTGCGCCTACGGGTTCGTCCAGACCGAGGACGGCGTGTTCCGCCTCGCCGTCCTGCCCGCGCGCGACGGCTATCGCGAGCCCAAGGCCTACTTCAAGCGCGAGTCCAAGCCGCTCACGCTCGGCAAGCTCAAGTCGCTGGCCGAGAAGAACAACGTCTACCTGTTCAAGAAGAAGAACGGCAAGGTCCGCACGATCGACCTGATCGTCAAGAAGCGCACCGACAACAAGCGCCAGGTCGACACGATCCGCGACGGGGGTGTGCGCTGATGCGTCGCCCGTGGTCTCTCGTCACGGCTCTGGCGCCCCTCCTGATCAGCCCCCTGCTGCTGGCCGGCTGCAAGCCCAAGCCCCCCTCGGGCCCGGTCCCGATCTGTCTGGCCGAGGTCGCTGGCGGCACCGCCGTCGAGTCCGAGGTCCAGGAGCTCCCGGCCGACATCTGGTTCTCGATCCTGCTCCAAGACTTCGATCGCGAGCGCCGGCTCCCGGGCGACGACCCCAAAGACTGCACGGGCAGCTCGAGCAGCTCGCCCACGCCCCCGCCCCTGCCCGCGGGCGAGCAGCCCGACGAAGACGCCAAGCCCGACGTCGTCGCCGGCTGCAACATCGGCCCCAACCCCGACGTCGCCCGGCTCCCGACCCGCCCTCTCACCGACGAGGACGTGATCATCAACAAGGGCCCCGACGGCATGAGCCTGGTCTGGGTCCAGGCCACCCACTACGACAACGGCGAGGCCAGCGGCCCCGTCGCGATGGTCGAGTGGACCCAAGCCGGCGTCGCCGTCCGGGCCCTCGGCAGCCTCCGCGCCCAGACCAACAAGGCGCGCATGCGCATCGAGATGTCCGGCGATCAGCAGATCCTGGTCGTCGAGGGCGACGAGTGCAACGCCGAGGTCAGCAAGCTCTGCAAGCGGATCATGAAGCTGCTGCCCAACATCAACGGCCGCTTCGCCACGGTCCCGCTCAAGCTCGAAAAAGACGAGATCGTCGGCGACATCGACCCCTGCCTCGGCGACGCCTCCTTCGCCCTGTTCGAGCAGTACACCTCCGACCTCCCCGACGGCTGGATCCGCAAGTTCGAGATCTCCCGCAGCGTCACCTTCGACAAGGGCACCCCGCTGGTCTCCGAGCAGGTCGTGATCAAGGACCAGGACCCCAACCAGCCCGACGCCCCGCCCCAAGATTTCCGCGAGGCCTCGAGCGACCGCAACCTGGTCTACCAAGATCGCCACTTCGCGACCCGCGGCTCCCTCTGGGACGACATGATCAACAACTACGGATCCGTCGCCCACGACACCACCGCCGAAGAAGACGAGTAGCAGCCGGGCAGCTCGAGCTCGTTCACTGGAGCTTGGCCAGATGTCGGCGCCCCCACTCAGGCGCCCACCAGCCGATCACGCTCGCCAGTCCAAACCGGACCTTGGCCAGATGTCGGCGTCCAGCAGCCGATCACGCTCGCCGGCCCAAACCGGACCTTGGCCAGATGTCGGCGTCCAGCAGCCGATCACGCTCGCCAGTCCGGAGCGGCGTCACCCATCGCCAGGAGAAGAGCGCAAAGAGGCCGCCCCCACTCAGGCGTCCAGTAGCCGATCACGCTCGCTAGTTCGGAGCGGGCTCACCCATCGCCAGGAGAAGAGGCCGCCCCCACTCAGGCGTCCAGTAGCCGATCACGCTCGCCAGTTCGGAGCGGGGTCACCCATCGCCAGGAGAAGAGCGCAAAGAGGCCGCAGGTGGTCCGAGTTCGGGCTATCGCCGCCCGAAAAGCACCACCGAAGCGCAATCGCCCACAACGGTGGCCACGCACCAAGAGCCTTCTGCACCCCAGATGGCGAGGCGACGGCCCGAACTCGGACCTCCTGCGGCCGGGCGCGGAGCCCGACCGCCAAGACACCCCTCGAACACAATCCCCACAACGGTGACCACGCACCAAGAGCCTTCTGCACCCCAGATGGCGAGGCGACGGCCCGAACTCGGACCTCCTGCGGCCGGGCGCGGAGCCCGACGGCCAAGACACCCCTCGAACACAATCCCCACAACGGTGACCACGCACCAAGAGCCTTCTGCACCCCAGATGGCGAGGCGACGGCCCGAACTCGGACCTCCTGCGGCCGGGCGCGGAGCCCGACGACCAAGACACCCCTCGAACAACGAGTTCGAGGTCCCCGAGGTCCCCGAGGTCCCCGAGGTCCCCACCACCACGCAACGCCAGGCCGAGCCCGAAGCAGGATCGCCGCTCTAGCAGCCCGTGGTGCTAGCCGGACCCAACTTCCGTATAAGCCCGAGCAAACTCCGGCCCAAACACGAGCGCCGCGATCCCCCGATCCTCGACCACCTCCACGTAGCGCTCCGAGTACTTCTTCCACGCCCCCGCCGACTTGCTCAAGCCCCCGACGCCACGCTCGATCTCCGCCGGTCGGAACTGATCCATCATCGCCTGCACGCCCTCGACCACGCCGTTGATCAGGGCGACCTGGTGGAGCATGAAGTCGCTGTAGACGGCCGACAGCTGCGCGTTGCGCTCGGGTCCGCCGCGGCGCCAGTCGAGCAGATAGTCGAGCACCCCGCGGGCGTCGGCGGCCGCGTGCAGCGGCGTGTACTCGCGGATCGTCCGGACCCCCATCTCTTCGCCGAAGCGGGCCTGGACGTTGCGGATCTCGACGAAGGCCTGGGCCGTGGTCTGGAGGATCTCGGCGATGCGAATGAGGAAGGCCGACTGCTCGTCGGCGTCGCCGGGCGGCGAGACCTCACCGAGCACGTGGGCCGCGAAGTTGGTCACGGTGCTCGACGCCTCGGGCGGGCCGTCCGCCCGCGCCGCCGGGGCCGCGAAGGGGGTCGCGCCCGGCATCTCGGGGAACTCGCGGCGGATGAAGGCCATCGCCGTGTCGCGGGTGTTGGCCGGGATCGTGCTCAGCGCGGCCTCGAGCGACTGCTGGAACTGCTGACGCGCGAGGTCGTACTGCTCGTAGGCCGGACGCAGCTGACGGATCGCCCGGTGGACCCCGCCGAGATCGACGAAGCCCGTCGCCTCGGCGCCCGAGCGCTTGCGCGGCTTCTCGCTGCCGCCCCCGATCGACGGCGGTCCACCGACCATCGGCGGCCCGTTGTCGAGCTGCGGCGGGTCGACTTGGACCGAGGCCGGACCGTTGAGCTCCATCGACGGTGGCCCCCCGATCGACGGCGGTTCCATCGACGGCGGCTCCATCGGCGGCGGCTCCATCGGCGGCGGCTCCATCGACGGCGGCTCCATCATCGACGGCGGCTCCATCATCGACGGCGGCTCCATCGACGGCGGCTCCATCATCGACGGCGGCCCCTTCATCGACGGCGGCCCCTTCATCGACGGCGGTTCCATCGCCGGCGGCTCCATCGGCGGCGGCCCCTTGATCGGCGGTGGCCCACTGATCGGCGGTGGCCCACTGATCGGCGGCGGCGGCGGTCCTCCGCCGAAGCCTGCGCTCGGCCCCGAGGGTGGATGTTGGACCGTCGCGGGCGAGTTGGGGTCGCGCAAGGGCAGATCCTCGACCGCCTGGATCGGCATGGTCGGCAGCCGCGGCGACCGGGTCACGATCCCGGCGTTGCTGTCGTGCTCGTAGGCCCCGCTGTGCCCGGCGTCGGACTCCTCCCACAAAAAGCGCATCTCGAGCTTGCCGATCGTGATGCTGAGGCCGTCGCCGAGTTGGACGGCCTGACCGGGCTCGACCTTGCGCCCGCCGACGCTCGAGCCGTTGGTCGAGCCGAGATCCGTGAACGAGCCCCCGGCGTCGCTGAAGTCGATCTTCCCGTGCCAGCCCGACACGAAGCCGAAGCTCAGACACAGATCGTTGCGAGGGTTGCGGCCGATCCGAACCGGCGAGCGCGAGTACTTCTCTTCTCGTGTCCGTCCGGTCTCGGAGTCGTAGATGTGGACCTTGAGCACGCGCACCGGTCACTGTCCTCCTTGGGCTTCTTCTGCGAGCAGCTGCTTGGCCTCGTCGAGAGACACGATCACCCGGGTCTCCTCGCCTTGCAACTCCGCGTCGTCGCTCATCGCCAACCACGCGTCGTCGCCGATGCGGCTCTTGCCCAGGATCGCGCCCATCTGCGACTCACGCCCGAGGATCAGCTCGAGCTCGAACTCGACGAGCTCGTAGCTGAGCAGGTCGAGGAGCTCGCGGACCGCGAAGAACGCGTCGCCGCCCGACATGAACTGGCGCAGGCCCGCTTGATCGAGGGGCCCGACGACGACCTGAGCCTTGCCCGCGCGGTGAAGGCACAGATCACCGATGACCGCGCTGACCCCGAGGTTCGAGTTCTCGACCGCGAGGCGGATCTTGTGGTCGGGGTCGATGTCGGCCCACGAGCCCTGGAACTGCTTGACCTTGACGTCGGCGCCATCGAGGCGGTGGCCGAGGATCTCCATGATCGCGAGCTCGACGGTCCGCGCCGTCCGAGCGGGGCTCGCGAGCAAGGGCGCGATCCGGAGCAGATCGAGGGGCCGGATGTACTCCAGCGGCGGGCGATCGTAGTTGTCGATGCCGAGCATCGCTAGCAGCCGCAGGCTCCAGGCGTCGCTGCCGTCGCTCGCGTACTCGCGCGGCCAGTCGTACTTGCGGACGGCGCGATACAGCAAGCTGTGGAGGCGATGATGGAAGAGGTCGAAGAAGTCGGCCTTGATCCGGCCGTCTTCGTCCTGGCTCGCGGCCTCGCTCGCGAGGTAGGTCGGCAGCGGGCTGCTGGTCCCGATCAGCCCGACGATGTTGAGGGTGACCTCGGCCAGATCGGCGCGCCCGTCGTCACGCTTGCGGGCGTCCTCGTGGACCTCGACGGCCTCGACGTCGCCTGGCTTGAACGCGAGTGAGCGGGCGTGGCGAAAGCGCAGCGCCTCCTCGATGTAAGGCCCGTCGCCGCCGATCCGCTTGGCGTCACGGGTGAGCTCTTCGAGCAGACCGATCGCAACAAAGGGATCGAAGGCCCCTGGCTCGTCGACCAGGCGCTGAAACCATGACGGCGGCGCGGACAGGCTCCCCGAGGAGGTCCCGCTCATAGGATCCTGTGGTGGCCGTTCCTGGGGTCCCATCGGAATTCAACCTTGGACGGGTGCAGGCGCATGCGAAGCTCGTGGAAGGAATTGATGCTGCAGTAGGTCGAGAGCAGCTCGTCGAGGACGATCCCGAACAGGTGCGCGTCGCCGATGCTGGCGAAGCGGGTCTCGTCGATCTCGATCGTGGTCTCGGCGCCGCGGACCGGCGCGCCCTCGAGCATCCGCGTGACCGCGCGAAATTCGGTCGTGCGGATGGCCTCGACGCGCAGCTCGTTGGCGCGGCCCGCTGGCGAGCCCGAGCCGGCGAGGAAGTTGTAGAGCGAGAGCAGCAGCTTGAGGGTCTCGGGCTGGGTCACCCGGCGGCGGTTGAGGGCGAGGTGGGCGAGCAGGCGCCACTGCAGCTCGCTCGCAAGCGGCGCTCGAACCGGGGGGCTGACCGCGGTGATGTTCGAGAAGTCGGGCACCGAGCTCCCGCGCACGGGCTTGCAGATGTCACCGATCTGGAGCTCGAGCGGCAGCGAGCGGTTGGTGCACAGCAGATCGATCGACAGGGTCTCGTCTTCGTCGCTGCTCTCGCCGTCGCTCGGGCGCGCGACCTGGACGTAGGTGTCGGTGCCCTCGTCGAGCGGTGAGCGAGTCCGGCGCAGGACGTAGTAGCCGTCGGCGTCGCTGCCGATCTTGGTGTGCTGGAAGGTGTAGAAGTTGCTGTAGCTGCGCCGGTTGCCGCGACCCGGACGCACGCCGACGACGCTCTCGACGTCGTAGACCTCCATGTGCGCCGGCTTGGTCCCGGCCGCGCGCAGCAGGTGGTCGGGCATCAGCGGGTCGAGCTTGACGGGCTCGGCCGAGGCCGTGAACAGGTTGACGACCGGCGTGCAGTGGAGCCGGAAGCTCTCGTCGACGATCGGCGAGGGCAGCTCGGGCGGGCGCTCGAACACCAGCGCGAGCTCGATGTAGTCGCCCGGGAACTCGAGCCCGTCGAGGCCGACGATGTCGAAGAACAAGTACTTGGCCGGGAGCGCGAAGTACTCCTGGACGAAGCGCGAGCCCTCGGGCGCGAACTTTGGCCACGGCAGCACGGCCTCGGTGTCGCGCAGGCCGACCGGCTTGATCTTGTCGCGCTCGAGCACGCGCAGCGGCTCGCCGCGCGGGATGTTGCGCTCTTCGGAGCTGCGGATCTCGACCTGCTTGCAGTGGCGAAACATCCACAGGTGCAAGGTCGCGGCGAGCGAGATGTCGCCGGCGAGGAAGAAGCGGATGCCCTCCTCGCGCGCGACGATCGGGCGCCCGGCCTCGGTCGTCTTGAGCTTGATGCGGACGACCGGGCGCGCGGCGACGGACTCGTCGTGCTCGATGTCGACGAGCTCGATCGGCAGCAGGTCGGTGTCAAAGCAGGTCTGGAAGGTGCAGGCCGTGCCCTCGACCGGGGTGCTGCCGACCGAGCGACCGCGGGGCACGTTGCGGACCCCACGCAGGGCGCGGATCTGCGGCTTGAACTCGATCACCGACATCGCCGGCAAGGGCCGCACGTACTGGGGCAAGAGCAGCTCGGCGAGGCCGTGGACGACCTCGGGGACCGCGTCGTCAACCCGCTCGCGGATCCGGGCGCTGAGGAAGGCGAAGCCCTCGAGCAGGCGCTCGACGTCGGGGTCGTCGCTGCGCTCGGACAACAGCCCCGCGCTGGTCGGATGAGAGGCCGCGAACTCGCGCCCCATCTCGCGCAGGTAGGTGAGCTCGCTTTGGTAGAACTTGGCGAACATGGTCGGGCTCTGGATGGTACTCGTTTTTGACCCCCGTGGGCGGTAGCAACTCTGCCATCCACGGCCGCTGCGCGGCCGCTCGGTCGCTCCGCTCCCTCGATGGGCTGGTTAAATTGTTCGCAGGGGCATGTGTGGCCCCCTGGGAGGGGGCTCATGACATCCCCTCGGCGATGCTCGCTCGGTTGAGGGGTCGATCTGTTTGCAGGGCTATGTGTGGCGGCTTGGGCTCATGACACCCCCTCGGCGATGCTCACTCGCTTGGGGGGTCGATCTGTTTGCAGGGCTATGTGTGGCGGCTTGGGCTCATGACACCCCGCGCGAGCGGTGCTCGCTCGGTTGGGGGGTCGATTTGTTTGCAAGGGTATGTGTGGCGCCTCGGGCTCATGACCCCCCTCGGGCGACGGTCGCTCGGTGGGGGGTATTTGTTTGTAGGGGCATGTGCGGGCCCCGAGGAGGGTGCTGGAGCACCCTTGGCTCGCTACGCGACCGTCACGCGACCGCCGTGGGTCATCTCGCTGCGCAGGCGGACGACGCCGCGGCGCCGATCGCCGATCAGGCGTCCAGATATCTCGAAGGTCAGGGTCAGCGGGTCGTCGCCCTGGACGGTGCGGACCGAGACGTTGCGCAGGCGCGGCTCGTACTTGGCGATCGTGGCCCGGATGCTGCGCTGCATAATCTGCGCGGCGGCTGGGAAGTCGTGGATGATGTCGACGAGATCGACGACACCGAAACCCTCGGCCGAGACCGCGTCACCGAGGCGCGTGTTGAGCAGAGCCTGGAGGTTGCCGACGATCAACTCGACGTCGTCGAGGCCACGAGTGGACTCGCCGGTGATGCGAGAGAGGATGCCGCGGGCAGCCATGGTCAGCGCGAGGAGGGGTGCGCAGGTTGATGATGGCTCAATTCAGCTTCACGATCGAGCCCGAGACCGTGGTCACGCCGGTCGCGCTCACGTCGACCTTGGCGCCCGACACGGTGACCCCCGACGAGTCGACCTTGACCGAGTTGCCGCCGACCGAGATCGTGACCTCGCTCGGCGAGCTGATCGAGATCGCGCCGCCCTCGATCGCGATCGCGCCGCCGCTGTTGAGGAACTCGACCTTTGAAGACGCCTGCCCGGTCAGGGTCCCGCCGGTCGAGTCGAGCAGCAGGTCGCCATCGGCGACGACGCTGAACACCGAGGAGGTGTAGTGGTCGGCGTTGCCGCCCTCGAGGGTGATCGTCGCCGAGCCGCCCTGGCTGACGTGGACCTTGGTCGCGGCCTCGACGATGAAGTTGTTGGCGCAGTCGATGGCGCTGTCGCCGGGCCCGGCCGGACCGGCGTTGACGCTGATCTTGCTCGACCCGCCGACGGTCTGGACGTAGTCCTTCTGGGCCTCGAGCGTGACCGTGTCGCCGGACCGGATCGTGGTCGTGCCGAGGACCTCGAGCAGCTCGTTGACCTCGACAGTCGTGCTGCGGCTGGCGTGGTAGGTGTTGCCCTCGTCCTCGGTGATCTCGGTCGTGCGGGTCTTTTGCACGGTCATCTTCTGATGACCCTCGACGGTCTCGGTCTGATCCTTCTTGACCGTCTGCGTCTGGTTGCCGCTGACCGTGTTGCTCTGGTCGGCGCCGACCGAGGTCGAGTGACAGTTCTCGACGACCTCGTTGTAGTCCTTCTGGGCGTGGACGAAGATCTCTTCGCTCCCGGCCGCGTCCTCGAAGCGCATCTCGTTGTAGCCGTCGCTGTCGGGCGAGCTCTTGGTTCGGATCGTGCTCTGGGTCTTGTTGTCGGGCACGCCGACGCTGATCGTGTTGTCGCCGTTGTAGACGCAGCCGCTGACCAGGGGCCGCGCGGGGCTGCCCTCGAGGAACTCGACCACGACCTCCATGCCGATCCGCGGGAGGAAGAAGGTTCCGAACCCGGGCCCCGCCCAGTGGTGGGCCACGCGGATCCACATCGAGGTGTCGTCGGTCAGCCCGTTGACGCGATCCCAGTCGAAGCGGACCTTGATCCGGCCGTGCTCGTCGGTGTGGATCTCCTCGCCCTCGGGCCCGGTCACGATCGCGGTCTGGGGCCCGTAGATCCGCGGCACCGGAGTCACGAGCGGCGGTCGGAAGGGCTTGTCGGCGTGGACGACCAGGACCTCGAAGCGGTTCTGGTAGCGCGGTAGCGCGCTGTTGTCGCCCATGACCACGTCGGGGCAGTCCCCCGTGTGGACGATCCGACGGACGAGGTACTCCTGATCGAGATCGTCCCGCTGGTGCTCGACGACCGAGAACTTGCGGCCCGGGAACAACCCGGTGACGTTGCTGTGGCCCCGGGCGATCTTGTCGCGCTGGGTCCGCCGCACGAGCTTGCGGACCGTCCGCGGATCGGGGTCGTCCTCGACGAAGCGCCCGTGGTGGTAGACCTCGCGGATCAACCCGCGGTCGTCGTTCGGCTCCTCGCCCTCGGGCGGCGCGCCCGACTCGATCGGCTCGATCGGCGTGAGCCAGTCGAACACGCGCTGGTAGACCGCGGTCGAGGTGAGCTCGCGGGTCCAGTCGAGGTACTGGAGGCTCTCGACCTCGGCCCGATCGGCCCGGTCGACGATGATGTGGAGCTCGGGGCTCTCGTCGATCGTCGTGATGTCGAGGTAGTTGTCGTTGCTGTCCTCGAGGACCATGACCTCGCGGCCAGTGTCGCGCTCGTGGTCGAACCAGTAGGTGATGCCCTCGGCCTCGAGCAGGCGGCTGACGAAGTCGAAGTCGCTCTCGTGGTACTGAACGATGTACTCGCGCGGGTTGTAGGTCCCGCTCAGCCCGGTGGCATCGACCTCGCGCTCGTAGTCGGTGAAGGCGCCCTCGAGCACCTCGGTGACCACGTCGACCACGCTCGTGTCCTGCCACAGGCGCGTGTCGACGCGCTGGCTGAGCAGGTGCAGGGCCGGCACGATCTCGACGCGGATCTGGAGGCGGTCGTCGACCACGCCGATGTACTCGACGAGGTGGACGATGCCGTGGACCGTGCGCACGATCGTCTCGCGGTCGATCGTCAGCTCGATGTTGGCCCCGAGCATGAGCTCGGTGTCAGCTGTCAGCTCCTCGCTGACGAGGTCGAGGGTCAGGACGTAGGGCTCGGACAGGGCCTCGGCGAAGTGGAGGCTGCGGACCGCCCAGATCGCGTCGGGCCCGTCTTCGACGGTCAGCGTGTAGTTGACCTTGGGCAGCGGATCGTCGCTGCCGATCAGATCCTCGACCGCATCGACGACGGCCTCGAGCCCGTCCTCGATCACGCCGCCGAGCGCGTCGGCGCCCGCGCTGGCGATCTCTGGCGGCAGCCCGAGGGCCTCGAGCCCGTCCTCGACCTGATCTTCGATCGCGTCGGCGGCGGCCGGAACCCCGGCGTGCATCGCGTCACTGACCATGTCACCGAGCGTGTCCCCGTGGATCTTTGGCGCGCTCGACGAGACACCGGAGGCCGCCCCCGACGGAACACTCGGTGCATCGGGCACGTTCTGCCCGACCGTGCTGCCCGCAGCTACTGCGGCTTCGCTCGCTTGTTGTTCCAAGTCGTTGGGCGTGTCGTTGTCACTCATCCTCGACCTCGTCTCTTGCGGCGACCGCTCGGACGCCAGCAACCGGCGACCCGAAAGCTACCACGGCGCCTGCGTCTTTACGCGGGGCCATGAACGACCGTGAGCAGTCGAGGCCAGCCCACCGGCCAGGCCTCGCGGATGGGAGAAGCCCGCCTCGACGCGGGCCTCAGCCACGAACCCGTCTGGACGTAACTAGGCCATTTTCATGGCCTGAACGCCCGTTTAAGCCGCTGTTGTCCAACTGGGCACCGGCGCGGGCGCGCCCCCCTCCTCCGTGGGCGCGCCCGCATCGGTACCTATCACCACGTCCGATGTTCGCAACGCTCACGATGCACGCGAGCGCCCCGACCCTCGTCCAAGGTCTGCTTTGGTGAGCAGCCGAAGCTGCGGCCGGCGTGTGCCCGGCCACGGTCGAGTTCCCAATCGAGACCAGGCCCGAGACCAAGCCCGAGACCAAGCCCGAAGCCTGCCCGCTCGACGACCACGTCGACACCTCGGGCGCGAAGCCGAAGCCCACGCTCGCGATGATCGCCGTCCCTCGACACGACCGACGACGACGCCGAGACCAACGAGCAAAACGCTCGGGGTCGCCGGTCGGCGTCGGGTGTTGGTCGTCGCTGGAGCCCGTCGTTCATGATGACGTCGAAATCATAGGCCGATGATCTGCGATCGAGCCAGCGATTTTTTTGGACGCCACGTCGAGCGCGACGATCGTCGCGCTCGCGAGCAGCACCCACGACGTCGTCAGAGCGCGCTCGTCATGCACGCGCTCGAGCTCCGACCGCGACCGCGACGAGCGATCGACCGGTGCGGGGGAGCGTCGCTGCGAAGGTTCGGCTGCCACGCTCGCGCAGTCTCTGCCCACATCGACGACGCTCGATCGCAGCGCTCGACACCGACGCTCGCGTGCTCGGGGTCGCGGCGCGTCGGAGATCGCTGCGAGCGCAGAGCACTTGATCGCGCGGCACGAGACGAGGCCCGCGTCCGCCCGGCTGCCGGGGCCGCCCGCCGAGTTGGGCCAAGCGGCGTAGCGAGCGTGCTACTGTGTGAGCTCGACGTTTGCGCCCGGGATGTCGAGTTCCCGGGAGCCAGCCGCCACCCTGGCTACGAGAGGCAGCGATGATCTGCGCCAACTGTGCAAAGCAGATCGACGCGGGCGCCCAGAGCTGCCCCGCGTGCGGAGGCGATCCCTTGCTCGGGGGTCACTACCGCCTCGACCGCGTGGTCGCCGAGGACCGCCGCGGCCTCAGCTATCGCGCCACGCGAACCAAGGATGGCCGCCTGGTCCGCGCCCGGATCCTCGCGCTGCCCCGCGGCAGCGAGGGCGACGACGATCGCCCGAGCGCCGCCTTCCCCGAGCTCGACCACCCCGCCTTCCCCCGCCTGATCGAGCACGGCACCGTGGGGCGCAAAGACAGCTGGTGGACGGTCCACGAGCACGTCCCGGGTCAGCTCCTCGCGGCGCGGCTCGACGCCGAAGCTGAACGCTGCAGCGATCGCGGGTGGCTGCTCGAGTTGATCGGGGCCGTCGCCGAGGCCCTCGCCTACCTCCACGAGCGTGACCAGCCGATCGTCCACGGGTCCGTGTCGCTCGACACGATCGTGGTTCGCAACGACACACCGTGCTCGATCAGCCTCCTCGACGTCGCCCGCGTCAGCGACGCCACGCTGACTCCCGCGACGGACATCAGAGCGCTCGGCCTCGCGATCCTCGCGCTGCTCACGGGCGAGCGGGCGATTCTGCCCGAGGTCGAGCGGTTGCGCGCAAGCGTCGGCGGCGACGATCAGCTGACGGCGCTGCTCGGGCGCATGCTCGAGGCCGGTGGCACCCCGCGCATCACCAGCTGCGAGCTCCGCGAGGCCGTCATCAGGCTACACTCGTCTCGACCAAATCCAGCTCCCTCGTCACCGCGCGAGCTCGAGCTCCGCTCGCCGCCAACCGCCCGCACCTCCGCCAAGCCCGCTCCACGCTTCATGATGATCGAACCGATCAGCCCGCGCCCCGGACCCGCGAGCCTTCGCTCGGCCCGAGTGCCCGGCCGCAGCCAGGCCCTCCGACGTAGCTCCGTCCGATCCCCACGCGAAGACGTCCCCGTCATGCGCCCCGAAGAGCTCAGCCGCGAGCTCAGCCAGGCTCACCACGCCACGACAGCCCTCGAGCAGCGCCAACGCAAGCAGCTGAACGTGGCCCGGGGTCTGGTCGTGGTGATCGCCGCCATCATCACCGCGCTCGCGACCTACATCGCAACCACGCTCTGAGCGTCCGCTCCCGGGCCTCGCTCGGAGCCGTCGGGGGGAAAAAGAAAAACCACCCTCCGAAGAGGGTGGTTTTTGCGTTGGGCGGTCGCCCGGGATCAGTCGCGCCGACGCCGGCGGATGAAGCCCGCCAGGCCGAGGGCGAGGAAGGTGCCGAGCAGGCCACCGGTCTTGTCGGTGTCGCTGTCGGCGGTGCTGCAGTTGCAGCCGTCGTCCTCGCCGACCTCGGCTCCGAGGTCGCCGCCGGTGCCGGTCTCGCCACCGTCGGTGTCGTCGTCCGCGCCGTCGTCGCCTTCGGCAGCGTCGTCGCCACCGTCGGTGTCGCCGTCGCCGGGGTCACCGTCGCCGTCGCCGGGGTCGCCGTCGCCGTCGCCGGTGTCGGTGTCGCCGTCGCCGGTGTCGCCGTCGCCGTCGCCGGTGTCGCCGTCGCCGTCACCGGTGTCGGTGTCGCCGTCGCCGTCGCCGGTGTCGGTCATCGGGATGGGGTCGGGCTCCATCGTGTCGGGCTCGGGGTTCTCCGAGCAGTCGTTGAGCGCGCAGCAGGGGTCGAACACCAGGTTGCCGAAGATCGCGGCCAGCGCGGCCTCGAGATCGGCCTGGTTGTCGGCGTCGAAGTAGTTCTCCGTGCCGCCCGAGCCCCAGTCGGCCATGTTGCTGAGCTGCGTCATCGCCTGCGGCGTGTTGACGCCGTCACCGAAGCCGATGACGTAGGTCGTGATGCCGTTGTTGTACATCTCCGTCAGCTCGGTCGAGACCTGAGCGTCGGTCGAGTAGAGGTTGTACTGGCCGTCCGTGATCAGGATGTTGAAGTAGATCGTCTGATCGTTGGTCGGGTACTGCGCCATCGGCATCAACGCGGCAGCGTGATACGCCGCCTGGTTGTTCTTGATGAGCTGCAGACCGAGGTGGGTGTAGGTGCCCGAGCCCGAGCAGAACTCCGCCACGCCGCCACACTGAGGCATGTGGCTGGTCGTCGCCTGGTCGAAGCCGGGCGGCTCGATGGTCCCGTCCTGGAAGGTCCAGGAGATCGGCGGGCCACCCCACGGATCGTCACAGCCCGGCATCTCGCACGAGGTGTTCGGATCGAGGGCCCAGCCGAAGTTGTCCTTCATGCAGGGGCCGTAGTCGACGAGGATGGTCTGCTCGCCGGGCGCGGGTTGGTTGTGACCGAAGACCGCGAGGCCGAGGTGGGTGACGTCTTCGGCCGCGCCGATGCCGACGTCGATGTCGAACAGCGACATGTCGCCCGAGAGGGCGTCGCGGGCCTGATCCCAGCCGGTCTCGTCCATCGCGCCGGCCTGCGTGCCGCCGTTGACGTTGAGCATCGAGGACGACGCGTCGAGCAGGATCATGACGCGCGGCAGGCCGCCGACGCACTCGGGCGCGACGACCGAGTCGATGATGTTCTGGACGACGCCCGCGAGGGCCATGGCGAGGAGATCGGGCGTGGCGCCGTCGATCGCCTCCGTGGTGCCACCGGCCGCGGCGGTCTCGTCGGCCGCTGCCTCGGCGTTGGGATCGCCGGCGACCGCGACCACGAAGGTCTGGATGTCCTGGTTGTCGTAGAGGTCCGCGGCCGTGATCGCGGGGTTTTGGTTGGCCGGCTCGAGCGGGGTCGTGCCGTCCATGCCGGTCCACTCACCGTCGGTCAACAGCACGTTGACGTAGGCGCGGCCGGGCATGTCCTGATCGTCGGGGTGATCGGCCTTGGTCTGGGCGATCTCGACGGCGACGGCGTCGAGGGCACCCTTGGTCCAGGTGCCGATGCCGAACTCCATGCCCTGCATGGGCGCGTCGACTTCATTGAGCGAGTCGACCAGCGCCTGGCCGTTGCACGGCAGGTACTCGTTGTTGTCGTCGTCCCACTGGATGTCGAGGGCCTGGCCGTCGATGATGCCCGACAGGTCGCCAGCGATCATCGTGCCCTCCGAGGCGGCGGGGTCGTGGCCGAAGCGCATCAGGGCCAGGTGGGTGTTCTGGCTGAGGAAACTACCGGGTTGAACGACCTGCTGGACCGCGGCGACGGTGACTTCCCATCGGGTCGCGTTGTTGTTCATGTCCCAGATCGCGTTCATGGACGTCGAGTAGTCCATGACGAACATGACGTTGGGCTTCTTGAACGTGCACATGCCCTCGTCCGGGCAGTCCGGGTTCGGTCCAGCCGTGGCCTCTTCGCCCTGCGTTCCGATCGCAAAGGCGAGGCCGATCCCGGCGAGGAGCCCGACCTGCAGGCCAACGCGTTTCCAGTTCTCTCCCAGTAGTCGTTTCATGTTTGGTTCCAGTCTCGGTGTGTTGAGGGCATTGCGCGCTCTTCTTAGTGGACCGCGCCAGCAGAGCGGGCGGAAAAAATCGTACGCGCGCGAATCCAGATCGCGCGCGAGAACGGCGGGACGGTAGCGATTTTTGCGGGGCATTTCTATGTGAAACTCCACGCGAAAACTCGTTCGCACCACCGCGTTCATGGGGGAAGCACGCCTCGGAGGCCGTTCGCGGGCACTTCTCATGTGTGCTACCTGATCGATGTGGCAGGACAGGAGTGGAGGCGATTCGCGGTGTGCGTGCTCCTGGCGTCATGTACCGCCGACGATCCCCTCGGCTCCCCACCGCCGAGTGTGTCGGGCCCCATCACCACCAGCCTGTCGACTGGGATCACCGATACCGGAGACAGCGAGACGGAAACCGGCGAGGATGGCCGTGATTTAACTTCCGATTGTGACCCGCTCGCAGATCTGCTCACCGAATGCGGGCCAAACCAGGCCTGCGACGTCGAGACCCTCGAGTGCGTGCCCGCGACCGGCAGCGCGTCGGTCGACGAGGCCTGCGCCGACACCAGCGAGTGCGCGCCCGGACTCGTGTGCGCCGACCAGCGCTGTCAGACGCTGTGCGATCCGAGCGTCGAGGGCGATGACGAGTGCGCCGACGGCCGCATCTGCACCTACGCCGACGAGCCCCTCCCCGGCCTGTGCGCCGAGCCCTGCGAGCTCGTCACCCAGGCCTGCTCGATCGCGGGCGACGCCTGCAATCGCGGGCTCGGCCCCGGGCCCGAGCCGGTCGCCGTGTGCACCGTCAACCCTGGCGCAGGCGTCGAGGGCGACGCCTGCCAGCTCGACGGCGACTGCTTCCCGGGCTACCTCTGCACACCCGCGCAGCTGCACACCTCGCCCTGCGCCGGCGATGCAGACTTCTGCTGCACACCGATCTGCGACCTCCTGATCCTGCCCTGCTTCGGGCTGGAGCCGAATTGCTACCCGATCGGTATCGAAGGCCAAGACAGCGCCGGCTACTGCGGGGTGTTTTAATGACCCCCCCAGGCGCCTGCGACCCTGCCACGCACGGCCGCAAGCGGCCGGTCGCTCGTTCCTCGCTCGGTGGGCCCTCATCTGCCTCGCAGCGGCATGCGTGGCCCCCTAAAAGGGGGCTTGCTTGCTTTGACCCCCCCAGGCGTCTGCGACCCTGCCACGCACGGCCGCAAGCGGCCGGTCGCTCGTTCCTCGCTCGGTGGGCCCTCATCTGCCTCGCAGCGGCATGCGTGGCCCCCTAAAAGGGGCTTGCTTTGACCCCCCCAGGCGTCTGCCACTGTGGGGGTCAAGAGGAACACCTTCTTGCTAGCAGCCCGGGGTGCAATGCCTCGCGCCGCCTCGCTTGGCCTTTTCACCGAGGGCTTTGTCGCCAAAACTTGCAGTACGCCCGGTACAGCGGCGTTTTGGCTTCGCGCCCTCGGCGAAAATTCCGGCGCGAGGCGACACGATGCATTGCACCCCGGGCTGCTAGAGCGGCGAGTCGGTCCGTGAGTCGGTGCCGAGGCCGAGGGTTGCGATCTCCTCGAGGTAGCTCGGGTTCCCGGCGTCGAGATCGACGATCGAGATCGTCCCCTCGGCGGTGTTGGCCACGAACAGCCAGTCGCGCGCGTCGTCGATCAGCATCTCGTTGGGCCCGTCGCCGAGGTCGAGGGTCTTGACCAGGATGAAGGGGTTGAGGTCGACGATCGCGAGCTGGTCGCTGCCGTAGCAGGTCACGAGCGCGAGCGGCGGACCCAGGCCGCCGTCGAGGCTCGGACGATGAACCCTGACCAGGTTGGGGTTGGTGCACAGGCTCACGGTCGCGAGCACGTCGGCCCCCACGGCGCCTTCATCGTCGAGGCTGGTGTCGACGCGGCTGAGGGCCGGCGGGGTCGTGTGCACGACCAGGAGGCGATCGCCCTGCTCGGGATCCTCAAAGGCCATCCCGCCCATGAGCGGCTTGGGCTCGGCCGCCTCGATGTTGGGCCCGAGGATCCTGACGTCGCCGCCGCCGATGATCACGTCGAGGCCCGGGGCCACGCGAAAGCCTCGGACGCCGGGCCAGAACCGGTGGGTCGCCAGCAAGAAGGGTCGCGCGCAGTCGAGGGTCAGCTCCGGGACGTTGCCCGACTCGACGTCGCAGGCCCGCTCGATGACCGCGAAGCCGCCGCCGAGGCCCGAATCGAACAGGTCGTCCTCGCGGAAAAAATTGCTCTCGACGTCGACGATCTCCGGCCCGCGCTCGCCGTCGAGGGCGATCAGCGTCAGCCGCCGCCCGAGCAGGTGCGGGAGGTAGGCGAAGCGAAAGCCCTGGTCGTCGACGACGAGGCGCGAGGGGTCGGCGCTGACGTCGTCGAGGCGGTGGAGGCGATCACAGAAGCGATCCTCGGCCTGACCGCAGTCGAGGCGCAGCTCGCCCTCGTCGCCGAGGCCCTCGCCGAACACGTCGATCCAGGTCAGGCCCGGGTCGACGCGGGTCGGGATCAGCAGCCGCAGGGGCCCCTGCCCGCCCGGACGATCGATCGCGATGTTGCCCGCGCCCGAGGGCAGGCGCACGCCGAGCTCGGCGTCGATGACCAGGCTCGGATCACACTCCACCCGCGCGTCCTCGCCGTGGTCCCGGCACGGCCGCCCGGGCTCGAGCGCCTGTCCGGCGCCGCGCGGCTCGGCGATCCCGAGCTCGACGGCGTCGAGGTCGAGGACCACGAGCGCCGAGCTCGTGCGGCTGCGATCCCAGTTGCCGTTGGTCACGAACAGCCGGCGGCCGTCGGGGGTCTGGGCCAGCCCGGTCGGCTGCCCGAGGCGATCGAGCGCCGCGAGCTCGTCCTGGGCGCACGAGCTCAGGCTCGCGCCCGCGACGAGCGCGACGATGCACAGCGAGAGCGAGCGCGGTCCGAGGCCCGACACCCACCGACCCTCTCACATCCCGCGCGCGAACGCCTCGGGATAGGTCGACCACGCCGCGCCGAGGGCGATGAGCCCCGCAGCCAGGCGCAGGCCGGGCGCCAGCGCGGCGGTCAGCGAGCTCGACTCGGGGCCGCCGCGACCCAGGCTCACCAGGCACAGCTGAACCAGCGCGCGGGTCAGCAGCACCGGGGTCGCCAGCGCCAGCGCCAGCGCCGTGATCGCCGCGAGCTGGCCGCTCGCCCAGCTCGGCAGCTCGGCGAGGGTCGGCAGCCACAGGGTCGGCGACGCGAGCGCGAAGCGATCGAAGAGCCCGAGCAGCCCGGTCACGAGCGGCGCGTGCAGGCCCAGGCTCAGCCCCGCAGCCAGCGAGGCCGCGACGATCATCACCGCGAGCGCCCCGCCTCCGTCGGCGCGCAGGTCCAGCGCCCCCGCGCTCTCGCTCGCGGCCCCGACCAGCGCCCAGCCCGGGAGCGAGATCGCCAACCCCACGACGCTGCCGAGCACCAGCTCGAAGCCCAGCCACAGCCCGAACACGTAGACGCTCGGCGCCGCCGGAGCCCCGAGCTGACCGCGAACCAGCGCGAGCCCGGCCACGGCCACCGCCAGGGCCGCCGCGATCCACTCCCAGCTCGACCCGATCGCCCGCCGCCAGCTGGCCTGGACACGCAGGCAGGCCCAGACCCGCGCGCTCGCCAGCGCCACGCTCGCGAGCACGCCGGTCACGGGCTTGGCTCCGCCGTGCTCGGGTCGTCTTGCGCCCCGAGCTGCGCCCAGGTCCTTGCCGTGAACTCGACCGTCGAGGTCGCGATGCCCCGAATCAGGACGCCGAGCGCGAGCACGATCGCGAGCGCGCGCACGATCTGCCCGAGCGCCGCGTCGCGGATGCCGAGCGCGGCCCCGAGCAGTCCAACGAGGATCGCCGCCGCCGCCGCGACGAGCAGCAGCGGGATCAAACTCGCGATCACGAGACCAAAGCCCTCGCGGATCGCCAGGCCCAGCGCGTCGATCACCGGTAGCCCTCGACGAGCCCGACGATCACCGTGCCCCACCCGTCCGCCGCCAAGAACAACAAGATCTTGGCCGGCAGCGCGATCACGGCGGTCGGCGTCTGGTTGAGCCCGAGCAAGACCAGGACCTGCGCGCAGATCAGATCCACGACCACGAAGGGCAGCAAGATCAGGACCGCGAGCGCGAGCCCGTGCCCGAGCTCGCTGACCAGGAACGCCGGGACCAGGACCACGGGCTGCTCGGGCGCCTGCCCGCTGAGCTCCGCGAACAGCTCGAGCTCACCGGGCTTGGCGTGCTCGGCCAGAAAATTCCACAGCGGCGCCAGGATCTCGGGTCCGCGCTCGAGCGGCGCGAGCTCGACCGCCGCGATCCCCCCGGCGAGCTCCAGCGCGTCGAGGCACTCATAGGCGACTGGCGCCATGACCAGAGCCGTCAGGACCAGCGCCAGCGCCAAGATCGAGCCAAAGGGCAGCAAGCGCTCGGCGCCGAGGCCAAGCCGCAGCGCCCCCAACACCACCGAGATCTTCGTGAACGCCGTGCACGCCGCGAGCAGCAGCGGCAGCGAGGCCAGGATCAGCCAGCCCGAGACATTGGCCGGGAGTCCGAGCTCAGCGCCCACCCGCGACCCCAAAGAGCCGCGCCCACACCGGGCCCATCGTCTCGCGCCGCCCCAGGCGAGCGCCCAGCTCGGCCCAGGGGCGCGCGAGGCTCGGCTCCGGCGCCGCGTCCGACTCGGCGAGCTCGACCTCGCCAAGGTTGGCGAGCACCCGCGGCGCCCCGCTCGGCCCGGTCCCGACCAGCAGCCGGACACCGCCGAGCTCGATCACGTGGACGCTGTGATCCGCCGTCAACGCCACCCGCTCGCGCCCGGTCGCGCCGCCGAGCCCACGCCTGTGAACCCGCTTCGTCAGCCACGACAAGACCCCGAGCAACATCAGCAAGACCAGCCCGACGAACACCAGAGGATCGACACCTGCGCCCACGAGACGACGATACGGTCGCGAGATCAGAGGTCGAATTTTCAACGAAAACAGCTCAGCGCCGCAGCGGCCTCATCAGATGCTCCAGCCCGTTGTGCTTGATCTCGAGGGTCAAGGCCATCGCCTCCCCGAGCTTGCCCTGAGGAAAGCCCTTCTGCGCGAACCAGACCAGGTAGGGCTGGGGCAGGTCCATGAGCACGACGCCCTCGTACTTGCCAAAAGGCATCCGCCAGCGGACCAGCTCGAGCAGACGCTCGGGATCGGGGCTCGGCAGCTCCGGCATCGACCGAGCATCGCACAAAAGCCCCGCTCCGGAGCAGGGTCGGCCCCCGCAAAGAGCAGAGCCCAAGAAGGCTGGAGGAGCTCCGAGTTTGGGGTAGCGCCGTGCGAAGAGCACCTGCGACGCGGAGGCGAGCGACCTCGTCGCAGTCCACCGAGAGCCTTGTGCTCCAGACGGTGTGCTCCAGACGGAGAGCCGACGCCCCCAAGGGCCACGACACGGCCTCATCGACGAGCTCGAGGCTGCCCGCCACGAACAAAACGAGCCCACGTCCAAGACGCGGGCTCGTGCAATCGGCGCCGAGTTCGGGCGCCGAGTTCAGCTGGCGAGATCAGGCGATGGTGTCGCCGGCGCCTTCGGCCTCGGGGATCTTCCGATCCACGAGCTCGATGATCGCGGTCTCGGCCGCGTCACCCTTGCGCCGTCCAAGCCGGATCACGCGGGTGTAGCCGCCCGGCCGCTTGCGCGCGCGCGGGGCGATGTCTTCGAACAGCTTGTGGAGGATCTCGCGGTCCTGCACGGTCTTGCCCGCGTGGGCCATGGCGTGGGCGTAGCGAGCCTGCTCGTCGCGGGTCCGCTCGTCCTTGGGCTTGTCGAGCAGATCGCCGAGGCGCACGCCGACGGAGATCGTCCGCTCGACGTGACCACGCAGCTCCTTGGCCTTGGCCGCGGTCGTGGTGATGCGCTCGTGACGGAGCAGCGAGGTGACCATGTTGCGGAACATGGCCTTGCGGTGGGCGGAATTACGACCGAGCTTGCGGCCGGATTTCTGGTGACGCATGAGTCCTCACTCCTCGCGGGCAGGCGGAGGGCCCTGCCAGCCTTCGATCTTCATACCGAGAGACAGCCCCATCTGCGCAAGGATCTCTTTGATCTCCTTGAGGGACTTGCGGCCGAAGTTCTTGGTCTTGAGCATCTCGGCCTCGGTGCGCTGCACGAGGTCGCCGATGTAGTGGATGTTGGCGTTCTGAAGGCAGTTGGCCGAGCGAACCGAGAGCTCGAGTTCGTCGACGGAGCGCCACAGGATGTCGTTGAGCTTGTCCTGCTCGGACTGCGTCGGCGCCTGGGTCTCCTCGATCTCCTCGTGATTGATGAAGATCGACAGCTGCTCCTTGAGGATCTTGGCCGCGTAGGCGACCGCGTCGTCGGGCCGGACCGAGCCGTCGGTCCAGACCTGCAAGCTGAGCTTGTCGTAGTCGGTCTGATGGCCGACGCGGGCGTTGGTCACGCGGTAGTTGACCTTGCGGATCGGCGAGAACAGCGAGTCGATCGGGACCATGCCGATCGGCATGCCCTCGGTCTTGTTCTGGTCGGCCGTCGCGTAGCCGCGGCCCATCGCGCAGGTCATCTCCATGTGGAGGCGGCCGCCCTTGCTCAGGGTTGCGATGTGCTGGCTCGGGTCGAGCACGTGGACGCCGCTCGGCGCCTGGATGTCGGCCGCGGTCACGGGGCCCTCACCGGTCTTGTCGACCAGCAGGGTCCGCGGCGTGGCGTCGTCCATGCTCAGGCGCAGGGCCTTGACGTTGAGGATGATGTCCGTGACGTCTTCGACGACCGCGGGGATCGAGGTGAACTCGTGGAGCGCCCCCTCAATTCGCACGGTCGTGATCGCGGCGCCCTGGAGGCTGCTGAGCAGCACCCGGCGCAGGCTGTTCCCGAGCGTGATGCCGTAGCCCCGCTCGAGCGGCTCGCACGTGAACTTGCCGTAAGCCTCCGTCAACGAGTCACCGTCGACGTCGAGCTTCTTGGGCCGAATCAGATCCCGCCAGTTGCGGGCGATGGTGTTGTAGTCCTGCATGCAGTCCCCCCCCTTACTTGCTGTAGAGCTCGACGATCAGCTGCTCGTCAATGTCAGCTGCGACGTCAGAGCGCTGCGGCACGTTCTTGATCTTGGCCTTGTAGTTGTCGCGGTCGATCTCGATCCACTGCGGCAGCGGTGACCGATCGAGCTTGGCCAGCGACTCGTTGATCTTGGCGATCTTGCGGCTCTTCTCGCGGACCAGGAGCTCGTCGCCCTCACGCACGAGGTAGCTCGGGATGTTGACCCGCTGGCCGTTGACGGTGAAGTGGCCGTGACGCACGAGCTGACGGGCCTCGGCGTGGCTGCTGGCGAAGCCGCAGCGGACCGCGACGTTGTCGAGGCGGCGCTCGAGCAGGCTCAGCAGGTTCTCACCGGTGATGCCCTTCATGCGCGCGGCCTTGAAGTAGTAGCCGCGGAACTGCTTCTCGAGCAGCCCGTACATGCGCTTGACCTTTTGCTTCTCACGAAGCTGGTGGCCGTAGTCGCTCGGTCGGCGGCGCCGCCCCTGGCCGTGCTGGCCGGGCGGGTACTGACGACGGTCGTAGGCGCACTTCTCCGAGAAGCAGCGATCGCCCTTGAGGAACAGTTTTTGGTCCTCGCGCCGGCACAGCCGGCAGACAGGTCCGATGTAACGTGCCATGGGTCAGACCCTCCTCCGCTTGGGTGGACGACAGCCGTTGTGGGGGATCGGCGTCACGTCCTTGATGGAGGTGACCCGAAGGCCCGCCGACTGAATCGCTCGCAGCGCCGACTCGCGCCCGGCGCCAGGGCCGGACACTCGGATCGCCACGGTTTGCATGCCGTGATCCTGGGCCGCGCGCGCGGCCTGATCGGCGGCGAGCTGGGCGGCGAAGGGCGTCGACTTGCGCGAGCCCCGAAAGCCACGGATCCCCGACGAGGCCCACGAGATCGCGTTGCCGTTGACGTCGGTGATCGTCACCAGGGTGTTGTTGAAGGTTGAACGGATGTGAACGATCCCGGTCGAGATGTTCTTTTTGACTTTTTTGCGTCCGCGCGGTGATGCCATCGGAATTACCTCGTCACTTCTTCTTCATGGCAACCTGGCCCCGCTTGGGGCCCTTGCGGGTGCGCGCGTTGGTGTGGGTCCGCTGGCCACGGACAGGCAGGCTGCGACGATGACGGAGACCGCGGTAGCAGCCGAGATCCATCAGCCGCTTGATCTTGGTCTGGACCTCGCGGCGGAGGTCACCCTCGACCTTGCAGTCTGACTCGATCACGCGACGGATCGCGTTGAGCTGCTCGTCGTTGAGGTCGTCCGTGCGGATCGACTGGCCGACACCGGCCTTCTCGAGGATCCGACGCGCGGTCGAGTTGCCGACGCCGTAGATGTAGGTCAGCGCGATGACGACCCGCTTGTTGCGAGGGAGGTCGACTCCGGAAATACGTGCCATGTCAGCCCTGCCTCTGCTTGTGTTTGGGGTTGTCGCAGATGACCCGAACGACGCCTCGTCGCTTGATCACCTTGCACTTGTCACAGATCTTCTTGACGCTTGATCGTACTTTCATTTCTTGCTCCGCCGGTGCGTGGACCCAAAGTCGAGAGAGCTCGCCGTCAGCGAGCGAGACCGAGAATCACGCCGCGGCCCGGATCGAGGCTGGCCTTGCGGACCAGCACACGTTGCCCCGTCCGAACGGGAACCCCCAGGCGCTTGCACTCCTCCGAAGGACCCGCGACGAGCTGGCCTTCGGTGGTCTCGAGACGAAACAGTTGCTGGGGCAACTCAGCGACGACCGTCGCCTCGAACGTGGGGGTGGTGAACATGGAAAAGTTAAAAAACCCCAGGGCTTCTGGGGGCGGTGGAGGATGCCACCGGGGGTGGGGGGTGTCCACCTTCATGCCAAGGGAGAACGCGAGAATTTTCACGGGTTTGAGGGCGGCGTTCCTGGCGCCTCTTTGGCTCGAGCCCGAGAGTGGAGGCCGAGAGCGGAGGCCGAGAGTGGGGCCCAGCTACGACGAAGCAGGCGCACGGGGTGTGCGCCTGCCTTGTCGTAGCGGATCCCCGCGCGCTCTACTTGCGGCCGCGGATCCGGGGACCCTTGGGCCCGGCGAAGCCCTCGTAGCTGCGCGTGACCAGGTGGCTCTCGATCTGCTGGGCCAGGTCGAGCGCGACGCCGACGACGATCAGCAAGGACGTTCCGCCGTAGTAGAAGGGCACGTTGAAGTCCTTCTGGAGGAAGACCGGGAGCACGCAGACCGCGGAGATGTACCAGGCGCCCGCGAAGGTCAGGCGAGTGAGGATGAACTCGATGTACTCGGCGGTGCGCTTACCGGGGCGGATGCCCGGGATCGAGGCGTTTTGCTTCTTCAGGTTGTCGGCCAGATCCACCGGGTTGAACTGGATCTGGGTGTAGAAGTAGCAAAAGAAGATGCACAGGGCGACGTAGACCGTGAGGTACAGCCAGTTGCCGTAGTCGAAGGCGGCGGCGAAGCGCTGGAGCAGCGGGTTGCCCGTCATGCCCGCGATCTGCGCCGGGAACATGATGATCGAGGAGGCGAAGATCGGCGGGATGACGCCGGCGTTGTTGATGCGCAGCGGCAGATAATTCTGGCTGCCGCCGAACATCTTCCGGCCGACCACGCGCTTGGCGTAGATCACCGGGATTCGCCGCTGGCCGCGCTCCATGATGACCACGAAGGCGATCACGGCGAGCACCACGATCAAGAGGATCGCCAGGGGCAGCGGTCCGAAGTTCTCGGGGTCGTCGATCGCCTTTTGGTAGAGCTGGTACGAGCCCGCGGGGAGGTCGGCGATGATGCCGGCGAAGATGATCAGCGAGATGCCGTTGCCGATCCCGCGCTCGGTGATCTGCTCGCCGAGCCACATCAAGAAGCAGGTGCCGGCTGTCAGCGACAGCATCGTCATCAGCTTGAAGGGCAGGCCGACCTCGAGGACCAGCATCTGACCAGGCGTATTTTGGCTCTCGAGCCAGCTGGCCATGAAGTAGCCCTGGACGACCGCCAGGCCGACGGTGCCGTAGCGGCTGTACTGGTTGATCTTGCGCCGGCCGGACTCGCCCTCTTTTTGCAGCTGCTCGATCTTGGGGATGACCACGGTCATCAGCTGCATGATGATGCTCGCGCTGATGTAGGGCATGATGCCCAGCGCGAACACCGAGAGGTTCGACAGCGCGCCTCCCGAGAACATGTTGAAGTAGCCGAGGAAGCCGCCGGTCTGCTGCGAGACCAGACGCGACATCACGTTGCGATCGACGCCGGGCACGGCGACGAACACACCGAAGCGGTACACCGCCAACATCGCGAGCGTGAACAACACGCGACGCCGGAGCTCCGGCAGCTTGAAGATGTTGATGATGACGCCCATGGTGGCTTGCTGGCTTGGTCGGCGAGTCTGTCGGGGACAGACGCGGGGACAGTCTGCCGATCAACTCGGCTCATCTGACGCCCGGTTGGAAGCGACGCCCGTATTTACAGCATCGGGCGAGCGCATGCAGCGCACACGTTCGCCCGAGCCCAGATACCGGAGCCAGAAACCGGAGCTGGGGATTGGGTCTAGGCCTCGGCGGCGTCGGCGTCGGCCGTCTTGGTGACGAGCTCGATGGTTCCGCCAGCGCCCTCGATCTTGGTTCGGGCGCTCGCGCTCACGCGATGCACGCGGATCGTGAGCTTCTTGGTCAGCTCACCGTCGCCGAGCACCTTGATCCGCTGGGCCTTCTTGGGGACCAGGCCGCGCTCGTGGAGCAGCTCGGGGGTGACGATGGCGCCGTCCTCGAGGGTGTCGAGGCGCTCGACGTTGACGCCGTAGACCTCGACCCGGTGGATGTTGACGAAGCCACGCTTGGGGACGCGCCGGTGGATCGGCAGCTGGCCGCCCTCGAAACCGGGCGCGACCGTGTTGCGCTTGCGCGTGCCCTTGGAGCCGCGACCGGCGGTCTTGCCGTTGCCGGACCCGGGCCCGCGGCCGACCCGCTTCTTGCGCTTGCGCGCGCCGGCGGGGGGCTTGAGGGTGTGCAGTTCAGTACCCATGTCGATCTCTCTTTTCTCGGACGAGCCCCGACTCAGGCTGCCCCGTCGGCCGCATGGTCAGCGGGGGCCACAGTGACGAGGTGCTGGACCTTGCGGATCATCCCGCGGATCGCCCTCGTGTCTTCGAGGATCACCGAATGGTTGAGGCGCCGCAGGCCGAGGCCGCGGACGGTATCTTTTTGCTTCTGCGTCCGATCGATCGGACTGCGGACGAGCGTGACCTTGAGCTTGAGCGCCATCTCAGGCCTCCATCAACTGGGCGACGGTCATGCCGCGTCGACGGGCGACCTGCTCGGGGCTGCGAAGCTCCCGAAGCGCGGTGACCGTGGCGTGGATGACGTTGAGCGGGTTATTGGTCCCGATGCACTTGGTCAGGACGTCGTGGATGCCAGCGCACTCGACGACGGCACGAACGGCGCCACCGGCGATCACGCCAGTACCGGGCGAGGCCGGGACCAGCAGGACCTCGCCAGCGCCGAAGTGGCCGACGATCCGGTGAGGGATCGTGGTGCCCTGGAGCGGGACCTGGAACATGCTCTTGCGAGCGATCTCGTTGGCCTTGCGGATGGCCTCGGGGACCTCCCGAGCCTTGCCGTAGCCGTAGCCGACCCAGCCGTTCTCGTTGCCGACTACAACCAGGGCAGAGAACGCGAAGCGGCGTCCACCCTTGACCACCTTGGCCACGCGGTTGATGTCGACGACGCGGTCGACGAGATCTCCGAGCGATTCGACGTCAATCATGAGCTTCTCTCAAAAGTCGAGACCGGCCGCGCGGGCCGCTTCGGCGAGGGCGCGCACGCGCCCGTGATAGAGGTAACCGTTGCGGTCGAACACGACCTTCTTGATGCCCTTGTCGAGGCAGGCCTTGGCGACCGCCGCACCGACGACCCGCGCGCGGCGAATCTTGGTGCTGTCGGCCGCGCCCTCGCCCTCGCCCTCGGGCGCAGGCGCTGCGAGATCGCTCGCAAGGCCCTTGGCGAGGTCGGACACGAGCAACAGCGAACGTGAGTCGGTGTCGTCGATGACCTGCGCGTAGATGTGCTTGTTGCTGCGGTAGACCGACAGCCGGGGACGCTCCTGCGTCCCGGAGATCCGCTTGCGAATGCTCTTCTTGCGACGCGCGCGCGCTTCGTTCTTGTCTTTCTTCGCCATGATCTCGTCTCTGTTCTTGCCGTCTCCCTGACTCGGGCCGAAGCCCCGACGCCCTCGCTACGCGCGGGCCCTCAGGTCTTGGGAGACTATTTCTTACCGCGAGCCTTGCCCTCTTTGCGGATGATGCGCTCGCCGAGGTAGCGAACGCCCTTGCCCTTGTAGGGCTCCGGCGGACGGTAGCGGCGGATGTCAGCGGCGACCGAGCCGAGCAGGGCCTTGTCGGCCGACATCAGGTGGAGCTTGTTGTCCTTGTCGACCTCGGCGGTCACGCCCTCGGGCAGCGGATAGCTGACGGGGTGCGAGAAGCCCAGGGTCAGGTCGATGTTCTTGCCCTTGACGATGGCGCGGTAGCCGACGCCGATGATCTCGAGGGTCTTCTTGAAGCCCACCGAGCAGCCGACGACCATGTTGTTGGTCATCGCGCGGGACATGCCGTGGAGGGCACGAACGCTGCGCTGGTCATTGGGGCGCTTGAAGCTGATGACCTCGCCGTCGACCGCGAAGCTGATCGGCTCGGGCACATCGAAGCTGAGCGAGCCCTTGGGCCCCTCGACCGCGATGGTCTGACCCTCGGTCTTGATCTTGACCCCCTTGGGGATCTGGATGGGTGCGTTGCCGATGCGTGACATGCTTGGCCTATCTTCCTGGTCGTGTGTGGCTCAGCTCACCACACGCTGCACACGAGCTCGCCGCCGATTCCGGCTCGACGAGCGGCGCGGTCGGTCATCATGCCACGAGGCGTGCTGACGACCATGATGCCGAGGCCGTTGCGGACCTGCGGGATGTCTTTACTGCCAGCGTAGCGGCGCTGACCGGGCCGACTGACCCGAGCGATGCCCTCGATGGCGGGTTGGTCACCGACCCAGCGCAGCTGGATCGAGATGCTGCCTTGGCGGTCGTCGTCGTGCCACTCGAAGCCCTCGATGTAGCCCTCTTGCTGGAGGATCTCGGCGATGCGGCGCTTGGACTTGGAGCCGGGGATGTTGACGGTGCGATGGCCCGCCCGCAGTGCGTTGCGGATGCGGGTCAGCATGTCGGCGATGGGATCGGTCATGGACATGGTGCGCGCTCCTACTGCCGAAAAGGCATCCCCAAGTGCTTGAGCAGGGCTCGGCCTTCGTCGTCGTTATTGGCCGAGGTGTGGATGCAGACGTTCATGCCGGGCACTTCGTTGAGCTTCTCGATGTCGACCTCGGGGAAGACCAAGATCTCCTTGATCCCGAGGGTGTAGTTGCCGCGGCCGTCGAAGGCCTTGCGGCTGACCCCACGAAAGTCGCGGGTACGCGGGAGCGCGACCAGCAGCAAGCGGTCGAGGAACTCCCACATCTGCGTTCGCCGCAGGGTGACCATCGCGCCGATCTTCATGCCTTCGCGGAGCTTGAAGCCAGCGATCGACTTCTTGGCTCGGGTCACGACCGGCCGCTGACCGGTGATGTTGCCGAGGCACTCGAAGGACTGCTCGAGCAGCTTGGGCTGCTTGATCGCCTCGCCGAGGCCGATGTTGAGCACGATCTTCTGGACCCGCGGGACCGTCAGTCGGTTCTTGTAGCCGAACTCCTCGACCAGCGCCGGGACCGCCTTGGTCTCGTAGCGCTCGAGGATTTGCGACCGCATGCCACCGCGGTCGACCGCGGCGTTGCGAACCTGAGGAAATTTGAAGGCGTATCCCGCCTCCGGCTTCTTTTTGGGGGTCGGTGCCCCACCCTTCGCCTTGGCCATGTCTAGAACCTCAGCTGTCGATCTGTTCGCCGGATTTGGTGGCCACGCGGACCTTGCGTCCGCCCTCGAGGGTCGAAATACGGACCCGGGTCGGCTCACCAGTTTGGGGATCGGCGATCATGACGTTGGAGATGTGAATCGGTGCTTCACGACGCTCGATACCGCCGCGTTGATTTTGCCGGGTTGGCTTGACGTGCTTGGTGACGATGTTGACCCCGGCGACCAGCACCCGCGACTTGGCGGGGAGCACCCGCAGGACCTTGCCGCGCGCGCCCTTGGACTTTCCGGCGATGACGACGACCTCGTCGTCTTTGCGAATCTTCTGCATCAGAGCACCTCCGGGGCGAGGCTGACGATCCTCAGGAATCGCTTCCAGCGCAACTCGCGGGCGACCGGCCCGAAGATGCGGGTACCGATCGGGTTGCGATCGGCGCCGATCAGGACCGCGCTGTTGGTGTCGAAGCGGATCAGGCTGCCGTCGTGGCGACGCATGCCCTTTTTGGTCCGCACGATCACGGCCTTCATGACCTGGCCCTTCTTGATCTTGGAGTTGGGCAGGCTCTCGCGGACCGAGACCACGATGATGTCACCGATGCCGGCGTAGCGCCGCTTGCTGCCGCCGAGCACCTTGATGCAGCGGAGCTTACGGGCGCCGGAGTTGTCGGCGACATCCACGATTGATTCGACCTGGATCATCGCTCTACCTGATGCCCCTCTCGAGGACCGCCTGGACGGCCCAGCGCTTGTCTTTGGACCGCGGCCGCGCCTCAATGATCCGGACCTTGTCGCCGACCTTGGCCTCGTTGGCCTCGTCGTGGGCTTTGTACCGGGTCCGCTCCTGGATGTACTTCTTGTAGCGCGGGTGGCGGTAGCGACGGGTGACCTGGACGACGACGGTCTTGTCCATCTTGTCCGACACAACCTCGCCGAGCAGGGTTCGGCGCCGAGACTTGCTTACTGTTTGCGTTTCGCTCATGGCGGCACCTGTCAATCCGCGCTGGCGGGTGCGGACGCCTGTCCGCTCGCGCGCTGGTGTAAAATGGTCTTGATCCGAGCGATGTCCCGGCGGATGCGCGGAAACTCGGAGGTGTTGGTCGATCGGCTAGCCGCGCGAGCGACCTGCAGCTTGACGAGTCGATCGCGCAGCTGGGTCTCGAGCTCGCTGAGCTCGTCGTCGGTCTTGTCTCGTAGTTCGGAGGGCTTCATGTCGGTCACGCTCCTCAGACCACGCGTTCGCGCTTCACGAACCGGGTCTTGATCGGCAGCTTGTGGTGGGCGAGCAGGAAGGCCTCGCGGGCGAGCTCCTCTTCGATGCCCTCGATCTCGTAGAGCATGCGGCCGGGGCGGACGACGGCGACCCAGTACTCCGGGCCACCCTTACCCTTACCCATGCGGGTCTCGGCCGGCTTCTTGGAGATCGGCTTGTCGGGGTAGACCCGAATGTAGAGCTTGCCGCCACGCTTGACCTTGCGGTTGATGGCGATACGGGCGGCCTCGATCTGGCGAGCCGTCAGCCAGCCGCACTGCAAGGCCTGGAGGCCAAAGTCGCCATAGGACACCTGGGTGCCGCCCTTGGCTTTACCCCTCATCCGGCCCTTGTGGACCTTGCGATACCTGACTCGAGATGGCGAAAGCATGATGACCTCTGAAAGAGCTTGAGGGCTGAGAAGAGAGACGCGCGCTCAGCCGCGCTTGTTGGCCGGACGGGGGAAGCGGGGGTCGACGCCGGTCATGTGACCGTAGACTTCGCCCTTGAAGATCCAGCACTTGATGCCGATGCGGCCGGCCGAGGTCCGAGCCTCGTGGAAGCCGTAGTCGATGTCAGCGCGGAGGGTGTGAAGCGGGACGCGGCCCTGGAGGTACCACTCGCGGCGACCCATCTCGGCGCCGCCGAGGCGGCCAGCGGCGTTGACGCGGATGCCCTTGGCCCCGAACTTCATCGCGGTCTGGACGGCGCGCTTGAGCGCGCGGCGGAACGCGATCCGGCGCTCGAGCTGCTGGCCGATGTTCTCGGCCACGAGCTGGGCGTTGACCTCGGCCTTGCGGACCTCTTGGATGTTCAAGAACACCTTCGAGTCGGTCATCTTCTGGACCTCGCGGCGGATCTTCTCGACCTCCGCGCCGCGCTTGCCGATGATGATCCCGGGCCGCGCGGAGAAGATGTTGATCTTGACCTTGTTGGCGGCGCGCTCGATCGTGATCTCGGAGATCGAGGCCGAGTGCAGCTTGCGCTTGAGGAAGTTGCGCAGGCGCAGGTCCTCGTGGAGCCACTGGCGGTAGCGGCCTTCCTCGAACCACCGTGAGTTCCAGGTCTTGACGATGCCGAGGCGAAAGCCGATTGGATGAGTCTTTTGGCCCATAACTGTCTAATTCCTGCGAGGGGAGGGTCTGGGCACTCAGGCTTCGGCGGCCGGTGTGACCTCAATGGTGACGTGACTGGATTTCTTCTGGACCTTGGTTCCGCGGCCCTGGGCGCGGGGGCGCCAGCGCTTGAGCGTGGCGGCCTGGTCGACCGTGACCTTGGAGATGACCAGGCTCTCGACGTCTTCGTCGCCCTGATCCTCGGCGTTGGCGACCGCGGACACGATGAGCTTGAAGAACTCGCGGGCGCCGGCCTTGTTCATGAAGCGCAGCGAGTTGATCGCCGTGCCGACGTCCTGGCCGCGCACGAGGTTGGCGATGATCCGGGCCTTGCGCGGGGCGAGGCGGACGTTGCGAAGCTTGGCGACGGCCATGACTAGCGCCTGCCCCTCTTGTCGGCCGCGTGACCCTTGAAGGTGCGGGTCGGCGCGAACTCGCCGAACTTGTGGCCAACCATGTTCTCCGTCACGTAGATGGGGATGAACTTGTTGCCGTTGTGGACCATGACGTTGGCCCCGACGAACTCGGGCAGGATCGTCGAGCGGCGCGACCAGGTCTTGACCGGCTTGCGTCCGCCGGACCCGAGCGCCTCCGTGATCTTGTTGTAGAGGCTCTGGTCGACGAAGGGACCCTTTTTAATTGAACGCGGCATGACTTACTTCTTCCTCCGCGAGACGATGTACACGTCGGTGCGCTTGTTGTGCCGAGTTCGGTAGCCCTTGGTCGGCTTGCCCCAGGGGGTGGTCGGGTGACGGCCGCCGGAGGTCCGGCCCTCGCCGCCGCCCATCGGGTGATCGACGGGGTTCATGACCACGCCGCGGTTGTGCGGACGGCGACCGAGCCAGCGGGTGCGCCCGGCCTTGCCGATGTGCACGTTGCCCTGCTCGCCGTTGCTGAGGGTCCCGACGGTCGCGCGGCACTTGACGTGGACGCGGCGGACCTCGCCGGACGGGAGGCGGATCTGGGTCCAGCTGCCCTCGCGGGCCATCAGCCGGGCCCCGACGCCAGCCGAGCGGACGAGCTGGCCGCCGCGGCCGATCTTGATCTCGAGGTTGTGGATGATCGTACCGACGGGGATCGCCGACAGCGGCATGCTGTTGCCGGGCTTGATGTCGGCGGTCGCCGAGCTGATGACGGTGTCACCGACGCTCAGGCCCTCGGGCGCGAGGATGTAGCGCTTGTCGCCGTTGGCGAAGTGGATCAGCGCGATGTAGGTGGTGCGGTTGGGATCGTACTCGATCGTCGCAACCTTACCGGGCACGCCGTAGTTGTCGCGGCGGAAGTCGATCTTGCGATAGAGCCGCTTGTGACCGCCACCGCGGAAGCGCGAGGTGATGCGCCCGTAGTTGTTGCGGCCGGCCTTGGAGTGCTTGTTCGAGACCAGCTTCTTGAACGGCTTCTTGGCCGTGAGCTGGACCTTGTCCGTGGACGTCATGCCACGACGGCCAGGGGATGTCGGCTTGTACTTCTTGATGCCCATCGCTCAGTCCTCGCCGTAGTAGTCGATCGAGTCGCCAGGGTGGAGCGTGACCATGGCTTTTTTCCACTGCCGGGTCTTGCCAGAGAAGCGGCCAACGCGACGGATGTCGCCGCGCATGACCATGGTTCGGACCTTGTCGACGCGCACGCCGAACACGATCTCGACCGCCTTACCGATCTCGATCTTGTTGGCCTGGCGGTGGACCTCGAAGGTGTACTGGTTGTGCTCCGCCTCGAGCTCGGCGCTCTTCTCGCTCAGGATCGGGCGGATGATGATTTGCTGGGGCGTCATCACGCAGCTCCTTGCTCGGCCGCCGCCGGCTGGTCGCTGCCGAGGAGCCGGGCCTCGACCTCGCGCAGCGCGGTCTCGGAGATCAGCAGCCTCGGGTAGCGGAGGATGTCGTAGACGTTGAGACCCTCGGGCACGATGTGCTGGGCCGTCGGCAGGTTGCTCGAGCTGCGCTGCAGCGACACGTTGGCCGCGCCGTCGACGAGCAAGGCCTTGCGGGCGTCGAGCTTGGTCAGCGCGGCGACGAGGTTGCGGGTCTTGCCCTGGGCGACCTCGAAGTCACGGATGACGGTGAGCTTGCCCTCGGACGCGCGCAGGCTCAGGGCCGAGCGCAGGGCCCCCGCGCGAGCCTTCTTGTTCATGCTGAACTCGTAGCTGCGCGGGCGCGGTCCGTGGACCTGGCCGCCGCCGCGGAACACGTTGACGCGCGGAGCGCCGTGGCGCGCACGACCGGTGCCCTTTTGGCGGAACATCTTGGCGTGGGTGCCGCGAATCTCGCTGCGTTCCTTGGTCTTGGCCGTGCCGGCCCGAGCCTTGGCACGCTGCCAGCGAACGACCTCCCACAGGAGGTGCTCCTTGACCTCGGTCGCGAACACCTCGTCGGCGACGTCGATGCTTGCGACGTCGTTGCCTTCTAGGTCTTTGACGTTGAGCTTGGCCATGGCTGCCTCAGGTCTTGATCTCGACGTCGACGCCGGCGGACAGGTCGAGCTTCATCAGCGCGTCTAGGGTCTGCTGATTGGGCTCGAGGATGTCGAGCAACCGCTTGTGCGTGCGGATCTCGAACTGCTCGCGCGACTTCTTGTCGATGAAAGGTCCACGCAGGACCGTGTACTTGTTGATCTTGGTCGGGAGCGGGATCGGACCCACGACCTGGGCCCCGGCCCGCCGCGCGGTCTCGGAGATCTCCGTCGCCGACTGCTCGAGCAGCTTGTGGTCGTAGGCCTTGAGGGTGATGCGAAGCTTGTTGGCCACGGTGAAATCTCCTGGGTCGGTCCAGTCCGGCTATTCGATGATCTTGGCGACGACGCCAGCGCCGACGGTACGCCCGCCCTCGCGGATCGCAAACTTCGACCCAACCTCGCACGCGATCGTCTTGTGCAGGGTCACCTTGAAGCTCACGTTGTCCCC
>NZ_PVNK01000239.1 GCF_002994615.1 Enhygromyxa salina | reverse complement strand
GGGGCGCTCGGTGTCGGAGCTTCGACGGCGGGCACCGCAGGGCTGGGAGGCGTCGGCGGAACCTCGACGGGGGGCGTTGGCGTTGGTGTTGGCGTTGGCGATGGCGTGGGCGGTGCGGGGGTGGGCGAAGGCGTGAGGGCGCCGCCCGGCGGCGGGCCCCAGGCGCCGATTGCCTCCGCGCTCGCGGCCTCCGGAGCTCGGCGCGTTTGGGCCTGGAGGCCCTCGATCTCGGCCCGCGCGAGCTGGTGGGTCCGATCTTCTTCAGGGGGCTGCTGCGGAGGGGAGACGACCCGCGGGCGCACGAGTTGGTTGGTCCGATCGTCATCGCCCGGGAGGCCGGGCTCGATCCGATTGGTCCGGTCCTCGTCGTTCGGCAGCTCGATCCGATAGGTCCGGTCTTCTTCGCCAGCCAGCTCGGGAGGGGGCGCCCACACGAGGACCTTCGTGGGGTCCTCCTCACTCGGCTGGCCCGGGCTGGGGGCGACGGCGGTGGGCGCCCGCACGAGGACATTCGTGGGGTCCTCTTCACTCGGCTGGCCCGGGCCGGGCGCGACGGCGTCGAGGGCCTCGATGGTCTTGACCAGCGCCGCGCTCGAGGGCCGCCCGCGCGGGTCGGCCAGGGTGCACTCGCGGATGAGCTCGCCCCAGCTTGGGTCGACGTCGTAGACCCAAGCCTGCAGCCGCGGCGGCTCGAGGTTGCCCGCCCGCTGCAGCTCGATGAACTCCTTGTGCGAGACGTTGGGGTAGGGGTTGCGGCCCGTGATGATCTCGTAGAGCAGCACGCCAAACGAGAACACGTCCATCTTGGCGTCGGCGGGGGCCGAGGACGCCTGCTCGGGGCCCATGTAGCCCGAGGTCCCGGGCACGTCGAAGACCCCCGTGAGCCGGCCGGAGTCGCCGGGGGCGACGCGCGGGGCGTCGACGCTCGCCGCGTGGCTGAAGTCGAACAGCTCGACCGCGAGGGGATTGAGGACGACGGAGACGTTGGTGGGCGTGAGGTCGCGGTGGATGACGCCGGCCGCGTGGCAGCTGGCCAGGGCGCGGGCGATGCCGAGGGCGAGCTCGCGGATCTCGCCGGGGGTGAACTTGTGCGTGATGAGCTGCCAGTTGAGCGCGCGCCCGCGCAGCAGCTTGGTGACCAGGAAGGGCCAGTCGTGCCGGTCGGCGAGGCGCCCGTGATCGATGAGCTCGATGATGCCGGGCGTACCCCGGAGCCACTCGAGGTACTGGGCCTCGTCGAGCAGGCGCTGCTCTCGCTCGGGCCGGCCGAGGTAGCGCGGGGTCAGCAGCTTGAGCGCGACCTCGCTTCTCGTCTGCCGATCCCGGGCTCGGAAGACCACGCTCATGCCGCCCTCACCGAGGGTGTCGAGCAGCTCGTAGCGGCCCGCGAGCGTCTCGCCGATCTGTGGCAACTCGGCGGTCACTGCTGCTTGACCTCCGCGAGCTTTCCGCCGCTGAGCCGGACCTGGTAGGTGCGCGGGGCGATATTCTCGAGCTTCAGCGTGCCCTGCTGTTTCGTCCAGCTGGAGCTGCCGGCGGCCTGAAGCCTGACCGTGTGTTTGCCTATCGGGAGCTTGATGTATCCGGCGCGGTTCTTGAGCGCGACGGTCCTGCCGCCGACTTTGGCCTTGGCCCAGAGATCGGAGTCTACGACGAGTACGACGCCGACCTTGGGCAGCACCTTGGGGGCGGGCTTGGTCTTCTCGGTTTCCTTGCCGTCGCCGTCGCCGTCGCCGTCGCCGTCGCCGTCGCCGTCGCCGTCACCGTCGCCGTCGCCGTCGCCGTCACCTGTCTCGGTTCCGGTCTCGGTCTCGGTCTCGGTCTCGGTCTCGGTCTCGGTCTCGGTGATCTCCGCCGCTTGGGTCTCGGATTGCGCCACGACAACAGCCGCGGTCGTCTCGTCTTCAACGACGAGCTCTGGCTCACCCTCCCGGTCGCCGAGCACCTGCGCGAGCAACACGATGACCATGACCAAGAGCACGAGCGCCGCGCCGCCGCTGCCGATCGCCAGCCAGCGCAGGCGCGGGGCGGCGTCCGATGCGGCGGCTTGCGAGGGCGGGGTCGCGACGATCGGCGTCGACACGCTCTCGTCTTGCTGGGCCGAGATCTCCGCGCCGTCCGGTCCTTCACTGGTGAGGACCGGCAGCACTTGCGTGGCCGCGACGGGATCGTCTTCGGCTTCGGTCTCTTCGGCCTGGAGGTGCTCGCCTCGTTCGACGGTGTAGGTCGAGCTCGCGGGGTGGGCGGGCGCCTGTGGGACGGGCGCAGGTGAAACCGGGGCTGCGACGCTGTTGGCGACCGGGGTCGAGCCGGGCGAGCGCGGGTCAGCCTGGCTGTCTTGCACGGTCTCCTCGCCGGGGACCTCGCGTGAGACCTCGGCGTCGCGCAGCCCGATCGGGCCCGAGTCTGCCGCCTCCTTCCCGATCTGCGGGATCAGGCCCGGCATGTAGGCGTGCTCGGCGACCTCGAACAGCTGCGTGACGCCCGAGCGGCGCCGGCCGATCAGCCGCGCATAGTAGTTGTTCTTGAGCTGATCGCTGGCCGCGAGGTAGCGGGGGCAGTGCTCGATCAGCACCGCCCGCGCCTCGCTCGCGCGCGGGCGCTCGGTCCGGTCGGTGGCGATCATCCGGCGGCGCAGCTCGTCGAGCCAGGGCGGGATGTCGGTTCGGTCGAGGGAGGGCGGCGGGCCCATCAGGACCCGCGATCGAAATTGATCGGGGGTGCAGCCGTCGAGGAAGCGCTTGCCGTCGAGCATCTCGTGGAGCACGACGCCGAGGCCGTAAATGTCGGTCTCGCGCTTGGGATCACCCGAGAGCTGCTCGGGCGACATGTAGCGCGGGGTGCCGATCGCCCGGGACATCGGCCCGGCCGTGGCCGCGAAGCGGGCGATGCCGAAGTCGGTCAGCTTGATCTCGCCGCTCGACGAGATCATGATGTTGCCCGGCGTGACGTCGGAGTGGATGACGCCCGCGTCGGCGCCACCGATCGTCCGCTCGTGGGCGTAGTCGAGGCCCGCGAGGACCTCGCCGATGATGTAGGTGGTGATGTCGAGGTCGAGGGGGGTGAGACCCTCGTTGTCGGCCTCTTTGAGAAAACTGCGCAGGTCGATGCCGTCGACGCGCTCCATGACCAGGAAGGGGCGACCGTCGCGGCTCGTGCCGACGTCGATGACCTTGACGATCCGGCTGTGGTCGAGCTGCGTGGCGATGCGCGCCTCGTCCATGAACAGCTTGCGCTCGCGCGAGGACTCCGTGATGTCCGCGTGCAGCAGCTTGATCGCGCAGGGGACCACGACGTGGTTCTCCTTGATGCGGGCCGCCTCCCAGACCTCGCCCATGCCACCGCGGCCAAGGCGTCTCAGGAGTCGGTACTCGTTGGTGAGCATGTCCATGCGCGGCATTCTCTCGTCGGTGAGTCTATCGCAGACTCGGGGGCCCGAGAGCAAGGGCGATGCCAAGTGAGCGCGGACCTTGCTGGGCGCTTTGCCCAGGTACTGACGCACCGTGCGTCAGTTGGTCGCGAGAGCCTGACGCACCGTGCGTCAGTGGCTCTGGGTGGCAAAACTCGGTGTTCGAGCGGCTTGCGTGACCCCCCGTGCTGGGGCAAGCTGGCGACGAGATCGATGCTGATGAAGTGCTTCAAACAGGGGGCGGTGGCGCTGGCTTTCGTCGTTGCCGTGGGCGTGAGTCCGATTGCCAGAGCTGCACAGCCGACGAACCCCGAGGTCATTGACATCGAGTTCGACGTCGCTGATCTCCCGGACACTCGGGTTGAGATCACGGCCACGGTCGAGGCCGAGCTCCAGCGCTTGCTCGGTCAAGAAGAAGCGCTGCCTGCGGGGGTCGTGGTCGCCGAAGATCGGCGCCTGCTCGTCGTGCTGCGGCCGGGGCCGATCCCCGGGGCCGACGACGTGCTGATTCGGATCGAGGCCCAATTCGAGGGCGCGACGCTGAGTGAGAGCGTGACCGAGACCTGCCTGTCGTGCACCAACGAGCAGGTGGCCGAGAAGGCCCTGCCGATGTTGCGGCCGCTGCTCGAAGAATTTCCGGAGCCCAAGCCGGTGGTCGTGGTGGAGGAGCCTGTCGATGACACGAGCATCGAACAGGAGGTCCCCGAGGCGCCGACGCCGACGGGGCCGAACAAGACGCTGCTGCTCCCGGGCGCGTCGTTGCTCGGGGTGGGGTTTGTGGGGTTCGGGGCAGGGATCGCGCTGATCGTCGTCAACGAGCGCGTGGTCTCGGAGCCCGGTGCGGCGGAGCTCGAGGTGGTCAAGTACCGCGATCCGGGCATCGCGCTGGCGATCGGTGGAGGGGTCGCGGCGGTCGGTGGGGTCGTGTTGGTCGCGCTCGCGTTTCGTGACCGCGAAGGATCCGGTGCGTCCGACAAGCCTTCGATCGGGGCGGCTCCGCTGCTGAGCCCGAGCACCTACGGGGTCGCGATCTCCGGCCGCTTTTGAGCTACCAGGCCCACAGGCGCAGGCCGATGATCCCGTGGACCATCAGGTAGATCGTCAGCGCGAAGCAGGCAAACGAGGCCGCGATCGGGACCAGCGCGGGGCGGACCCGTGCGGGGCTGGCGAGCTCGCGCAGGGCTCGTGACGCGGCGAGGGCCGAGCAGGCTGCGAACGCCAGGGTGCTCAGGCACAGGCCGATCGTGAGCGGGTTGGCCGTGGCGAAGGCCTCGCGCTCCACGATCGTCGTCAGCAGGGGCACGAGCGCGGCGAAGCACAGCCCGGCGAGGGCTGGCCAGGCGTACAGCCCGAGCTCGCCAGGCGCGGCGCTGCGCCCGCGGAGGCGACGAAACCCGGCCACCAGCACCCAGCCCAGGGCCCACAGCGGGGCGATCTGGACGAGCACGAGAGCGAGCCCCAAGCCGAGCCGCCGCACCCGTGCCCAGGTCGCCGAGCTCGCCTCGAAGTAGCCCATGCCCACGAGCAGGATCCGCTCGCCCTCGGCGTTGGTCGTCGAGCGCAGGCTCGTGCCCGCCTGGCTGGGGTGACGAAAGCCGCCGTCGCCGGTCGGGATCAAGCCCACGCGCGCGCCCTGAGGCAGCTCGAGCTCGATGCCGTCGGGACCGGGGCGGAGGTGGAGTCCGATCATCACGCGGTCGATGAAGCCGAACAGCTCCATGCGCGGGTTCTCGAACCCGTAGAAGCCGGACGCCGCGGCGATCGCCTCGGGGTCGGGTGGGGCGCTCGGCGGCGTGGGTAACACGCGCCCGCGGGTCAGGTAGGCGAACAGGAGCGCGCGGATCTCGACGTAGGCCCGCATCGAGTGGGTCGCGTTGAGGAGCATGACGTAGCCGACACCGAGCTCGGGGAAGTACCTGTAGGTCGACAAGAAGCCCGGCAGCCCGCCGTCGTGACCGCGGCTGCGCGCGGGGTCGAGCAGATCGCCGTAGTTGCCGAGCCCGTAGTTTGTGTCGGTGCCGAGGTAGGCCAGGGTCTCGGTCCGCTCGATCCTCGCCAGCGCCGCGGGGCTGACGAGACCGGGATCGCGGCGCAGCCAGAAGTGGACGAGGCTGGCGAGCTCGCGCGGCGAGGCCAGGAGCGAGCCCGCGGGGTGGTGGGCGATCGGGCGGAACGCGACGGGCTGCTGCGGCCCGCGGTGGCCGGTCGCGAGGCGATCGGCGAACTCGGGGGTGCGACGAAAGCGAGCGCTGTCCATGCCCAGCGGCCGCAGGACCTCGCGCTCGAGGTAGCGGTCCCAGGGCTCGCCGCTGCCGAGCTCGATCGCGTGACCGGCGACGGTGTAGCCGGGGTTGGAGTAGGACATGCGCGAGCCCGGACGCCAGCGAGCCACGCGTGAGCGGGGGTTGAGAGCCAGGGCCTCGCGCGGGGACATGTCCTCGTCGCCGAACCACTCGTTGAAGCGCATGTCGTCGAAGCCGGCGGTGTGCTCGAGCACGTGGGCGAGGGTGATCGGGGCCTCGGGCCAGTCGTTGTGGATCTCGATGTCCGGCATCAGTTGGGCCAGCGGCTCGTCGAGCTCGAGCTGGCCCTGCTCGACGAGGCGCATGACCCCGAGGGCGACGACGCTCTTGGTGATCGAGGCCACGCGAAACTGGGTCTCGGCGGTCACGGGCGCGCCCGTGTCGAGGTCGGCCACGCCGACGCCGTCGGACCAGACCACGCCCTCGCGAGTCACGAGCGCGAGGCCGACCCCGGGCACGCCCTCGCGGGCGAGGATCTCGGCCACGCGCGCGCGCAGCTGGTCGATCGACGCGGGGGCCTCGAGCTCGGCTCGGGGACCGTCGGCGACGAGGGGCGCGGCCGCAGGCCCGAGCTCGTCGAGGGGCCGCTCGAGCGACTGAGACGACTGGGACGGCCAGGACGGCCAGGACCCGGCCGCAGGGGCGGTGTCGAGCACGGACCACAGCGCCAGCAAGACCAGGATTGGGACATGGGCGAGGTAGCTGCGCATCACGCGTTAGGATACGCCAGCTACCCGCCCATGATCCCATCGGAGCAAGGCAATCGTTCAAAGTGGTCCGGCCACGGGTTCGAGATTTGGTTCTTCGTCGTGCTGATGCCCGGCGTCGAGCGGGCGCTGTGGGTCCGCTTCACTCGCTTTGCCAACGGCGAGCAAAGCGACGCGCGGGTCTGGGCGGTCGTGTCCGAGGACGGCGGGGTGACGCAGGCGCGGGACATCGTCGCGCTCGACGAGATGCGCGCCGAGGGCGGCGACGGTGAGTTTCACGTGCGGGTGGCGGCGGCCGAGCTCGGCCACGGCTTCTCGCGGGGAAGCTGCGGGCGGATCCGTTGGGACCTGAGCTTCGAGGCGACCGACCCGCTGATCGAGCGCATGCCCAAGCTCCCGCGCTTCGTCCCGGTCGGGACCCACGCCCACCAGCCTCACTCGGAGGCGGCCGTCACCGGCTGGGTCGAGCTCGACGGGCGGCGCATGGATCTCGACGGCGGACTGTTCACGCAGATGCACCTGTGGGGCCATCAGCGGGTCGAGTGGCTGCGCTGGGCCTGGGCGCCGCGCTTCGTCGGGCACGAGGGCGAGCTGCAGCTGACGGCGGTCGCGGCCAAGGCCGACGGCCCCAACCTGTGCGCGCTGTGGGCCAGGATCGACGACGAGATCTTTGATCACTCGGGCCTGACCCGGTCGACGCGCGCGCAGGTCGAGACGATCCGCGCGGGGGTGGTCCATCACCTCGCGAGCAGCGCGGGGCGCCGCCTGGTCGTGCGCGTCTGGGCCCCGCCCGCGACCTTCGCCGGCTGGGACTACCGCAAGATCGGCGCCGGCGATCTCCACATCGCCCAGACCAACCTCGCCCGCGCCGAGCTCGAGCTCTATCGCCGGGCTGGGCTCGGCTGGGTCCCGGTCACGCGCGCGCGCTCGACCTGCGCGGCGCTCGAGTTTCACGGACCCGAGGACTTCGAGGAATTTGCGATCGTGCCCTGGGACGCCCGCGACGCCGAGGTCCGCGAGCGACCCGCGGCGTCGGTCGAGGGCCAGGCCGAGCCGCCGGGCCCCGGGCAGTGGATCGACACGCCCAAGCCCTCGCAGATCATCGCGCTCGGGCTGACTTACAAGGCCCACGCCAAGGAGACCGCGAGCAAGCCGGACGCTGTCGTGTTCGAGATCGATGCCAGCGCGTGGTCGGCCGGCGGTGGGGCGCTCGTGCGGCCGTCGTCGTCGCGCTTGCGTGCAGGGCTCGCGGCCCTCGACCCCACGCTGGCCGAGGGCCTGGCCGAGTTCGGGTTCATCCCGGCGATGCTCGACTACGAGGTCGAGCTCGGCGTGCTGCTGCTCGACGGCCTCGCGGATCCGTCGGGGCTCGACGCGCTGGCCGACAGCGGGCGCGTGGCGCTGGTCGTCGCCAACGACGTGAGCGCCCGCAGCGTGCAGATCCTCGGTGAGGGCCAGGCCGATCGTCTGGCTTATTGGACCGCGGCCAAGTCGCTGCCGGGGTTCGCTCCGACGTCCGCGCGGGCGTGGATCCCCGAGCGCTTCGAGCTCGACCTGTGGCCGGCGCTGCGGCTCGAGACTCGGGTCAACGGGGTCGTGCGCCAGGACGCCGCGCTCGACTTGTTGGTCGAGACGCCGCGCCAAATGTTGGCTCGTGTGTGTGCGCAGCGAGGTCCGCTCGCGCCGGGTACTCTGGTGCTGACCGGGACCCCTGCGGGCGTGGCATTTTCCGTCCCGCGCTGGAAGCGGGCGATCGGTGAGCGGCTCCTGGACCGCGTCGGCAAACTCCGCGCGGCGCTCACTGGCTTCAGCGCGACGACGGACTTCTTGCGGCCAGGGGACGTCGTCAGCGTTCGCGCGGGCTTTCTTGGCGGGTTCGAGCTCGAGGTCCAGACTGAGCCGGAAGGCTGAGGAGGGGGTACACTTCGCCCCCGACGACGATGGTCCAGCCTCGACACGACCCTGCTGCGGAGACCGTCGTGCAGCCGGAGGTCTCCGATGACGCAACGGTCACAGCGGGCTCCGCCGCCAAGACCGTGGCCGGCGAGGGCGCGAGCACCTACCAGCGGATCGACGTGGGCGCGGTGCTCGGCGGCTACGAGCTCCTGCGCAGGTTGGGCGCGGGCGGCATGGGCGAGGTGTTCGCGGCGCGCAGGGGCAAGCACGGCCCGGTGCTCGCGCTCAAGGTCCTGTCGGAGACCCGCGCGACCCGCCTGTACCGGTTCAAGCGCGAGTTCCGGGCCCTGGCCGACGTCAAGCACGACAACCTCATCGCCCTCGATCAGCTCGTGGTCCTGCCCAGCGGGCAGGCCTTCTTCACCATGGAGCTTGTCCACGGCGATCCCTTCGTCGACTACGTGCGCGGCGACACTCCGCCGGGGCAGCTGCCCAACCTCGTGCGGCTCGAGCGGGCGCTGCGGCAGCTGATCGCCGGGGTCCACCACCTCCACCTCGCGCGCTGTGTCCACCGCGACATCAAGCCTTCAAACATCCTCGTCACGGTCGAGGGGCGGGTGGTGATCCTCGACTTTGGCGTCGTGTCCGAGCTCTCGGAGGCCAGCGACGAGGGCATGACCCGCGACGGTCAGATGATGGGCACGCCGGCCTACATGGCGCCCGAGCAGACCGGCGGCCAGACGGCGGGGCCCGCGGCCGACTACTACGCGATCGGCACGATGTTGTTCGAGTGCCTGACCGGCACGCTGCCGTTCACGGGCTCGGTCCTCGACATCCTGATCGACAAGCGCCAGACCCAGGCCCCGGATCCTGCCTCGCAGCTCGACGCCAGGGTCACCCGCGACGGCCAGGCCGAGCGCCTGTTCGAGCTGTGCCGCCGGTCGTTGGCGATCGATCCCGAGGAGCGACCGGGCAGCGAGGCGTTCCTCGCCGGGCTCCGCGAGAGGTCCGAGCAGGGCCGAAGCCCGAGCATACGCGTGAGCGTGAGCCGGGGTAGCGAGGCCAACACAACCTTCGTCGGTCGCAAGGCCGAGCTCGCGGCCCTCGACGCGGCCTTCGGCACGGTCAGCGCCACGGTCTCGCCGGTCGCGGTCCATGTCCGGGGCAACAGCGGCCAGGGCAAGTCGGCGTTGATCGCTCAGTTCCTGACCCGGGTCCGACGCGATCACGAGGCCGTGGTCTTGCGCGGTCGCTGCCTCGAGCGGGAGTCGGTGCCCTACAAGGGCATCGACGCGGTCGTCGACGCGCTGTCGATCTACCTGCGTCGCCTCGACGAGCTCGAGGCCGCGCGCTTGCAGCCGCGCCACCTCGCGCCGCTCTTGCAGCTGTTCCCGGTCCTCAGCGACGCGTGGCCGACGGGCGCGCGGATCCTGGACCTCGACCCCGCCGAGCTGCGGCGGCGCGGGCTCGCGGGCCTGCGCGAGGTCCTGGCCCGGGTCGGCGAGCGCCACCCGCTGGTCGTCTACGTCGACGACTTTCAGTGGGCCGACGTCGACAGCGCGCGCCTCGTCACCGCGCTGATGCGGCCGCCCGATCCGCCCGCGATGCTGCTGATCATCACCTTCCGCGACGAGGTCGCCGAGCGCGAGGTCTTGCAGCTGCTGACCGCGGCCGAGGCGGTCGAGGGGCGGGACGTACGCGAGATCGAGGTTGGCCCGCTCCCCGCCGCCGACGCCCACGAGCTGGCCGTCGCGCTGCTGACCGAGCGCGACCCGGCCAAGGCCGAGCGCGACGCGGCCGAGCTCTACGCGCGCCGGGCCCAGGGCAACCCCTTCTACATTGGTCAGATGGTGCTGGGCGACGACGCCCACAGCAGCACCGACGTGTCCCTCGATCGCCTGGTCGCGCGGCGGATCGTCGGCCTCGCCCAAGCCCAGCGGCGCGTGCTCGCGACGGTGGCCGTGGCGGGGGGTCCGACGCCCGTCGAGGTCGTGCTGCGGGCCTGCGGCGGCGCCGGAGCCGAGCTGGAGACGATGCCCGAGGACAACGCGGTGACCCGCCCCGAGCTCGCGCCCGCCGACTTGCGCGACGGGGCGCTCGAGCGCGGGCCGCAGACCAGCCCCGACATCGCGGCGCTGCTCGCGGCCAACTTGCTGCATCAGCAGTCCGATCGGGACGGGGGCGTGCGGATCGAGGCGGCCCACGATCGGATCCGCGAGGTCGCGGTCGGCGAGCTGTCCCCGGCCGAGCTGCGCGAGGCTCACCTCGCGCTCGGACAGGCCTTCGAGGTCTTCGGCGGCGGCGGGTCCGAAGCTTTGGCCGAGCACTTCTCGCACGGGGGCGACCACGCCAAGGCGCTCGAGTACACCCTCGAGGCGGCCAAGGACGCGGCCGCGGCCCTCGCGTTCGAGCGCGCGGCCCAGCTCTACCGCCGCGCGCTGGCCCTGGTCGGCGGTCGCGATCACGCGCGCCGCCGTCAGCTCGAGCTCGCGCTCGCCGAGCAGCTCGTCGACCTCGGGCGCGGGGCCGAGGCCGGGGCGATGTTCACCGCGCTGGCCTCGGGGGCCGAGACGCCGCAGTCGGCCCGGGACCTGCGCCGCCGGGCCGCGAGCGAGCTGGTCAAGGCCGGCTACCTCGACGAGGGCATGGACGCGATCACGCCGGTCCTGCGCGACGTCGGCCTGTGGCAGCCGCGTGGCCCGGTGACCGCGATCCTCGGCACGCTGTGGAACCGTCTGCTGCTCGGGATCCGGGGCTACGGCTTCAGCTCGCGCGAGGACGCCGAGGTCCCGCCGCGCTTGCTCGAGCGCATCGACACCCTGCTCGCGACCAAGACCGGGCTCAGCCACCACGAGGCGATCTTCGCGGGCTACCAGCAGTCCCGCGCGATCCGTCTGGCCCTGCGCGCGGGCGAGGCCCGTCGCCTGATCCGCTGCCTGGTCCACGACGCTGCGATCTTCGTGGCGATCGGGCGCAAGGAAAAAGGCGACGCCTTGATGGCCCGCGCCCGCGAGCTCGTCGCGGGCGTGGCCGAGCCCGAGTTCCACCGGGTCATCGAGTACGTCACCGCCAACCACCTCGATCACTCGGGCGACTGGCTCGGGGCCGTGGCCGGGTTCGAGCAGCTCCACGAGCGCCTCGACGAGAGCCCCAACTCGGGCTGGATCCGCGGCGCCACGACGGTCCAGTGGATGTACGTCCGCAAGCTGCTCGGGCGCTTCGCGCTGCTGCGCGCCGAGCTGCCCGAGCGCGTGGCCACGGCGCGCGACCTCGGCGTCCGCCACGAGCACATCTCGCTCAGCGTGCTGTCGGCCTTGACCCTGGCGATCTACGGCGAGCTCGGGCCCGCGCGGCGGCTGCTGGCCGAGACCCGCGAGCAGTGGCACCCGCGTCAGGTCACCTTCCAGCACATCCTCCTGGCCACGACCGAGATCGAGATTGCGATGCTCGCGGGCGAGCCGGCCAAGGCTGTGGAGGCCGCCGAGCGCGTGCTCGGGAACACCAAGGTCAGGATCGTGGCGGCGATGATGCCGAGCCACGTCGACGTCTACGAGCTGCGCGCGCGCAGCCGCGTGCGTGGGGCCCTCGAGGGCCACGACAAGGCCCGATCGCTCAAGCTGGTACGTAAGGACCTCGCCCGTCTGCGACGCAGCCACAAGGCTCAGGTCGCGCCACAGGCCGACACGATCGAGGCCGCGCTGCACCGCTGCGAGGACGATGCAGCCGGCGCCGAGGCGGCCTGGCGCCGCGCGGCGGCCGGCTTCGAGGCTCTGGCGATGGCCGCTCACCTCGCCGCCGTGCGCACGCGGCTCGCGGAGCTCGGCGACGAACAAGCTGGGGCCGAGGCTCGGGCCTACTTCGAAGCCCAATCGATCGACGACCCCGCGCGCCTCGTCAACGCGCTGGCCCCAGGCTGAACGCGATGGCACGGACGCTCGAGTTTGGCCAGGACTACGTCGAGACGCTCGAGCTCGCCGACGGCACGCCCGTGCGGCTGCGCCCGATCCAGCCGAGCGACAAGGACCAGCTCGCCCGCGGCCTCGCGCGCCTGTCCCCCGAGTCACGCTACCTGCGCTTTTTCACTGAGAAGTCGCACCTGAGCACTCAGGAGCTCGCGTACCTGACCGAGGTCGACGGCGTCGACCATTTCGCCCTCGTCGCGGTCCACCGCGAGACCGGGGAGGGCATCGGCGTGGCCCGCTTCGTCCGGCTCGCGCCCGAGGGCGACGACGCGGGCGACGCTCATGTCGCCGAGGCTGCCGTCGTCGTGCTCGACGAGTTTCAAAACCGAGGGCTCGGCTCTCTGCTCCTGCGCCGCCTGTCCGCCGCCGCCCTCGAGCGAGGCATCGACCGCTTCGCCGCCGAGATCCTCGGCGAGAACCAGCGCATCCGCCACGTCCTCGCCGCCGTGTCTCCCGACACCGAGTTCGTCCAGGACGACGACTCGATCCACGCCCACGTGCCGCTGGTCGCCCCCGCCCCCGACGCGCCGACCGACTCCCTCGCCCACCGCCTCCTCGCCGAGGTCGCCTCGGGCGCCCTCGAACTCCGCCACCGCCTCATGGTGCTCAAGCGCACGGCGAGTAGCTAGTCGGATCTGCGAGCTACGGCGCCAGCAGCAGGACCTTCGTCTGGCTGGGCACCGTTCGCGCGCCCGGGCAGTTGGTGCTGTTTTGCAACGAGACGCTGGTCAATCGCGTCGCTGGCATGCCGCCGACGATGACTGTAAAGGATCCGGTCATGTGGCGTGACGGGCCCATCACGGTGCCCGAGGCCATGCCGAGGGCGACGCCACCGTTGTCGCCGTTGGTCATGGGAACCACCGACGACATGTTGTGCGCGGGCATGCCCATGTACAGGACGTTGTAGACCCCGGGCACGGCCATGTTGCCAGTCGCGATGTTTGGGTACGCGACCGGGGCCGGGGCTCCGCCGGGCGTCGGGGTCAGGCACACGTCGGGAAAGCCGTTGTCCATCCCGCCCATTTGGCAATTCGCAAACATGGTTGGCTATCCCAGGTGGAGTTGTTTGGCGTCCAGCTTGACGAGCTCGTCACCGTTGACGAGTGCTCGCTTGGCGGTGACGAGCAGCTCGCCCTCCGCTCGCTGATCGATCGTGCCGGCGCTTTGGCGGTCGAGGCCGGCGACGGAGCGGACGCTGTGTCGGGCGCGTTGGGTGAACACGTCGGTGACCATGTCCAGCGCCGCCCCGACGACCGTGCTCCGCTCGAACTTCGAGGCGATCGTCGTGGCCAGCACGCCGAGCTCGCGCGCGACCAGCCTGGCGCGTCCCGTGCGGACCGTGACGGCCGGCGCGTGCAAGCGCAGCTCGTTGTCGACGGCGAGGGTGGTGGCGTCCTCGCGCGGGCTCAAGACCGCGATGATGTGTGCGCGGGTCGGCGTGGGCGCGACGTACAAGACGAGGTCCCCGAGCTCGGGTCGCACGAGGCAGCTCGCCGCGCGCACGGCCTCCAGCCGTGAGCCATCGTCGACGCTCAAGGTCCAGGCCCGGCGGTCTTCGGCGGCGACGGTGCCGACGCGGGTGCGGCCGTCGAGCGTCCGAGGTGCGGCTGGTGCCGTCGGCTCGGTCGGGGACTCGGTGGAAAGGAGGGACAGGTTGGGGGCGGGCATGCGGGCTCCTAGGTGGCGGGTTCAGAAGATTCGGCGGCGAGGCGCTCGGCATCCTCGGGCAGCGCGTGCGCGCGGCCAGGGATGTGGGCGCCCTCGTCGTTGGCGGCGTGGAAGTTGGCTCGGGTCAAGCTCGCATCCGCGAAGTTGGTTTGGCTCAAGTCGGCGCGGGTGAAGTCGGCGTAGGTCAACTCGGCGCGCTCGAAGCTCGCGCCCCTGCAGCGCGCGTCGTGAAGGATCGCTTGATAGAGACTCGCGTCGGCGAGGACCGCACCCTCGAGGTTGGCGTCCGACAAGATCCCCTGGCGCAGCGAGGCGCCGCGCAGGCTCGCAGCGCTGAGGTCGGCCTCGACGAACAGGGCATTGTCGGCGACGGCCCCGTCGAGCTTGCAGCCCGCCATCTTGGCCCCCTTGAACACGCAGCGGGAAATGTCGGCGTTGGTCAGGTCGACCCTCGACAGGTCGACCCCGCTGAAGTTGGTGAAGCGGAAGGTCATTTCTCGCAGGCTCCGCCCGGCGAGCTTGCACTCGAAGAACACCACGCGCTCGAAGGTGCAAGCGGACCAGTCCAGCGTGCGCAGATCGGCCTTGGCGAAGGTGACGGCGACCAGCGGCGAATTGCTCAGCTTCGCCTTCGCGAAGCTGCAGCCGATCATCGAGACCTGGTCGAGGCTGCAACCCACGAGCGCGGCCTGATCGAGCCTGGTGTCGATCAGGTTCCCGGATCGAATGTCGGCCTCGATGGCGGCCAGCGAGCGCGCGTCACAGTCGACGAGCTTGATGCTGGTCATCCGCGCGCCGTCCATGCGCGCGCCGACGAGCGAGGAGCTCCGAACCATGCTGCCGCGGAGGTCGGCCTGCTCGAGGCTCGCGCCGTCGAGCCTACAGTCGAGCAAGATCGACTCTCGAAGGCTCGCGCGGTCGAGCGTCGCGCCGCGAAAGTCGACCTCGCGAAACATGCCGCCAGCGAGCGCCGCCCCGCGAAGATCCGCGTTGTGAAGATCGACGTCGTGGACCTCGATCCCGTAGTAGACCGACTCAATCACCTCGGCGGAGGTCATCGACTTCATCACGCGACGCTCCCGTCGTCGAGCCGGGCGCGGGGATACACGCGCGCGCGGGTCAGGTTGGTGCCCCCGGTGTTGGTGTGCTCGTCGATGCGGGCGCGCGCGAGGTCGGCCCCGAACAGGTTGGCGTCGGCGAGCTCGGCCGCGTCGAGCTCGGCGCCGAGGAAGGACGCGCCGAGGAAGTCAGCGTTAGCGAGTCGCGCACCCGTCAGGTCCGCTTTGGCCAGCTGCGCCTCGCGGGCGCGGGCGTGCTCGAAGTTCGCGCCGACGAGGACACACTCGGACAGATCGGCGGCGGACAAGTCCGCGCCGGAGAGCTTGGCCTCGCGCATCGACGACCCGCGCAAGTTGGCGCGGCTGGCCTTGGCGCGCGTGAGGCCGACGCGGTCGAGCGAGCAGGCGTGAACGAAGCGGGCGCCCGAGAGGTCGGCGTCGTCGAGTCTGGCGTCGTCGAGCTTGCAGTGCACGAAGTTGGTCTCGACCAGTGCCGCGCCGGACAGGTCGAGGCTCGACAGGTCGATTCGGACGAGGGTGGCCCCGCTCAAGTCGGCGCCCGCGAAGTCCGAGCCCGAGATGTCGGCGTCGAGCAGCGTCAACCCGGGGGCCCGAAGTCCGGTGGCGTCGACCTTCTGAAGCTTGGTCTCGATCAACAAGACGTCGTCGACCGTGGCCCCGGCCAGCGAGGCGCCCTCCAAGTCCGCCCCAAACAGGACCGTCTTGGCGAGCTTGGTGCCGCGCATCGACGCGCCCTGGAGGTCGGCCTTGCCGAGGTTGGTGTTGGTCAAGGTGCACCGGTCGAGCACGGTCCCCCGCAACGACGCGTGGGCCAGCACGGCGTCGCTCAGGTCTGCGCCGCTCAGATCTACGCCGTCGAGCACGGCCGACTCGAGCAGCGCTCCGCGCAGGTCTGCGCGACACAGCTCGAGACCCCGCAGGTCCGCGCCGGTCAACTCGAGCTCACGCAGCGGTTCGCCGTTGGCGATCGCCCGCTCGACGCGGGCGCGTAGCTCGTTGGCGGCGTCCTCGGGCAGGCGCGCAGCCGGGCGCTGGAGGTGGGCGCCGAGGCGGTACATGGCAAGGAGCTGCGCTTCTTGTTCGTCCCACTGAGCCTGCAGCTTCTCGTCGGCGAGCATGCCCTCAAACGCGCTGGCGTCGGCGCCCTCGGCCTCGCAGGCGTCGACAGCCATCTGTAGCTCGTCGCGGACCGCTTGCGCCGTCCAGGTCGGGGGGCCGCCGACGTCCTGGCTGAGAAAACTCGGGTCGATGTCCTCGTCACGCAAGCGCTGCTCGGCTTCGGCGCGCATCGCTTCGACCTGAGTCCGAGCCTCCGCCTCCTGCACCTTGGCCTCGGCGAGCATCTCTTCGGCGAGCGCTGGCAGCTCCTCGATCGAGGGCGGGGGCGCGGGCGGTCGAGGCGGCTCGGGGAACATCGACTCGGGGATGCCCTCGGCCTCGAGCGCGGTGATGATCGCCCGATGCTCGAGCTCTGCGCGTCGGAACAGCGCTTGCGCGAGCAGGCCCTCGTTGGCGAAGAGCGCCTCGTCTTCGGCGACCTCGTCGAGCGTCGGCGAGACGCCCTCGGGCAGCAGGTCTTGGTCTCGCAGCGCGGCGATCGCCCCACGCTTGGGGTGCAGCCGCTCGGCGAGCACCTCCTCGTAGTGCTCGAGCGTCCGCGGGTGGCCGCTGCGTTCGGCCGCGATCAGCAAGTGCACGACATCGGAGCCGTCGTCGGTCAGAATGCGAGTTGACCCGGTGAACACGAGCACTAGCCGCTTCGCGTCCGGGAAGAACCACAGCGTCGTGGCGGCGAGGACCACCTCCTCGAAGGTGGTGCCGTCGGTCTGCATGGCCCAGGCGAGCTCGTCGTCGAGCCCGGGCGCGGCGGCTGCGCGGGCGCGCTCGAAGTTCTCGGCCGCGCTCGGAGCTCGGTCGCGGCGGCTGATGAACGCCCGGGCGACCACGGGCGGCAGCCTGCCGCCGACCGTGGCTTCGCTCGGGTGCATGTGGCGAAAGCCGTAGGCGTCCCCTGGTAGCCACGCTCCCTCGCGTTGCTGATCTCGCGACGCCGTGTTGAAGAAGGACCAGTCGAGGTCGCGCGCAGGCCCGGGAGAGTGCTCGCGCAGCCACTGTTCGTCGTAGGTCCCGGCGAGGCGTTGGCGCGTCGGCCAGCTGAGGTCGATCGGGCCCAACCCGATCGGTGCACCGACCTCGTCGCGCCTGGCGAGCCTCTGATCGACCGGCTCGAGCTGGGGCAGTGGCACAGCCCGCACGCCGTCGAACTCGACCTCCTTGCGACCCATCCCGAGCGGGTTGTGGGGGAAGTCGGGGCCGCCGTAGGTGCGCGACCAGTCGAGGGGCATGACCTCGAGCGGCCGGGGCTCGGTCTTGCGACGGGAGTTCAGCCAAGCACGTTCGCCGGTCGCCCGGATTGACTTGACCAGACCGCCCACGGCCGCCTCGGCGACCACGCTCGTCGCCCCCGGCGGTGGGAAGAGGGATCCGTTCACGAGATACTCGCCTCGCGCTTTGGGTACGGCGTCATCGAGACTGACGCCTTCGAGCCTCTCCGCGACGAACTTCCACAGGCTGATCTCGGATAGAAGGTCGACGTCGCCGTCGCTAAAGGGCAGGAAGCACAGGGCTGAGATGCCGAGGTAGCCGACGCCGACGTGCTCGAAACAGCGGGTGAGGGCGCTGACGCGATTTGGTTTGATGATTTTCATCGGGCGAGGGGTCGTGAGACGAATGAGGTGGGCCGGGGCATGGTCGGTCTCTATTGCAGTCGCACTTGCTGGATCACGACGGGGTCGTTGCCGGCTGGGTTGTAGCAGACGATCGCTTCGGCGCGACTCCAGTCGACAGGCTCCCCTGCCGAGGGCACTCGCGCCAAGGCGTCGGCGAGACGTCCGCCCTGCTCCGTTCCGAATTGGACCCAGAGGCGGTAGCAGTCCGTGGTCGCGTTCAGCCTCGCGACGAACGCGGCTCGTTCAATTCGCGCTTTTGCTTGCTTCCACCCCTGGTGCTTGATTGAGAAGATTACGAGTGAGTTGCCATACATTCCAACCGGTATTCCGACAATGAGCCCAACGACCGCGACCGGGACGGATTGGAAGATAATGGCCCAAGCGAGGCTGGTGGTTAAGATCGCCAATCCCGCGTACAAGAAGTAAAAATGGATAAGCTCGGCGCCCCTTCGATTCTTGCCGTTTTCCTCCCGAGCCGCTAGGTCATCGAGTAGTTGCTCCGCCTCGGCGACAGAGCGATCGTCCCGGCTCACGATGACTTGCGCCGCAGCGGCACGGTCGCCTCCCAAAAGTAGACGGCGGGCCTCCGCTAGTACGTCTCGGGGCACTCGGTCGCTCAGTCGATAGGTGATGACTCCGGACGGGACGGGTCGAACAGGCGGTCGGGCGGCGATCGTGCCCAAAGCGGCTGCTCCACAGTACGAGCATTGTACGTCTGTGACGCGAATCGGGGCTCCACAGGCTGCGCAGTTCGTTTGTTCATTTGTCACGGTTCTACATCTCCACTTTCAATTTGCTCTTGTTGATGTCGAGCCCGGTCCTCCCGATACTCATTTTCCAGTTCTTGATTCGCGCACCGATGTGGTCGATGTAGAACGGAGAGTTGTTGATACGGAGGCCAGTGATGGAAATCGAGGTGCTGGTAATGCTGGAGGAGAGCCCGGTGGTAAGTGATGCCCTGGCGACTGCAAGCGAGACCGCAAGCTGGGCAGCTGAACGCTGTACACTGACGACGTCCAATTTATCGCCTAATACATTGATCTCCGATGTGGGCCCGATGAACGTGAGGCCTCCAGGAGCCAAGACCTTCATGGTGGGAGCCTCGATGTCGAGACCTCCGCCGGCGATAATTTTATGCTTCCCGCCAGTTTCGTCCGAACGGTTACCAGTGCAGCTGGCATTCATGTTTGCGCCGACGATGGTCGTCTGCGACTTGATGACCGTGTGAGTCGCGTTCCCGACTACCGTGGCAGACAGATCACTGTGCATGTTGCGTGTCAGGTTCTTGAAGAAGGTCTCGACCGTGGTGCCTGAGACGGTGCGGTGTTCGTCGCCGTCTACGGTCAGGCGTCGCTCCTCATCCACCCAGATTTCCTCCTTGGCGGTATACCGGGCGGTGCGCTTGCCGTCGACGATCGTCTTTTTGTTTCTCCCCACGTGCGTGAATTGGTCCAACCCGACATTAATGGTGTGCGCTTCCTTTGCAATCGTGTGAAAGTCTTTCTGTGCCCGAATACGGACGAGTTCTTTACCGTTCGAGTCGTCGAACATCAGCTCGTTGTAGCGCTCAGCGTCGCCACTGGAGGCGGTCTTGATGCCGCTGCACTGATCGGCCTGCTTGTACGGCGGGGCGTTGTTGCCGCCATATCGGCAGCCGATGACCACGGGCTGGTCGGGGTCGCCGTCGACGAACGAGACCATGACCTGCATGCCGGCGCGGGGGAAGAACTGAGTGCCCCATCCGGCCCCAGCCCACGCTTGCATTACGGGGATCGAGGAGGTCCGGCCCTTGTCGCGGTCCCAGGGGAACTCCACCCGCAGCCGGCCGTCGTCGTCGGTCGCGAACTCGTCTCCGATCACCCGGGCGGAGACCACCCCCTGGATGCGGGGGCGCTCGGTCTTCGTGGGCGGGGAGTAGCCGAGGCTGAGGGGGTGGCCCTCGAACTCGTTTTCGTAGCCGGCCCGTGGATCTTCATGGGGCGGCGGGCCGCCCGCCGCGGGCGCGTCCATGGCGGGCCGCGCTTCGAAGGCGAGCCGGTGCCTGACAGCGGTGACGAGGTACACGCCGTTGAGGTCGATATCGGGGTGATCGACAACTTCGAAGGTCGAGCCGACCGTGAGTTGGTGGGCCGTGGTGCGCCCGACGATGGCCCGGGCCGACTGGTCGACGCGACGCCGACGCAGCGCGAGCCGGCGTTCGACGACCTCGGAGCCCGCGCCCGCGGGGGGCAACTCGAACGCGTAGTCTTCGAGCTCGGGGCCCTCGGCGTTCATGCCGAGGGCGGCACCGTCGCCGCCAACGCCGGGCTCATCGTCCGGAGTCCGCCAGTCAAAGGAACCAGCGCGGGCGACGGTGGGGGCGAGCTTCATCTTGCGCGAGAGCGCGCGCAGTTCCTCGCGCTGATCGCTGGCGTCTGCGTTGAGGGCCATCGGAAGCAACCCAGGAGGCCCGCTGGTCGTCTCGACCTCGGCGTAAGCGCTGTCGGCGTCCAGGAGGATCAACTTCTCGGCGTCCCCGTCGTGGTCGAAGCGAAACGCGATCCCCTCGTCCTCCATGAGCCGAGAGACGAAGGCGTAGTCCGTCTCCTGGTACTGGGTAATGTGGCCGCGCCGCGGGTAGGTCTCGCTGAGCCAGCCGAAGTCGACCTCGCGGCCGAACTTGGCCAGGGTCGGCTCGAGGACGTCTCGCAGCACCTCGATGACGGTCTTGTCGGTGAACACCCGACTGTTCCGGCGATGTTGGAGGGCGGCCAGCGCGGGCGAGACCCGGACGCGGGCGGTGACGTGATGAGGCACGAAGGGCCCGCCCTCGACCGTCGCCAGGATCCCGAACATCACGCGCGACATGGGCCCTCGCTCGATGGTCACCTGCGCCCGCGTGCCGAGCATCGCGGACAGGTCGCCGGCGAAGTCGTCCGATCGGATGTCCAGGTCGATCGCGTAGGGCTCGTTGAAGCCTTCGCCGAGGGCCATGCTGGTGACGCGCCAGGTCGCGTCGTAGCGAGCCGAGACAAAAGAGACGTGGACCTGGTGGTCGTGGGGGGCGTTCATGCTTCTCCTTCGGTGCTCACGCGAGCGCAGAGTCGGGCCGCCGGGCGGGCCAAGGGTACACCGATGTGCGGATACGCCGCGCGACGCGTTGTCCGGCTCACTCGCGGGGCTGCTAGCAGCCCGGGGTGCAATGCATCGTGTCGCCTCGCGCCGGAATTTTTGCCGAGGGCGCGAAGCCAAAACGCCGCTGTACCGGGCGTACTGCAAGTTTTGGCGACAAAGCCCTCGGCGAAAAG
>NZ_PVNK01000238.1 GCF_002994615.1 Enhygromyxa salina | reverse complement strand
TGTCTATGACCCCCGCAGGCGTCAGCAACTTTGCCACGCACTGCCGCTGCGCGGCAGGTCGGTCGGTCGCTGCGCTCCCTCCCTCGGTGGGCTGGTATGTGACACGCAGTGGGATGCGTGGCCCCCTAAAGGGGGCTGGTTTTCTATGACCCCCGCAGGCGTCAGCAACTTTGCCACGCACTGCCGCTGCGCGGCAGGTCGGTCGGTCGCTGCGCTCCCTCCCTCGGTGGGCTGGTATGTGGCACGCAGTCGTCTGCGTGGCCCCCTAAAGGGGGCTGGTTGTCTATGACCCCCGCAGGCGTCAGCAGCTTTGCCACGCACGCCGGTTATCCATGACCGCCGCAGGCGTCAGCAACTCTGCCAGGCAAGCGGGAGGTCGCTCCCTCCTCTGAAGAGGGCTCGGGGGCGTGCTCGAACTCTTGTTTCCTGCGCCCATGGGAGGGGCAGGGCGTGGCGACAACTAGATCTCGCCGCGTGGGGGCTGGATGCCTCGTGGGTGGGGAAACTCGATGTTCGCTGTCAGCGAGGTGGGGAGCGGTGTTGGGAGCGGGGTGGCGGCAAACTCGACAGGTCGCCCAAGGGTCGGTCCGATCTGCAGGTCGAGTCGGCGCTCGAGCTCGGGCGAGCCTGGACAGGCCTGGGAATCCGAAGACCTCTCCCGGGGCGTCTCGGAGATCGTCCGCGTCTCGATCAACAACGCGACGACTCCGGCCGCGATCGCGAGCCCGGCGCTGGTCGCCGACCCGATCGCTAGCCCCGTCTGGGTCAGGTCGTCTTTGGCCGCGGCGGCGCCGATGCCCAGGACGAACGCGAGGCCTCCGGTGCCGATCGAGGTCCCGAGCATCGCGGGCATCAGCGCGCTCTTGCGCCGGCTGCCGACGAGCTCGTCGGCCTTGTCGAGCAGCAGGACCCGGCGATCGCCGGGCTCGAAGTCGACGGCGAAGGCGTGCTCGTCGAGCAGCAGCTCGTGGCGGCCCGGCTCGACCGCGAGGCGGTAGTCGTTGGTGTCGCCGCCAGGCATCTCGAGGCCGTCGATGCACAGGCGCTGCTGCGGGCGAGCTTCGACATCGACGATAGCGATCTCGGACTCGATCGCCCGCATGTGGCGACGGACCTCGCGGCGCTCGGCGCTGCTCTCGACGATATCGATGACGTCGTCGAACAGCCCCCAGGCCTCGGGCAGGCGCCCGGCCCGCTCCAGCGCGAGGGCCAGGTTGAACAAGGTCACCGGGTGAGGGCGCAGCTCGTAGGCGCGCTCGAAGGAGCTGACCGCGGCCTCGAACTCGCCGCTGCTCACGGCGGCGAGGCCCTCATCAAAGGCTTGCTTGGCCGCCGCGCTCACGTCGACGTCGGGGGCCGGCTCGTCGACGTCGGGGCTCGGCTCGGCCTGATGGGCGTGGGGGCTCGGGCCAAGCTCGGCAGACACCCCGACGGCCAGCTCCGCGGCCAGTGGGGGCGGTGTAGCGACGAGGGACGGCCCGACGAGGGCCCCGGCGAGGACAACGAAGGCGAGCGCCATCAATCACGCGTTCAATCGTAGGGGTTGCCCTTGAAGCCGTCGGCCCGCCCGGCGTTGCGAGGTGTTCGCTTGGGCTTGCGAGCGGGCTCGATCGCGGCGTCGTCTCCGGCCTCGTCGTCAGTCGTGGCCGGCGCGGGGGCGCTGACCCGGGCCTTGTCCTCGGGCTGGGGCGCGGCGTCGGATGGTGCGCTCCGGGCCACGTTCGGGCTCGGGCTCGGGGCCGGCTCGGGGAGGTTGGCGTTGGAGGCCATGCTCGGGATCCAGTGGGTCTCACTCGCGCGGGCGGACCCGCTGTCGAACGACTCGCGCGCGAACAGAGCGAGGAGCACGACCAGGGCCCCGGCCGCGGCCATGCCCAGACCGCTGACCCAGGCGGGCACCCGCGGGCGTGGGAGCGCGCTGTGCGGGCCGGTGGGGTCGGGGGCGATCAGCGGCGGCAGCGGGTCGGCGGGATGCAGCGGCCCGAGCTGATCGCGGACCGCGGTCGCCCGCCGAGCCAGCGCCTTGCGGGCCGCAGACTGAACCACGCCCGCGCGCCGCATGCCGGCGTCGAGGGCGTCGGCGAGGGCCTTTGCCGTGGGGTAGCGATCTTCGGGCTTGCGGCGCAGACAGCCGAGGATCACCTGGGTCAGCCAGCTCGGGGCGTCGGCCTCGACGAGGATGCGAGCGAGACGATCGGGATCCGACTTGCGCAGCTTGTCGAGGGTGCCAGGGGTGTGGTCGTCGCCAAAAGGCGGCGCGCCGACGGTGAGCTCGAACAGCACGCTGCCGAGGCTGAAGACATCCGAGCGGGCGTCGAGGGGCGCGACCTGGCTCTGCTCGGGGCTCATGTAGGGCAGCTTCCCGCACAGAACGCCGGTCTGCGTGTGCCCGAGCTGCCCGCGGGCCTTGGCGAGGCCCAGATCGATCAGGACCGTGCGCCCGGTGACGTCGAGCATGAGGTTGTGCGGCGAGAGATCGCGGTGGACGACGTCGAGTGACACGCCCTCCTCGTCGACCATCGAGTGGACCGCGTGCAGCCCCCGGGCGGCGTCGCAGACGATGCGCGCAGCCTCGGACGGCGACAGCCTCGCGCCCTCGGCGGTCGCGCTGCGGTGCAGATCGTTGACCTGGAGCTGACGCAGGGTGACGCCGTCGACCAGCTCGAGGACCAGATAGTGGTAGCCGCGGTCCTGATCGGAGTCGACCGTGGCCACGACGTGGGGGTGGCTGACGCGCGAGGCGACCCTCGCCTCATCCAAGAAGCGCTCTTTGAAGCCCTCTGCGGCCGCGAGGTGAGCGTGGATGACCTTGATCGCAAACTCCCGAGCGAAGCCCCCGGCGCCGTCGAGGCGCGCGCGGTAGACCGTCGCCATGCCGCCGCTGGCGATCCGCCCGGTGATGACATAGCGGCCCAGGGTGAAGGTCTCTTCGGCCGGTCGCCTCTGCCACTCGGGTTTGCTCTGGGCGACTGCCTCGTGGACGGCGCCGCGCTCGTGGTTCAGCGCGAGCGCGTCGTTGCTGATTGCGGGGAGACCTGGCATGACCGGCGGGAGACGTACCCAACTCTAGGGTATCAGCGGAGAGTTCGATGCATCAGCCTTATTTTGGCTTACGCGGATTCAAATGGGAGAAAAAATTACAGCGTCGATTCAACACCGGGAGACACCCATTGAGTGTCACCACGCCGCGGATCTAGCTCGGTCGATTGCGCGGATCGCACGCAATATGGGCGCGGTCACGCTGGTCGGTCCGGACCGCGAGAACCTGTGTCGGCGCGCGACGCCCCACGAGACCGAGGCTTCGGGCGGGCTCGCCTGGGTCATCGAGGCCCAAGGGCTGCCCAACCTGATCCACGAGCTGGTCCACGCCCTGTTTCTGGGTCGCCTCGACGATGACCATGGCTTCGACTACGGGCTGATTCCGCTCGATATCGAGCATTCGGACCAGCGAGCTCACCTCTGGGAGGAGCTCGCGTGCTGTGGTCTGAGCACGACGACCTGCGCGCCCTTTCACGGCGGCGCCGCGGCCGACTGGGGGCGGAGCTGGTTTGCGGAGCAATTCGAGATCCAGGGCGTGTTTCACGGGTTCGATCGAGATCTCGCCGGGTTTCGCGTCTACATTGACGATCAGCTCGCTCGGGCCGAGCGCGTCGCGGAGCTCGACGCGACCGTCGCGCGCGCGCGCGGGCTGCTGAGCGCTGCGCTGGCCGCGGTCGGCGGCCCGTCGACGCTGCCGCCGTGTGACGTCAGCGCGCTTTGGCGTGACTACCGTCGGTCCTGGTGAGTCCGCCTTGCGCGCGCCTGAAACCAGACGGAGACTCGGCGGGTCGCAGCTTCCGAGTTGAAACCCATGCCGCGTCCACCAACACAGCTGCGCTCGAGCCTCACCTCCTGGGGGCTCGCGTTCGGCGCGGGTCTGGTGACCTGGGCCGTGGCCGGGACCGCGATGGCGGCCGAGCTCGCCCCCCTGGTCGTCGACGCCGGGATCGGCGGGCAGGGCTGCTCGGGGATGCTCGGCTATGTGCTCGAGCTCGACTCGATGCTGTTCGAGGCCCAGACCCCGGCCTGCTCCGGCTTTCGGGCCTTTGACATCGCGTTCTTGGCTGTCGTCGCCCTGATCGTGATCTCCGCCATTCGCTTTCGTCACGCCACGACCCGCCGACGGCTCGAGCTCGCCAGGCGCATGGTCGAGAAGGGCATCGAGCCGCCCGCCGAGCTCGTCGGCGCCAACCACGGCAGCGATCTGCGCCGTGGGTTGGTGTTGGTCTCGACCGGCGTCGGCCTGATGCTCGCGTCCTTGCTCGGCGGCGGGGCGGGTCTGAGCCCCGCTGGCCTGATCCCCGGCTTCATCGGCATCGGTTACCTCGTCAGTCATCGCTTCGCGGTCACGACCCCAGCCAAGCCCTCAGCCAAGCCTCGGGGGGACGCTTGAATCGCGCGCTGACGCAGACCTGGGGTCGCAGGGCCGGGCGCGAGCTCCGGATCACCGATCTCGACGACCCGGAGCTCGTCGAGCGCGCCGGCAAAGGCGGCGACAACGCGGCCTTCGCCGAGCTCGTGCGCCGCCACCAGGGCAAGGTTCGCGGGCTGCTGCTGCGCCTGACCGGCAACTCGACCCTGGCCGACGACCTCGGCCAAGAGGCGTTCTTGCGGGCCTATCGCGGGTTGGTCAGCTTCGAGGGGCGCTCGCGCTTCTCCACCTGGATCTACCGCATCGCCTACAACGTTTTCCTGAACCATCGCGCCCGCAACAGGGAGCTCGTCGCCCTGCCTCCGGGCTTCGAGAGCTGCGCCGCCGCGCCGACCGACGAGCTGTCTCCGATCCGCTTCGACATGCGCCGAGATCTCGCCGGAGCGATCGTCGCGTTGCCCGAGCGCTACCGCGCCGTCGTCACGCTCTACTACCTGCAGGACGTGTCCTACCCGGAGATCGCGGAGATCCTCGACCTCCCGCTCGGGACGGTGAAGACCCACCTGCATCGGGCCAAGAAGATGTTGCGCGAGCACCTGCGTGCTCAGGGCGCGGGCCAGGCCGCAGGAGATCCCTCGTCGTGAGTGGGCAGGTCTCCGAGCGCTGTGAGGCCTTCATCGAGGCCCTGTGCGAGCTCGATCTCGATCCGCAGCTGCTGCGCGAGGATCCGGGCGGCGAGCGCTGGCTACCGCGCTCGCTGCGGCGCATGGCCCAAGAAGATCCGGCGTGCGCCCGCGAGCTGGCCGAATTCGTCGAGATGGAGCTCGCGCTGTTCGAGGTCCACGAGCCCAACGACGCGTTCTTCACCCGCCTCGTCATGGATCGCCTGCCCGAGCTCGAGGCCGTCGACGATCGTCGGCGGACGTGGATCCTGGCCTCGGCCTACGCCCTGGCGATCGGCATGACCTACCTCCTGCTCGGCCCCTTGCTTCGGTCCGGCGAGTTCGCGGGCTGGGTCGAGCCGCTGCACGACTGGTATCACGGGCTCCCGCTCGAAGCGGGCGGGATGTGGATGGTCCTGGCGCTGGTCCTCGCTGCTGGCGCGCTGGTCCTGATCCCCTCGGGTGGGCGTCGACGCGCCGACGCGTGATCGCTTGTGAGTGAAGACACGCGCGGAGCCCGGCCACACCGGACTTAGAGTATTCGGAGAGCGTCCCGGATGTGCATAAGTCTCGGGGCCCCCCGTCTAAGGCCGGCACGAGGTCTCCCAGTGCGTCAGACGATCCGCAATATCGTAGCTGCAGCCCTACTCGCCGCCCTCGCTCTCGCGCCCAGCGCCGCAGATGCCGGGGACCAGGTCAACGTCCTGATCCTCGAAGAGCACGGCGTCGGCAGCTCGTCCACCGCGCAGGGCTACGTCGACAAGCTGATCGCCCACGTCGCGGGCCAAAACGGATGGTCGGCGGCCGCGGGCAAGTACCTCACCAGCCGCTCCCTCGCGGCCAAGTACATCAGCGCCAACCAGCCTCACTACGGGATCTTGTCCCTCGCCGCGTTCCTCGAGCTCCGCGCCAAGCACAAGCTCGAGGTCATCGGCTCGGCGACGGTCAGCAGCGGGGGCGGCCGTCAGTATTTCGTCGTCAGCGCCAGCGAGGGGACGCTCGCCGGCTGCAAGGGCAAGACCCTCGGCACCGACCACGGCGACGACGCGCGCTTCATCGACAAGGTCGTCGGCAAGTCCGACTTCTCGCTCGCCGACTTCAGCGTCGAAGACACCCGCCGGCCAATGAAGACCGTCAAGGCCGCGGCCCGAGGCGAGGTCGCCTGCGCGCTGATCGACGACGCGCAAAAGGCCAGCCTGGCCAAGGTCGAGGGCGGGCCCGCGCTCAAGGTCGTGTGGACCTCCAGCGAGCTGCCGCCGATGGCCGTCGTCGCGTTCCCGGCTGCGCCCTCCGCCCAGAAGAAGGCCTTCGAGGGCAAGCTCTCGAAGGTCTGCACGGGCGCTGGGGCGTCGGCCTGTAAAGAAGTTGGGCTCCGCTCGCTGAGCGCGGCGAGCGACGCCGACTACGCGGGCGTGATCGCCGACTACGGCGGCTGAGCCCGGCCCGGCCCGGTCGCTGCGGGACGGGCACGCTTTCGTGCTATCCCTGCGGCCGTGCACGGACGCTGCTCAGCCCTGGCCCTGGCCGCGCTGCTCGTCGCGCCTGGAGTGGCGTGCAAGCCCCGCGGCAGCGTGGATCCCAGCATCGCCGAGGCCGACCAGGACGACGCCTGGGCGGTCTACGAGGCCCTCGAGACCCGGATCGCGGGGGGCCAGGACAGCGAGGCCGAGCGCGCGGCTGCGCTCGAGAGAGTCCGGGCGGTGGCCGACGATCAGACCGCGGCCTACGCCTACGCGCGGGCGGCCGTCGCCGGTCGCGTCGCCGAGGGCCGCGGGCTCAAGGCGCTCAAGCTGCTCCGCGAGATGCAGCGCTGGGCGCTCGAGAGCATCGAGCGCGATCCGAGCTTCCGCGAGATGGCGGCCACGCGCATGCTCGGCACGCTCTACGTGCTCGCGGGCCAGCACCTCGAGCAGGGCGACTCCGAAGACGGCCTCGAGCTGCTCGAGGACGTCGTCGACGCCCATCCGGAGGCCCCGGTCAACCATCTGCGTCTGGCCGAGGGCTACATCGCGCTCGGCGACATCGACCCGGCGCTCGCGAGCTTGTGCGTCGCACAGCGCGGGCGCGGCCAGCTCTCGGGTCAAGAGCAGCGGCTGCTCGATGGCCTGATCGACGACATCGGCGGCGCCGATCTGCTCAGCTGCGAAGGGCAGGGCGAGACCCCGTGAGCGGCCACGCTCGCTGGCGAGCGGCGGCGCTCGCGGTCTCGCTGGTGCTCGTGAGCGGCTGCGGTGGGGCGCTCGTCAAGCTGGCCAAGGACCGGGAGTGGGCCGAGCTCGACCGCCGCGCGCGGGCCCAGAAGCAAGCGCCACGGGGCAAGGCCGCGCGCGCCTGGGCCCAGGCGCTGGTCGAGCTCGACAAGCCCGAGGAGGCCCGCGCCGTGCTGCTCCGAGACTTTCGCAGCGGCGGTCAGGAGCCCTCGCTGCTGGCCCTCGCCAAGCTCGAGCGCGAGCTCGGGCTGCTCGGCGTGGCCGCGGCTCACTACACCCGCCTGGGCGACATCGATCTCGACGCGCTCACGGGCTCCCCCGAGGCCGAGCTCGCCTGCGATCTGCTCCGTCGACGCGCGCGGGCGCAGGCCGAGCTCGGCGAGGCGCTCGCGGCCGACCTCGACATGCGTCGGCTCGCGCTGTGGTGCCCGGAGGCGCTCCGCGAGGAGGACCGCGGGTTCTTGTCGAGCATCCAGCCGGGCGCCTCGGCGCAGGCCGAGGGCCAGCGCAGCCTCGACGCGCTGGCGCCCAAGCCCGAGGCGATCGCAACCCTCGAGGCGCAGCTCGCCGATCGCCTCGAGCTCGCGCGCAAGCGTGGCCCGCGGGCTGTCGTCGCGCTGGCCGAGGCCGAGGGCATGCAGGTCGAGCCCGACGACGTCGCGGTCTTGCTCGCGGCTGAATTCGGCGGCGCGCTCGGGCCGGGGCTGATGTCGAGCCGGCGCCTCTCGGCCTGGATCGGCGACACCGCGCCCGATGACCTGCTCGCGGCGATCGACACCCTGCCCGACGGCGCCCGCGAGTACGCGCTGCTGCGTCTGACCAGCGTCCGCGAGCTCGACGGGGCGTCCGACAGCCGGCAAGGCTGGATCGTCGCGGCCATGGCCTCGCTCGGCGGACAGGGCCCGCACGAGGCCGCGAAGGCCTGGCGTGTGGCCGCCAGCGTCGGCGACCTCAGCGGAGCCGAGTTCGCGCTCAACACCAACCTCCGGGACATGATCCCGGTCGCCGTCGAGGCCGAGGTGGGGGAGGCGGGCGACGGCGGACTCACGCCCGCGCCCGCTCACTGGTCCCAGCGGGTGCCGGTCGATCGCCGCAGCTTCGACCTCCTGTTGACCCTCGCCCGCCTGCTCGAGCACCGCGGACAGGCGGTCCTGGCCCTGGAGCTGCGCCGCGCGGTGCTGGTCGCGGGCCACGAGGTCGGGCTGGCCCAGGTCACCGCGTCCGCGGTCGAGGAGGTTCGCCGCCAGCTGGTCCTCGGACACCCGTGGCAGGCCCTGGCCCTGGCCGAGGTCGTCCCGGGTCCGCTGCTCGACGAGATCTTGCTCGCGGTCGCGTCCGCGCTCGGGCTCAGCCGGGCCGCGGGGCTCGACGAAGCCGAGGCGGCCGATCGCAACGTCGTCTGGCGCTCGCTCGGCGATCCGTGGTTCGAGCGCTGGGATCCGCGCCTCGACGTCGCCGTGGCCGGGCTCCATCTCGACCGCGATGATCTGCGCTGTCCGGAGCTCGGTCGCTGGCTCGACCCCGAGGCCGACGAGGAGCTCGCGCGCGTGGGCCTGGATCCGGTCCGCGCTCGCGCGGCGGTCGAGGCCGCGATCGCAGACCTCGGCGCGCCCGCGACCGGCGTCGAGCTGGCCCGGGCGCTCGAGTCCGACCTCGCGCTCTCGTGCACCGCCCCCCTCGTCAACCTGCTCCACGCGGGCCCCCACGAGCTCGCGCTCGCGACCTTGGACGAGCGCCTGATCCACGCCCCCGAGCTCGGCGCGTCGACCCAGCTGCAGCTCCACGCCGAGCTCGCGCTCGCCCACGGTCAGACCAAGCGCGCGACCTTGCTGACGATCTCTGCTGCGGCCCAAACAACGGATCCGCGCGGGCTGTGGGCCCGAGCCGCGGTCGCGGGGCGCAGCTTCGGCGCGCGCGAGTACAGCATCGACGCGCTGCGACAGGTGCTCGCGCACAGCGACGGGCTCGACGACTCGGCCGCGCGCCGCGAGCTCGTGCTCTTGCGCCTCCGCGACGTCGACGGCGACGCGATCGTGCGCGAGGGCGACCCCGCGGCCGTCGACGCGGTCCGCGAGCAGCTGCGGATCTACGTCGACGAGGCCCCGCGCGCGCGCCAGTGGTCGCGGGTCGACCGGGTCCTGTGGATGCTGGCCAGCGAGGCGCGAGCCGACGCCCTGGCCTGGGAGCGGCTCATCGAGATCGTCGTCGATGAGCAGCTGCGCGCCCGGCACCCCGAGGCTGTGAGCGCGCTGGAGCGGGCGGCCGCGGGCGCTGGCGCGACGCTCGTGAGCGATCCGGGGATCGACGGGGACCTCGCGTTCCTCAGCGACAGCGACGCCCTGTGCGCTCGCGCGGCGAGCCGGGCCCGGGCGCCGAGCGAGGACGCGTCGCCATCGCAGGAGTCGCGCCAGCGCCTGGTCGGGGCCGCGACCACCTGCGCGCCGCGGGCCCGGGCCGACGCGCTCGCGGCGTTGATCTCGATCAGCGACCCGGGCGCGCAGACCGAGCTGCGCCAGCGAGTCCTGGCCGGCCCGATCGCGGCCGAGATCAACCCCGATCGCCCGGGCGTCGCGCGGACGGTGGCGGCCCTGGACCGTCCGGGGGCGGCCCTGCGCGTCGTCTTTGATCTGCCCCTCGACCCGGTGTGGGTCGTCGACGGGCCCTGGTAGGCTCTGGCCAGGCTCGAGCATGCTCGTTGTGTCCCGCGCGCTTGTGATCACCGCCCTGGTCGGGGTGATCGTCGCGTGCGTGGGTGCGCTGCTCTCAGCTGGGGCGCCCACCCGCGAGGCGGCGGTCGAGGCCATGGCCGCGCGCTCGCTCGACGAGCTCGGCCTGCTCGCGGGCGTCGCCGACGACGAGGGTGAGCTGCTGCGCGAGGAGCCCCTCGGGGTCGAGGTCATCTCCGACGGTGGGCCGCTGTGGGCTGTCGACAGCGTCGAGCGGGCGGTCGGTGCCAGCCCCTACTTCGCGCTGGCCAACAGCCCCCACCTGCTCCGGACCGAGATCATCGACGAGCGCGGGGCGATCGCCTTGCAGCTGCACTTGTGGCGAGGGGGCTGGGAGCTGCGCGAGCCCGAGCCCCTCCGCGCTCGGGTCGCGCCGTGGGCCGCGGTCGTCGCGGGGCTGTTCGGCGCCGCGCTGGCGCTGTTCACACGGAGGCTGAGCGTGGGCATCGCGGGCGCGGGGGCGCTCGCGCAGCTGGGCCTGGCCCTCGATCCTCTCCCGCGCCATCTGTTTCCGCCCCGCGGCCTGCTCGACGCCTGGGCCAACGGCCCGCTGTTCGGCCGCCTGGTCCCGATGATCCGGCAGATGAGCTCACTTCAGCTCGGCATCGTCGCGGCCGCGCTCGCGGCTTCGCTGGTCCTGGTCGCCTTCGATCATCGCCGAACTCGGGGTCGAGACGGCGACGTCGGCCTGGGTCCGGCCTCGCTCGCGGCGCTGCTCGGGACCCTCGGCGCGCTCGCGTGGGTCGAGGCCGCGAGCCGCGGATCGCTGTTCGCGGCCTGCGACCTGCGCGTCGGCGCGTACTTTGGCTGGCTGGCGCTCGCGGGCTTGCTCGTCGCGTGGCTGCCTGCGCTACACCTCGCCCGTGAGGCCTGGCGTGCAAAAAATTGAGCGGGGCGTGTCGAGCTTTCTGACTCGGATCCTGGCGCTGGTGCTGGCGCTGGGCGGGGCGGCCTGCGGTGACGACCGTGGCCAGGACCCCGCGCGCGAGGTCGCCGTGCGTGCGCCCAAGCTCGCGCCCGTGTCGAAGGTCGAGAGCACCGACGCGTGGCAGGACTTGATCGCCCAGCGGCCCAGCGCGGTCGTGATCCGCGAGGGGCGGGTGTGGATCGACCTCGGTCACCCGAGCGCGCACAAGCACCTCCAGCTGGCCGCGGCCGGCTCACCGTGGCGCCTGGCCCAGGACGTCGATGAGCGCCGCGCGGCGCTGCTCGTCGGCCACGGCGGCGCGCTCGACATCCCCCTCGACGGCCCGCTGTCGCCTGCGCTCAACCCCGACACGCCCTACACGCCCCCGCCCGGCGAGCCGATGCCCGAGGATCCGCCGCCGCCGACCACCGGCCTAGCGATGGCCATCACCCTGCGCGCGCTGGCCCCGGATCAGTCGGTCACCGTGCTGTGGGAGGAGCGACCGCTGGCCAACCTGCGCGTCGGCGAGGAGTGGGAGCGGCGGACCCTGTCCTTGCCCAACGATCTGGTCGTCAGCGGTGACAACCGCCTGCGCCTGCACTTTCGCAACGTCGCGCCCCTGACCCCGCCCGGCGAGGCGCCGCTCCCCGCAGGGCCCAGCGCAGACGACCCGATGTTGGTCTCGGCCGCGATCGAGAGCGTCGAGGTCGGGACCCTCGACACGATCCGCGCCGGCCCGCCGCGGGCGACCGCTGGCAACGACTACGAGATTCGCTCGCTCGGCGACGAGGTCGAGTTCGAGGTCCCGGCCAACCGGAGCCTGGTCTACTACCTGATCCCGCCGCGCCGGGCTCGGCTCCGGGTCGAGCTGTCCGGGCGCGGGAGCCTCGAGGTGCTAGCGAGCACCGACGCCGACCACCGCCTCGGTCGGGCCCCGGCCGAGCTGCTCCAGCAGCCCCTGCGTGCGGCGGGCGGCAGCGCCAGCGTCGATCTGTCGGGTTACGGCGAGATCCCGACGCGGCTCGAGATCCGCGTCCGAAGCACCCGCGGTCCCGAGCCCGGTCAGGGCTCGGGCCAGCCCGCCGAGGGCCCCCCCGGCGGCGCCCTGTTCGAGGCCCTCGACATCGTCGCGCACCGCTCGATGCCCGTCGACCGTCGAGATCGGAGCCCGCGAGACGTCTACGTGCTCGCGCTCGAGGGCGTCCGCCCCGACGATCTCTTTGACGGCGCGCTCGGGGCGATCCCCAAGAGCCCGAGCTACCCCTCGGTCGCGCGCTTTTTGGCCGACGCGCTCGTGTTCGAGCGGGCCTACGCGCTCGGGGCCGCGGCCGTCCCGAGCCACGCCGGGCTGCTCACGAGCGTGGTTCCCCCGGGCCACCTGACCGTGCGCGGGACCTTCGTCGCCGAGGGCCAAAGCACGCTCGCCGAGATCCTCGATCGCGCCGGGTATTTCAACTCGGGCGTCAGCGCGAACTCCTACATCTCCAACGAGCGCGGCCTGACCCAGGGCTTCGCCGATCACAAGATCCTCGTGCGCAGCAACACCCGTGGCAACGACGCCCAGAAGGTCGTGCTCGCGATGCTCGACGAGATCGCTCAGCGTCCGAGCCCGCGCTTCATCTACGCGGTGCTCAACGACGCCCAGGCGCCCTACGACCCCCCCAGCGAGGTCCTGGCCGATGTCACGCCGCCTGAGGACGCGCCCGCGCAGCACCGCACGCACATGTGGGTCGGGCGCGTGCGGACGCAGAAGATCGAGCCCGATCGCGCCCAGCTCGAGTACGTGCGGCGGCTGTATCGGGGCGAGCTGCAGGTCATCGATCAGGCGCTCGGGTTGCTGCTCGACAGCCTCGCCGAGCGCGAGGAGCTCGACGAGGCCGTGATCGTGCTCGTCGGCGTCCACGGCGAGGAATTCCTCGAGCACGGCAGCGCGGGCCACGGGCGGACGCTCTACGAGGAGAGCATTCACGTCCCGCTGGCCATTCGCGCGCCGAAGCTGCTCGCGCCCGGTCGCGTCGAGGCGCCGATCGACCTGCTCGATCTGGCGCCGACCCTGACCGACCTGCTCGGCGTCGAGTATGCCCCGCGCTGGCAGGGCGAGAGCCTCGTCCCGCTGATCGACGATCCCCAGCCGCCGCCCCGACTGGTCGTGTCCTACCTCGGCGACGGCAGCCGGGCGGCGATCGTCGGCGAGTACAAGTTCGTGCTCGGCCCGGGCCGGGGACGTGAGTCCCAGCACTTCTTCAATCTGGCCGCCGACCCGGGCGAGCTCTCCGATCAGATCGAAAACGGCGGCGTGGCCCTGCGTATGGTGCGAACAGCGCTCGCGTGGGAGCTGCCCGAGCAACCCCAGTGGAGCCGCGCGCGCTGGGGAACGGGGGCCGACCTCGAGCCCGCCTTCGCGCTCGACCATGGGCTGTGATAGGAACCGCCCCCATGTCCGAGACTCAGGCTTTGCTCGACGAGGTCAAGAAGCTGTCCGCCGCCCTCGACGCGGCGGGGCTCAAGGCGCTCGAGGATCACAACGATAAAAAGGTTCGCAAGGCCGCGCGCAAGGCCATCCATGTCTTGCGCAGCAAGGGCGTGGCGATCCCCGAGCAGGCTCGGAGCTGGGCCGAGGCCAGCGTGCAGTCGATGCGTCGCCACGCCGGGCCGATCGCGATGCTCGACATGGCGGCGTCGCCCGCCGTGACGCGCCTGACCTTGAGCTTGCCCGACGACAACGACGGCGCGGTGCTGTTCGTCGGGTTCGTCGATCCTGGCGATCGTCTGCTGAACTTCCAGGTCTATTATCAGACCGACGGGCAGCAAAGCCGGACCAGCCGCGACTGGCTCCGCGACGCCGACGGTCGCGCGATCCCGGCCACGTGGGTTGCGAGCCGAATGCTGTGGGCCCGCGAGCACACCCACCGCAGCAACTTCCAGGTCCCGCCCGCGATCGATGAGCGGCTCCCGACGCTGACCGAGTTCTTGGGTCAGAGCCCGAGCGAGCGCCCGCAGCCGACCTTCCTCGACGAGGCGCTCGCCGACGTCGAGCCCGCGAGCTCGGACCTCGGCGAGATCCTGATGACGAGCGCCGTCCACACCTGGCCGCTGCTGTTCGACGGCAACGAGCTGTTCGAGCGCCTCGGCAACAAGATGGAGGGCCTCGAGCCCGCGGAGATCACCACCGAAGACCGGCTCACGCACATCATGGAGGCGAGCAAGGGCGACGAGGCCCTGCGCACGGGGCTGCGGGGGCCGCTGGCCAACGCCCTCGATGACGCCGCCGCGGTCTTGTTCCTCGACGGCTCGCTGGCCGAGGCCCGCCGCGTCCGCAAGCTCGCCGTCGACATGCGAGAGGCCGACGCGCCCGAGTCGGTCGACGGTGTCGTGAACCTGGTCCAGCTCCAGCTGACCTCGGCCGCCATGCAGCAGATGCGCGAGCAGGGCGGCCTCGGTGGTCACGACCACGACGACGAGAAGGGCTGATTCACCGCGCGCGGATTCGCGTGCCCAGATCCAGGGCTTCGCGGCGTGACCCTCTCGTTCATCGATGAGGCTGGGTCGCGGCCGCAGGCCCGCGTCTTGGCGGCGAGAAGGCGATCGACGGCGCGCAGCTACGCCTCGCAGGCGCGCCTGCGCATGTCGAGGAACTCGTCGCCGAGCATGAACGCGAGCAGTGACTGCGCGACCCCAGACCGGTTGATCCTCGCCTTCAGCGAGCCCCCCGCGACGCCGTCGAGCAGGCACGCGGCCCCGAGCACGCCGCCCGGGTCTCCGGTCATCAAGGCCGCGAGGCGCAGGTCGCTGGCCAGGGTCGTGCCCGCGGTCGCGGACGGCGCGAACGCGTAGCCCGAGAGGCTCTCACACACGCGCTCGAGGACCTTGCGGTTGCGGCGGGGCAGGTGCTTGCCGAGCTGGGCGCTGAGGTCCTGGAGCCGGCGGGGATCGGGGTCGGCCGTGATCGCGTTGAACACCCGCACGGTCTCGAAGCTGGTCGCGAGCAGGAGGTCCATCTCGATTGGCGGCAGCGCGCGCACGAGCCCGGCCGACCACGCCTGGCGGGCGAGGGCGATCGCCGCGAGCCCGCGCCACGACTGAGGGTCGCCCTGCATCCACAAGTTGGCCCCGATGCGCAGGGTCGGGGTCCCGGTCGGGATCAGCACGCAGGCGTTGTGGGTCTCGCCGGCGGCGAGCAGCGGGCGAGGCAGGCCGACGAGGGTCGACCACTGGGTCACGAGGGTCTCGAAGCTGCGCGTGTCGGTGCTCGAGGGCAGCGGCACGGTGTCGCTGGCGGCGAGGACCGAGAACTCGTTGGTCAGGCGCGCGAGCACGGGGTCGACGGCGATCAGGAGCTCATGGAGCTCGGGGAGCTCGTTGGCCGCGAGCAGACGCTCGCGCTGCTCGTTGTCTTGCAGGACCCGGGCGAGGCCGTTGCGGGTCGCCGCGCGCAGGTGCTCGCGGGGCGCCACGCCCGAGCCTGGATCGATGGCGAAGGCGACGGCCTCGGCGATGCCAGCGAGCTCGGGGCGGTGCTCCTGGGCGATCTGCGTGAGCAGGTTGAGGTCGCGCAGCGACAGCGCCGCGCGGGTGATCTTCGAGATCATCGCGCCGCGGATCGACGGCAGGTAGTCGGCGACGCGCTCGCGCTGGCCGCTGCGCTCGAGCAGCTGGGTCAGGAGCGCGACGCCCTCGCGATGACCGGGGTTGATGCGGACGGCTCGCTCGGCCGCGGCGAGGGCCTCGGGGAGGTGGCCCTCGCCGACCGCGAGCAGCCGCGCCTGACGCAGGTGGATGTCGTGGAGCTTGCCGCGATCGCGCTCGCGCGAGCGGAGGCGATCGAGGAGGTGGGCGGCCTCGACCCGCTGGGAGCTGCGCTCGAGCAGGTCGGCCATCAGCGTGACCGCGCGCGCGTCGTTGGGCCGCGCGTCGAGGACCACGCGGGCGTGGGCGAGCGCGCGCTGGAGGTGGTTCGGGTCCGAGCCGAGCGAGGCGGCCAGGCCCATGCGCAGATCGATCGCCGAGGGCTCGCCGGGCCCGTAGAGCTCGAGCAGGCGCTCGGTCGTCTCGGCGGCCTCGGCGTCGCGCCCGAGCTGGCGATGACAGCGGACCAGCTCGTGGAGCGCCTGCTTGCCGTCGGGCCGGGCCTCGACGGCGGCCTCGAGGTAGCGGACCGCGACGTCGAGCTCGACGTTGTGCTCGGCGAGCAGCAGCGCGAGATCGTAGCGGGTGTCGGGGTCGCGCACGCGCGGGAACACGGTCGTGAGCAGCGCGAGCGCGGGCTGGGGGTCGGCGAGCTGGTTGGTGAGCCCGCGGGCGAGGCCGAGCGCGTCGCGGTGACCCGGGTCGCGATCGAGGATCCCGGTGAGGATCGCGATGGCGGTCGCGGCCTCGGCCGGGTCACCGGAGGCGCCCGCGCGGACGGCCGCGTCTCGGGCCTCGGCCATGAGGTTGTGAAGCGAGACCGTCGGGGCCTCGCTGGCGGCCTGGGGGATCGCGCTTTGGCGGGCCTGCTCGAGGCGGTCGAAGCCGAGCTGGGCCGGGGTGAGGCCGGGCATCGCATCGATCGCGGCCTGGTAGGCGCGCCGGGCCGGATCGACCGCGCCCGCGCGCTCGAGCAGCTCGGCGCTCTCGAGGTAGAAGATCGCTCGCTCGGCGTCGGACTGGGCTCGGACGGCCCGGGCGCTGACCGCCTGCATCGCCGGCAGCGGGGACTTCGGCTCGGACAGCAGGCGCTCGAGGTGGCGGACCGCGTAGGGGTTGCCGGGGTCGGCGTGGAGGGCGTCGAGGATCGCGGTCGCGGCCAGCTGTCGGTCTTCGGCGACGCGCTCGGGCGGCGGCGGCTCACCCTTGCCGTCGGGCCCGGCCCGGCCCTCGTCGAGGAGCAGCTCGGCGGCCTCGACCAGCAAGGTCGCGCGGAAGTGGGTGTCGTCGCTGGCGCGGGCGGTCTGGAGGTAGATCGAGGGCAGGGTCTGGCGATCGTCGATGAAGCGCAGCAAGGTCTCGAACTCGCGGCGCACGACCGGGTCGCTCGGGGCCCGCTGGAGGGCCTGCTCGTAGGCGCGGCGGGCCTCCTGCGCGGCCGCGGATTGGTTGCGCAGCTTGGTCCCGGGGCGCGTGGCCCGGAGCCGCGCGAGCTGGGTCAAGAGCGCGGCCTCGGCCGGGCCCTCGGCGTGCTCGGCGAGCGCGGCGACGAGGCGCATGAGGTTGGCGTGGTCGTGATGGGCGACGAGCAGGCGACGCGAGCGCTCGGCCGCGAGGCCGTGGTCGGGCTGCGCGGCGAGGGCCGCTCGGTAGTGCTGAAGCGCCGCGTCGAGGCGCGCCGCGGCCTCCTCGCGGCCGCGCTTGTCGGCCCCCTGCGCGGCCTGGCGCGCGAGCGCCTCGGCCAGCAGCCCGAGCCGGTAGTGGTAGTCGGCCAGGAGCGGGATCGGCTCGGGCAGATCCTGGGCGCGGAGCAGATCGTAGGCCTCTTCGATCCGGTTGTTGACGGTCAGCAGCTGCATGAGCAGCTCGCGGGCCGGGTACAGGTCGGGGTTGGTCTTGTACGCCCGCCACAGATACTCGATCGCGCGATCGTGATCTTGGAGCTCGTCGAGGCACACGCGCGCGGCCTTGAGCGCGAGTATGGCCGGGTCGGTGACCGAGTCGACCTCGGGCTCGTGGAGCCCGAGCAGCGAGTCGAGATCGAGGTTGTCGCGATAGAGCCGGCCGAGGGCCCGCAGCGCCGGGGTGTAGCCGGGGGTCAGGCGCAGGGCTCGCTCGTAGGCGTCGCGGGCGGCGTCGCGGCGCTTGAGCTGGAGCTCGAGGGCCTCGCCGAGCTCGACGAGGACCGAGGTCCGCGACACGTCGTCGTCGAGGCGCTCGACGAGGTGCTGGAGGGTGGTCACGAGGACCGGGGTCCGATGCTCGGCCCGGCACAGCGCGGCCAGCTGAAACAGCGACAGGAGGTCGTCGGGATCGATGCGCGTGACCTCCTCGAGGGTCGCGATCGCGAGGTCGACGTCCTCGAGCTCGTGCTGGGCCATGGCCGCGACCCGGCGCAGGGCCGCGAGGCGCTCGGGGCCATCTTCGGTCTCGTCGGCCTGGCGCTGGAGGTTGGCCACGGCCTGGGGCCAGCGGCGCATCTTCTCGTAGACGCGCCCGAGCGCCCGCAGACACGAGGGGTTGTCGGGGTCTTCCGCGACCGCGAGCTCGTAGACCTCGGCCGCGCGGGGAAGATCGTGGCGGAGGTTCTCGTGGACGGCGCCGAGGTGGAGCAAGGTCGCGGCCCGGCCGGGGCCCGAGGCCACGGTCCGGGCCCACTCGTCGAGGTGCACGACGAGGCCCGAGTGATCGCCCATGTACTCGAGCAGCTCGGCGAGCGCGTGACGGACCCAGCGGTGCTCGGGCAGGTGGACCAGGCAAAAGCGCAGATCCGACTCGAGCGTGCGGACGAGCTCCTTGCGATCCTCGGACAGCTTGGGCAGCCCGGTGATCGTGTCGGCGGGATCGGGGCTCTCGTCGACGACCCGGCGGAGGTTGTCGCGGCGGATCCGGGCCATCTGCTCGCGGACCAGCGCTTGCTCGCGGGGGGCGTCGAGGGTCCGCGCGACGCGGTCGAGGACGTGGAGGTTGGCGGGCAGGCCGTCGGCGTCGCCCGAGGCCACGCGCTGCTCGATGTAGAGCGCGACCTCCGACAGCGGCGCGAGCATGTCGGAGCCGTCGGGGATCCGCGGCTCGCGGGCGGCGAGCTCGCGGACGAGGTGGTCGACGGGCTCGCGCGAGTCGGCCAGGGTCAAGAACGCGAGGTGCAGCGCGGTGCTGGCCGAGAGCGGATCCTCGGCGATGTCGGCGAGGTGGCGGTAGAGGTGACCGAGGCGGACCGCGTCGCCGGTCGCCGAGACCAGGCGGATCAGCCGGCGCAGGGCGGTCTCTTCGTAGGGGTCGGTGTCGTGGGCCTCCTGGACCAGGAGCAGGCGCAGCTCCTTGGCCTGCTCGTCGTCGTCGAGGTCGGCGGCGCCCTCGGTCAGGTCGGCGAGCTCGAGCAGGAGCGAGACCTTCTCGCGCGGGCTCTTGCACAGCTTGACCCGGCGACGCACGAGCTCGAGGGCGACCTCACGATCGTTGATGAGCGCCGCGGCCTCGCTGGCCAGCATCAGGGCCTCGCGGTGCTCGGGCTGGCACGCGAGCGCCTTACGGTAGGCCTCGAGGGCGCGCTTGCGGTTGCCCATCGACTCCTCGCACAGCATGCCGAATTCAACCCACGACGCGGCGCGCTCGTCGGGGTCGGCCTGCTCGTCGGAGCCCATGCGCTCGAGCTCGGCGAGCTCTTCGGCGACGGAGTCGTCGCTCCCGGTCCGGAGGTCGAGCAGCGTCCGGGCGATCGCGCTGCCGCTGTTGCGCAGGAGCAGCTGGCCCTCCTCGCGCCGACCGAGGCGATCGACCAGGATCCGGCCGGCCTCGGCCATCAGCGCGGCGCCCATGACCGGATCGTCGACCTGGCTGCTCTCTTCGGCCAGCTCTTCGGCGAGGGTCTGCCAGGCGTCGGCCGTGCCCGTCGGCATCGAGGTCGAGAGCAGGCTCGAGTGGAGGCCGGAGTGGACGCCCCACAGCAGCGAGGGGCTGTCGATCAGCGCGGGAGGGCGCTGCTCGCCCCCTTCGCCGCGCTCGACCTGATCGATGAGATCCGAGAGATCGAGGGCGCCGCTGAAGTCCTCGCTCGGCCCGGCCGTTGGCGCGCCCGCGGGCCGGGTCGTGAACATGTCCCCGCGCAGCTCGAGGTCTTCGCGTCGGCGGCTCACAGCAGCTCCTCCAGCTCGCCGTCGTGGTCGAGCGCGACCTGGTAGCCGAGCGAGCGGCGCAGGCCGAGGTGATCGTCACTGAGCAGGTAGCCGAGCAGCGCGGTCGCGCGCTCCTCGACCAGGACCTTGCGCTCTTGGCCGTCGAGGAGGCGCGCGAGCGCGGGCCTGGGATCGGCCGAGGCGACGACCCCCGCGCGATCCTGGGCCATGGCCATGGCCTCGAGCATGCGGCCCAGATCGAAGGTGTCGGTCGACTGGGCGAAGCTGCGCGCGGCCTGGACGAGATCGCCGCGGGTGGCCGCGTCGGGCAGCGACTTGACGACCCAGTCGGCCAGGGTCCGATCGATGGTCGGGACGTCGCCGCGGCTCGAGGCGAAGGCCTCTTCGGGCAGCTCGATCTCGAGCGAGCGACACAGGCCCATGAGCAGCCCGAGCAGGCGCGGCCCGGCCTCGTCGGCGTGGAGGTAGTCGCCGCCGGTCGCGAGGCGCATGACGGCGCGACCGAGGAGATCGCGCGAGCGCGGCGCGAAGGGGGTGCTGTTGATCTTGCGCCCGACGATCAGCGCGGGGGAGTTGCCGAGGTGCGCGACCACGGTGTCGTGCTGGTCGGGGTCGACGAAGACCAGCGGCTGCGAGATGCCGAGGGCGTCAGCGAGCGCGCGCGCGACCATCACGACCCCCGAGTTGCCCGGCAGGCTGCGCCCGCGGACGATGTCGATCGGGGGCGGCGGGGCGCCGGGCAGCTCGCTGAGCAAGAACACGCCCTCGTGGAGGAGGTCGAGGGCGTGGGAGCAGGGCAGGTCGCCGACGAGCAGATCGAGGGGCTTGCCGTCCTGGGCCGCGGGCAGGGGCCACGGCTCGGCCTGGAGCGCGTCGCAGGTCGACCACCGGGCGTGGTTGTCGTGCTCGAGGTCGGTGACCTCGAGGATCGCCGTCGACAGATACACGCCGTCGACGTCGCCGAACATCTCGAACAGCTCGCGGAGGCCGCGGACGGGGGCGTGGTCGATGCCCCAGTCCTTCAATGCCCCGAATTTGCTGCGCACGCCCTCGGCCCGGAGCCACGCGCGATGGTGGGCGACGCCGGCCAGGAGCGTCGCCTTGGCCTCTTCGCGGCGCTCGAGCTTGAGCAGCGCGCGGTGGAGTTCGCGGAGCACGTCGAGATCGGTGGGCTCGAGCAGGAGCAGCTCGCGCATGAGATCGACGGCGACGTCGGGCTGCCCGAGCGGTCCCCGGTGGATGTCGGCCAGGGCCCGGAGGCTGCGGACGCGCTGCTTGCTGTCGCCGAGCTCGACGAGGAGCTGGAGGGCCTCGACGCGCTGATCGAGGACCCCGTAGTCGGCCGCGATCCGATCGGCCGAGAGCAGGGCGTGGCGGGGGTGGAAGCCGCCGCGGCCGGCCGCGAGGTAGTGCTCGATCGCGGCCGGTGCATCGCCCGCGCGCTCCTGAGCGTCGCCGGCGAAGTAGTGCAGGGCGGCCGCGCGCTCGGGCGAGAGCTCGCGCTGGAGCGCGCGCTCGAGCTCGGCGACGACCTCGGGCCAGCGCTCGAGCCGGGCGTAGCCCTGGGCGAGGTCGGCGTGGATGCCCGGATCTTCGCGGTAGCGCTCGAGGCCCTGCTCGAGCAGGTCGACGGCGGCCTCGGGCCCGTCGGTGTGGGCGGCGAGGCGCGCGACCTCGCGGATCGCTGGCGGCGTGAGGGCGTCGCGGGCGGCGAGGGCGGCGATGCGTTTCTCGAGCAAGATCTGGAGCACGGGCGCGCCCTTGGTCCCGTGGGCGTTGCGTGTGCGCTCGAGCCCGCGAAACGCGAGGTCGTCGGCGGGATCGAGGGACAGGGCCCGGGCGAACAGGCCCCACGCGCGCTGGTTGTGGGTGTTGAGCTCGGCCGTGCGCAGCGAGATCGTCCCGGCCCGGCACAGCGCGCGGACCTTGTGAGCGGGGACCCGGAGCTCATCGGCGACGAGCTCGAGGGTCGCGATGGTCCCGTTGATCTGGTCCGCGCCGCCGAGGCGCTCGAGCACCCGGGCCTTGCAGTGCAGCGCGGGCAGGTAGTCCGGGCGGCTGGCGAGGGCTTGCTGGACCCGCTCGAGCGCGCCGCTGAGGTCGCCGCGTCGCTCGTGGAGCTCGGCGGCGATCGTCGCGAACGCGGCCTGCTCGATGTCGTGCTCGGCGGCCGCCCGGGCCCGCTGGAGGTCCTCGGAGCGACCCACGTAGGTGCTCTGACGGGTCCGCTTGACCCGGAGCCGGCCGTGGCGGGCGAGCACGTGGCTGGGGTTGCGGTCGAGGATCTTGGCGTAGCCGGCGTCGGCGAGGTCGAGGTTGCCGGCCGCCTCCTCCGCGCGCGCGGCCCGGTAGCGGTAGGCGAGGAGGCCGGGATCGTCGGCGTCGAGCTGCTCGGCGAACTGGTCGGCCGCGGCTGTCAGCGCGCCCGCGGCACGCGAGGGACGGCGGGCCCGGAACGAGGCCCGGGCGAGGCGCAGCTGGGTCACGAAGTCTTCGGGCCGGGCCTCGGCGACCGCGCCCAGATACTGAATTGCGACGACGGCCTTGGGCGTGAGCTCGGCCAGCTGCAGGGCCAGCGCGCGGCGGTCGTCGGCGCCGCGCTCGGTCGTGAGCCCGGCCTCGGCGAAGGCCTGGAGATCGCGGCTGCGGCCGAGCTGCTCGTACAGACGCAGGAGCAGGGCGCGGGCGACCCCGAGCTGGGGCCAGAGCTCGAGCGCGCGAACGAGCTCGCGCACGGCGCCCTCGGGATCGCCGATGTAGTTGGCGCGGACGTTGGCCGAGCGGTGCAGGAGCAGGGCGCGGGTCCGCGGGCCCTGGACCGCGCCGACGTGCTGGTCGAGGAGCCGGACCAGCTCGGGCCAGCGGTTGAGCCGGGTCGCGAGGTTCTCGGCCGCGTGGAGGGCAGGGAGGTGCCGAGGCCAGCGCTCGAGCAGGGCCTCGAGCTCGGCGAGCGCGTCCTCGGAGCGATCGAGGCGGGTCGCGAGGATGCTGGCGATCTCGAGCCGGAGCGAGACCTGGCGGCCGCGGTCGGTCGCGTAGAGCAGTCGCTTGCGCAGCAGCGCCAGGAGGCGATCCCAGTCGCGGTCGCCGCGGAGCAGCTCCTCGAGGCTGGTCATCCCGGCCTGGTGATCGTCGACCTGGGCGAGGGCGAGCTCGAAGCACTCGCGGGCCTTGTCGCGATCGGCGAGCTCGAGGGCGAGCTCGCCGGCCCGGTGCAGGAGCTTGGCCTGGCGGACCGGGCTGAAGGTCAGGCGGATCTCCTGCTCGGTGACCTTGAGCAGCTCCTTGGTCCGACCCGCGCGGGCCAGGAGCCGCGCGAGCCGCTGGAGCGAGGGCATGTGCTCGGGCACCTCTTTGAGCAGCGCGACCAGGTATTTGATAGCGAGCTTGTCGTCGTGCCCGTTGCTGTGGAGCTGGCCGAGGACCGAGAGCAGGAAGACCTTGCGTGCCGGTGACTTCGCTGCGCGCAGCTCGGCCTCGTAGAACTCGGCGAGGTCTTCGGGCCGGCCCATTTGGTGGAGCACGCGCTCGAGCCGGTCGCGGGTCGGGCGGTAGCCCGGGGCGATCTGCGAGGCCTCTTCGTAGAGCCTGCGCGCGCCCTCGAGCTCGCCGAGGCGCTCCTCGAGCACCTGGCCGGCGCGGAGGTGGGCCTGGGCGGTCTCGGCCTTGGTCAGCCCGGCGTTGGCGGCGGTCGCCGACTGCAGGGTCAGGAGCTCGAGCAGCTGGGCCCACAGGCCGTTGGAGATCAGGTAGCGCGCGGTGTCCTCGACCGCGGGGAGGTGGGCCGGGAACAGGCGCAGGGCCTTGCGCATGGCGGCGAGGCCCTCGTTGACCCGGTCGAGGCGGATCATCGCGAGGCGGCCGACGCGGTAGAACAGCTCGGCGCGGGCGCCCGGGTCGCCGTCGCTGATCGCCCGGAGCTGGCCGAGGCAGGCCAGGACCGCGATCTCGTAGCGGCTCGAGCTCATCGCTAGCTCCTCGAGGTTGCGCCACAATGAGAAGTTGTCGGGCTGGGCCTCGGCGGCCGCGAGCAGCAGCGCCGCCGCGGCCGGCCGCTCGCGCTGGTCGTGGAGGACCAGGCTCGCCCGGGCCAGGGGCATCGCCCGGGTCTGGGGGGTGCGAGCCTCGGCCTCGGCCTCGAGCGCGCGCAGCATCAAGGCGACGTCGCCGGACAGCTCCGCGACCCGGAACAGATCGCTGATCAGCCCGAGGTGGCCGGGGATCAGCTCGAGCGCGTGCAGGAGCATGTCGGCCGCGAGGTGGAGGTCGCCGCCGTGGCGGGCCTCGAGCAGGGCGAGGTCGTGGAGCAGCCCCGCGGCCGCGCCGCTGTCTTCGAGGACCTCGAGCTGGCTCTCGAGGTTGGCGATCGTCCCGAACACGTCGCCGCGGGCGAGCGACACCCGCTCGACCGAGCGCAGGACCGCGAGGTCGCGGGGCGTGGCCCGCAAGGCGGCCTCGTGGCATTGCTGGGCGGCCTTGAGGTCGCGGAAGTATCGCTCGACGAGCTGCCCGCGCTCGCGGTAGAGGGCGGCGGCCTCGCGTGGGTGGCGGGTCGCACGGATCTCTTGGTCGAGGTAGGTGACGGCGTTGCGGACGTCGTTGCGGTCGCCGTAGATGCGGTAGAGCAGGCGCATGGCCGGGCGCAGCTCCGGGACCATGGCCAGCGCGGCGCGGAGCTGCTCGATCGCCCGGTCTTCATCGTCGCGCTCGAGCGACCAGCGGGCGACGGTGAACGCGAGCACCGCTCGGAGCTCGCGCTGGTCCTCGCCGGTCTGGGCCAGAGCCTGCGCGACGGCGTTGAGGGGCAGCGACAACGCGGGGCTGTTCACGACGGGCCTCCGTCTCGCCCACGCAAGGCCCCACTCGAGAGCGTGCTGGGCGGGCCGAGCATTCGCGTGGGATTGTACACGTTTGACGCAGGACGCGGAGCCCGTCGCGCTCGACCTTTCACTTGGTGAGCGCTGCTACGTAGTCGTTCAGGTGGTAGCGAGTGGGTTCGCGACCGCGCGCGAGGGCCCGGCCCGCGAGCAGCTCGAGGATCTGCTCGAGGGTCTCGAATCGCCCGGTGAGGCTATAAAACTGGTCCTCGGGCACGGGGGCCGCCTCCGCGAGGCGCTCGGCGATCCACTCGTGATCGGGAGGATCCCCGTCCGGATCCCCGTCTTCGTTCTGTTTGCGCAGGTGGTAGACGGCATCGAGGGCCGCGCCGTGAGGGAGGCGGGGATCGCCGGGATCGGGCGAGCCCGAGAAGATCGCCTCATAGGCGACGTCGACCGGGGAGAAGTGAACGAACTGCGGCGCGAGCAGAAGGCGCAGGCGTCGGGGCTCGCTGCCGTCCCCGATCCAGGTCCCGCCGATCTCACGCCGGACCAGCTCCCCGAACCACGCCCCGGCTCCAGCCGCCACGAGCGAGATGATCGGCTCGCGGTCCTCGTCGCGTAGGAGCCCGAGGTAGTGGTCCACGAAGGCCAGCGCGGTCGTGCCGTGCTCGTCACGCAGCTCGAGGTCGAGGGCCCGGCGCAGCTGGTCGCGGAAGCCGTCGACGAGCTGGTTGACGAGGGCCTGGGACGGCGCGGGTTCGGGGGCCGCGCTCGGGTCGGGGGGGTTGTCCTTGAGTCCGCTCATGTAGGTTCGGGCCGTCAGTCTAGCAGGACGTCGGAGGTGTCCTCCCAGTCCCCTGTCATCACCACCTTTACACTGAGAATGACCGGGGGCTATCGTGCGGCCGTGAGCAGGGTTTTCGGCGCGAGCTGGGCCGTCGAGGTCACGTATGCCTGTCGCTGCGGCGTCCACTATCGGGCGACCCGGTGGCGTTGGATCGACCGCGACGCGATGGCCGACGAGGCCGAGCGAGCCCACCGAGAGGGGCCGCTGCGCGGGGTGTGTCCGAGCTGCGGGGCGCCGGCCGCGAGCCGCGTCGACTGGCTCGAGCTCGAGCCGTCGCGTGAGCGGGCGCTGCTCGTGCTCGGCGGTCAGCAGCGCCACGCGCTCGTCGAGATCTTGCGTGATCACCTCGACGCCGTGGCCCGCCGTGTCGCGGCGGGCGATCACGACAGCGCCCAGCCCTGGCTCCTGCGTCCCTTGTGGCGCTTCGACGACGCGGCTCCGGGCGTCGCGCACGTCGAGGCTGCCAGCGAAGACACCGAAGACACCGCGCGTCGCCAGTTGCCGGCTCGGGCCGCGAACGAGCCGCAGGCGCCCAACACTGGCGTGCCCAAGGCGGTCGGCGCCAGCGCGTGGGGCTCGCAGGGGACCGCGCCAGAGGGCGAGGCGCCCCACACCTATCTGGCGGTCCTGCTCATGGAGCCGTCGGCGGCGCCCGACGACGATGAGGAGCTCGTCACGATCGGCCTCGACGTCGACGAGGCCGGGCACGCGCTGTGGGGCCAGGCGGCGCTCGCGGTCCGGCCGATCCACCTGCGCAGCCATGGCTACCCGCTGATCGGCGTGCGCCTGGTCGCGTCCTACGTCGGGCGCATGGCGCTGATCGACGGGATCGTCGATGTCGGCAGCGAGCAGGCCGGCGAGGTGTTCGCGTCGCTGTCCCGAAGGTTCCGCGTCCAGCTGATCCTGCGCGGGAGCTCGGGGACCTCGCCGATCCGCCGCGAGGTCTCGGCCCAGGCGCTCGAGCGCAACGCCGCCTTGTGTCTCGAGTCAGCCCGGGCCGCGCTCGCGCGCAGCGAGTATCCCCGCGAGGCCTTCGTCGCGGCGCTCGAGCACCTGCGCGAGACCCCGATCAGTGATCGCTTGCGCAGCGCCGAGCACAGCCTGGTCGCGGGCGCGTACCGGCACCTGATCTCCCCGCGCGAGACCACGGTCGCGCTCGACCAGCTCGAGTCCGCGTCCGACAAGCGCAACCTCGCCCACTTGCTCGAGGTCGACGGCCTGTCCGTCGACGAGTACGAGGCGATCCGGCGCCGCGTGCTGCTCGGCTCGGTCGAGCACGGCCTGTGCGCGCCGCGGCGGTTCTGGCGGCGGATCATCGCCTCCGGTCTCGCCGAAGATTTTGACGACTACGCGACCAAGCTGGCGCACGCGCGGGCGCTCGCAGACCAAGACGGTGACGACCTCGACACCGAGCAGCGCGCGGCGGCCTGGGCTCGGATCGCCGAGCTGTGCGATCTCAAGCAGCTCGAGTACCCGGTCGAGCTGGCGCGCAAGCTCGGCGTCGAGGCGAGCGACCGACCCCGTCGCCGGGGCCGCTCGGAGTCGAGCCGCCAGCGGGCCGAAGCAAACCGCAGCCGCAGCGCGGCCGGCGAGATCAACGCCCGCGACACTGGCGTCGGTAGCGCCGCCAGCGTTCGAGACCAGCTGCGCGACCCTCAGCTGCGCCTGCGGGTGGCGACGGCCTCGCTCGCGAATGGGGGCTCGGCCGAGGCGATCGAGGCCGTGTTCGAGGCCCTCGAGGAATTCGACGAGGAAGAGCTGCTGGCGATCATGCCGAGTCTGGCCGAGCTCGGGACCCAGGCGGTCCCCGGCATCCACGCCAAGCTTGACTCGCCGCGCCAGCAGGTCCGTCAAGCCGCCGCGATCTTGCTCGGTATCGCTCGTGACGGGTCGAGCATCGTGCCCTTGCTTCGCCGCCTCGCCCGCGAAGAGACCCGGGTGTGGTTCGATGTCGCCCGGGCGATCGGCGCCCTCGGGACCTCGGCGCTCGAACGTCTATGCGCGCTCAGCCGCCAGAGCGCGCGCGGCGAGCAGTTCCCGATCGAGCATCGCGAGCTCATCGCCCGGGTTGGCCGCGCGATGGCAGAGGTGGTCATCGCCGAGGGCGGCCCGGACAGCATCGCCCGGGACGCCGTCGAGGCCCTGTCTCAGTCAACCGAGACAGACATCTCTATCGCTGCGGGGCGGGCTCTTGCTACACTCCACGACGTCAGCGTAGCTGGCGCTCAGATCCGCGGCGAGCGATCGCTGCCGGACGCAACTCAGCTTCGCGGCTTCGCGCGTCGAGCCTACGAAGCCATCCTCGTCCCCGAACTCGACATCCTCGACGAAGAAGTCGAGGCAGAATTTCTCTAATGCGTTACGGCATCTTCAGCGACACCCATGCCAACCTCCCCGCCCTCGACGCGGTGATGCGGGGCTTCGACGCTGAGAACGTCGACGCGCTGATCTGCCTGGGGGACACCGTCGGCTACGGTTCGCAGCCCAACGAGTGCTGCGAGATCGTGCGCAAGAACGCCAAGTTCACGATCCTCGGCAACCATGACGCCGCGGTCGCGGGGCGGATGGACTACAGCTACTACTACGACGCGGCCCGCGAGGCCCTCGACTACCACAGCCGTGTGCTCACCGAAGAGAACATGGACTGGCTGCGGGGCCTGCCCTACATCGAGAAAGACGAGGCGACCCACTTCTGTCACGGGTCCCCGGTCGAGCTCGAGGAGTTCGAGTACATCTTCAGCGTCGAGCAGGCCGCGACCTGCATCCCGATCTGGGAGCGCCTCGGCCAGGCCACCTTCATCGGCCACTCGCACCTGTGCAAGGCCTTCGCGGTCAGCCGCGAGCGGGTGTTCGAGGTCGTGACCCGCGAGTTCGAGGTCCGGACCGAGTATCGCTACGTGATCAGCGTCGGCAGCGTCGGCCAGCCCCGCGATCACGACCCCCGCGCCAGCTACACGATCTACGACAGCGCGAACCATCGCTTCGAGTTCAAGCGGGTCGAGTACGACGTGGCCGAGTCGGCCCGGCGGATCTACGACATCGGTCAGCTCAGCGACAGCTTCGGCGCCCGCCTGTTCGCCGGGGTCTAGCACCCCCGCAGGCGTCAGCGACTTTGCCACGCACGGCCGCTGCGCGGGCGGGCGGTCAGTCGCTGCGCTCGTTTCGACCCCGCGGGCGTCAGCGACTCTGCCACGCATGGCCGGTCGCTCGGTCGCCGCTTCAGGGACAGCTCGCGTCCTCGCGAGTCTCGCTACCGGTCTCGAGGGCCAGCGCAACGGCGAGGCGCAGGGGCAGGGGGATCTCGCTCGAGGGGGCGGCCCGGCGGGCGAGGGCGATGTCGATCGCCCTGTCGACCTGACCTGCCTCGCTATCCGATCGGTGACGCTCGGGGGCTCGGCCCCATCGCTGCAGATCCACTCCGCGGACGGCGACGACGGCCTCGCCGCGGCTGCTGTTGATCATGGACGCGACGACGTTGGAGGCGAGCAGCGGAGCGCGGCCGCCGAGGACCGCGAGGGCGTGGGCCCCGGTCTCGGGGTCGATGTGGGTGAGCAGACGCCAGCGCGCCGGGGCGGGCCCGGTCAGCCCTTCGCTGCGCTCGATCCGGATCGCCGCGCTCGGCAGGTGATCGCTGGCCCACCGATGGATCGCCCACTCGACGCTCCAGCGCGAGCGCGAGCCCAGGTCGCTCGTGCGCCGACGGAGATCGGCGAGCAGCGACGACCAGCCAGCCGGCGGTCCGCTGGCTGCGCGCGGGGGGTTGTGGTTCGAGGCGTTCACGGCCAGAAGGGAGCAACACATCCTCCACGGGACACATGGGTTCCCGTGGTCTTTTGGCCACTTGGCGTGACCGGTTGCTGGCTGCCTCGGCGAGCCCCGGTGGTGGGCCTCGCGCGATGGCTCGAGCTCGCCTCCGTCATAGACGAGGCGGCCCGTCGGGCTGACTCTACCACTCGTGACTTGGCTCGCCACGGCAAAATCGAAGCTCGCACCCCCTCAGACCAGCGATTGGGGCATTTTGGGCCCATGCGCGGCTGCACAGGCTGTTTCGCTGCGCGCGCCTCATCCACGCTCGGCGCAGATCCCCGTCGCTGGGCTCACCTTTGGCCGGCGAGGGGGTCGAGTCGCTGGTCGGTTCGCTTCTATGCTCCGAGCGAGCGATGCCTCGGTACGAGAACGACGAGCGCTTCTGGGAGATCGAGCGCGAGGGCCGACGGCTTCGCATTCGTTCCGGACGCATCGGCGAACCCGGCGAGCAGATCATCCGCAGCGAGCATTTCGAGGCCGAGGCGATGCGCGAGTTCGATGAGCGCATCGCCGCCAAGATCGAGCAGGGCTTTCGCCCGGTCGAGCAGCCGCGCGAGGAGATCGCTGCGGTCGAGCCCAAGCTCGCCAACGCGGTCATCGACGCCCTCGATCCCCTCGACCTCGCGCAGCCGGGCGGGCCCGAGCGCCTGCGCACGGCCTGGTCGGTACTCGGTGACTGGCTCTCGTCCCGCGGCGATGTCCGTGGCGAGCTGATCGTCATCGACGAGACCCTCGCCTACGTCGACGGGCCCGGACGCGCGCGCCTCTACGACAGTCGCAACCGCCTGCTGACCCGGTGGATCCCGCGGTGGTTTGGGGAGTACGGCAAGCTCGACGGTCCCGATCGCCCGATCAACTTCGCCTGGGATCACGGCTTCATCGCCGCCGCGCGGGTTGGGACCGAGCCCAATCGGCTCGATCTCTCGCGCTGGCGCCTCGGCCTGCGCGACCTGGTCCCGGTCCTCGACACCGTGCTCTCGCACCCGCTCGCGCTGCCGATGCAGCAGCTGCGCATCGCCGAGCTCGATCCACGCTCGCGTCGCGACCTCGCCCGGGCGCTGCCGCTGCTTCAGCTCTCGCCTCGCCGCGCGCTGATCCGCCTGGAACTCGGCGGGATCTCGCGCGGCCGCTGGGTCCGAGACGAGACCGGCAACCTTCGCCAGCAGGTGGATCTGGTCAAGATCGGATCGCTGGCACCGCTCGCGCTGGCCAACATGTGGGCGCCGCGGCTCGCGGCGCTGCGGATCGTCGGCAGTGAGCTGCGGGTGTTCCCCCCGCTGCCGCAGCTGAAGGTGCTCGAGTTGCAGGTGCCGCTCCTCGACGAGGAGCTCCGCCGCTGGATCATCGAGGCGCCGTGGCCCTCGCTCGAGCGGCTGTGGATCCGCTGCACCAACAACCAAGATCCCTGGGCGAGCGGCGATGAGCCCAACCTCGACGCGGCGCTGGAGATCCTGACCGAGACCACGCGCCTGCGCGAGCTCGGACTCCAGGGCCGGACCGCGCTCGAGCGGGTGCTCGAGTTCGCCCGCGCGAGCCCGCTGGTGCTCGCCGAGCTGCGTCTGTTCGATCTTGGCGACGGCGCCGTCGACTCGCTGATCGAGGCCCACGACCACTTCGACGGGGTCGGGCGCGTGGTCCTCGAGGATACCCAGATCGGTGGGCGGTGGTCCGAGCTCCGGCGCCGCTACGGGGCGAGGATTCAGCGCTGCGACGAGACCTTCGGCGTGGTCGGTCAGCGCGACGGCAACGACCTGCGCGAGTCCATCTTCGACGCCCCCGGATGGAAGGCCGGGGGGTAGGGGGG
>NZ_PVNK01000237.1 GCF_002994615.1 Enhygromyxa salina | reverse complement strand
CCCGCAGCCCGAGCAGGATGCCCCGGGCGAGCTGTCCGACCTTCCCCCCGCCGGGCCCTCCGTCTCGATTGCGCCCGGCGACCCCAGGAAGCGCATCGCCGGGGGCATCCTGCTCGGCGCAGGGGTGACCTTCTCCGCGATCGCCGGGGTCACCCTCGCCGGCAAGGCTGGCCAGACCGAGATCGGCAGTCAGGGGCTCATCACCTTCGACCCCGTCGGCTACTCGCTCCAGCGTCGGCTGCCCCGCGTGGTGATGGGCTCCACCATCGCCGTCACGGGCGCGCTCTTGGCCGGGTTTGGGGCCAAGTTCTTCGCCAGCAACGCTGGCGTCGCCAACGACCCGGTCACCACCCTCAAACGCCAACGTCGCCTCCGAAGCACGGGCGCAATCCTCGTCGGAAGCGGCGGCGCGGTCGTGCTCAGCAGCCTGGTGCTCCTTTTCTACGGCACCGGCGAGTGGGCCAGCATTCCCGGGGCAATCTCCGAGCTCCGGCCCGAGTACGTTCAGTCCGCGCACAACGCTGCCGCTTTTTTCAGCTACGGCGCCGGCTTACTGGCCGTGGGCACAGGCTCGCTCGCAGCCGGTCTCGGCCTTCTCAGTGGCAACTCTCAGGCGATCCGCGCTGGCCTGATGGCCGATCGCAGCGGCGCTGGGGTCACCGTCTCGGGACGTTTTTAGGGGGATCCATGAACAGCGCACGACATCCCATCATCCTGTGCCTGGGTCTCGCCCTGGTGGCCAGCTGCGGTCTCGACCGCAACGCCCCGGAAGACAAGTCCGACCCGCTCGACACCTCCTTCGACTCCGGAACCCCCGACAGCGGCGACTCCTCCGGCTCGGGCAACGCCGTCGAGGCCTGCCAAACCCTCGAAGACACCCTCGCGGACTGTCAGCCCTCGCTCGCGGGCAGCTTGCAGTGTTCGACCTACGACGAGTGGCCCTGTGATCTCACGGACTACTTCGACTGCATCACCGACGCCTACGGGTCCTGCTCGGGCGGCACCTTCCCCAACATCGACGCAGCAGGTCTCCAAGACTGCACCGCCCTGACGACCTGTAGCTAGTTTTAGACCCCCACAGCCGTCAGCGACTCTGCCACGGGTTGTTTTAGACCCCCCCGACCGTCAGCGACTCTGCCACGCACGGCCGCTGCGCGGCCGGTCGCTCGGTCGCTGCGCTCCCTCCCTCGGTGGGCTGGTATGGGCTTCGCAATCGCCTCCGTGGCCCCCTAGAAGGGGGCTCGTTGTTTTAGACCCCCACAGGCGTCAGCGACTCTGCCACGGGTTGTTTTAGACCCCCCCGACCGTCAGCGACTCTGCCACGCACGGCCGCTGCGCGGCCGGTCGCTCGGTCGCTGCGCTCCCTCGCTCGGTGGGCTGGTATGGGCTTCGCAATCGCCTCCGTGGCCCCCTAAGAGGGGGCTCGTTGTTTTAGACCCCCACAAGCGTCAGCGACTCTGCCACGCACGGCCGCTGCGCGGCCGGTCGCTCGGTCGCTGCGCTCCCTCGCTCGGTGGGCTGGGATGAGCTTCGCAATCGCCTCCGTGGCCCCCTAAGAGGGGGCTCTTTGTTTTAGACCCCCACAGCCGTCAGCGACTCTGCCACGCACGGCCGCTGCGCGGCCGGTCGCTCGGTCGCTGCGCTCCCTCCCTCG
>NZ_PVNK01000236.1 GCF_002994615.1 Enhygromyxa salina | reverse complement strand
GATAGGCCCGCTCAGCTCGCTTGGCGAGGTCGAACGCGAGCTGGTAGGTCTGGAAGTAGAGGGTCGAGAGCTGGCCGACCATCCAGTCGTAGAGCTCGCAGTTGGTGAACTTGCCGCGCATGTAGCGATCGAGCTCGCGCGAGTGCTGGGCTTGGGTGTCGTGGTTGTCGAGCTCGCGGGTCGCGATGTCGAGGCGGATCTCGGCGGCGACGATGTCGCGCTTGAATCGCGCGATCTCCTTCAGCGCCTGCGAGACCTGGAGATCCCAGTCTTGCTGACGGCGGTTGTAGCCTGCGGTGATCGAGGCTTGATTGGCGTGGTACGAGTACTCGGCGGCCACCATCGACAGCACCGTCGCACTCGCGCTCATCGCATGCGCGAGGTTGACAAGTCCACACCAGCCTGTGGATGTCTGACCACCACTACACGGACGTGACCGACCCCGATGCCAACCTGATCCCGTTCAAGCAACAACTCCACAGTGTGGTGGCCCGTGCCCGCAACGCCCGACTGGGCCGATTCGACAGCGTGTGGAGCGGCGACGCGCCCTACGATACCGGTCGATCGAGTGACGACGAGTCGCTGATGGATCTCGTCTCCACGCTCACCAACTCCGTCAAGGCCGGGCTGGTCAAGGATAATCGAGTGACGGCGGGGTCGCATGAGTCATCCCGCTGTCGTGTATTGGTTCGGCGGGGTTGAGCCGCGGGTCGAGCGGAGGATCGCCTGGGTTCTTGGGCTTCGGTGGCCGAAAATTGGCGCGAGGTTGTGACTCGAACGTGCGCGGAGCGCCAACTCGGACTCGGCCGGACCGGCCGACGACAGTGACTCCCCGTCCGAATCCTCCAGCGCCGCGAGCATCATGATGATGATGACCGAAGGTAGCGGCCCAGAAGCTCATCTAATTCGTCATCCGTCGTCTCACCATCACCGTCCCCAAAGCCAACCCACCCAGACACCTCGGCAGCGCGGTCCAGAGGTATACCGAAGGTTTTGGTCAGGTACGCCGAAACCAACAGCCGGCCCTCGCCCGGTTTCTCAACCCCAGCTCGGCACCGGATAATGCGAACTAGGTCTGCAACCCGTGCGCCTTTCTTTGCTTGCAGCTTCAGTTCCGCCTGAATAGACTTGTTGACTTGCATCAGTTACCTCTCAAAAATCACTGTAATTGCCCGATAGGCACCCGATTCTCCGGGTATCGCTTCGACGACCCTGGCGTTCTTGAAGCCGTACTCGGCAGCGCGATGCGCAGTCCAGGTCTTGCTCACTGCGTCCTCCAGCCTCATTCCCCCCGCAACAAGGCGATTCACTTCGCCGAGATTGTCACCATACCGCCAGATCCCCTTGACCGCCTTCACGTTGTCGCCGAAGTGCAGCATCGCTCGCGCGAACATCTCCGTCCCCCGAACTGAGGCTCCGTCACCTGCTTCGATCATCGTCGAAAGCACCCCTGCATCATCCAACTCCGCGAGGATCCCCTTTGCCGGGTTCTTCGGGTCTACGAAGGCGAATGGCTCAGTGCTCCCGGATCCCCCCTTCGTGGAGGAGGAGGCAGGCCCAATGTCGGCCATGGCGTTCGAGGGAGTTGGCGCTGGTGCCAGCCCCTCAACTTGCCTACTCACGTCACCAGTTACCTCGATCGTCTCGTCGCCGAACCGCGCAGCGAACCCTGCGTTCCCCGCCAATCCAATGCCTGGAACCATCGCGCCTGCCGCGATGCCGGCGCCTACATAGTCTCGGCGGCCCAGCGAGATGAGGGCATTGATGCCGTCCAAGGCGATCGCCACCGGTTCTCCAACGACAGTTGCGGACGCCACGACCGATGCACCGTCAAGTCCGAGCTGCAAAGCGTCTCGGTTGTCCTCCCGATGCTCGGCGGCAGCACGCCTCATCGACTTGACGTTCTGGGTACTCTTGCGCGCGAGGAACTCTTTGTTCTTCCGGACTCCCTCGGAGGCCGCCCGCGCTTCGGCCCGCTTTGCAGCGGTAGCCTTGGCAGCCTCGACGCGAGCGTCGCGCGCTGCTGCGCTGCGCTCCTCGACCGCACGCGTCGCAGACTCGAGATCTTGTCCGGGCGCCAGTCCCGTGTAGTCCTCCGTCTCGACCCAGAACATCTCCTCTGGTTCATCCCAGCGGGCGAAGGGATCGGCATCCCCGGGCGACTCACCGTTCCTATCGACAGCGGCAATCGGGTTCGAATTGACGTATCGGTATCGATTCGTTCCGGCGACTATCCCAATGGGATCTGCCGCGGTCCACCTCGCTAGCCATGGTGCGTAGAACCTCGCCTTGTGATACGCGAGCCCCGTCTCCTCGTCGCGCTCCATCCCCGTGTAGCGGTACCGCTTCGCTGAGACCTCGATGCTCGAGTCCACGGCCCGATACGCACTCGTGCCGTAGGGGTGGTACTCCTCGTACGAGATGATCGCGCCTGTCTGTGTGACCTCCGTGGCCGCTGAGCCGAGGTGGTTGCCGAGTTGGTGGCGCCAGATCCCCGTCGGCCCGCCGATCGGAGTTCCGTCGCCGACCGTCTTCGTCTCGACGAGACAGATCCGACCGCTGCCATCGCTGACGTGCAGTGACTCGCGCTCGAGGTCGACCGCCCCGTTGACGCGCTTGCGGTAGATCTCGAAGGACCCGAGGTAGATGCGCTCCTCCGTCGTGTTTTCTGAGCTCTCGGCATACTTCCTGCTTCGGATGCCCCCCGCGTACTGGAAGTAGACCTCCTGGGTGCCTGTGGTGGCGTGCTGCAGTTGGTCGTCGTGGTCCCAGTCCATGGCCGCGAGGTGCGGCATGGTCGTCATGCTGCCGTGGGCGTCGTAGCCGTAGGTGTGCGAGTACGGGCCGTTTGCGACGTCGCCGGGGGCCGAGGTGGCGAGCAAGCGGTTGCCGTCTTGGGCGTACTCGTAGTGTCGTGTCCAGCCGGTCCCCGAGGCGGGGATGTGCTGCATCTTCAGGATGTTGCCGACGCCGTCGTAGGTGTAGCGCTGCGTGTACCTCCGCATCGCGGACGGGTCGCTGGTCATCGGCTGCGGGCCGACGGGGAGCTGGCCGTGGGTGCGCTGCGTGGTGCCTTGGGTGGCGTGCTCGCGGCCGGTGGCTTCGATGAGGCGGTAGAGCGCGTCGTACTCGTAGGAGTTCGCGGCCTCGACGACGGCGTTGTTGAAATAGACCGTTTGTTGCGCGGTGTCGCGGATGTCGGTGATGTTGCCGGTTGGGTCGTAGTGGTAGTGGAGGCCCTGCAGGGCTTTTTGGTCGGAGCCGCGGATCGTCGACAGGCGGGTCAGGCGGTAGGTCTGCGGGTCGTAGGTGTAGGAGGTCGTCGTGGTTGGCGTGTTGGCGGGGCCGTAGACGATCGCCTCGCGCTGGCTGCGAGCGTTGTAGGTGATATCGCCGACGACGGTCTCGGCGTTGGGGCTGCCGCGGTGGTGGAGCTCGACCTTCTGGAGGGCCCCGCCTTCGTCGTAGGTGTACGCGACCTCGGAGTTGTCCGGCGAGATCGCCCGGAGCACGCGGCCGAGGGCGTCGCGCTCGGTGCTGGCCGAGAAGGTCTCGGGGTCGAGCAGCGGCGCGGCGGCGGTGGCCATCGCGGCGACTGTACTTTCTCCGAGCAGCGCACTCCAGTCGGGTCCGGTGGTCTTGCTCGCCACGAGTTGGCGCTGCTCGGAGCTCGGGTGGCCCTCGAAGTCGAACGCGACGGTGGTGGCAGCGCCCGCGCCGTCGTAGACACGGTAGACGCGACCGACGTGATTGGTGGTGGCGGGGTCAGCGAGCAGGTCGCCGTAGACGACGCGGCCGAGCAGCTTTTCCGGGCCGCCGCCGACGCTGACGGTCCGGTCCACGGGGCGGCGCAGGGTGTCGTAGGTGTACGAACAGCGCTGGTCCCGGCTGTCCCAGCTGCGCATGTGCTGACCGAGGGCGGTGAGCAAAGTTCGGCGGTCGCCCGCGTCGACGCTGCCGACGAAGAGGGACTGTCCGAGCATGCCGTACGTCCGCGTCTCGGCCGAGTTGCCCCGCGCGTCGATGACCTCGAGCACGTTGCCCCCGATGTCGAGCACGGACCTGGTCGCAAACAATTCGTCGCCGCCCTCCGCGTCCTTGTTGTGCGCGACGGACAGAAACGGACGACCGAGGGTGTCGAGCTGAACGACGCTCGGGGTCCCGGCGTGCCTCGCCGCGAGGACGGCGGCGCGCTTCTCCGCGAGCAAGGCGACGTCGTTGCCGCCGTAGCCGATGCGCTCGGCGTACCAGTCGCTGTCGAGCACGGTGTCGTTGGGGTCCCAGCTGGTCTGCTTCCAGGGGGTGAAGTCGACTCGGGAGAAGCTGCCGTTGGGCAGGTCGGTGCGGACGAGCCGGCCGAGCGGGTCATAGTGGTTGAGCGCGGTCACCCCCTGCTCGACGAGCTCGGCCTCGTCTTCGTAGTCGGGCGTGCTGGAAAAGTACGGCTCGTAGGCCTTGATGACGTTGCCCTTGTTGTCGAGGACAACGCGGCCGTTGCCCACCCAGCGCAGGCTCGGGCTCGTCTCCGCGTACTGCAGCTCGCCGTCGACGAACACCAGCTCACCGTCGACGTCGCGCTCGGGCGCGAGACCGGGCCGGGCCTGCGCCTTGACCATCACGGTCCCGCCGCCACCAGAAAAATAGCTGCGCTGCTCGAGCCAGCGCGTGTTCACGTCCTGGTGGGTCTCGCGAACGCGAGTCTTCGCCCAGTTGGGCTTGCCAGTGTTTTTCCAGGCGAACAGGTCGTACTCGAAGGTGCTCGTCGGCTCCTCCAGCGTATCGCCGTCAGCGTCGCCAACCTTGCCCATCACCGCGCTGCGCTCAACGAAGCCGAGCACGTCGAACGCAACCTGACTGCGGTTGCCGTTTGCGTCCGTCTGCTGCCACGGCGCCAGCAGTCGGTAGTCGTGCTCCGCGCTCACGGTGTTGCCGAGCGGGTCGCTGCTGCTCGCGGTCAGCAGCGCGTGCGCATCGTAGGTCGTCGAGTAGACCTTGCCGTACGGGTCTTCGACCGAGGTCACGGCGTAGAACTTGCTCGCGTCGTAGCTCGGGTGGCCCGTCCGCACCCACCACGCATTGTCAGCGAGCACGTACTTGCCCTCGTCCTCGAGCTCGGCGTTCGTCGGCGCGCCCGTCAGCGCACCGAACACCGCCTGCCGCTGCGTCTCCGTCATCGCCATCGCGTCGGTGTCGTAGACCAGCGCCTTGCTCTGGACCACGCCGTGAGCCAGCGGCGCCGACAGGTCATCGGCGAGGT
>NZ_PVNK01000235.1 GCF_002994615.1 Enhygromyxa salina | reverse complement strand
ACCAGGAGTCCCCCTGGGCGAGCGAGTTCGACGCCTGGGGCTTCGACACCCGGGACCGCGTGCCCGTGCTCGCCCTGGCCGACGGCGTGCCCGTGGCCGACATGGCCGTCGAGCTTCGTGACGCCGATCAGCAGATCCTGTGGCAGGCGCGGACCGACAACCTCGGTCGCGCCGAGCTGTGGCCGAGCCTGACCGGCGACGACCCCGTCTGGCCGCTCACGGTCGTGGCCGGCGGCGAGTCCGTCGAGCTGCAGGAGCTCGCCAACGCCCTCGATCCGGTCATCGTCGAGCTCCCGGGCCCGAACCCGGTCGCAGATCTCGACCTGATGTTCGTGGTCGACACGACCGGATCGATGTCCGACGAGCTCGAGTACCTCAAGGTCGAGCTCGACGACGTGATCCAGCGGGTCGAGGCCGAGGTCGAGGCCGACTTCAACCTGCGCCTGAGCGTGAACTTCTACCGTGACGAGGGCGACGAGTACGTGGTCCGCAGCTTCCCCTTCACGACCGACATCTCGGTCGCGCTCAACCAGCTCGCGGCCCAGTCCGCGGACGGCGGCGGCGATTACCCCGAGGCGGTCGAGGCGGGCCTCGTCGACGGCGTCGACGGCCACACCTGGAGCGCCGAGGCCCGCGCGCGGATGCTGTTTTTGATCCTCGACGCGCCGCCCCACGACACCGCGTCGACCCGCGCGAGCCTGGCGGAGTCGGTCGCGTCGGC
>NZ_PVNK01000234.1 GCF_002994615.1 Enhygromyxa salina | reverse complement strand
CTAGCAGCCCGGGGTGCAATGCCTCGCGCCGCCTCGCTTGGCCTCTTCGCCGATGGCTTTGTCGCCAAAACTTGCAGTACGCCCGGTACAGCGGCGTTTTGGCTTCGCGCCCTCGGCGAACATTCCGGCGCGAGGCGACACGATGCATTGCACCCCGGGCTGCTAGATTGGGCGAGCCTGGCTCGAGTTGGCGGCAGCTCGACGCGCGACCTCTTCGCCGAGCGCGGCCGTCTCTGCCGCCATCGAGGCCTCGAGCCGCGGGCCGTAGCGCTTGCGCACCATCGAGCGGAACGCCCCGCCGACCGTCAGCACCACGCGAAAGTCCGTCCCCCCGGCCCCGTCGTCGACGAGCTCCCGACAGCGAAGGCCGGTCGCGAAGCTCGTCGTTGGCCCGGCGTCACGCCAGCAAAAGCTGTGTGGTTCGTCGACGCTGACGACTCGATGCCACATCTCGCGGCGCTTGTCTCCGAGCACGACGGTGATGTCCACCCGCGCCCCGACCTCGGCCGGACCGGACGCCGACACCAGCCAGGGGTTCCAATCCGCGTAGTGTTCGAAGTCGACGAGGACGGCCCAGACCTGCTCGGGCGGCGCGTTGAAGTGGGCCTCGTGGGTCCACTCGACGACCTTCGGCGGTCGCGGGATCTTGCGGTCGCGGGCTGGATCGTAGCTCGGGTCGTGAGACGAAGCGTGGGCACACGAGAGCACGAACAGGGCAACGAGGCCGAAGAGGGCTGCGATCCAGGTCAGTCGCACGCCGACAACATAGCCGAAGCCAAGGGCTTCGGTGCCCCGCTCTGCGTCTGCGTCGTGATCGCGGACCGAACCACGCGGCCGCTGCCGCTGGTCACCCACGTTTTCGCAGCAGGCGCTTGAGGACCTTGCCAGTGCGACCCTTGGGCAGCTCGTCGACGAGGTGCATGACGGTCGGGACCTTGAAGTTGGCGATCCGCTCACGACAGAAGCGTTGCAGCTCAGCGACCCCGACATCGGCGCCTTCGGCGAGGACCACGTGGGCGTGCACCTGCTCGCCAAGGAAGGCGTCCTCGACACCGAACACGGCGATCTCGGCGACCGCGGGGTGCTGGTGGAGCACGCCCTCGACCTCGGCGGGATAGACCTTGAGCCCGCCGACGTTGATCATGTCCTTGAGCCGATCGACGAGGTAGAAGTAGCCATCGAGATCCATGCGGCCGGCGTCGCCGCTGTGAAGCCAGCCGTCGGCGTCGATCATCGCCCGGGTCTCGTCAGGGCGACGCCAGTAGCCGAGCATGACGTTCTCGCCGCGGATGAGGATCTCGCCGGTCTCGCCCGCGCTGAGGTCCGCGCCGGTCTCGACGTCGACGATCTTCATCTCGGTCCCCTCGATCGGTGTACCGATCGAGCCGAGCTTGTAGCGCTCGTTGTGGTTGTAGCTGGCGAAGGGCGAGGTCTCGGTCAGGCCGTAGCCCTGGTGCAGCGGGATCGAGAAGCGCTCGCGCCAGCGACGCTCGAGCTCGACCGGGAGGGTCGCGGCCGCGGAGAAGCAGTAGCGGATCGAGCCCAGCGACTCGAGCCGGTCGAGGAGCACCGCGAAGGTCGTCGGGATGCCGAAGAACATGGTGACCCCGGCCTCGGCGATGGTCGAGAGCACGCGCCTGGGCTCGAAGCGACGCATGAGCACGAGCGTGGCCCCAGCGTACAGCGAGGCGTTCATGACCGCGTTTTGGCCGAAGCAGTGAAACAGGGGCATGAACAGCAACAGGCGATCGTCCGGGCGAATGTCGAGGTAGCGTCGCTTGGCCCTGGTGTTGGAGATCACGTTGCCGTGGGACAGGGTCGCGCCCTTGGGGACCCCCGTCGTCCCCGAGCTGTAGACGATCGCGCAGGGGTCGTCCCAGGCCATCGGCTCGGCCCGGGCGGCGTCGGAGGCGGCAGCGAGCAGGCGCGGGAGGCCCTCGTCGGCGTCGACGGCCAGGCGGTGCTCGAGGCTGTCGAGCTCCGGTACCTGGGCGAGCAGCGCGGAGGTCGAGAGGATCGCCTTGGCCGTGCAGTCGCCGAGCAAGAACTCGAGCTCGGCCGGCTTCAGGGCCGGGCTGACCGAGACCGCGATCGCGCCGCGCTTTTGGATGCCGAGGTAGGCGATCACGAAGTCTGGGGTGTTGGGCAGGAGCAGGGCCACACGATCGCCCCGGCCGACGCCGAGCTCGCGCAGGGTGTTGGCGAGCCGGTTGACGCGGCGGTCGAGCTCGCCATAGCTGAGGGTCGCGCCCTCGAAGAGCACGGCGACGCGCTCGGGGTAGTCCCGGGCGCCGCGCTCGAGAGACTCGGCGACGTTGACCGTGCTTGGCGCGGGCGTGGCTGTGGGCGTGGGCGTGGGCGTGGGCGTGGGCGTGGGCGTGGGCGTCACGGCGCGCGCCCGGTCGATGTCGCGCAGGCTTGCGAGCGTGTCGGAGACCGCCGACGCGAGCAGCTCACCGTGGGCGAGATCCTCGGTGATCCGACGGATGTCCGCGTCGAGGACGCGCTCGTCGTCGTTGAACAAGAACGCGCGCTCGGGTCGGGCCGGGTTGTCGGTCAGCTCGCGCACGGCCCGGTAGGTAGCGAGTGTGGCGAGTGAGAGGCTCGCGCTCGCGTCGTAGTTGCCAGCCACGAGCTTGGTCCGCAGATCGACGGCCTGGACCGCGAACACCAGGCACATCGCGAGGTACTGCTGCAGCAGCTCGATCGATCGACGCGCGAGGTTGGCCGAGCCGAGGCCCTGGCTGTTGATGTTCTGGTTGAATTGCTCGGCGTGGGTCGGGAAGCGATCGGCGAGGGTGTTGCCGTAGTAGCCGAGCAACGGCATCAGCGAGTTCGCGCTCAGCTGCAGGCCCTTGAGGCCCATGTTGACCGAGCGCTCGGTGTTGCCGATGAGCGAGGCCGGCAGGCCCTTGCTGAATTCGGGCGCGACGAGCTGGGCGATCTGAACGTCGAGGTGCTTGGCGAGCAGCCCGAGGTAGTAGCGCAGCTGGTCCATCGCCACGCCGATGTACTGTCCGAGGAAGTTGCCGCCGTTGTAGGCGGCGTGGTTATCGGCGTCGATCAGCGGATTGTCAGTCACGCTGTTGATCTCGACCTCGACCTGCGCGCGGATGCAGGCCAGGCCGTCGACGATCGGGCCGAGGAACTGGGGCAGACAGCGCAGCGAGTAGCGATCCTGGATCAGCTCGCCCTCGCGGTACAGGTGGCGCCCGTGGACCTGGTCGAGGGACAGCTGGCTGCCGGAGAGGAGGTCGAACATGTGGTTCGCCGCCCAGCGCTGGCCCCGGTGAGGCTTGTGGCGGTGAATGAACGGGTGAAACGACTGGTTGGTGCCGCGCAGCGCCTGGATGAACAGCGCGTGGGCGTGCATGGCCACGGCAAGGAGGCGCTCGGCGTCGTGAACGACGGTGGCCGCGACCCCAGTCATGACGCTGGTCCCGTTCATCAGCGCCAGGCCCTCCTTGGGCTCGAGGGCCATGGGCTCGATGCCGAGGCGCGCGCCGAGGGTGCGCGCGCCGATCGTCTCGCCCTCGTGGTCGACGTGGAACGCATCGTCGAGGCCGGTGATCGAGCCAGCAATGTACGCGAGGGGTACGAGGTCGCCGCTGGCTCCAATGCTGCCGTGCTCGGGGACGTGCGGCGTGACGCCGCGGTTGAGGAAGTCGAGCAGGCGCTCGACGAGCTCCACGCGGATGCCCGAGATGCCCTGCGCCAGTGAGTTGGCCCGCAGCAACATCGCCGCGCGGACGTCGTCGAGCGCGAGGAGCCGACCGCTCCCGGTCTTGTGGTACCAGAGCATGTTGGTCTGCAGCGCGGCGGCCTCCTCGCGCGGGATCGGAACGTGGGCCATGCCGCCGAAGCCCGTCGTGACCCCATAGATCGGCTCTTGCTGCTCGACGGCGTCGCTGACCATGTCGCGGGAGGCCCGCATGCGCGCGCGGACGCCCGCAGCGTCGCTGAGCTCGGCTCGCGCACCCTTGCGACAAACACGAACGACGTCCTCGATGCTCAGGCCGGTGCCCTCGACCCGCACGCAGTCGGTATCTTTCACCAGCCCGTCCTCCTGGCGACCATCCGCGGGGCCTCGACCTTCTGCGCGGGCTTGGCCCGATCTGCGGTCTTGGCCTCGGAGCCCTTGCTGGCCTGGACCCGCCACAGCGACGCGTAGAGGCCCTTGTGCGCGAGCAGCTGCTCGTGGGTGCCGCTCTCCTGGATGCGGCCGCGCTCGATCACGACGATGCGATCGGCGTTGCGGATGCTGTCGAGGCGATGCGCGATCATGATGATCGTGCGGCCCTCGGCGATCCGGGCGATCGAGCGCTGCAGCGCGGCCTCGGTCTTGTTGTCGACCGCCGCCGTCGCTTCGTCAAGGACCAGAATCGGGGGGTCCTTGAGCAGCGCCCGCGCGATGCAGACGCGCTGACGCTGGCCACCAGACAGGCGCGCGCCTCGCTCTCCGATGCGCGTCTGGTAGCCCTCGGGCAGCGACTCGATGAACTCGGAGATCTCCGCGATCTCGGCCGCGCGCCGGATATCGTCGAGACTCGCGGACGGCCGCCCGAAGCGAATGTTGTCCTCGAGCGTGCCGGGGAACAGGTAGGGCTCCTGTCCGACGTAGCCGATCTGCGCGCGGAGGCTGCGGAGGGTCGGCTCGCGGATGTCACGGCTGTCGAGGGTCACCCTGCCTTCGTCGACGTCGTAAAAGCGCATCAGCAGCTTGGCGACGGTGCTCTTGCCCGACCCCGAGCTGCCAACAATCGCGGTGATACCCGGCTCGATGTCGAGGTCGAAGCCGTCGAGGACGGGCTCGTTGTTGGGGTAGGCGAAGCGGACCTGCTCGAAGCGCACGTGGCCCTGGCTGCGCTCGAGCAGCTCCTCGCCGCCGTCGATGACCTCGGTCTCGATCTCGAGGATCCCGAGGATCCGCTCGGCCGCAGCGTTGGCGCGGCGATGGAGGTTGGTGGTCTCGTCGATGCCGAACATCGACGCGATCAGCTGGGGGATCACGTAGAGGACGAGCGAGTAGAGGGGGCGGCTGATCTTGCCGACCGTGAGCAGGTAGCTCGCCTGGGTGACGGTTGTGGCCCAGCTGACGTAGAACAGGCCGCGCATGGTCCCCGAGTGGCTGTAGCGGGCCTCGAACGCGCGGCGGTTGGCCTCGATGAGCTCGCCGTTGAGCTCGCGCAGGCGCTCGACCTCGATCTCCTCGTTGGTGAAGCTCTTGATCGTCGCGATGCCAGAGAGGTTGTCCGTGAGCGCCTTGCTGAACTCGGCCTGGGCGCTCGCCGCCTCGCGGTAGACCGAGGCCGTGCGCGGCTTGAAGTAGCGTGAGGCGGCATAGATCAGCGGCAGCGAGACATTGGCGAGCAGACCGAGGGCCGGCGACACGCTGAACAGCAGCACGTTGCTGAGGGCCACGGCGGTCAGCTTCTTGACAATGTCCGTGTAGCCCTCCTCGTAGTAGCGGCGCAGCGCAGCGGCGTCTTCGACGATGATGCTCAGCAGCTGCCCGGTGCTCTGCGCGTCGATGTAGCTCAGGTCGAGGCGCTGGATGTGATCGAAGGCCATCAGCTTGACGCGATCCTCGAGCTCGGCAGCGAACTCGAGCCAGCGGCCCTTGTTGATGTACTCGAGCGAGAGGTCGAGGCCGAAGCCAGCGACGACCGTGCTGCCGAGCAGCACCAGTTGCTTGTTGACGCTCTCGATCCCCAGGCGGCTCAGGAGCGGGTTGCCTTCGTCACGCGCGGCGTTGGTCACGGCCGCGAGGGCGAGGTTGGGCGCAAACGCGCCCGCAGCCGCGAGCACGGCCGTGGCCGTCGCGCGCCGGAAGCTGCGGCGGTCAACCTCGATGCGCTCGAGCAAGCGCGCGACTGGGGCCTCCTGGGTCGAGCTCGGCGTCGGCGCGCGCGAAGAGCCGCCGGTCTGGCCGTCGGCCACCGTCGTGGGCGGGCGCGAGGCAGCGGCCGCACGCGGGCGAGGACGGACCAGGCCGAGGGCCTCGCCGAGCAGCTGAAAGACGTCGATACGAGCGCCAGGGACGTAGGTGACGAGCACGCCCGCGGTCGCAGGGTTGGCCCCGACCGACAGCACCTGGGGGTCGTGCTCGAGGTACTCGCTCACGGCCCGCGCGCGCCTGGGGTTGCGGTAGATCTGGGGGACGCGCCAGCGCTCTCGCCCGCGAGTGGCCGAGCGCAGCCGCAGGCTGCTCGAGTCTCCGAATTGAGGCATCAAGTCTCGGGATGGGTGAGGGAACGAAGTTGGGTGATGAGCTCGGCCTTGCGCATGCGCGTGCCGAGCTGGACACCGAGTTTGATGAGTGCGTCGCGGAGCTCGCTAACGGTCATGGTCTCGAGCTCGCGCTCGCCGGCCTCCGACCCGTCCACGCAGGCGTCGTGAGTCGCTCCAGTCTGAGCCTCGTCCTGATCCGTCGAGGGCTCGGCGCTCGCAGCGTTCTCGGGCTGGGGCGGCGCGCACGTCGAGGCCTCGCCAGCGCCGTGGGCGTCGACCCCGTGGTCGCTGGATGCGTCTGCGGACACGGTCGTGCCCGAGGAGTTTGCGGTCTGCCACTCGTCGAGGACCTCGGCATGGAGGTCCTCGAGCTCCTCGCTCACGAGCGACGCGAGCTCGAGGGCGTGGCGCTTGCCGAGGTAGTAGCCGGAGATGGCAGTCTTGGCGAGGGTTCGCAGGTGTGGGCGCAGGACGACACCGGCGGTCGCGCCGGCGGCAGCCCCAATCGCGGCGCCCGCGAGAAATGATGATATTTTGGCCATGGTCTGGGAGTCCTTGTGCTCAGATGAGACTTGCGATCTCGGGGTATCGAGCGAGCAGCCAGTCGTTGGCAACGCAGTCAATGGCGAGAACAACCCGCTCGCTCATCCCGAGGTTTGCGAGGGTGTGAACGTTGTCCGTGTCGAACAGGTAAGACCAGCCGACGTCCAGCTGGTACAGGTTGATGCGTCCCTCGCTGTCGGCCACCAGGTCGTCGAGCCAGCGCGTCAGCTTCTGTCGGCTGCCCGAGATCGTCGCCGATCCGCTGAGCCGTCGCGTGGCCTCGGTGTCCGGGAGCTCGCGCATGTCTGCGTAGGTCGTGACGACCATGAACGCGTCGTGCGGTGAGCGAATCGGTATCTGCATTCGGACCGTCCGCTCACCCTTGTCGTGGTCGGTGTGGAGCCCGTAGAGCGAGTTGGGCGGCCGCCGGAGCAAGCGCAGAGACATCACGTCGCACTCGAAGGAGTCGAGGATCGACTGGAAGTAGGGGCACGAAGCGAGACGATTCGCGAACGGGAGGTTGTTGTAGTGTCGGCGCGCAGGTTCACACAGCTGCTCGGGAGCGGGGAGCGAGAGCGCGTGTCCGAACACCCCCTCGCTCCAGTCCCAGCCCGCGCAGGCGGCCTCGAGATCGCGCTCGAGCAGAGCCAAGTCGTACTGATCGTAGCGATACAAGGGCGCATCCGCGTCGCCGTCGACAGGCTCGACGCGCTGGGCTCGGGCCCCCTCACTGTTGTCCGAGACACCGATCATCTTGACTCGTCCGATGCCGGAGGATACAGCAACACCGAGGAATGAGCGCTATGAACGACAAAGCTCCGAGTGGAATGACCCTGATATCCCTCACGGGCTCGGCTCTCCTCAGTCAGTGTATCCACGTGGTTGCACGACTCGGCGTCGCCGACCACTTGGCCGAGTCGGCCAAGACCTGTGACGAACTCGCGAAGTTGACCGGGTGTCAGCCCAAGCCGCTCTCGCGGATCATGCGCGCGCTCGTGAAGTTCGGTCTTTTCATGGTCGAGGACGGTCAGAAGTTCTCGCTCGGCCCGCTCGGGGCTCGCCTCCAGACGGAGCACCCGCGCTCGCTTCGACACTTTTGCATGCTCAACGGCGCCGAGTACTACCAGGCATACGGCGCGCTCGTGCATACCGCGAACACGGGACAGTCGGGCCTCCGGCACGTCTATGGAACCTCGCTCTACGAGCACATGGAGCGCAACCCCGAGACCGCTCGAGTCTACGACCTGGCGATGGACGAGATCAGCCGCGACGCCGCGGTCGACCTCGCGTCGAGCTACGACTACGAGGGTGTCCAGACCGTGGTCGACGTTGGCGGCGGCAGCGGGGTCGTCGTGCGGGCGATCTTGCGGGCGCACCCGCAGCTGCGGGGGTTGTGCGTCGATCGGCAGGACGTGTGTGAGCGGGCGGTGAAGACCATCGCCGCGTCGAGGGACGCCGAACTGCTCGAGCGCCTGAACTTCGTCGCCGGAGACTTCTTCGAGGAGCTCCCTCGCGGGGACCTCTACATTGTCAAGAACGTGCTCCACAACTGGAACGACGCCAGCTGTGTGCGCATCCTCGAGACGGTCCGGCGCGCCCTCGACGGAGGCGCCCTGCTGGTCGTCGAGCACCTGGTCGAAGACGACGAGCCGAGCCTCGATCGTCTGATGAACGCAGTCCTGCAGATGGCCATCTGCGAGGACGAGACCGACGCGCGCGACGAGGCCCGCATGCGCGCGATCATGCAAGAGGCCGGGTTCACCGTGCCCCGGATGGGTCAGCTCGGGACGGGGCACTACTGGTTCGAGGGCCGGCCTGCCTAGCGCGACGTACTGCAAGTTTTGGCGACAAAGCCCTCGGCGAAAAGACCAAGCGAGGCGGCGCGAGGCATTGCACCACGGGCTGCTAGCGCGACTCGCTACTCGTAGCTCGGCGCTTCCATTCGACGAGGTGAAGCGTGTCCGGCAAGAGATACTGACAAGGGAGGATCCTCGGCGTGAGCCCGGGACCGGCGAGCGCCCGCAGCCTGGCCTCGCTGCGGACGTGGTAGCTCAGGGGAAGGGCTCCCCACTTGGCGGCGAACAGCTCGACGAGCGCCTGCTTGGGGGCGACAGCGGTGAGCGCCTCGGTCATGGCCGCGACGTCGACGAGGCCGGTGTCGACATCGAAGAAGCCCTCCGACAGCGAGAAGAACAGCCGATCCACGACCCACTCGTCGAACAGGCGCAGCGACTGGTAGCGCTCGAGGAGAGCGGCCGGGTCGACGGCCTGCCGCTCGCGGACGATGTGCATGCGCAGGCACAGGCTGCCGCCGGGCCGGAGCACGCGCCGAAGCTCGACAAATAGCGGTCCGAGGACCTCGTCTGGAAGAATCCGCACGATCAGATCGCCGAGGATCAGGTCGTGGCTGTCGTCGGCGCAGCCCTCGAGCCACGCGAGCCAGTCAGACTCGTGGAAGGTCTCCAGCGAGGTGTCGCGGCAGCGCGCCGACATGACCCGGTACATCGACGCGGACTGCTCCACGACGGCGGTGGGGAGCCGGACTTCCGACATGAGATCGCGTAGCTCGGGTGTCGAGCCCAAGATCGCGGCTCGACCGCCGACGTGGGCCGCGATGAGCTCGGCAAACTGTGCACGCTCGCGAACAGTAGGACGCCAGGGAGGAAAGGTGTCCCCCCAGCGCTCGTCGTCGACTCGGTCCCAAAATTGCCGAGCCGCATCGGGGCTGGCAGAGCCAGACACGTCGGACCCAGCCACTCGCGGGTCAGGTGGCAGGAGCTTCGCTCCCGCCCGCAGCGTCTCCATCGTGGTCGCTGCCCACGAGGTTGCCCTCGACGTCGTCGAGCTCCTCGGTGGCCTCTTCGGCGAGCGTGTTGATCTCGTGCTTGGCTTCGTTGACGAGATCCTTGATCGTGCGCTGAAGCTTGATGGAGTGGCGGATCGTCCCCTTGACGACTGTCTTGGTGGTCCAGCCAGCAGCGGCGAGAAGCTCACGGGTCAAGAACCCGACGACGAGGGCTCCGGCGGGGGACTTCGCGACTTTAATAACAGCGGCTTTCATGATCGATCAGTTCCTTTTGGTGAACGCGGGTTGGTTTGTATCACGTGAAGGTGGAGTTCGGGATGCCGGCCTGACACTTGGCGAGGATCGTCTCCACCAACCGATGGGCCGTCGTCTCGAGTTGCTGGAGGGTGAAGCGGTGGCACGGCCCCGCGACGAAGCCGAGCGTCTCATCATTTTTCTCCCACAGCGCCACGGTGAGATCGTAGCGAGCCGAGTATCCCGCTGGAAACAGGGGGGCGCCAGCGCAGCCGGGCAAGTGAGCGTGCTCGGGGAGCTCGCCTTGGTGCGTGAGCAGGATCTGAAACAGGGGGGAGTGGCTGGGCTCGGGCTCGATGTCGAGTTCGGCGAGCAGGACCTCGAACGCGACCTCCTCGCTCACGGCCCTGTACAGCTCGGCCGAGCTCGCGCGCGCGAGGGTGTCGAAATCGGCGCTGACCCGCAGGCGAATCGGCAGCGGATTGACCAGGGGACCGACGACCCCCGCGAGGCTGGGGTGGACCCGGCCCGTGAACGGAACGCCGACGACGATGTCGTCTTGCCCCGTCCACGCGGACACCATCGAGGCCAGGGTAGCGAGCAGGACCGCGAAGCGAGTGACTCCGAGGCTCTGGGCCCGGGCCGACAGGGCCTCCGAGGCCTCGCGCGGGATGGAAAAGCGGGCTCGGTGGCCGCGAAAGTCCTGGGGCTCGGAGCCCGCCCCTGGCAACGCCAGTCGCGCAGGAGGTGGCAGCAGGACCTCACGCCACCGAGCGAGGCTGGGCCCGGGTTGCTCGTTGCGCCAGTGGAGGGCGTCGAGGAAGTGCAGCCGCGGCGGCGGGAGCTGCTCGCCGGCGTAGATCCGACACAGCTCGTGCCAGATGATCCCGGCGGAGGTCACGTCGGTGACGAGCTCGTGACCAACCAAGGCGAACACGTGCTCGTCGTCGCCGAGCTCGAACAGCGCCGCCCGCAAGAGCGGCGCCTCGTCGAGGGTCATGGGCGTCTCGAGCAGCTCGGCGAGGGGCTCGGCGAGGGAACCGAGCACGTCCGCGCTCGCCCGCAGCCGCGCGCGCGTCCACGGCACGCGCGCGCTCGTTTCGACGCGCTGCTCGCCGTCCGGGAACGCGGTCCGCAGCGCCTCGTGGCGCGCGACCACGACCTGCAGCGAGGCCCCGAGGTCCTCGGGCACGAGCGGGCCTCGAATGTGCTCGAGCACGAGCAGACGATTCCACGCCGCTCGTTCGCCCGGGCGCTCGCCGGCCGCCCGGATTCGTGCCTGACGAGGGCTGAGCCGCTGTCGCTCGGCTCGCGGACGGGGCGCGACGGCGGCGTCAGTACCCGGACCCAGTGCGGCCGCGAGCGAACGCACGGTCTGGTGGCGAAAGATCGCGCGCGCGCTGACCTGAAGACCATCTCGCTGCAGGCGCGCGACGACTCGCAACGTCGCGAAGGAGTCCCCACCCATGGCAAAGAAGTTGTCGGTGGCCGCCAGGGGACGCTCGAGCACCTCGGACCAGGCCGCGAGTATGCGGGCCTCGAGCTCGGTCCGCGCCGATCCAGCGACGGCCGCGGCTCGTGGCTCGGGCTCGGGCTCGGGTAGCGCCTTGCGATCCAGCTTGCCGTTGGCGGTCAGCGGGAGGCGCTCGAGCAGGACCACTGCGCGGGGCACGAGGGCGGGCGGGAGGCGCTCCTCGAGGTAGCGGATGAGCGCATCGGAGCTCGCCGATGGGGCGACGGCGTAGGCGAGCAGCTGCCGCTCCCCGTCGCCCCTGGCTCGCACGATCACGGCGGCGTCGTCGACCTCGGGGTGGGCCACGAGCAGCGCTCGGAGCTCGCCGGGCTCGACGCGGTAGCCCGCGATCTTGGTCTGATCGTCGATGCGGCCGAGGAACTCGATGCGGCCGTCGGCGCGGCGTCGACCCCGATCGCCGGTCCGGTACATGCGGCCGCCGTCGCGTGGGTCCGGGACGAACCCGCCGGTCGAGGTGGCTGAGGCCAGGTACCCACGGGCGACCTGGGGTCCGCTGACGCAGATCTCCCCAACGCCTCCGACACCGCACGGGCCGCCGCTGGCGTCGAGCACCTCGACGCGCGCGCCAGGCAGCGGCAACCCCAGGGGGATCCGCGAGGCCGCGCGATCGATGTGGTGCGTCAGGACCCCGACCGTCGCTTCGGTCGGGCCGTAGTGATTGTCGACGCGACACGAGGCGTGGGGCAGCACGCGCTCGCGCAGCCAGTCGACCGAGGCCGCCTCACCACCGATGACGAGCCCGCGCCGTGGCAGCGCCGCGCTCGGGTCCGGGCCGAGCAGGGCCGCGAGGTGGCTCGGCACGATCTTGAGGTAGTCCACGCCCTGCATCCGCGCGGCGAAGGCCTGCGGGTCGGTGACCTCGACGAGCGAGAACACGTGCAGCGTGCCGCCAGTGCTCAGGGCGGCGAAGATCGAAGTGTGACCGAGGTCTGCGGCCAGGCTCGAGACGACGGCGTGAGCGCGGCCGGGCTCGAGCGCCAGGCGCTCGATCGCGCCGTCGATGTAGGAGCACAGCTGCAGGTGTTCGACAGCGACGCCCTTGGGGGTCCCGGTCGAGCCGGACGTGAAGATGATGTAGGCGACGTCGCTGAGGTCTGCGACCGGGGGCGGCGGATCGGGACGCGGGGCAGCGCTCGCGTCCGCCTCGACGAGCCGATCCGCGCCGGCGAGGGTCATGAGCTGGCGGACGCGGGCCTCCGGCAGCTTGGGGTCGATGGGGACGAAGGGGCGGCCAGCCGTGAACGCAGCCAGCATCGCAACGATGGTCGCACCCGCTCGCACGGCGAGCACGGCGACCGGCGCCCGATCCCCGGGCTGCTCGTCGTGCAGTCGCCACGCGAGGCCGTTGCTGGCCTCGTGCAGCTCGCGGTACGACCACCGCCGCTCGGCGTCGACGAGCGCGACCCGATCGGGGTCGACGCGGGCGAGCGCCGCGACCCGCTCGTGGATCAGCGGCCCCGTGCTCGCGCGCGTCGGGGGGTTCCATGCGGCGAGGCGCTCGCGGCCGGCCTCGCCGAGCAGCGGGAGCGCGTCGATCTCGAGCTCGGGCTCAGCGAGCGCCGCGCGCAACAGGACCCCCAGCTGCTCGGCATAGGCCTCGATGGTCGCGGCCTCGAACAGCTCGGCGGCGTAGTCGAAGCGACACTTGAGCCCGCGCTCGGTCGGCTCGACGATCAGGCTCAAGTCGAAGCGCGAGGGCCTCCGCCGCGGCTCCACCCGCGAGACCTCCAGGCCGGCGACCTCGAAGCGCTCGACCGCGGGCTTGTGGACCACGAACATGACCTGAAACAGGGCCGAGCGCGAGAGGTCGCGGGTCGGTGCGACGGCGTCGACGACGTGCTCGAAGGGGAGCTCCTGGTGGGCGAAGGCGGCGACGGACATCGCGCTGACGCGGCCGACGAGCTCGCGAAACGTCGGCGCGCCGTCGAGGCGCACGCGGGTCACCAGGGTGTTGACGAACAGGCCGACGAGGCCCTCGAGCTCGGCCCGGGTTCGGTTGGCGACGGGCGTGCCGATCGGCACGTCGCGGCGATCACCGAGGCGTCCGAGCAACACGCCGAAGGCGGCGAGCAGGACCGCGAACAGGGTCGCGCCCTCACGTCGGGCGAAGGCCTGGACCGCGTCGGTGAGCGCGGGGTCGTAGCGAAAGTCGAGGCTCCCGCCGACGAATTGACGCCCGCCCGCGCGCGGGTGATCGGTGCTCAGTACGGGCTCGAGCGGCAAGTCGGCGAGGGCTTCCCGCCAGTAGTCGAGCTCAGCCCGGGCTCGCTCGGCCCCGAACAGGCGCCGCTGCCAGGCGGCGTAGTCCCCATACTGGAGCGTCAGGGGCGCGAGGCTGGCGGGCTCGCCGGCGCAGGCCGCCGCGTAGAGCGTGAACAACTCGCGGTTGAACACCTCGGTCGACCAGCCATCGGTGATCGCGTGGTGGTGGGTCCTCACGAGCGCGTGCCGGCGCGGACCGAGCTGGACCAGGACCGCCCGCCACAGCGGCGCGCGCTCGAGATCGAAGACGCGCTCGAGCTCGGCGTCGACGCGCGCGGCGAGGGCCTGCGCGGGGTCGGGCGCCGCCGACACGTCGTCGAGATCGAGCTCGACGACCCAGGGCGGATGGACCTGCTGATGGGCGACGCCGGCGCGCGAGCCTAGTGAGGTGCGCAGGATCTCGTGGCGCGCGACGAGGGTCGTGAGCGCGGCCTCGAGCTTGGCGACGTCGAGCGGCCCGTCGAGCAGCAGGGTCCGGGGCTCGTTGTAGACGGCGGTCCCGCCCTCGAGCTGGTCGATGAACCACAGCCGCTGCTGCGAGAACGACAGCGGCGTCGGTTGGTCCGCCGGGCGCGGCGGGATCTGCATGTTGGCGACTCGCTCGGCGAGCTGGCCCTCGCGCTCGGAGCTCGCGCGCGCGCGCAGCCGCTCGGCCTGGGCCGCGACGGTCGGGTGCTCGAACAGCTCGACCACCGACAGCTCGATCGCGGCACGCACGCGCACGCGCACGGCCAGCTGCGTGACAAGCAGGGAGTGGCCGCCCAGCTCGAAGAAGTCATCGTGGACGCCGACGCGCTCGAGCTCGAAGAGCTCGGACCAAATCCGGGCGAGCATGCGCTCCTCGTCGTCGCGCGGGGCGAGGTAGGGCGTGTCGAGCTCGGGCCGAGGCTGCAGCTGGCTGGTCGAGCCTAGTCGTCGGTCGCGGACCTCGACGTGGCGAAGGCGACCGAGGAGCTCGGTCGTGGACACGAGCACGTGCTCGTCGGGCTCGAGCGCGAGCAGGCAGTCGAAGAGCTCTCGCTCCTCCTCGACGCGGATGGCCGCGGGCTGGTGCTCGCGCCCGAGGTCGGCCGCGCAGACGTCGAGGGCCGCACTCGCCCAGCCCTTATCCCGGGCCCAGGCCTCGGCGAAGGCGCTGGCCGTCGCCGATCGGCCGAAGCCGTAGCCGCCGACCCAGCCTACGAGGCTCGACAGGACCAGGCGGCGCGGGCACGCGCGCGCGAGCTGCTCGATGGCCGCGAGCTGCTCGAGTTGGGCGAGGTCGTCGGCCTCGGGCAGCTCGGTGGTGACCGCGAGCCCGGGCTCGAACAGCGGCGCGAAGGTCGCGAGCCCTCGCGGCGCGTCGGCGAGGACGACCCCGTCGGGGGTCCCGATCGCGGCCTGGACCTGGGCGAGGTCGAGCTCGACGCTGGCACACCCGTCGAGCTCGACGCCGGTCACGGCCACGCCGCAGCCGCGCTCCAGGAGGTGGCGCGCGAGCCTGGTCGCGACCGAGCTCGCGCCGATCACCCACCACGACCGCTCCGCGAGCTCGGCCGCCTGCGGAGGCTCGAGCTCGAGCGGGGCGGGGATCCAGCGCTGGCGCCCCCGGAGGGCGACGCGCGGCTCCTCGCCAGCGGCGAGCTCGGCTGCGAGCGCACCGGCGCCAGCGAAGCGCGAGGCGACCGCATCGATCACCCGGACGTCGAGCTCGGGCCGCTCGCGGCTGAGGACCGTCGAGAGGGCCAGGGCCGCCCGCGCCAGCGGATCGAGGCGCTCCGACTGGCTGATGGCGACAGCGGACCGGGTCACGAACACGACGCGCGCGGGGCTGCGCCCGAGCGCGCGCCCGACCTCGAGCACCCGCGCAGGGCGAAACTCGTCGAGGCCGCGCAGATCGAGCAGGCCCTCGCCCTCGTCGAGCTCGAGCGCCTCGACGCGCCCGGCGATCCGGCAGGCTTGGCCCGCGGCGCGCAAGCTGGCCACGAGCCCGGGTTGATCCTCCGCGCCGAGCACCAGCCACCGCGCCCCCCTGCCCGCGGGCGCCCGCGCCTGCCGCCAGGCGTCGCGGTGAAACCACTCGCTGAGGGGTCGCCGCTGGCGTCGACGCGCGATCGGGGTGTCGATCCAGTAGCGGGCGCGCTCGAAGGGGTAGCTCGGAAGCGGCACGCGACGCCGACCCGGGCCCGCGAGCTCGGCCCAGTCGAACTCGGCCCCGGCGGACCACGCCTCCCCGACAGCGCGCAGCCTCGCCTCGAGCTCGGTCGGCAGCGCGGGCGCGCTCGTCCGCGACTCGCAGCGCACGATCCGCGGGCCCGCACGCAGCGCCTCGATCGCCTCGGCCCGGCTCGAGACCACGATCGCGGCGCGGTAGCTCATCGCTCGCCGCCCAACCTGCAAGGTCCAGCCAACATCGTCGAGCTCGAGCTCGGGGTGGCGCTCGAGGTGCTCGGCGAGCTGCTCGCAACGGGTCCTCAGCGCCGCCTCGGTTCGCGCGGACACCACGAGGAGAACGTGAGCCCGGCTCGGGCGCGCGGGCTCGAGCGCCGGCGCCTCCTCGAGGATCACGTGGGCGTTGGTGCCGCCAAAGCCGAGGCTGCTGACGCCGGCCCGCCGCGGCGCCGACCCGCGCGGCCAGGGCTCGCCCTCGACGTTGACGACGAAGGGCGTCGACGGGAGGTCGATGATCGGGTTGGCGCGCTCGAAGTTGATCGTCGGGGGGATCTGCTCACGCTCGAGAGCCAAGGTGGCCTTGATCAGCGCGGCGGCCCCGGCCGCCGCGTTGGCGTGACCGATGTTGCCCTTGAGCGAGCCGAGCCGGCAGTAGCCGCGGCGCGCGGTCTGGGTTCGGTAGGCCCGGGTCAGGGCCGCGACCTCGATCGGATCGCCGATGTTGGTCCCCGTCCCGTGAGCTTCGACGAAGCCGATACTGTCGGGGCTGACGTCGGCGGCGGCCATGGCTTCGACGATGACCGCGGCCTGGCCTTCGAGGCTGGGGCTGCTGTAGCCGGCCTTGAGCGCGCCGTCGTTGTTGATCGCCGTGCCGCGAATGACGGCGTGGACCAAGAAGCCGTCGCGCAGCGCGTCGTCGAGGCGCATGAGCACGACGGCCCCTGCTGCGCTCGAGAACACGGTCCCGTCCGCGCGCGCGTCGAAGGGGCGGACCTTGCCGTCGGAGCTGCTGATGCCTCCGGGCCAGTGCAGGTAGCCGCCGCGCCTGGGCAGCGAGATCGCAACTCCGCCAGCGAGGGCCACGTCGCACTCACCATCGAGGATGCTCTGGCAGGCCATGTGGGTCGCGACGAGCGCGGTCGAGCAGAAGGTCTGAACGGTGACGGCGGGCCCGCGCAGGTCGAGCTTGTAGGCGATGGCCGTCGTCAGGAAGTCGTCTTGGTTGGCGTAGTAGACCTGATAATCGCTGTCGAGGCCGATGCCGTTGTCGACGAGGTGGCGGACGTAGTAGCCGTTGCTGGCCGAGCCCGCGAACACGCCGACAGGCCCGGGGCTGCGCGCGGGATCGAGGCCGGCGTGTTCGAACGCGGCCCAGGCGAGCTCGAGGAAGACCCGCGCCTGGGGATCCATGCGCGCGGCCTCAGCGGGGGTGTAGCCGAAGAAGTTCGCGTCGAAGAGCTCGACGTCGTCGAACTGCGCGCTGACCTTGACGTAGGCGGGGTCGCGCAGCATCTCCTCGGGAACGCCGGCCGCCCACAGCACCTCGTCGGACACGGGCACGATGCTGTTCACGCCAGCGCTGAGGTTGCGCCACAGCGCGTCGATGTCCACGGCCCCGGGGAAGCGCCCGGCCATGCCGACGATCGCGATGTCGTGTTCTGTGCTCGGCTCGTCCACTGGCTCAGCTCCTGCGTCGTCGCTGGCGTCGCCGGGCTCCACGCTCGCGGTTTTCATCGAGCTGGGCCGGTGCCGACTCGGCATCGAGGGCCTGGGCGAACGCGGCCACCGTCGGGCCGGCGAAGAGCGTGACCGACGAGATGTCGACGCCGAACTCCTCGTTGCTCCGCAGCACGACCTGGGCCGCGACGAGCGAGGAGCCGCCGAGCTCGAAGAAGTTGTCGTCGACCCCGATCGGCTGGACCCCGAGGACTTCGGACCAGACCCGCGCGACACGGCGCTCGGTCTCGGTCCGGGGCTCGACGAACTCGGCCGTGAGCACGGGGCGCTCGTGCACGACCGCAGCCACGCTCAGCTCCGGGGCCTCGTGCACGGCGGCCATTCCCAGGCCCCCAGACGCGATCAGCTCGGGGAGGTTCCAGGTCGAGACGAGGACCTGCGACCAGGCCCCGCTCAGCGCGCGCCGGAAGGTCTCGACGCCCTGGGCCGACGTCATGCCTCCGAGGCCCTCGTCGGCGTCGTCGCGGGCGCTGGCCAGGCGGTTGATCTTGACCAGGGTGTACTCCTCGATCTCGATCAGCACGCGGCCGCTCGCGTCGGTGATGTCGATGTCGAAGCGCAGCGTCTCGTCAGCCTGGCCGCGCTTGGGCAGCGCGCGCACGTGACTGTGGATCACCGCCGGGAGCGCGTCGTGGATGCGGATCGAGCGGTAGGCGAAGGGCAGCAGGTTCGGTACGTCGACGGCGAACACGCTCGTCGCCCCGTCGAGCAGGGCCGGGTGGGCAGCGCTCTGCTCGAGGTCGGCGAGGAAGGGCTCGGGCAGCTCGAAGCGAGCGAGGCACTCGCCCTCGGCGCGCCGCATCCAGACTCGGTTGTGCCAGCGCGGGCCAAACTGGATCAGCCCGTAGTCGCCATCCCCGCTCGTCGCGGGCGGGGCCAGCTCGGGGCAGCGCTCCTCGAGCACGTGTAGATCGACGCGGCGCACGCTGGGCTCGTCGAGGGGCACCAGCTCCATGACGGCGTGCTCGACCTCGCCGTCCTCGCGCAAGCTCAGCACGCGCACGCGCGTCCGGGCTCCGTCGAGTTCGAACACGAGGCGGACCTCGAGCGCGCCCGCTTCGGGGACATCGAGGGGCTGGCGAAACTGCAGGTTGCGCAGCTCGATCGTCGTGCGATCGTAGACCTGGCGCGCGGCCTTCTGGACCAGATCGACGACCCCGGTGCCCGGCATGGTCGCCTTGCCCATGACCCGGTGCTCGTCGAGGACCCAGTCCGAGGCTTGCAGCCGGGCGACGAGGACAACGCGATCCTTGGTCGAGCCCTTGGCCGAGAACACCGGGTCGTCCTTGGTGTGCGCGAGCGGGATCGAGATGGGCGCCTCGCGACCGGCCATGGCGGCCATGCCGACCTCGAGCCACGCACCCCAGTCGATCGCGAGGGTCCGGCCGGGCCGCCGTGTCGCGCGATCGGCCGCGAAGGCGTCGAGGCAGGCGTTGGCTGCACAGTAGTCGGCCTGACCGAAGCCGCCGAGCCTCGCGGTCAGCGAGCTGCACAACACCATGAACCCGAGCTCGGTCTCGGCGGTGAGCTCGTCGAGGATCCGCGCGCCGAGGAGCTTGGGCGCGATCACGGACCAAGACTGCTCGGGCGTCGTCCGCTGCAGCACGCCGCCGCCGGGTACGCCGGCCGCGTGGATGACTCCGTACAGCGGCCCAAAGCGACGCTCGGCCTCGCGGATCACGTTGGCCATGCGCTCGCGATCGGTGACGTCGGAGCGAAACACTTCGACCTCACCGAGCTCGCGCAGCGTGCGGATCATCGTGGAGGTCCGATCGGAGTCGACGTGGGCCTCGAGCCAGGCGGACCACTCCGCGCTCGGCGGGAAGGGCCGGCGGGTCGTCAGCACGAGGCGGGCCCCGCGTGAGGAGAGCTCACGGGCGAGGGCCAGGCCGATGCCGCCCAGACCGCCGGTCACCAGCACGGGCGCCCCCGGCGGGAGCGCGAGCTCGTCGTCGAGAGTGATCGACTGGACGTCCTCGACCCAGCGTCGCTGACCGCGGAGGGCCACGACCGACTCGCCCGAGTTGGCGAGCTCGGGCAGCACGCGCGCGAGCGGAGTCGAGGCGCCAAGATCGACGAGCCGGCAGCCGTCGAGCTGGGGGTACTCGGTCGGGATGACCCGGACGGCGCCAAGCAGGGCCGCGCGCGCGGGCAGCAGGCGATCCTCACCGCTGACATCGACGACGCCGCGCGCGAGCACGACGAGGTCGAGATCCGTGAGCCCAGACTGGCCGACGAGCCGCGCGAGGTCCACGAGGCTCGTGTACCCGCGCTCGATCTCGATCTTGTCCGTAGCCGGGTCACCGAGACCGTGGGCGTGGACCAGGGTGCACGGACCCGCGAGCTCGACCTCGGCGACGCTCTCGCAGCGCGTGACCGGGTGGCCGGCCGCGGCCAGGATCTCGGCGAGCTCGTCGTCGCCGCCGATCAGGACGACCTCGCGGGTCGACGCGGGCGCAGGCGTCCAGGTCGTCAGTCGCCAGCTCGGGGCGTAGAACCAGCGCCCGAGGTCCACGCGTGGGCCGACCTCGACGGGCGCCTCGGGTGTCGCTGGCGTGTCCTCGATCCAGTAGCGTCGACGCTGGAATGGGTAGGTCGGGAGCTTGACGAGGTGGCGGCGCTCGTCGCCGAAGTACCTTTGCCAGTCCACGACCGCGCCCTGGGCCCACAGCTGACCGAGGGTCGCGAGCAGGACCTCCTGATCGCCACGCTCGACCCGAGGGTGACGCATCGAGGCGAGCGCGGGTCGAGCGAGCTCGTGGTGTCGATCCACGAGGGTCTTCAGCGCGATCCCAGGGCCGACCTCGAGCAGCGCGCGCTCGGGATCCTCGAGGACCGTGTCGAGCCCGCGCGAGAACTGGACCGGCGAGATGATCTGCCGGGCCCAGTAGGCCGGGTCGACCGCGTCCTCGTCGCTCAGGCGCCGGCCGGTCACGTTGCTGACCACGGGCACGCGCGGCGGCGACATCGAGACCGCGGCGACGCGTGCCTCGAAGCGGGCGAGCATCGGCGCCATCATCGGCGAGTGGAAGGCGTGGGAGGTGTGCAGGCGAGTGTGCTCGATGCTGCGCCTGGCCAGCGAGTCGACCAGCGCGTCGATGACCTCGATCGCGCCCGAGGCCACGCACATCCGCGGCCCATTGATCGCCGCGAGGGCGACGTCTGGACCGCACCACTCGGCGAAGCGCTCGGGCTCGACCGTGACGGCGACCATGGCCCCTGGCGCCATCTCCTGCATGGCCGCACCGCGAGCGGCGACCAGGGCGATCGCGTCCTCGAGCGTGAACACGCCGGCGATGGTCGCCGCGACCCACTCGCCGACGCTGTGTCCGAGCAGGATCTCCGGGCGCACGCCCCAGGACGCCCACAGCTCGGACAGCGCGTACTCGACCGCGAACAGGGCGGGCTGGGCGTGACGGGTCTGCCGCAGGGCGTCGTCGCCGCTGGTCAGGAGCGCGTGCAGGTCGAGCCCGGGCGAGAGCGCCGCGGCGCAGCGATCGATGGCCGCGCGATAGACCGGCTCGCGGGCGTAGAGGTCTGCGCCCATGCTCTGGTGCTGCGAGCCCTGGCCCGAGAGCAAGAACGCGACCCCGCGCTCGCCCTCGCACCGCGACGAGCCCCCGGGCACGCGCAGGCGCCGGGCGGCCTCGACCGGCGTCCGGGCGACCACGGCCCGGCGCAGCTCGAACGCCGAGCGCCCCTCGGCGAGGGTGTAGGCGACGTCAGCCAGGATCGCGTCGGGCTCGCGCTCGAGCTGGTCGGCGAGGCGCGTCGACGCGGCCTCGAGGGCCGCGGGCGTACGCGCCGAGACGACCAGGACCTGAGCGGGCCGCGAGCTACTCGACACGGCGCGGTGCGGGGCCTGCTCGAGTACGGCGTGGGCGTTGGTGCCCCCGATCCCAAACGAGCTCACGCTCGCGCGCCGCGGGCCGCCGTCGGCGGGCCAGTCGGCGAGCTCGCGGGCGACGAAGAAGGGCGTCGACTCGAAGTCGATGCGCGGGTTGGGTCGGCGAAAGTGGAGGCTCGGTGGGATCGCGCCGTGCTCGAGCGCGAGCACGGTCTTGACCAGCCCGACGACGCCAGCGGCGGCATCGAGGTGGCCGATGTTGGACTTGACCGAGCCGACGGCGCAGTAGCTCGAGGCCTCGGTGTGCTCGCGGAAGGCCTGGGTCAACCCGGCGATCTCGATCGGATCGCCGAGCGTCGTCGCAGTCCCGTGGGCCTCGACGTAGCGGATGCTGTCGGGGTGACACTCGGCCACGGCGAGAGCCTCGCGGATCACCGCAGCCTGACCGGTGATCGAGGGCGCGGTGTAGCCGACCTTGTCCGAGCCGTCGTTGTTGATCGCTGTCCCCCGAATGATCGCGCGGATCGTGTTGCCGTCGGCGATCGCGTCGCTTGCCCGCTTGATGCAGACCACGCCGGCGCCGTTGCCCCAGACCGTGCCACGCGCGCGCGCGTCGAACGGACGGCAGCGGCCGTCGGGCGAGGTCACCATGCCCTCGTGATAGATGTAGCCGGTGATCTCCGGGATGTTCAGGGTGACGCCGCCTGCGAGGGCGAGGTCGCACTCGCCGGCGAGCAGGCTCTGGACCCCGAGGTGCACGGCCACGAGCGAGGTCGAGCACGCCGTCTGCACGTTGACGCTCGGGCCGCGCAGGTTGAGCTTGTAGCTGACCTGCGTCGGCATGAACTCGTGCGAGTTTCCGAGGTTGATGCTAAACATGCCCACGGAGCGCAGCAGGGAGGCGCTGCGGTACAGGCGGTGCTTGTACGCGTGCTCGCGGTCGCCCGCGCCGCCGAACACACCGACGGCTCCGGCGACGCGATCGGGCGGGTGGCCCGACTCCTCGAGCGCCTCCCAGCACAGCTCGAGGAACAGGCGGTGCTGAGGATCGATGATCTCGGCCTCGCGCACGGCGAGGCCGAAGAACTCGGCGTCGAACAGATCGATGTCGCGGACGACGGCGTTGGAGCGCACGAAGTTCGGATCCTCGAGCATCGCGGGTGTGACCGCGCCGTTGGCGAGGAGCTCCTCGTCTTCGAAGACCTCGATCGACTCGACGCCGTCGTGGATGTTGGACCAAAACTGCTCGCAGTCGCGAGCGCCGGGCACTCGCACGGCCATCCCCACGATGGCGATGTCGTTGTCGCGTAGATCTGAGTTGGGCGTGTTCATTTCGTTTCCTCGCTCAGGCGCAGGCTCGTCCCGCGTTCGAGCAGCGCGCCGAGGCGCTCGGCGAGAACATCGGCGCGCGGACTCGTGACGTGGAGGGTGGAGTTCACGAGGTGCAGCTCGTTGGGCCAGCGGGCCTGCCAGCCGCCGGGTCCGAGGGGCTCGACGCGCGAGGTCGGCAGCTGAGGGATCGCATCGACGCGGGTGTGGGCCCAAAACAACGCCGGACCGCGCATGTCATCACCGAGCTCGCGGTGATCGTGGCCCCACAGGAGCTGCGAGCGGACGCCCTCGGCGTCGGCGGGCTCGACGTGGACAAAACCATCGACGGGGCCAATCAGCCCGGCGACATCCCCGTGCTCGCGGCCGGACACGACGACGCTAGTCGGCCCGACCAGCTCGGTCCACGCGGCGAGCACCACGATCGCGGGGCTCAGCTCCGCCGGAGTCGGGGCCAGCGCGCCGAGCTCGAGCCGGGCGGTGGTGCGCGGCCCGAGCTCAGCACTCGGGGGCGCAGACGAGACACGCGGCCACCCGCGGGCGACGAGGGCGCTCGCGGCGGCCTCGCGCCAGCGACACAGGTCGGCGATCGTCAGCCTCGAGCTCGGCGCCGACGGGCGCGCTCCGCCGGCGTGGGCGAGGAGCTCGCGCAGCAGCGCACAGGTCGAGCTTGGATCGGCGAGCGCCGCGGACACGCTCAGACTCAGCCGGACAGGGTCGCCCGGCGTCAGGCACACGCGCCACCCCTCGTCCGCTGGCCCGAGCTCGGGGTGGTGACGGGCGAGGGTCCGCGCGGCGAGACCGATCACGTCCTCGTCGACGCGCCCGTGGATCGCGACGGCGGCCTCCCAGCGCAGCTCGCTGACGCCGCGCGCCGCGTCGGCGCTGGTCGGCGTGCAGCGCCACGCGTCGCCCCTCGGCTCGCGCCGGGCGGCCTGGACGTAGAGCCCGAGCTGCCGGGCCGTTGGCGCTTGCAGCAGCGCGCGCGCCGGGAGCTCGACCTCGAGCACGCGGTTGAGCCGGGCGATCGCCCGGCTGGCCTGCTCGGGGGTCCCGCCTGCGGTGAAGAACACCTCGGTCGGTCCGAGCGAGTGGCCGAGTTCGTCGCCGAGCACGCGCTGGATCAGATCCTCGATCAGGCCGTCGCAGGCCTCGAGCGAGATCGACTCGGTCCGGCGCTCGAGCTCGACCTTGCCGGCGCGGGCGGCCCGGCGGGTGCTCGCGCGCTGGCGCCGACGCCCGGCCGCGCCCGCGAGCCGGGCCGCGGGCCGGGGCGCGGTCGCGGGCCGACTCGGCTCGCCGCCGGGCTCGAGGTAGTGGGCGAGGGAGCGCACCGTCGGGTGGCGGAACAGCTCCATCATCGTCAGCTCGCGCGCGAGCGCGAGCGCGAGCGCGCTGTAGATCTGGACGAGCAGTAGGGAGTGCCCGCCGAGCTCGAAGAAGTTGTCGAGCACGCCGACTCGATCGAGGCCGAGGTGTTCGGCCCAGACCCTCGCGATCGTGCGCTCGAGCTCGGTCCGCGGTCGCTCGTAGGGCGTGCCGAGCTCGCCCCGCTCCGACGAGGGCAGCGGCAGGCGGTGGCGATCGACCTTGCCGCTCGGCGTATGCGGGAGGCGATCGAGGTGGACGAAGTGGCTCGGGATCATGAAGTTCGGCAGCGTCTCGGCCACGCGCGCGCGCAGCTGCGCGACGGGGAGCGGTGCGACCGATGCGTACCAACCGATCAGGCGTTGGTTGCGAAGCCCGACGATCGCGGCGTCGATGGCCGGGTCCGACGTGAGCGCCCGCTCGATCTCTCCGGGCTCGACGCGGAAGCCCCGGACCTTGATCTGTTGGTCGACGCGCCCGAGGTACTCGAGCATGCCGTCGTCGCGCCAGCGCGCGAGATCACCCGTGTGGTGCAGGGTCGGGCCGCCGCGCGGGAAGGGGTTGGCGACGAAGCGACGCGCGCTGAGTTCGGGGCGCTGCCAGTAGCCGCGCGCGAGGCCGATCCCGGCAATGCACAGCTCGCCGGGGACGCCGATCGGTCGCGGCTGCAGGGCCTCGTCGACCACGTGGGCGTGGGTGTTGGTGATCGGTCGACCGATCGCGGTCCAGGTGCGCGGCTGATCGGGCTCGAGCACGCAGTAGGCCGTGTCCGCCGAGGTTTCGGAGCTGCCGTAGAGGTTGACCAGGCGCACCCGAGGCAGGGCCGCGTGCGCGCGCTCGATCAGCTCGAGCGGCAGGGCTTCGCCCGAGCACACGCACACCCTCAAGTCTGGGAGCTCGTCGCCGAGGCACGGGTGGGTGTCGAGCAGGGCCGCGAGCAACGAGGGGACCAGGACCAGGCGGGTCGCGCGATGCCGGGCCAGGCAGGCGACCAGGGCCCGAGGATCGCGGACGGCCCCCTCGGGGACGATGGCCACGGGCACCCCGCGCAGCAGCGGCCCGAACATCTCCCAGCACGAGTCGAGGAAGCTCAGCGCCGTCTTTTGCGAGCCGACCTCGCCGGCCGCGAAGGGGAAGGTCCGCCACATCCAGCGGAAGCGGTTGACCATCCCGCGGTGGAGCCCGAGCACGCCGTTGGGCCGCCCGGTCGAGCCCGAGGTGTAGGTCACGTAGGCGAGGTGCTCGGGGTTGGCCGCGATCCGCGGGGCCGTGTCGGCGTCGTCCCAGCCAGCCTCGAGCGCGAAGCGGGGCGGCGTCGTCCCGGGCAGGCTGTCGAGGTGTCGGCGGTGGCCGATCACCAGCGACGCGTCCGAGTCCTCGAGCATGAACACGAGGCGCTCCGCCGGATAGGCTGGGTCGAGGGGCAGGTAGCCGGCGCCGGCCTCGAGCACGGCGAGCACGGCGACGACCATGTCGATGGACCGGTCGGCGCACACACCGACCACGCTGCCCGGCTGCACGCCGCGCTCGACGAGGACCCGGGCGAGGCCCCAGGCCCGCCGAGCCAGCTCCGAATAGCTCAACCTGCGCTCGTCCGTGATCAGCGCGACGGCGTCGGGCGTGCGCGCGACCTGCTCGTCGAACAGGGTGTGGATGCAGGCCGGCGAGGCTTCGTCGACGTCCTCGCTCCCACCATCGGAGAACGCCTCGATCGCGGCGGCCTCGTCGGCCGACATTCGCGGCAGGTCGCAGGCCGCGATCCCGGGCTCGGTCGCAGCGGCGTCGAGCGTCGCCCACAGGTGCGCATGGATCCGCTCGATCGTCGACGCCCTGAACAGCGCCGTGTCGTACTCCCACCAGCCCGAGAACCCCTCGCCGCAGTCCTCGACGTCGAGGGCGAGATCGAAGCGCGCGGCGCCGTGCTCGACGAGCTGCCGCTCGATCACGAGCTCGCCGACGCGGACTGGAGGCGGCGTCTTGTAGAGGTTGACCAGGACCTCGAACAGCGGCGTGCGCCCGGGCAGGCGCGAGCACCCGAGCCGCGCGAGGAGCTGGGGCAAGGGGACCTGACGCTCGGAGGCCGCAGCGAGGACCTCGCGGGCGTGGCGGGTCTGGTCTGCGAAGCTCGCCCCGGCCTCGGGTCCGCGCAGGCGCAGGGGCACGGTGTTGAGGAACACGCCGACGACCTTGGCGAGCTCGGGCCCGCGCACCGACATCGGCGTGCCGAGGACGAGCTCGTCCTGGCGCGCGCGCGTGCGCAAGACGTGACCGAGCAGGGCCACGAGGACGGCGAAGGGGCTCGCGCCCAGCTCGCGGGCGAGGCCGCGCAGCGCCCGGCTGCGCGTCGGCCCGAGCTCGAAGTGCCGGCGGGCGCCAGCGCCGGCGCGCTGCTCGGAGCGCGGCGCGTCCGTGGGCAGATCGAGGAAGTTGGGCGCGCCGTCGAGGGCCTCGGCCCACCAGTCGAGCTGCGCCGAGCGCTCGCGCTCGTGCTCGGCGACGGCGAGGTCGAGCTGCTGGGCCCCGAGCGGCCCCCAGCCCGGCTCGCGCCCGCGCGAGAACGCTTCGTAGGCGTGGACCAGCTCCTCGACGTAGATCGCCGCGGACTGGCCGTCGAAGGCGATGTGATGGACGACGAGGATCAGCACGTGCGCGCGCGGCCCGAGCTCGACCAAGGTCATTGCGAACACCGGCCCGCGTGCGAGATCGAAGGTCGCACGGGCGAGCTCGTCGCGCAGGGCGTCGAGCTCCTCGGCGCGCGCCCGTCGCTGCGTCCAGGGGAGCTCGGCCGCGGCGTCGACGACCTGCCACACGCGGCCGCCCTCCTCGATCATGCGCGTGCGCCAGGCCTCGTGCCGAGCCTGCAGCGCGGCCGCGGCCCGCCGCAGCGCCTCGACCTCGAGCGGGCCGTCGAGGCGCAGCTCGACGACTTCGTTGTAGAGGGTTGGATCGGGGTTGAGCTGGGTCTCCAGCCAGATCTGTTGCTGCGAGGTGGTCAGCGGGTGGCGCTCGGCTCGCGACACCCGCGCCAGCGTCGGCGCGACCTGGGTCTCGGCCCCGAGGCTCAGGCCGAGCAGCTCGCGCTGGGCAGGAGACAGCGCCGCGAGGCGCTCGCGCAGCGACTTGCCGCTCACGCTCGCCCTCCTCGCAGCCGCCCCCACAAGTAGGCGAGGTCGGTATCGAGGTCTGTCAGCTGCGGTCGCCCCTCCGAGGTCTGCGCCCCCATGCACGCCCGCAGCACCTCGAGTTCGTCGAGGGTGGCGTCCATGCGCGCGACGAAGGCGTCGGGCGAGAGCCGCTCACGCATGGCGCAGTGGTGACGGTAGAGGAAGTCGAGGCGAGTGAAGTCGACGTGGTCGTCGGACGCGGGGACCTCGGCGAGGGTGTCGCGATGCCAGCTCGCGAAGAACGCCTGGGCCTCGCTCTGCAACTCGTAGAAGCGCGCGAGCGTGGGTCGCAGCCGGCGCAGGAGCTCGAGGTCGGCGACGACGTCGGCCATGAACAGCGGGCCGAGGATGCCCCAGTAGACCGCGAAGTCCCAGACGATCTTGGCGCTCATGACCCGCGCGTTGCCCATGATCGGGTATTGCCCCCGGAAGGTGAAGAGCGCCGATTCGAACAGCACGTCGAGGTAGAGCCACTCGTAGAGCTCGACGCGCTCGCGGATGTCCTCACCCGCGAGCTCGGCCCCGATCAGCTCGGTCGTCATCGAGTTGGCGAAGGCGATGAAGTCGCTGCCGGCCGAGTAAAAGGGATCGGTGAACACGCCCGCCTCGCCGACGATCGACCAGCGCTCGCTGGAGAACACGCGGGTGCAGGCGTGGCTGTAGTTCTTGAGCACGAGAAAGTCCTGGATCGAGTCACGGTGAGCCTCGCAGGCCGCGTGGCAGGCCGGCTCGTGCTCGCGGAGCCAGGCGAGCGCGAGCTCGAGGGTGCGGATCTCGGCGAAGGCGTGGTGCATCGGGTCGGCGACGATGCCGACGCTGGTCGAGCCCGAGGCCAGGGGAATCAGCCAGACCCAGTAGCCCGGGCCCATCAAGTGGTTGGTGCTGAAGCGGCGATAGCCCGCGGGCATGCGCTCGCCGAAGCGCCGGTCGGAGGTCCAGTCCTCGAGGTCGATCTCGGCTTCGACGCGGAACCACACCGCGTTGACGTCGTGGGTGGTCTTGCGCCCGAGGCCGAGCTTGCGCTTGAGCACCGAGGCTCGACCGCTGGCGTCGACGACCCAGCGCGCGCTCAGGTCGCGCTCGAGCTCGTCGGCGGCGAGCGTGACCTGGTGCCGGGCCCCGAGCTCGACGCCGCGGACCTTGGCCCCGTCGAGCAGCACTCCACCGAGGCGGCGCAGCTCGAGCCCGAGGAAATTCTCGAAGCGCCCGCGATCGAGCTGGTAGCTGGGCACCGGGAGGGTCTGGGAGATGAAGGGGCCGAGCTCGAAGCGACGGTGGAGCTCGCGGTTGTCGGCCAGGCTGAAGAAGAAGCGCAGGCCGAGCTTCTTGAGCTGCCGGGTCTGCAAGTGGCGCTTGAAGCCGAGGACCTCGCCGAAGTAGTGCGCGCCGATCTCCACGGTCGACTCGCCGACCTTGTGGGCGGCCTCGCGCACGGGGTGCGTGGCCTTCTCGACGACCAGCACCCGCGCCGCGGGGTGGCGCTGGCGCAGCTGAACCCCGAGGGCGAGGCCCGCGAGCCCGCCACCGAGCACAATCACGTCCCAGTCCTCGTCGAGGGCGCCGAGGGGGACGCGCGCCTCGCCTGCCTGGCTGCGCTCGCCCTGCTTGCGAGACAGGCGCTCGATCAGCGCGCGCTTGCGCTCTTCGCTCATTCGCCCGACGCCTCCAGCAGTGCGGCGACCTGGCTCGCCGGCATGGCCTCGATGCGACTGAGGAGCTCGTCGAGCTGCTCGGAGTCCTCGAGCGCGACACAGATCGCCCTCGCAACCTGAACGACCGAGCCGCCGAAGACGTCGTTCATCGTCAGGGCCTGGCCGAAGGTCGCCTCGGCGCGGCGCTTGAGCTCGATGACCATCAGCGAGTCCATACCGAGCTCGAACAAGGTCGCGTAGACGTCGACACGCGCGGGCTGGGTGCGCAGGATCTCCGAGACCTGGGCGCGCAGCTCGGCCTCGACTTTGGCTAGGCGCTGCTCGGGCTCGAGCAGGAGCAGCGCGAGCAGCTCATTGGGATCCTGGGCCTCGGCCGTGTCGTCGGTCTGCGGCTGCAGCTCGCGCAGCATCGGGGTCGGGGCGGCCCGGGTCCAGTCGGCGTCGACGACGGCGCAACCTGCCAGGCCGCCGCCGACGTCGGACCCGGCCGCGTCGGACCCGAGCGCGTCGAACCAGATCGCGTCGAAGAGCTCGACACCGAGCTCGGGGTCGAGCGCGCGCACCGGGCCGCGATCGTCGTGGACACCCGAGAACATCCCGGTGTCTCGCCACGGACCCCAGTTGACGACGGTGCCGGCGAGCCCGCGGGCCCGCCGATCGCTAGCGAGGGCGTCGAGGTATGCGTTGGCCGCCGCGTAGTTGGCCTGGCCGACTCGGCCGAGCAGCGAGCTGATCGAGGAGTAGAGCACGAAGAAGTCGAGGTCCCGCGTCAGTCGATCCAGAGCCCGCGCGCCGTCGACCTTCGCCGCGAGCACGGCGAGCAGGTCGTCCTCGGTCATGCGCCAGATCAGCTGATCGCGCACGGCTCCAGCCGAGTGCACGACGCCGCGCAGCGGCGGCAGCCCCTCGGCCTCGTGGCGGGCGAGCAGGGCCTCGAGCTGGGCCGGATCCGCGACGTCGACGGCGACCGGATGGACCGCGCACCCGCTGGCCTCGAGCTCGCGGACCAGCGCGACGCGAGCTGCGAGCGGATCGTCGCTTGGGAGCGACGCCCACATGTGGCGCTCCGGCAGGGCCGAGCGCGCCGCGAGGATCAACCGGCGACAGCCTCGCTCGACCATCCAGCGCGCGGTCAGAGCTCCCAGGCCCGTGAACCCGCCCGTGATCAGGTAGCTGCCGTCGCGACGAAACAGGCGTGGCCGAGGCGTACGCCGCAGCGGCACCCGACGCAGCCGGGCCGCCCAGATCCCATCGGCGCGCGCGACCAGCTGATCCTCGTGCGGGGTCGACAGCGCGTCGACGAGCGTCGGCCAGTCGACATCGACGGCGTCAACGATGCCGTCCCAGCGCTCCGGGTGCTCGTTGGCGAACACCCGAGCGAGGCCCCAGACCCCGGCCTGGTCGGGAGCGCAGCGCTCGCCCGGGACCACGGCCTGGGCGCCCGAGGTGAGCACGGACAGCCGGGCCTTGCCGAGGCGGCGCGCGAGGCCCAGGAAGGTCGAGGCGAGGGTCTCGAGCTCCGCGTTCGGATCGACCACCCACACGAGCCGGTCCGCGTCGACTTCGCCCGCGTCGCCGAGCGAAGCGGTGAGGTGGCCCCGGCGTTCGAGCTCGGCGCGCAAGTCCGCGGGCGCGCCGAGCAGCGCCCAGGACTGGGTCGAGGCCGGCGGCGTCGCTACCTCGGGCTCGATCGGCGCCCACGCGAGCGCGTGGAACAGCCCCGTCGATCCCGACTGGGCTTCAACGGTGCTGAGCTCGAAGCCGTCGACGCTGGCGACGAGCTCGCCGCGCGCGTCGAGCAGCTCGATGTTCACGCGCAGCGAGGCGCCGTCGGCCGGGCTGATGCGGCGCACGTGGCACCACAGCTCTGTCATCGCTCGCGCGCTCGAGAGCCACGCCCGCTCGAGGCCCGCCGGCACGCGCGCGACCTCGGGTGTCGACACCAGCGCGCTCGAGCGAAACGCCGCGTCGAGCAGGATCGGGTGCAGGCGGTCGGGCTCGGGGCTGACGCCTCGCGGCAGGCGTAGGCGGGCCAGGACCTGGCCCTCGCCAGCGTGGAGCTCGTGGATCGCGGAAAAGCTCGGGCCGTAGCGAAAGCCCTGGCGCGCCAGGATCTCGGCGATGACCTCGGGCCGCTCACGACGCGGGCAGTCCCGACGGAGGCCGTCGAGGTCGCGGCGCCGGGGCTCGACGCGGGCGAGCGCGCGGAGCTGGGCGGAGGCGAAGCGCTCGCGCTCGCTGCCGACGGCCACGAACGTGGCCCGGTCGGGGCCCTCGGGGCTCGCGATGAGCTGGACGCTCGCGCCCTCGGCGGGCACGCGCAAGAATCGATGGAAGCGGAGCTCGACGACCTCGACGTCGGACGCGAGGAGCTCGCGCCCCACGGCGGCCGCCGCCGTCGCCCACGCGGCCCCCGGCATGACGACGCCGCCGTGAACCTGGTGATCGAGCAACCACGCCGGCTCGGCGTGAGAGAGCTCGAGCGTCTCGATGAGCTGCGCGTCCGCGCCGAGCGAGCGCACGCGCCCCGGGGCGCGGGCACGGTCCGGGCCGCCGAGCTCCTCGAGCCAGTGGTGCTCGCGCTGCCAGGGGTAGCGCGGCAAGTCGACCAGGCTGCCCTCGCCCGCGAGCACGCGCCAGTCGAGGTCGAGGCCCTGCGCGTAGAGCTGCGCGAGCGCGCCGAGGACCACGGGTCGCGCGGCCTCGCCCCGGCGCATGCTTGGGAGGCTGCGCAGGCCGAGCTGAGAGAGCGCGCCCTGGAGGGCGGCGTGCGGTCCGACCTCGACGAAGACGTCGGCCTCGACGCGGGCGAGGGCGCCCGGCAGGTCGAAGGGCCGCAGCAGCTGCGTGGCCCAATAGCGCCCGTCGAGCTCGGGGCCGTCGAGCGGCTCGGTCGCGAGCGTCGAGACCATGGGGATCGTCGCCTGCTTCGGCATCACACCTGCGAGGCTGCCCATCAGCGGCTGGACCAGCGGCTCCATCTGGCGGCCGTGGAAGGCCAGGTCGACCCCAGGCAAGATCCGCGTGAACACGCCGCGCTCGCCGAGCCCGGCGACGAGCTGCTCGATGTCCGCGCGCGGGCCCGAGATCAGGGTCGTGTCCGTCGAAGTCACGCCGGCGACGTCGAGGGAGCCCGCCATGGCCAGGCTGAGCTCGGCCTGGTCGCGCGCCAGGCCGATCGCCGCCGTCGCGCCCCCGCCGGCGACACCCTGCATGAGTCGGGCGCGATGAAACACCACGCCGACCGCGTCCTCGAGGCTCAGCGCGCCGGCGACGTGGGCCGCCGCGACCTCACCGAGGCTCTGGCCGAGGACCGCGACCGGCTCGACGCCGGCACTCAGGAGCAACCGGGTCAGACCGAGCTGGACCAAGAAGATCAGTGGTTGGTTGACGTCGGTCCGCTCGAGCGCGTCGGCCTCGCGCAGCAACGGCAGCAGCGCTGGCGTGCCGTGCAGCTCGAACAGCTCGGCGGCCGGCTCAACCGCGGCCAGGAACACGGGATCCTCGAGCAGGTCCGCGGCCATGCCCGGCCAGTGCGTGCCCTGGCCCGAGAACACCAACGCGACGCGCGGCGGCGCGCCGGTGAGCTCGCTGGGCTCGAGCTGCGCGAGCTCGGCCCGGGCCGAGGCCGGGTCGCGGACGACCAGCGCCGCGCGCAGCTTGTTGTGGGCGCGCCGACAGCCGAGGGTGTGACAGACGTCGACGAGGGGCAGGCGCTCGACGACCTCGGCGAGCTGACGGGCGACGGCTGAGAAGCCCTCGGGGGTGCGCGCGCTGATCGGGAGCAGGCGCGGGATATCGTCGGCCTCGCTCGTTGGCCGTCCCCCCCCGACCGGGGCGCCACCGAGGCCCGGGCCATCTCCGAGCAAGACGTGGGCGTTGGCGCCGCCAAAGCCGAACCCGCTGACGCCCGCGATCCGTGGCCCCGGTCCCGGCCAGGGGATCGGCTCGCTCGGCACGATCAAGGGGAAGGGCGGGCGCTCGATGCCGGGGTTGAGCGTGCGGAAATTCGGCTGCATCGGGATCTGGCCGTGGCGCATCGCCAGCGCGACCTTGATGACCCCGGCCATGCCCGCAGCCGCCTCGCTGTGGCCGATGTTGGCCTTGACGGAGCCGATGACCAGCGGACGCTCCGGTCCCCGCCCGCGGCCGAGGGCCTCGGTCATCGCGTTGACCTCGATCGGGTCGCCCAGGGGCGTGCCGGTTCCGTGAGCCTCGACCCACTGCACGCTGGCGGGCTCGATCCCTGCGCTCGCGCACGCCCGGGTCAGGAGCGCGCGCTGGGCCGACGGGCTCGGGGCCATGACGCCGTTGGTTCGGCCGTCGTGGTTGAGGGCCTCGCCGAGGATCACGGCGTGGACGGGGTCGCCATCCTCGAGGGCCTGCGCGAGTGGCTTGAGCAAGACCACCCCGGCGCCCTCGCTGCGGACGATGCCATCGGCGTCAGCGTCGAAGGTCCGACAGCGGCCCTGGAGCGACAGAGCGCCGGCCTTGGTGAAGAACACCTCGCCACGAGGGATCAGGTTGATGTTGACGCCCGCGGCGACCGCCATCCCGCACTCACCGGCTCGCAGGCTGCGGCAAGCCATGACCAGCGCGACCAGCGAGCCCGAGCACGCGGTGTCCACGGTGATGCTCGGCCCGCGGAGGTCGAAGACGTGTGAGACGCGGTTCGCGACCATGCTGTTGGCGGTGCCCGGCCCCGTCGCGGCGCGAAACAAGCTCAGGTCACGGCTGAACATCGCCGCGAAGTCGTCGTTGAGGACGGCGGCGAAGGTCCCGGTCGCGCGCGCCGAGTCCGAGTCCATGGCCACGCCCGCGTCCTCGAACGCCTCCCAGACGAGCTCGAGGACCACGCGCTGGCGCGGGTCGAGGTGCGCGGCCTCGCGCGGCGAGATGCCGAAGAAGTCCGCGTCGAAGGCCCGCAGGTCCGACAGGAACCCGCCCTCGTGCCCGATGCTCCGCCCGGGGGCGTCGCGGTCGGGGTGGTACAGCGCGGCGCCGTCCCAGCGCGTCTCGGGGACCGGGCCGAGGCTGACGCCGCCGCGCTCGAGCAGGCGCCAGTAGGCCTCGACGTCGGGCGCCCCCGGGTAGCGGCAGGCCATCCCGACGATCGCGATCGCCGCGTGGGGATCGCGTCCGACATCGGCGTCGACTCGCTCGTCGCGAGCGTCGGCGCAGACCCTCGACACCAGCGACTCGATGTCGGGGCAGTCCCACAGCAGCGCCGGCGAGAGCTCGACCCCGAGCAGCTCACCGAAGGCCGCGATCATCGCGACGCCCTCGGCCGACGCGAGGCCGAAGTCCATGAACGGGCGATCGATCGCGATGTCTTCGGGCTCGCTGCCGAGAACAGCGGCGACGCGGTCCCGCAGCCATGCGGTCGCTCCTTGTTGGTCGTAGTTCATGGTGCGCTCAACCCAGTTGCTGGGACACGTGCTGTCGTACCCACTCCGAGTGAGTGTCAATGAAGAGGTGGCCACCGTCGATCTGGTGGACCCGGAGCGCGCCCTTGGTGAGGGCGCGCCAGCCAGCCGCGAGTTCGGGCGAGGCCGACTTGTCCCGATGACCGACGAGGATGGTCAAGTCTCCTCCGAAGGTTGGTTGGGACTCGAAGCGGTGAGTCTCGACCGCGGTGATGTCGGCACGCAAGACCGGGAGCGCGATCTCTTGCAATTGTGGCGAGCGAAGCTCGCTTGGTGTGCCATAGCGGCGCTCGAGCGCCGCGATGAAGTCGCCGCTCGGCAGGTGGCGGATCTGTGCGGGTCGGGGCTCGTGATGAGGCGGGCGGCAGGCACCGACGACGAGCCGAGGTGCCTGCCCCCGAGCCTCCAGTCGGCGCGCGACCTCGAACGCCAGCACACCCCCCAGGCTATGGCCGTACAATGTCGACGGTAGGCTGGGGATGGCCTGCAGGGCCTCGAGCACGCGCTCGACCATCTCTCGCAGCTGCGTCATGGGGGCCTCGGCCCCTCGCTCCTGGCGACCCGGGAGCTGCACCACGCGCAGCTCGACGTCATGGGGCAGGCTCGCAGTCCAGGGCTGAAACACCGTCGCTCCTCCGCCCGCGTAGGGGAAACAGAGCAGTCGACGACGCGCTCGGGTCGAGGGCCGCAACAGCTTCAGCCAGCGGTTCGCTTCTTTGATGTTCATGAGACCGTTCGGCGTCATGTACCGCCTGGCGGCGCGCAGTCTACAGGAAGACCAGGCCCACGCCTCGAGTGTCTGTGAATCGCTCCGCATCGTGAGTTCTACATCGACACGACGACCTTGGTTTCAACACGGGAACACTCCGTATCGTCACGCTTGGATGACACACGCGGACGAAGTAGTGTGTCGAGCCCGCGGACGTGGCTCGATGGTCAAGGCTCCACAATACAGTCAATTCGAATACACCGACCGAGACACGCTGGCAGGTCGCTTGATGCGGCGGTACTGGCACCCGGTCTACCTGTCACGTGAGCTCGAGTCAGGGCGAGCCAAGCCCTTGCGGGTCATGGGCGAGAACTTCGCGATCTACCGTAGCGAGACCGGTGTGCCGCGGATCACAGCCGAGCGCTGTCCCCACCGTGGGGCTGGCCTGTCGCTCGGGACCGTCGAGGATGACTGCCTGCGCTGTCGCTACCACGGGTGGAAGTTCGCGCCCTCGGGCGAGTGCGTCGACCAACCGATCGAGCGAAAGAGCTTCGCACACAAAGTCCGCATTGATACCTACCCCTGCGAGGACTACCTCGGCCTCGTGTGGATGTATCTCGGCGAGGGCGAGCCGCCACCGATGCCGCGCTGGCGCAGGCTCGAGGGCGACCTCCCGCGCTTCGCCGTCTCGGACTTTCGCAGGTTCAACTATTTTCACGATCTCGAGAACGTCATCGACGACGCGCACCAGCGCCATGTCCACCGCGACTCGATCTACCAGGACTCGGAGTACGCCGACGAGATGCCGCTGCTGACGGCGCACGAGACCTCCTACGGCATCGAGCACAACAGCACCTTCAGCAATGGGGACAAGCGCGCGCTGCTCTACATCGCTCCGAACTGCGTCTACTTCAGGACCAGCGCCTCGCGCCTGCGGGGCTGCGACGGGCTCCTGTGGCAGGTCCCCGTCGATGACTTTCATCACCGGATCTTCTTCGTGGTCACCGCCGTCGAAGACGAGGCACAGCGCCTCCTCGGAGCAATGCGTGATCGCCTCAAAAGCAACGGCCCGGCCAAACCGCAGACGCCTGCCCACGAGATCATCGACTCGATCGTCAGCGGACGGATGCGCTTCGAGGATATCGAGCCTCGTAGCGATCGCTTGTTCATCGAGGATGGCGCGGTCCTGACCTCCCAGGGAGTCATCCCCGATCGTTCCCTCGATCGACTCGGGGCCTCGGACGCCGCGGTCTCCTTGCTGCGCAAGATCTGGTCGCGCGAGATGCGAGCCCTCGATCTCGGCGAGCCGCTGCGAGAATACTCCTGGCCTGACGACGTGCGCCCGACCTGACGCAGAGGACCGACGAGCAGGCCAGCCCGAGCACGGGCCCGTATTTCGTCCTCCCAATCGGGGTCGGGATCACTGCATATTCGAGCCAGATGAATGGAACACGATCTACGCAGCCGCATACATTCGATGAGACAAAAACCGAGCGCCTGTGGTAGACGCCTGGGGATGCGTCGCACCGAGGAGACCAGCGCAGGGACGGTGACCTTGCTAATCGGTCCGGTGGGGGCGGGCAAGAGCACGCTGGGCCGCGAGCTCGCGGCGTGCAAGGCCGCGGTATTTCTGAATCTTGACCGCTGGATGGTCCGGCTCTACGGGGCGGACGCACGCCCGAGCGACGGCGTCATCGCGTGGTACCTCGAGCGCCGCGATCGTTGCCGCGCGGTGATGTTGGAGACCTCGATTGCGATGGCCCTGACCGGCACCGACGTCATCCTCGAGCTCGGTCTGGTAGGGGTCGCCGAGCGTCGCGCGGCCTATGAAGCGGTCCGCGGCGCCGACCTCGAGCTGACCGTTCGGCTGGTCGACGCCCCACGGGAGCTCCGGCGTGAGCGGGTGGCGAGGCGCACCGCCGAGGGGGGCGAGGGGATGCAGCAGATCCCGCCTGCGATGTTCGAGCTGGCCTCTGACGCATGGCAACCCGTCACCGACCTGGAGCGTGACGCGTGGGGCGTGATCGACAGCTGACTCGCGCTCATTGCGTGGCAGGGGCGTCGTCGACGGGCGCGCCGCCACGATCGAGTCCCCCATGTTCGGCGTCGACATCATGACCTGCCCACGTTGCGAGGACCCCATGCGACTCGTGTTCCGCGGGCGCCTGCTCGATCCCGCGTAGATCGCAGTCCGAGACCCTGACCATTCGCCTGGTCCCCTTCTCGTGACGCGGCCCGCAGCCAAGGTGTCCCATTTTGAAACTCGTCACAGTCCCATTTTGGGCCACCCTGGCTCCACTCAAAAACCACGCTAGCGTTCGCCCACCATGAGTGAAGCAACGACCTTCGAAGAGTTCGACCCCGGGCAATATCAAACCATCACGCGCCTGACCGCGCTCGGCCTCGCCTCGCTGGCCCGGGCCCTGATCACGGTCGCGCCGCCCGAGCCCAAGGCCCAGGTCAAGCGCGAGCTGTTGCTGGTCGGGACCGAGCTCGAGGCCTTCGAGCGGGCCCTCGCTGGCCGCCATCGTGGGGCCTCGCAGCGGCTGCTCGCCGAGGAGGTCGCCTTTGACCAGTTCGTCGACGGGCTCTGGATCAGCTTTGATGCGAGACTCAGGGCGTGGTCGGCCTATACCCGGCCCGGGATCGCGCCCCTGCTCAACGACGAGGCCAGCACCGTCGACTATGCCGAGCGGGCGAGGCAGGCCAAGCGCTCGCTCGAGCTCGTGGCCAAGGTCTTCGGGGCCGAGGGCCTGTCCTTCACCCGCAACAAGTTCGAGGACCAGGCCACCGCCATGGCCACGCTGCTGCAGGTCATCAGCGAAGATGAGCTCGGCGACGAGCTCGACAAGCTCGCGGGCGCGGGGCTGCTCGAGGCCCTCTACGACTGCCAGGAGCGCTACGAGGCCATGGTGACCGCCCGCTCGGCGCGCGAGCAGGGCCTGCTCGTCAACCTCCGCGAGCTCATGGCCGGCCTGCGGATGAAGATCCAGATGTATGTGATCGCCGTGATCAGCACCCTCGACCGCGATGAGCCCGAGTCGCTCGAGCGGGTCCAGGACGCGCTCCGACCGATCATCAGCTTCCGGGAGCGCGCTCGAGCGCGGGCCGCGAGTGCGGGGTCGAGCGAGGACGAGGACGAGCTCGAGCTCGACGCCCAGGCCGATCTCGAGGCCGAGGCCCAGGCCCAAGCCGATGCCCAGCCCGAGCCCGAGGTGGTCGTGCCCGCGGACGCGGAGTGAGCCCCAACCCGCGCGGGTGAGCGAAGAAGCTGAGCGCTCTGAGCCCGGCCCCGCGCGGGTGAGCCAAAATCTGACACCGATGAGGCCGACCCCGCGTCGCTGACTTGGAACCAAGACTGTCTTCAGTCGTGTGCGTACTTTCGAGCGCCCGACTGAAGACTTGTTTAATTTCCAGTCACCCGCGCGGGTTCGGCCTCATCGCGCTCAGATTTTCGCTCACCCGCGCGGGTTCGGCCTCATCGCGCTCAGATTTTCGCTCACCCGCGCGGGTTCAGCTTCTTCCCGCTCAGATTTTCGCTCACCCGCGCGGGTTCAGCCTCTTCGCGCTCAGATTTTCGCTCACCTACGCGGGTTCAGCTTCTTCGCGCTCAGATTTTCGCTCACCCGCGCGGGGTCAGGCTGAGATTTTTGAGATTCGCCGTCAACCGCGCAGGTCCAGGCTCAGATCTCTCAGATCCGCCGCCAGCTGCGCAGTCCCGACTCAGACCGCTGAGATTCGCCGCCGACCGCGCAGCCCAGGCTGAGATTTTTGAGTTTTGCCGTCAACCGCGCGGGTCCGAGCTCAGATCGCTCAGCCCGGTCTCACGCGCCGTAGGGCGGAGAGCTCCTCGCGTTCGACCGCGACGCGCTCGACGTGCGGCCAGCCTTCGCGCACGGATACGCTCGACCACCGACGCTTGCGTCGCGCGACCGCCCGCAGGGCGCCGGCGATCGAGGCACCGTCTCCGACGACCTCCATGCCCGGACCTGAGCCCCGAGCGAGCCCTCGCGTGGCTCACCTGAAAAACCGCCGGTCCCCATGGTTACGCAGGTGGGCGCGCAGCAGCATCCCGAGGCCGGCGTCGCAGATGCGGTGGATGAGGTTGCCGCGGTAGGTGTTGAGGGCCTCGGCGCTGGCGTCGAGATCCCAGTCGTGACGCGCGAGGGTGCTCAGCAGGTAGCCCCGGCGGATCTGCGCCTCGGACAGGCGGAAGGTCTTGAGGTAGGCCACCTCGCCCTCGGGCCCGTGGATCAGCTCGCCGATGTGGTTCTCCTCCTTGGTGCGAAACTCGGGCAAGAAGCGAAACAGCCGGTAGTTGCGGCCGAGGCGGTAGACCTCTTGAAGGTCGACCTCCTGCTCGAACAAGCCAACCGCGACCGCCGTAGCCGGGCGCCAGCGGGATGCTGGCCACCGGCGCGGCTCGGATCGAGTCGTGACCAAGGCGAGTCGAGCGTGACGCACCGAGGCGTGCTCGAACACGCAGATCGAGTCGGGGTCGCAGTCCGCGTCCTCGACTGGAAGCTGCCGGGGAGCGCGAACTACTCGTAGACCACGGCGCCGGTGTTGCTGGTGTCAAACCTGAGCTTGTATCCGCAATTCCCGGACACGTAGGGGTCCCAGCCCCCGCTCGAGTCGCTGGGGTCGGTCGACAGGCACCAGCCGTTCCCCCCGTCCTGTCCCCAGGTCTTGATCTTGTCGTAGTGGTCGGCCTCGCTGTACTCCCACAGCGTGACGTAGTCGATGAACATGGCGTCGCTTCCGTTGGTCTCGACGTAGACCCGGTCGGGCTGCTTCTCGCTCGAGAACTCCCAGGACGTGCCGTACTCGCACCACCTGGCATAGTCGACGACCCGCTCGCCGAGCTTCGTCGAGCCGTCGTACAGCGACACGGTGACGTCGTTGGAGGTCCCCTCGTTCTCGATCGTGCTCCGCCCACAGTCGAGCTTGACGGTGTAGACCCACTCGAGCGGCGACGTGATATAGGCGTTTTCGTTGTCGACATCGAACCGGAACGCCTCTTGGCAACCGGCGTTCGGATCGAGGTAGCTCGACCAACCGCTGGCGTCATTGGCGTCGGTCGAGAGGCACCAGCCATCGCCGCCGGTGACCCCATACTTGGAGATGGTGTTGCCCGTGCAAAACGAGCCGGAACAGACGTAGCTCAGCTTGAGCCAGTCGAGGAACAGCGCGTCGTCGGAGTAGGTCTGGATGATCACGTCGGTGATCCAGGCCTCGTCCCCCCAGCTGTCGAAGGACCAGCCAAGGGAGCTGGAGTCATCGTCGTCGACGCAGTCGTGTGCCTCGAGAGTCATGCTCGCCGATTGATAGAGGTAGTCCCCCGCCCAGAGCGTGACATGAAAGGGATCTTGCGATGCGCGCTCCGTCGAACTTCCGGGCCCGTTCATACAGCTGAGACTGAGATGATTCGGACCGTCCCCAGTCTCGGCGAGCGCTGGCTTGGGCATGAAGACTCCCGTGATGAGGGTGGCGATGGTGAAAGCAAGCTTGGTTGAACGCATGCCGAGCCCTTCAGCAAGATGAGTGCCATCGTAAAGTCGCTTGTTTGGTCGGCGCGCCGCTTCGTGAGCGACTGTCGGGGACCGTCGCAATCGTCAGCGACCGACGGCGACGGTTCAGCATCGCTCCCGATCTCCACCGCGCCCGCGGGGGCTGCGAGCCTTGGCCGTACGGCCGCCTCACGGACGGCATGCCTGGTTGCCCGCCGCTTCCGAGGGCTCCCAAAATCAAAAGCCCTCGCTGGGTCAGCGAGGGCTTGGGAGTCCGGCTTCAGGGGCCGAACGTTTCTCGGGTTTGGGGGCTAGGAGCCCGACCGCTTGATGATCTCGAACTCGATGCGGCGGTTGTACGCGCGCCCGGCCTTGGTGTCGTTGGTGTCGATCGGCTTGTCGGGGCCGTAGCCCGCGGTCGTCATCCGCGACTCTTTGATGCCGTGCTCGACCAGGTACTTCTTGACCGCCTCGGCCCGACGGCTCGAGAGGTCGAGGTTGTGGTCGCGGTCGCCCTTGCTGTCGGTGTGACCGCTGATCTTGATGCGGATCTCGGGGTTGTCCGAGAGCACCTTGACCGCCTTGTCGAGGATCTTGATCGACGACTTGCGGATCGTGTCCTTGTTGGTGTCGAAGGTGATGCCCTTGATCGCGCCCGTGAAGTCCTGGACCTCCTTGGGGACCTCGTCGGGGCAGCCGTCCTCGTCCTGGTAGCCGTTGCTGGTCTCGGGCTCGTCGGGGCAGCTGTCCTGCTCGTCCCACAGGCCGTCGCCGTCGCGGTCCGACTCGGGGCAGCCGTCCTCGTCCTGGTACTCGTTGAAGGTCTCGGCCTCGTCCGGGCAGGTGTCCTGGTCGTCCCACATGCCGTCGCCGTCGCGATCGGACTCGGGGCAGCCGTCCTCGTCCTGGTACTCGTTGAAGGTCTCGGCCTCGTCCGGGCAGGTGTCCTCGGAGTCGATGAAGCCGTCGCCGTCACGATCGCTGGGCGCGGGCTTGGGCTCGGGCCGGGGCTCGTCCTTCTTGGGCCGCAGCGTGAACGACAGCCCGAGCAGGATCTCGGGGCTGTGCGAGACGAACACGTTCTCGACGCCGCTCTTGTAGGACACGACGTCGCGGATATCGAGGCGCAGCATCAGGTACTGGTTGATGTAGAACTTCGCGCCGCCACCAAAGTGCAGGGCCGGGTCGATGTCCTTGCCGAGCGCCTCGCGCGGGCTCGAGACCCCGAGCCCGCCCGCGCCGACGAGCACGAAGGGCGTGATGCTCCACAGCCCGAGCTGGCCGACGAGGTGGCCGCGGACGGTGTACAGCAGCGCTCCGCGGTCCTCGTCGCGCAGGCTCGCGGGCATGACCCCGCCCTCGGCCTCGACGCCGAAGAAGCGCAGCGGGTAGTAGCCGACCCGGGCGCCGAGGTCCGGGGCGACGGCGCCGAGGGGCTTGAAGCCCTGCTCGGGCAGGCCGAGGTCGGGCATGAACAGCTCGTGGTTGGGCGTCGGCAGCAACACGCCGCCGTAGATGCCAACCTCGAGCATGTTGCGCTCGGGAGCCCAGCGCTTGATCCACGGCTTCTTGTCGCCGTCGGTCGATTGCGCGGGCTCGTCGGTCGCGGGCTCGTCGGCTGCGGCCTCGCCGTCGGCATCGGCCGACGCGTCGCCGTCGGCCTCGGCCGAGCCGTCATCGGCGTCGAGCGAGGCGTCAGCCCCGATCGAGACGCCAGCGCCGCCATCGTCCTCGGGCGGAGCCGCGAGCGCGAGGCTGGGGAGAGTGAGCGCGCAGAGGATGGAGATTCCGAAAGGTCGAAGAGTCATTGTTGTCACTCGAGAGTGGTCGTCGTCGTCACGCGTTAGAGGCAGCTCGACTGCCAGGGTCCGTTGCACGCGTTCTTCTGCGAGAAGTCGTAGGTCCCAAACTTTCCGCTGGGATAGCTATCATCCAGGACCACGAAGCTCGTGACCTCGGAGTTGTCGGACAGGTCCGTGATCGTGATCTCGGTCTGGGTCAGGTCGTAGAGGATCTCGACACCGTACTCGGTGCCCTCGACCCAGCCGGCGTCGTAGATGTCGTCGGGGCTCAGCAGCACCGTCTGGTTGGCCGTGTCGGTCTCGCAGGCGAAGTCGGCGTTTTCGAACGCGCCCACGGCGTCGAACTTGCGAACCGTCATGCCCGCCAGGCCTTCGCAGCCGAACCAGTTCTGGTAGGTCTTCTTCCACTGCAACATGTAGAACTGGTTCGTGTCCTGCCAGCCCCAGACGAAGCCGACGATGTCGTCGTCGTTGTCGTCGTCGGTCACGACCATGGTCCCGGTGATCCGGGTCTCCTGGTGGACGATCGGGCAGATGTACGCCGTCGGGTCGGAGTTCGAGGTCGTGCAGACCTGCTCCCCGTCAACTGAGACGCTGTGATCCGCGGGGGCGCCGAGGAAGCCGACGGCCTCACACTCGGCGTCTTGACCCCCGAGCACCCACGCCTTGTCGGTCAGGTGGACGGTGATCTCGTCCGAGTCCATGTTCATCGCGCCGTCGGTCGCGGTGACCGTGTAGGTCGTGATCTCGTCCGGGGTCGCGGTCGGGTTTTGGAGGCTCGGATCGTCGAGGGTCTCGACCGGCGTCCACGCGAACACGTAGTTGCCGTCGCCACCCGTCGCAACCGACATCAGCGGGGCCTCGAGGCCCTGCGAGGTGTCGACGCAGCCCGGGCTAGCGTCGACGCAGACGACCCGACCCTCGTCGGCGTCGTCGCAGTCGCGGCCCGGCGCGACGCCCTCGGGCGGGTCGGTGTCGCCCCAGCCGTCGTGGTCGGCGTCGAGCATGCACGCGTCGGGATCGTCGTTCTCGGCCGCGCCCGGGAACGCGTTGGCGTCGGTGTCGAGGCAGTCGGTGTTGTCCTCGACGTAGCCCTCAGGCGCCTCCTCGGCGGGCAGGACCACGCAGACCTCGGGGTTGCCGTAGCCGTCCATGTCGAGGTCCTCGCACCAGAGAACGCAGGCCTCCATGTTAAACACGGCGTCGTCGCAGTCGAGGCCGGGGATCGTCGAGCCGCTGCCGCTGGGCTCCGAGTCGCCCCAGCCGTCCATGTCGTCGTCCTCCATGCACGCGTCGGGCGGGTCTTCGTTCTCGGCCGCGCCCGGGAAGGCGTTGACGTTGTCGTCGTTGCAGTCGGAACCGGGCACCGCGTTGGGGTTGCTGGGCGTTTCGTCGCCCCAGCCGTCGTCGTCGGCGTCGGTCATGCACGCGTCGGCCGGATCGTCGAGCTCGGCCGCGCCCGGGAAGGTGTTGGCGTCCTCGTCATCACAGTCGGTCGCCATCGCCTCGGGCACCGAGCCGGCCGGGGGGTCCTCGCCAGCGGGGATCTCTTCGCACTCTTCGGGATCGCCGTAGCCGTCCATGTCGTCGTCGGTGCACCAGATGTCGCCGCCCGAAGTCTCAGCGCTCTCGCTCCCGGCCTCGGCGTCGTCGGCGTCGTCGGTCCCGGTCCCGGTCCCGTCGGTCGTGCCGGTCTCGTTGCCATCAGCACCATCTTGCTCGCAGACCGCACCAGGCTTGCCGCGGCCGTCGTCGAGGCAAGGATCACCGCAGCCGGTCGAGATCGTGGTTGCCAGGGTCAGGCCAAAGAGGCCAAGGGTTCGGAAGTTCGTTCGGTTCATGGTTGCTCCGCCAATGTCGGCGCCTGATCGGACGCCGGGCGCCCGAAACTCACCGACTCTCTGGCAAAAATCCACTTTTTTTTTCGACCTGGATGCAAGCTCAGTTCCCACTCGGAAATGAGTTTCACCGTTCGGTCGATTTCGCCCTCTAGCCCACCATTACCGCCAGATTAGCCCCGGTACCTGCGACTGTCCTTTCGGACTCGCGTTGGCCGCGGGCGAGGGGCTCGGACACGCGTGGGAGGAGCTCGGTCGCCACGTCCGAGCCACGATCCCGCACCGCGACTCAGCCTGCGGCTCGAGCACGCAGATGCCCGTGCGGAGCGGTGCTTCGTCCTCGACGAGGACGAGCGCTCGGCCCACTTCATGGAGCATGGCGAGCGCGCTCGGCCCGGCCACGCGCAAACCCCTGCCTAGTCAAATTTGGCGCTGTCTCACCGACCGAGCCCGCTCGACAAGGCCACAGCAAACTCGGACACTATCTGTTCACGGCTGCGCCATCGGTTTGCGCGAGGATACTCATGAATTTCCAACGACTCGTCTCTTTGACCCCCCTCGCCGCCCTGGCGCTGTGCTTCGCTTGCGAAAACCCGGACCCCGACCCCCTCGCCTCTGACGCGGAGACGGGCGCCGAGGGTGACAGCGACAGCGACGGCGACGGCGACGACGAGTCCGACACGGGCACGGACGAGGGCGTGGATCCCGACGACCCCGACGGCGACGGCCTGACCAACGCCGAAGAAGACGAGCTCGGCACCGATCCCAACAAGGCCGACAGCGACGACGACACCTACTGGGACAGCTGGGAGGTCACCGAGGGCACCGACCCCCTCGACTACGAGAGCCGGATCTACGTCGGCTTTTGGCCCTACAACCCCAACAAGGACGAGCTCGAGCAGGGCACCTGGGCGACGGCCAGCCACGCGCTCGGGAGCCAGTTTCCCCGCGCGAGCTTCCTCGACCAGCACGGCGACACCGTCGAGATCTACGACTTCGCCAACTTCACGGACAACCCGACCAACTCGCCCACCTTCTTCGTCATGGACGTCGCGGCCCAGTGGTGCGGGCCCTGCCACAACGCCGCCGACTGGATCTCCGGGGTCGACAGCCCGAGCACCGCCTCGCTGCAAGAGGCCTATCCCACGGTCCGCGAGAAGGTCCAGGAAGGCCGGGTGTTTTGGGTGACCTACATGGTCCAGGACGCCCAAGGCGACGCGCCGACCCTGGCCGACGCCGAGACCTGGGCGAGCATGCATCCCGACGACAAGATCCCGATCTTCGTCGACGACACCCAGCAGGTGCTCGATCGCTACGGCAGCGGGCAGTTCCCCTTCTTCTTCCTGGTCGACCCGGTCATGGCGATCGAGTTCTGGGCCTACGCGGGCGCCAACGCGGACCCCTTCTTCCCGCTCTCGCTGGTCGACGAGTATCTGTAGCCTGGCTCGGGCGGGTCGATCCGACCGTCTACACAGATCTAGCAGCCCGTGGCGACAGCGCGGACCGATGTGCCGTGGTCGAACGCCTGCTTGCAGCTCTGGTCGCCAAGCGGCCACTCGTCGGGTCGCTCGCGATCCTCGCAAACGCCTCTTCGATGAGCGACTCGTGCTCCTCGAGCTGTTCGAGTCCGAAATGTTCCAGGGTGAACCCCGTGAATGGCCAACGCTTCGGTCCCCGACCGCGGCCGGCTCCGCGAGCCATCACGGCTCCGTGATCCTGCTGAATGGTTTAGGGCGAGTACGAGCCGCAAGGCGAGCGTTTGGGGTGAGCGGAGGGGGCTTCGCCGCCGCAGCGAGGGGCCTTTTTTGATTAGAAGGCGAAGGGCAGGTCGAAGATCTGCGGGACTCCGGAGCCCGGCAGGATCCAGCGGCGAATCTTCTTGGCCGCGCACTTGGCCACGCCGTAGCCGACCGGGTCCTTGGCGACCTTGACCTTGGTCACCACGCCGTCTTGATCGACGCTGATCACGAAGTCGATCCTGCCCGCGAGGTCCGGCTTTCCGACCCTCGCGTCCTCGATGCACGTGAACAGCTCCGGCGCCTTCTTGGTCGCGGCCTGGCGCTGCGCTGGGGTCATCTTCGACTTCTTGATCAGAGGCTCCTCGGGCTTGGGCGGCTCGGCCGGCTTGGTCTCGCCACCGGCCGCGGGCGGCGTCGCGGCTTGGGCGGCCGGCTGAGCCTCGCCAGCGGGTGCGGATGCAGGCGGTGGCGCTCCGCCGGGCGCCGCGGGCGTCCCAGCTGCCGCCGCCGCGGGCGGCGCCCCTGCCGCCGTCGTCGCGGGCGGCGCCCCTGCCGCCGTCGTCGCGGGCGGCGCCCCTGCCGCCGGCCCCATCCCCGGCGGACCCGGCACCTTCTGGAACTCTCCGAAGGTCGTCAACGCATCGCCACCGCTCGCGGGGCTGGAGCTCCCGCCGCCCGAAGACCCACGCACGCCGCCCCCACGACCACCCCGGCGGCGCCCCGCGAGCCCGGGGGCGTCGGCGACCGGCGCGGGCGCCTGGCCGTAGGGCAAGCCCGTGTTGGGATCGAGCGCGGGCGCGGGCGCGGGCGCGGGCTGGGGCGGAGGCTGGGGAAGCGGCTGCTGCTGCTGGGCGACCTCCTGGGCGTTCGGGTCCGCGACGGCGGCGGCTTCTTGGTCCTTGTCGTTGTCGCCGAAGGCGATCCACAGCAGCGCAAACACAGCGACCGCCGAGACCCCCGCGAGCAACCACGTGTTGCGATCGACCCCGCCCACGCGGACCGGCATCGCAACCATCGAGTCGAACTCATCGTCGTCCTCGTCCTCGTCGAGCTCGTCCTCGTCCCAGTCGCGGGCCCGCGCGGCCCGAGCCCTGCGAGCCTCGGCGCGCCGCTTCTTGGCCCGCCGCTCCCGCTCCCGCTCCCGCTCGGCGAGGAGCTCGTCCTCGTCGTCGTCGTCGTCCTCGTCGTAGTCGACGACCTCGGCGTCGAGCGGGCCGTCATCGGCCACGACCGTCGCCGCGGCGACCTTGCGCTCGCGCGAGCGACGAGCCCGGGGCCTGGGCCCGCCTTCCTCGCCGCGCTCGTCCTCGCTCGGCGCCCCCGGCCCCGGGTACGCGCCCATGTTCGCCCCCATGTTCGCCCCCATCTGGGCCCCCATCTGGGCCCCCATCTGAGCGACGACCCGCGGGTCCATGGCGGCCGCCAGGCGCGGGTCGATCATCGCCCCGCCCGGCCAGCCCCAGGGCACGCGCGCGCCGGGATGCATGAGCTGCTGTGGCCCGAGGGCGACCAGCGCCGAGGCCGACGCCCGCCCGCTGCGCCGCATTGCGACCGCCGAGGTCCGGATCGCTTCACGGACCTTGGGCGCGTGCTCGAGCTCGCGGCGGAGGCTGTCGAGCTCCGAGGGCATCGGGATGCCGAGAGCTTCGAACTCGGCGATCTCGGCCGCGCGGGTCTCGGGGTCGATGTCGGCGGTGGTCGGCCCGGCGTCGCGCCAACGCTCGAACTCGAACGCGTCCTCGGCGGCCAGCAACAGAATGTCTCGCGCGGTGGCTTGCATGGTGCTCCTCGCTCAGTGCCCGCTCAAAACCCGAGCTTCCCGAGCTCGTAGCCCAGCATGGTTCGGAACGCCCGGAGCGCCCCGGCGAACTCGCCGTCGGTCCTGCGCGCGAGCATCGGCGAGGCGGTCTTGAGCATCCGCGCGGTCTCGTGACCGCTGCGGACGTCGAGCGACGCGCCCTCCTCGGCCAGCGCCAGCCAGGTGTGGGCGAGCTCGCGGACATCGGGGCTGTGGCTCTGGGTCAGCTTGTGCAGCGCCGCGCTCACGGCCTTGGCGAGGGCGTTGGGATCGGCCTGCGTGAGCCGCCGCAGCCCCGTCGGCGGCGCGCCCGGCTCGAGCTCGTCGCGGCGCAGCGCGACGAAGGTCATGATGTACGCGCGCAGCGAGCCGCGCAGCTCGAAGTCCGGGGCGCTGATGCGCTCGAGCATCCGCGCGCGCAGCGGGACGACGACCCCGTCGAGGCGCCCGCGAGCATCGGAGACGCCGGGGATGTCGAGCTCGCGCAGGGCCTCGCGGATCAGCTCCCCGAGGGCGTGGACCGCCGCTCGATCACCGACGCGGATGCTGGCGAGGAGCTGCTCGTCGCGGACCGAAGGCATGCGGTGCAAGTATAAGTGTCAAAAGTACCCAGGCCACCGTAGCGATTTGCAACGGCGGGCTCGGCCAAGATCGGAACAATGGTTGCGCTCGCGTCGGTGATCGAAAGGGCACGATGGGCGTCCGGGCGCAGGCGGGTCGAATCCGCAGCGCCTCGGTCGTGCCCAAGCTGTCGCCCAGCGCTTCGGAGCGGGGCCCCCCCCGCAAAGAGCAGAGCGCCAAAAGGCGGCAGGAGGTCCGAGTTCGGGGTATCGCCGTACGAAGAGCACCTCCGAAACGACTCCCAGGGCCTCAATTCAGTCGTCCAAAGCCGCCGCGGGGAGTCGCGCCGCGAACACGCCGAGCCTCCACAGCGCCAGCGCCCCACCACCGAGCAGCGCGAGCTTGACCGCGAGCTCCACCCACAGCGTCAGTCGTCCATCGATGAGCAAGCCCCCGAGCGCGACCACGACCAAGACCCCGGCGATCCGAGCCAGTCGCCCGCCCTCGAAGCTCGGCATCTGAAAGCGTCGCGCGGCCAGGCCAAAGCCCACGACCAGCACCGCGTAGCCGACGACCGTGGCCCACGCCGCGCCGAGGAGGCCGTACTTGGGCAGCCACAGCAGGTTGAGCGCGACGTTGACCGCTCCGCTGACGATCGTGATGACCGGGACCAGGCGGTTGGCCTTGTAGTAGAAGAGCACCGCCACGAACACGTAGTAGAGGCCCTGAAACAGCCCCCCGAGGGCCAGGATCGGCGCGAGCTCGGCCGCGAACGCGTACTTGGCCTTGAACAGCACGCGCACGATCGTCGGCGAGAGCACGACCATGGCCGCGCTCATCGAGCCGACCGCGAGCATGAAGTAGGTGATCGAGCGGGCGACGAAGGGGCGCTGGTCAGCCTGCCCGTGAGCGCGGGTGAACTGCGGGACCCAGGCGTTGTTCATCGAGGCGGCGATCAGGTTGACCGCCTCCATGAACACGTAGCCCGCGCTGTAGATGCCGACCGCGGCCAGGCCCAGGCTCGCGCTCCCTTCGGCGCCGAGCTCGGCCGCAGTCTCGACTCCGCTCGCGGCCCCCTCTGGCCCGAGGTGAGCATAGTGGCGCTCGATGATGAAGCGGTCCGACATGCCCAGGATCCAGTGCGCGATCAGGTGGGGCACGAGCGGGAGCGAGAAGCTCAGCGCCGCGCGCAGGTCGACCCAGCTCCACGCCAGCTTCACGTGGCGCCACGAGTAGATCACGAAGGGGATCGCCAGGACGATCAAGCTGGCCGCGCGGGCGTAGAACAGCCCGAGCACGCCCAGGCCCGTGAGCGCGACCAGACCCAGCGAGCCGACCACGTTGACCGCCGAGCCCAGCATGTTGACCCCGACGAAGGAGGTCGAGCGCTCCGACGCGACCCAGATCGCCCGCGGCACCACGCCGAGCACCCCGAGGAAGGCCATCCACACGACCAGGGCGCCGTAGGGCCAAAACGGCAGCTCGTTGAACAGCGCGTCGAACAGCGACGGCCCCGTGAAGGTCGCTACCACGCACAGGCCGAAGGACCAGAGCAACAAGAACGAGAGCACCGTGCCCTGAAAGCGCTGCTTGGCGACCTCGTCGTGCTCGTGGTCGAAGAAGAAGCGGGTGACCGAGCCGTGCAGGCCCGGGTTGCACAGGTGCATGAAGCCCGTGAGCAGCATCATGGCCAGCGACCACAGGCCGAGCTCCGCGGGGACCAAAAACCAGGTCAGGATCGCGGTCAGGAGCGCGGCGAGGATCTGGAGGCCGACCTGGCCGAGGGCGTAGATGCCCGTGTTCTTGAACAGCCGCCCGATCCGCTCGCGCGAGGAGTCTTGTGTCGTGGACGTCTCGCTCATCGTCAGCGGCCCGCCCGCAGCAGCTGGCCCAGGTCGTGCGCCCGCCGGGCGAGGCGAAGCTTCGTCCGCGCCCCGCGATGCTCGGGCCCGAGCAGCAGCAGATCGCGCAGCGCCTCCGGCGAGCGCTTGTGCTCGGCCCCGAGCTCGGCCCCGCCGAGCGCCCGCCTGGGCCGCTCGTCGAAGCGCGCCCGGGTCAGCTCGGGGAAGGTCTCGCGCTGCCAGCGATCGAATTGCTCGCCGCTCGGGTCGTCGGACGCGCTCAAGCCCGTGACCGGACCGTGAAGAAAAAACGGGCGCCCGGCCTCGAGCGCGTAGAAGGTCGCCGTGCTCACGCGGTTGGAGCTCACGAAGGCGTGGCGCTGGATCAGCGCGCGCTGCCGCCGGAGAAACTCCGGGTTGTCGTTGCGGTGACCCATGGTCGTGGTCGCAAACCCGCGGCGCTCGAACACCTCGCGCAGCGCGGGTTGCTCGTACTCGAACCAGTATAGGCACACGGTGATCGGCCCGAAGCCCTCGGCCTCGAGCTGCTCGAGCGCGCTCGCGTAGTCGCTCATGCTCCCGTCGAGGCGCTCCTTCTCCCAGCCGTGGAAGGGCACGACGAGCACGCTGCGCGGATGGTCGGGCCCGGGGTCGAGGGTCTCGGGCATGTACAGCCACGGCGCGCCGATCGCGACCGGCCCCCGGTAGTCGGCCTCGCGCGCGCGCTCGAGGTTGCGGCTCGACCACACGATCTTCGGCCCCGGCTGCTCCATGTCGCGGGCGCGCATGCCCACCCCGGGCTGCCAGCCGTGCTGAAGGCGCACGGGGATCCGCGTACGCGCGGGCAACCCACAGTAGGACAGCAAGATCGCGGCGTGTCCGTAGTGGCGGTTCTCGGCGAACATGATCGGCTGGGCCCGCCGGATTCGCGGGGGGCCAGACTCTAGGATAATCTGCGCCGCGATGGCCTCGCTCTGGCCCCCACTCACGGACACGGCGCCGGATCTGTCCGGCAAGGTCATCCTCGTCACTGGCGGGACGGGCTCCTTCGGGCGGGCCTTCGTCACGCGGGTGCTCGCGCAGCATGCGCCTGCCAAGCTCATCGTGTTCTCGCGCGACGAGCAGAAGCACTTCGCGATGCAGCGCGAGATGGATGACCCGCGCCTGCGCTTCTTCGTCGGCGACATCCGAGATCGCTCGCGGCTGCTGCGGGCGCTGCGAGGTGTCGACATCGTGATCCACGCGGCCGCGATGAAGCACGTGCCGCTGGCCGAGTACAACCCGATCGAGGCGATCCGGACCAACGTCGACGGGGCCGCCAACCTGATCGACGCCGCGCTCGAGCGCGAGGTCGAGGTCGTGGTCGGGCTCTCGACCGACAAGGCCGCGAGCCCGGTCAACCTCTACGGCGCGACCAAGCTGTGCATGGAGAAGCTGCTCGTCGCGGCCAACTCCTACAGCGGCCAGCGCGGGCCGAAGTTCAAGCTCGTCCGCTACGGCAACGTCGTCGGCTCGAAGGGCAGCGTGCTGCCGCTGTTCCTCAACCAGCGCGAGACCGGGACCTTGACCCTGACCGAGCCGGCGATGACGCGCTTTTGGATCCGCATGGATCAGGCCATCGACCTGGTCATGCTCACCCTCATGGATGGCCAGGGCGGCGAGGTCTTCGTGCCCAAGATCCCCGCCTGCACCGTCGCAACCCTGGCCGACGCCGTCGCCCCCGACGCCGAGAAGAAGGTCATCGGCATCCGCCCCGGCGAGAAGATCCACGAGCTGATGATCACCCCCGACGAGTCGCGCAACGTGCTCGAGTACGCCCGCCACTTCGTGATCACGCCGAGCTTTCCGTGGTGGGGCGGGCCCAAGCGCGAGGGCTCGCGCGTGGCCGACGGCTTCCAGTTCAGCAGCGACATCGCCGAGCAGCTCGACACGCCGACGGTCCGCGCGATGCTCCGCGAGATCGGCTACCCGGTCTAGCAGCCCGGTCGAGCCCCGGCTCAGGACCCGGCTTTGACCAGGGCCTTGTCTCGCAGCGAGCGCGCCCAGCCCTCGAGGTTGGCGACGGTGCTCTCGAGCTGCTGGGGCGACTCGGCGATGTCCGAGAGCGCGGCCTCGAGCAGCTCCTTGGCGCGGCGGATGCGACCGCGCACGGTGCCCTCGGGGATCTCGAGCACCTGGGCGAGCTCCGAGCCCGACATGTTCTCCCAGTAGTAGAGCTCGAGGGTGATCTGGTGGTCCATGGGCAGGCGGCGCAGAGCCTGCAAGAGGATCTCTTGCTCGCGCTTGTCGGCGACGAGCAGGCTCGGGCCCGGCCCGAGGTCGTGGACCGAGACGACCAGCGGGTCGAAGCGCGCGTCGTGGTAGCGCTTGTCGCGGTAGTAGCGGCGCAAGACGTTGCGGGCGACACCAAACAGGTAGCCGCGGAAGCTGGCGTCACCGCGGAAGCGATCGCGGCCCTCGACGCACGCGAGGAAGGTCCGCTGGATCAGGTCGTCGACCTCGTTCGGCGCCTTGTTGGCGAAGAACCGACACACGCTGTCGAAGTGACGGTTGAAGAGCTCGTTCCCGGCCCGCGCGTCGCCGTCTCGCCACTTGTCGAGCAAGTCGATGTCGGACTTGGCCGGGGTATCCTGCGCCATGCCAGGCGGATCCTAGCAGCGCTCGATCTTCCCGCCCAGCGCCGCCGATTTGGTCCAGGAGACTCCGACCCAAAACGATCGATCCAGAGGCCTCGTGGTACATCTACCTCGGCGGACTACTACCTGCGGACGACAGTTCTGAGCCGGCTCAGCTGGTTTCTCGGCCACGGGGAGACTTTTCATGGCGACTTCCAGGATGTGCCCTTCTTCACGCCCAACCCCCGCCAGGCTCGCGGGCTTCGCGGGCCTGACCACGCCGATCCTCCGCGCGACCGGCCTGCGGGCCGCTTGGAGTTGGTCTACATCATCGTCGACTCGTTCGCGGCCGGCCGCACTCACAATTTACCCCTGACGACTCCTTAACCAGGCACCTGATATGACTGAAACAGCAAAATTCCGCTTCTCTGCGCTGACCCTCTCGAGCATGCTCGCGCTCTCCGGCTGTAGCCTCGTCGGCGTCGAGCCCGAGGAGATCGACTTCCTCGACGGTGGCTCGGAGGGCGCCAACACCGACGACGAATCCGAGGCCAACGATGACGGAGAAGGCGACACCGGCGAAGGCGACGGTGACCCGGGCGACGGCGACGGCGACCCGGGCGACGGTGACGGCGACCCGGGCGACGGTGACGGCGACACGGGCGACGGCGACACGGGCGACGGCGACGGCGACACGAACACGGGTGACGGCGACGGCGACGGCGACGGCGACGGCGACGGCGACGGCGGGCTCAGCTGCGACGAGCTCGAGACCGAGGCGCTCGTGATCGGCGCCAACAACGTCGTGGTCCTCGATCTGATGTCCTCGTTCCAGGCCTCGTGTGGCGCCGCCGGACCCGAGGCCCTGTTCAACTTCACAGCCGAGACCGACGCGACCCACGCGTTCACGCTCAGCAACCCGACCTTCGAGGGGGTCATCTACCTCGTGGGCCCGAACTGCCAGCCCCTCGACGAGCTCGCGTGTGAGGGCGAGGACGTCGAGATCCAGTACCCGATGACGGCGGGCGAGGTGGTCTACGTGATCGTCGACTCCGAAGATGGTCCGGGCGCCGCAACGGTCACCGTCGACGTGATCTGAGCGCAGCGGCGGCACCTAGCAGCCCGGGGTGCAATGCATCGTGTCGCCTCGCGCCGGAATTTGCGCCGAGGGCGCGAAGCCAAAACGCCGCTGTACCGGGCGTACTGCAAGTTTTGGCGACAAAGCCCTCGGCGAAAAAGCCAAAACGCCGCTGTACCGGGCGTACTGCAAGTTTTGGCGACAAAGCCCTCGGCGAAAAAACCAAGCGAGGCGGCGCGAGGCATTGCGCCGGAATGTTCGCCGAGGGCGCGAAGCCAAAACGCCGCTGTACCGGGCGTACTGCAAGTTTTGGCGACAAAGCCCTCGGCGAAGAGGCCAAGCGAGGCGGCGCGAGGCATTGCACCCCGGGCTGCTAGTCCCGCCGCCGTGGATGCGCCATCCTGGAGGCAGTGGTCGAGGTGAGCAACGACGGCGAGCCCAGCTGCGGGTCACGCCCGTCGCTCGAGCGGACCGAGAGCGACGACGAGACCCCGGTCGAGCGGGACGATCGCGACGACCTCCTCGGAGACACGGATATCGGAGGCCCGGACGGGACCCTGTCCCTCCACGCGTCGCCGGTCCGCGTCGCGGCCCTCGACGCCGAGCACTTGCGCAACGCCGTCGCCGCGCGCCTGTTCGGGGCCGCGGCCGAGCCGGTCAAGATCGGGCGCTTCACCGTGCTCGAGCGGCTCGGGGCCGGGGGCATGGGGGTCGTCTACGCGGCCTACGACAACGAGCTCGACCGCAAGATCGCGATCAAGCTGCTGCGCGGCGTCGACGAGGGCGGGGCCCACATCACTCGGCTCAAGCGCGAGGCCCAGGCCCTCGCCAAGCTGTCCCACCCCAACGTCGTCCACGTCTACGAGATCGGCAGCTTCCGCAAGCAGGTGTTCGTGGCCATGGAGTTCGTCGAGGGCGTGACCCTGCGCGATTGGGAGCCCGCCGACGACCAGCCCGACCCCGTCGCCGAGATCGTCACCAAGTTCGTCGAGGCCGGGCGCGGGCTCGCGGCGGCCCACGCCGCCGGCCTCGTCCACCGCGACTTCAAGCCCGACAACGCGCTCGTCGGCGACGACGGCCGCGTGCGCGTGCTCGACTTTGGCCTCGCGCGGGGCCTCGACGAGCAAGAGGCCGTCGGCGAGTCGACCCTCGATCAAGATCGAGAGCTGTTCGAGTCGACGGACTCGACCCTGCGCCAGCCGCTGACCCGGACCGGCGCGATCCTGGGCACCCCGGCCTACATGGCGCCCGAGCAGCACCTCGGCCAGCGAGCCGACGCGCGCAGCGATCAGTTCGCGTTTTGCGTGGCGCTGTGGGAGAAGCTCCACGGTCAGCGGCCCTTTCGGGCCAGCGGCCTCCGCCAGCTCGCGGTCAAGGTCCTCGAGGGGAAGATCGAGGAGCCCGAGGACAGCCGCCACCCGGTCCCGCAGTGGATGCGTCGGGCGATCGAGCGCGGCATGGCCGCCGCCCCCGACGCGCGCTGGCCGGACATGAACACCCTGCTAGCGAGCCTGTCGGGCAACCCCCGCAAGCGCCGACGCTGGGTCATCGCCGCCGCGGTCGCGACCACCCTCGCCGTCGGCGGCGTGACCTGGGCGCTGACGCGCGACCCCGGGCCCGGGCCCTGCGAGGGCGGCGAACGCGAGTTCGCGGGCGTGTGGGACGACGAGGTCCGGGCCAAGGTCCACGCGGCCTTCGTCGCGACCAAGGCCCCCTACGCCGAGAACGCCTGGCAGGGGACCTCGCGCCACCTCGACGCCTACGCCGACGAGTGGGTGAAGATGCACCGCGAGGTCTGCGAGGCCTCGGTCGTGCGCCAGGAGGAGAGCCCCGAGCTGTTCGGGCGCAAGATGGTCTGCCTCGGCCAGCGCCTGACCGAGGTCGAGCAGCTGACCGAGCTGCTCGTCGAGGCCGACCCGGGCGTCGTCAGCCGGGCCGTGGTCGCGGCCGGCAGCCTCGCGCGGATCGAGAGCTGCGCCAACGAGCGCTCGCTGATCCCCGACGTCGACGACGAGCGCCTCGACGAGCTCGAGCGCCTGCTCGCCAGCGCCAACGGTCGCAAGGCCCTCGGCAAGTACGACGAAGGGCTCGAGATCGCCTCGCAGGCCCTCGCCCTGGCCAAGGCGATCGACACGCCCCACGGCGAGGCCCGGGCGCTGCTGCTGCTCGGCGATCTCCAGACCAAGGAGCGCCAGATCTCCGCGGCCAAGCAGAGCCTGCGCGAGTCCCTGCGCCGGGCCGACGTCGCCGGCGACGACGCGACCCGGGTCGAGGCCCTGACCCAGCTGATGCGCGTCTCCTACCTCGAGCACGATCTCGACAGCGGTGAAGCGCTGGCCGCCGACGCCCGCGCGGCCCTCGATCGCCTCGGCAGCGCGCCGCTGCTCGAGGCCGACTTCTACCTCCACTACGGCTCGCTCGCCCTCGCCCGCGCCGACAACGAGCACGCAGGCGAGTACCACCGCCGCGCGCTCGAGATCCGCGAGGCCCAGCTCGGCGCCGACCACCCCGAGGTCGCGATCTCGCTGACCAACATCTCCAACGCGCTGCGGGCCCAGGGTCAGCACCGACGAAGCGAGCAGATGGCTCGGCGCGCGCTGGCGATCTTCGAGTCCCAGCTCGGCACCGACCACCCCTACACCGCCGCGTCCCACAACAACATCGGCAACAGCCTGATCGAGCAGGGCCGCCACATCGCCTGGGACGACCCCGAGCGCGCCCTGCCCTACTTCAAGGACGCCGAGCAGCACTACCGCGAGGCCCTCACGATCCGCCAGGCCAACTCCAACGGCGAGCACCCCTCGGCCGCGGTCAACTACCACAACATCGGCGAGGCCCAGCGGATGCAGGGCCACGCCGCCGACGCCCGCGAGGCCCTGGAGCGCTCGCTCGAGATCAAGCGCGAGCACATGGACGACGACCACCCCTCGATCGCGCTGACGAGCACCGCGCTCGGGCGGGTCCTGATCGCTCTCGGCGAGGGCGAGGCCGCGCTCGCGCTGCTCGAGGTCACGGCCGAGCAGCGCAGGCGCCAGAACAGCTCGCCCGACGCCATGGGCGAGACCCTGTTCGCCCTCGCCCAGGCCGTGCTGCTCGAGGCCGAGGGTCCCACCCGCGAGCAGGCTGCGATCAAGGCCGTCGAGCTCGCCGAGCAGGCCCACGCCGCCTACGTCGAGGCCGGCGACGACTTTCGTGGCGAGCGCGAGCAGGTCGAGCGCTGGCTCGCCACGCACCGGCTATAGTGGCGCCATGCACGTCATGCTGGAGGTCATCCTCGCTCCCGGTGCCCAGGTCGGGGAGCTGCTCACCCAAGAGACGATCGAAGACACCAAGGCCCGGGTCATGACCCAAGCCGAGGTCGAGAAGCTCGGGTTTCAGAGCCTCGCCGACGGTCCCGAGGGCTGTGAGCGGCGCTTCATCGTGGTCGGCCGGAGCGACCAGCGGCGGATCCAAAATCACCTGGAGACGCTGCCCCGGGTCACCGGCTTCCGCGTCCACGACTTCGATCTGTGAGCTACTCGAAGGTGCAGACCCCGCGCGCGTTGCCCTCGCCGTCGGGGTTGCCGTGGGGCTGGCAGGTGGCGCCGCACGGGCACTGGGTCCCACCGATCAACGTCGAGTCGACGTAGCAGCGGTTGACGCAGTAGTTGGTGTTGTTCTCGGTCAGGTAGCAGGTGCCGACGGCCGAGGTCTGGGGGTGCGGAGCACAGTAGCTGGCGAGGCCCGAGCACGGCGGCGCGCACACGCTGCCCGGGAGTCCGAAGGGCGAGATCAGCGGCAGCTGTTGCGCGCCCGAGTAGTCGGGGCACTGACCGTCGATGACCGGTCCGTAGGGCTGGTCGGGGTCGAGCTCGTCGATCGTGCAGTAGCTCTCGTGGCATTCGTTCACGGTCGGGTAGGTCTCGACCGCCTTCGCCACCTCGCTGACGCAGGTCTCGTAGCACTCCTGGGCGATCTCGTTGGTGCTGTCGCACCAGCATGAGCCGCCTTCGCCGTACTGCTCCTCGAGGGCCTCGAGCTGGTCCGGGATGATGGCGCCCATGCACAGCAAGAACTTCAGGCACTGCTCGGGGGCGTCCCAGCACGAGCCGTCGGTGTCGTCGCCGTCACCATCTCCGTCTTCGTCCCCAGCTTCGTCTTCGTCTCCGTCTCCGTCTCCGTCCCCGTCCCCGGTCTCGGTCCCGGTCTCGGTCTCGGTCCCGGTCTCGGTCTCGGTGCCCGCATCGGTCTCGGGTGTGGTCGAGTCCATGCTCGTCCCCGTCCCGAGCTCATCGGTCGGCTCGGTGCAGCCGATCCCCAACAAGACGAGGCCCAAGACGGACGAGACTGACGCGGAGAGTCGCATGCGGCCGCATACCACACACAAACGGCGCCCACGCCGACGCGACGGTCAACGTGGGCGACGGCCTGTGCGCCGGGACTCTTGCACCACGGGCTGCTAGCAGCCCGGGCTGCTAGCAGCCCGGGCTGCTAGGCCGTCAGCGCGTCCAGGATCATGCGGATCTCGGCGAGGTCGGCGTCGCCCGGGAGCGCAGCCTCGGCCGCGTCGATCGCCGCGTAGGCGGCCTCGACCGCGACCTGCGTCGACTCGTCACTCTTTTTGACCGCAATCAATGCGTCTGTGTACGCGAGGATCGCCGCGCCCTTCGCCATGCGACTGGCGTCGGCGGCGAGCAGATCCCCGACCGCGTAGGTCTGCGTGAGCTCGACGCTCTCGAAGGTGCTCACGTCCTCCCAGGTCGCGGTCACGCTGATCTGCGCGGCGTCGTCGACGAGCTCGGGCGCGCAGGTCACGACCTGCTGATGAAAGACCATCGCGTCGTTCGGCGACAGGTGCTGGGGCTCGACCTCCTGGGGATCGCTCGAGAACTCCTCACCCGAGAACTTCACGATCTCGAACCCGGGCGGCATGGTCAGCTCGACCTGGACGTTGCGCGCGGCCAGGCCCATGGTGTTGACGAAGTTTTGGTTGAAGGTCTTCCAGGCCTCGGCCTCGTCGGTCACGAACACCGAGGCGCCCTTGCCCGCGTCGGTGACCGCGTCCATCAGGTCGTCGTTGTAGGTGCCCTCGAGGTCAACCCCGACGCCGACGAGGTAGATGCCGTCGGACCCGCCGTAGACCGCGTTCTCGGCGATCAGGTCGACCTCGGTCAGGCCCGCGTTGGCGCCACCGTCGGAGATCAAGACCACGCGGTTGAGCGCGTTGACGTCCCAGGTCTGCTGGGCGAGCTCGTAGCCCGAGGTCAGCCCGCCGTTGAGATCGGTCCCGCCGCCGGCCTCGAGCTGCTCGATCTTGTCGAGCAGCAGCGGGTCGTTGGGCCCGTCGACCTCGTGGCCGGCGAGAGCCCAGGTGTTGGTGGTGTCCCACTCGACCATCGAGACCTTGTCGCCGACGCGCAAGCTGGCGGCGATCGCCCGGCAGCTCTCGCGGAGCAGCTCGATCGGCTCACCGTTCATCGAGCCCGAGGTGTCGAGGACCAGCGTGACGTTCATCGGCGGTCGCTCGGCGTCGGTCATCTCCTCGCTGCTGACCGCGAGCTGGAGCTGGAAGCCGAGCTCGGGCTCGAAGCCCTCGAGCGGGCGGAGCTCGGCGCTGAGCGCCAGGGTCCCGTCCTCGGCCGGCGCGTAGTCGAAGCTGTAGTAGTTCATGAACTCCCACGGCCGGATCGCCACGGGGCCGATGCCGAGGCCGTCCTTGAGCACGCGCTCGCGGACCTGAACCGGCGAGCTCATCGAGTTGGAGTCGTCGGGCGAGAGGTAAAGGATGACGTCGTCGACGTCGTTGCACAGCGGCTCGCCGGTCTCGGTCTCGGTCTCGGTCTCGGTCTCGGTCTCCTCGGCCCCCTCGTCGTCGGGCACCATGGCCTCGTCACCGTCGCCGTCACCGGAATCACCGCCGTCGCCGTCGCCGGGATCACCGTCCTCGCCGGTACCCCACCCGTCATCCTCGCCAGCGCTGCTGCCTCCGGACTCGCCGCCTTCACCGACCGAGGACGCGCTCGAGGCCTCGTCGTCGCTGAAGGTGTCGTTCAGGCAGGCCGGGAGGCACAGGAGCAAGATGGGGAGCACACTCGAGAGGGATTTGATTCGCTTCATGGCTGGAGTCTCCAAGAGCCTTGTCAGGTGAAAAGCTCGGCGAAGAGTCAGTGCCACGGGCTGGCTCACTCGATCACGAGCGCACAACGCGACATCCTGCGTTTGGTATCTTCCGCCCATGTCGCTGCCCGACGGAGACTCCAAGCTCGCCCACCGCCTCGTCGATGAGGGCGCCCTGCTCCTCGATGTCCGCACCCCGGCCGAGTACCAGGAGCGGCACCTCGACGGCTCGATCCTGATCCCGCACACCGAGCTCGCCCAACGGATCGACGAGGTCCTGAGCGCCCAAGGTGGGGACAAGACCAAGCCGATCGTCGTGTTCTGTCGGCGCGGAGCTCGGGCCGGGGTCGCCAAGTCCGTGCTGCTCCAAGGCGGATTCACCGAGGTCAGCAACCTCGGTGGGATCGACGCCTGGTGAGCCCGCGGGGGCGAGGGCTCAGGGGTTGAGCTGGGCGAGGATCATCGCAATCTCGAGCAGATCCTCGTCGTTGGGCAGCGCGGCCTGGGCCGGGGCCATGGCCGCGAACGCGGCCGACAGCGCCGCCGTCTTCTGGTCGTCGTTGAACGCCTTTTGGTAGGCCTTGAGCGACTCGGCGTAGGCCACGATCGCGGCGCCCTTGAGCAGCTGCGACTGATCCATGCCCGTGAGCTCGGCGAAGGTCCAGGTCTGCTCGACCTGCTTGGCCTCGAAGGTCCACGGATCCTCCCAGGTCGCGAGGACCGTGATCTCGGCGGCGTCGTCGATGAGCTCGGGCGCGCAGGTCTCGACGTCCTGATAGAAGACCATCGTGTCGTTGGGCGCGATGTGCTGGGGGTCGACCTCCTGGGGATCGTCGGAGAAGCCCTCGCCCGAGAACTTCACGATCTCGAAGCCGGGCGGCATGGTCAGCTCGACCTGGACCTCGCGTCCGGCGACGACCATGGTGTTCTCGAAGTTGGTCCCAAACACCTCCCAGATCTCCTCGTCGTCGGGCAGGAACACCGAGGCGCCCTTGCCCGCGTCGGTGACCGTGTCCATGAGCTCGTCGTTGTAGTTGGAGTTCTTGGCGACCCCGACCCCGACCAGGTAGATGCCGTCGGACCCGCCGTAGACCGCGTTCTCGGCGATCAGCTCGAGGTCGGTGACCCCGGCGTTGGCGCCACCGTCGGAGATCAGGACCACGCGGTTGAGCATGTTGATGTCGTAGACCTGCTGCGCGAGCTCGTAGCCCGAGACCAGGCCGCCGTTGAGGTCCGTGCCGCCGCCGTAGCTCAGGTCCTCGATCTTCTCGAGCAAGAGGGCGTCGTCGGGCCCGGAGACGGCGTAGCCGGCCAGGCTCCACACGTTCTCGGTGTCCCACTCGACGATCGACACGACGTCGCCCTCTTGGAGCTGGGCCGCGATCGCGCGGCAGCTCTCCTTGAGCAGGTTCATCGGCTCGCCGGCCATCGAGCCCGAGGTGTCGAGGACCAGCGTCACGTTCATCGGCGGGCGCTCGTCCGGGGTCATGGTCTCGCTGCTGACCGCGAGCTGCAGCTGCCAGGTCGCGTCCTCGCCCTCGCGCACCTGCATGCTCGCGGACAGGGCGAGCTCGCCGTCGGCGGCGGGCGCGTAGTCGAAGCCGTAGTAGTTCATGAACTCCCACACGCGCACGGGCACGTTGCCGAGCGACTCCGAGCCCTCGGTCAGGACCCGCTCGCGAACCTGAACTGGTGAGCTCATCGAGTTGGAGTCGTCGGGCGACAGGTAGAGCACGACGTCGTCGATGTCGTTGCACAGCGGCTCGCCGGTCTCGGTCTCGGTCTCGGTCTCACCGTCATCCTCATCGTCACCGTCACCGTCACCGTCGCCGGGCTCTCCGTCGCCGTCGCCGTCGCCGCCCCACTCGTCGCCGTCGCCGTCGCCGCCCGAGTCGCCGTCTCCGTCGCCGGGGTCGCCGTCGCCGCCGTCGCTGGTGTTGGTGTCGCCGTCGCCCGGGCCTTCATCGAAGCCACCGGTCCCGTCGCCGTCGCTCTCGAAGCCGCTGGCGGAGCCCAGCTCATCTCCGCTGGCGCCGTCGTCCCCATAGCAGGCACCGAGGGAGACGAGGGACAGGGAGGTCAGAAACAGGAGGGAGTTCAGGCTGTAGCGTCGCATGAGGGAGTCCAGGGGACCGGGCGCCATGCCCGGCCAGCTCTATCTCCTCGTATCCCGTGCGACCTGTTCCGATCACACCCAGCCTGAATTTAGAGCTCAGGAGCTCTCGACGAAGGCCTTGAGCCGCTTGCTCCGGCTCGGATGCCGCAGCTTGCGCAGCGCCTTGGCCTCGATCTGGCGAATCCGCTCGCGGGTGACCGAGAAGTCCTGGCCGACCTCCTCGAGGGTGTGGTCGGAGGTCTCGCCGATGCCAAAGCGCATGCGCAGGACCTTCTCCTCGCGCGGGGTCAAGGTCGCGAGCACCCGGCGGGTCTGGTCGGCGAGGTTGATGTTGATGACGACCTCGGACGGGCTGACGGCGTTCTTGTCTTCGATGAAGTCGCCGAGGTGCGAGTCTTCTTCTTCGCCGATCGGGGTCTCGAGCGAGATCGGCTCCTTGGCGATCTTCAGGACCTTGCGGACCTTGTCGAGGGGCAGCTCCATCTTCTCGGCGATCTCTTCGGGGGTCGGCTCGCGGCCGAGCTCCTGGACCAGGCTGCGGCTGGTCCGGATCAGCTTGTTGATCGTCTCGATCATGTGGACCGGGATCCGGATCGTCCGGGCCTGGTCGGCGATCGCCCGGGTGATCGCCTGACGGATCCACCAGGTCGCGTAGGTCGAGAATTTGTAGCCGCGCTTGTACTCGAACTTGTCGACGGCCTTCATCAGGCCGATGTTGCCCTCCTGGATGAGATCCAGGAATTGCAGCCCGCGGTTGGTGTACTTCTTCGCGATCGAGACGACGAGGCGAAGGTTGGCCTCGACGAGCTCGCCCTTGGCCCTCTCGGCCTGACGCTTGGCGGTGCTCAGCTCGGTGTGGAGCTCGAACAGCTCGGCCGAGGTGATGCCCGTCTCCTCGACGATCTGCTTGATGCGCTTGTCGGCGATCTTCATCCGCGCCTCGATCTCGTGGAGCTCGGACGGGTGGAGGCCGAGGCGGCGGCAGAGCTTGAACTCTTCTTCTTCGCTGAGCCGGACGTTGCCGAACAGCCCGCGCAGCTCGGTCAGCTCCATCCCGGCCCGCTTCTCGCACATCGCGAGATCCGAGGTCGACTTCTGGAGCCGCTCGACGATCGCGTTGAGCTCTTCGACCATGCCGTCGATCGGCCGGCGCGTCAGGTACATCTCGCGGATCGCCTCGACGATCGCGACGTGGTGATCGCGGATCTGCTGCTCGACGGTCTTGCCCCGCTCCTTGGCCGGCTTGTCGATCTGCTGGGCCGCGGCCGTGCGCAGCTTCTCGACGTCCTTTTGGTGGCGGCGGATCTTCTCGAGCTGCTTTTGCATGTTCTCGAACGCCGCCTCCTGGTTGACCGGGGTGTCGTCTTTTTGGTTGGGCCCGTCGTTGGGCGTGGCGATCTGGACGACGTCTTTGATCCGCAGCTGGGTCCGCTTGATCTGGTCGAACAGGCCCTGGACGTAGGGCACGGCGATCGGGCTGCGGAGCACGATCTCGAACACCTGCTGGTCGCCCTGCTCGATGCGCTTGGCGATCTCGACCTCGCCCTCGCGGGTCAGGAGCGAGACCGAGCCCATCTTGCGCAGGTACATGCGAACCGGGTCGCTGGTCCGCGCGGTCTCGTTCTCGTCTTTTTTGTCGCGCCGACGCGAGCGTGACTTGCTGCGCTTGGGCGCGGGCGCGGCGTCGACGATGTTGACGCCGGCGGCGGCGAGCTGCTTGCGCCACTCGCCGAAATTCTCTTTGGCGACGACATCCGGGGGCAGCAGCTCACGCAGCTCGTCAACGGTGACGTGCCCCTTCTTCTTGCCAAAGGCGACCACGGCGTTCTTGATTTTTTCGGCGTCTACTGAGCGGTTCTTGCCGGACATACTGATGATGAACCTCTTAGGTGCAGACCAACGGGGTCAGTTTGGACGGGATCGAGATACAGGCTCGAGCTTGGCCTTGATCTCGTAGAGCTCGGCGAGGAGCTCGCGGGCGCGATCTTGCTCGCCGCGCGCCATGGTCGAGGAGATTTGTTGTTCGAGGCGCTTGCGCTCGATGAACAGGACCTCGCGCTCGCACAGGGCCACGGCGGCCATGAGCGCGGCCTTGGGATCTTCTTCGTCGGAGAAGCTGGGGCTGTGGCGGTCGGGCGTGAACAGGCGGTGCAGGGCCTGACGTTGATCGGCGTCGACGAGCTCGAGCAGCTCGCCTGCGCTCGGTCGAGGCTCGCCGTTCTTGGCGGCCTCGATGGTCCTGCGCACGATTGGGCCGAGTCGCTCGTCAGTCACGTGGTCCAAGACCCCCTCGCGCTCAGCCATGCGTGCAAGCTCAGGGCGATCGACGAGCAGCGCGGTGACGCTCGCCTGACCGCTCGGCAACGGCTTGACCGGGCGCATGGGCGCGGATTGTGGCATATCCGCCAAAAAATGCGACCTCCCCTCACCTTTGACCGAGGCCCGCATCTTCGCGACTGGCACCTCGAGCATGTCGGCCGCGAGATCTGCGTAGCGCTCCCTGGCCGAAGGTCGCCGCACGTGGCGGAGCAGCGGCAAAAGCGCATCAAGCGCCTTGACCTTGGCTTCGACCGATCGCAGCGCCCCCTTCGCGATCATGCGGTCTACAAACCACAAAATGGCCGGACGTGGGCGTGAGAGCAGGTTGGCGAGCTTTTCGGGCGTGGTGCTGTCGGGATCCTCACCGGGGTCGAGCGCAGCGATCCGCGCGTCCATGCCGATCTCGAGCAGCAAGGGCAGCGCTGCGTAGGCGGCCTTGGTGCCAGCGCGGTCTCCGTCGAAGCACAGCACGATCGTGTCGGTGAAGCGTGCCAGGAGCTCGCACTGGTCCTTCGTCAGGGCCGTGCCCAGGGGCGCGACGGTCTCGACGTAGCCACGCTGGTGCATCGCGACCACGTCGATCTGGCCCTCGACGAGGATCCCCCGCTCGCGCTCGCGCATGCGCGATCCGGCCGCATGCAGCCCGAACAACGTTTTGGACTTCTTGTAGAGCAGCGACTCTGGCGAGTTGATGTACTTGGGCGCCTTTTGACCGTCGTCGGTCTCTGCGAAAGCCGGGAGCACGCGGCCCGAGAAGCCGAGCACCCGACCGCCGGGTTGGACGATCGGGAACATCAGCCGCGCACGGAAGCGATCGTAGTAGCTGCCGCTCCGCTGGCTGCGGGCGACGAGCCCGAGCTGCTCGGCCATCTCGAGCGGGAGCTCGCGGGCTTGCAGCTCGCGAACCAGGGTGTCCCAGCCCCCTTCTTCGGGCGCGGGCGCGTAGCCGACGCGGAAGCTCTCGGCGGTCTCGGCATCGATGCCTCGCTCACGCTGGTAGCTACGGCCAGCTGCGCCGAGGGGATCGTCGGTCAGGAGGCGCCGGTAGATCTCTGCCGCGGCCCCGTTGATCCGATACGCGAGCTCACGGTCACGCTCGCGCTGTTCGGCCCGGCGCAGGTCGCCCGTGCTCTGATCGGGCAGCGCGACCCCCACGCGGGCGCCCAGGGTCCGGACCGAGGCCAAAAAGCCCACGCCCTCGACCTTCTGGATGAAGTCGAACACGTCGCCCCAGACCCCGCAGCCGAAGCACTTGAAGCTGCGCCGGACCGGGTCGACGTAGAAGCTCGGGCTCTTCTCGTCGTGAAAGGGGCACAGCCCCTTGAACTGCTTGCCCGAACGCTTGAGCCCGACGTGACCACCGATGACGTCCACGATGTCGGTCTGCTCGCGGATCTGCTCGATCGTCTGGTCTGGGATCGTCGCCATCGCCCGAAACGCCTCCCCAAGGATCCCCACAATCTCGGAAATCGCAAGCGGCGACCTCCCGAACCGAGCAGACACGCCCTTGCGGTGAGCCGATGCAAGCACCGTGCGCAGATCGGGTCGCGAACTTCGTTGAAAATTTGCCCGGCGCCCGGCTCCCATGCCACGGGTCTGCCATGGTCCACCTCACGACTTCCGCCAGCCACGCCGAGCCAAGCCAGGAGTCCGGCTCCGACCGCCGGGTCAGCGGTCGCCGCGCGCGTGCGCGCGATCGGCTGATGGACCGCGCCAGCCAGACCTACGCGCCCAACCCCGCGCTCTCGCAGATCCGGCACGTCGAGAACATCTTGATGTTCATCGACGACGACCTGCGCGAGACGGCGCTGTCGATGGCGCGGATCGAGAGCTACCTGATCTCGACGCTCGACATGCTCGAGGGCGAGAACCTCGTCCGCGCCGACGTCGAGGCCCTGGCCACCGACGTCGAGGTCCTCGACCAGATCGACCTGCTCAACGAGAGCCTCGAGAACCTCCGCCGTCGCGTCTCCCGCCTCGCGAGGCTGCTCTAGCAGCCCGGGCTGC
>NZ_PVNK01000233.1 GCF_002994615.1 Enhygromyxa salina | reverse complement strand
CCCCCTGCCCGAGCCCGAGTCGGAGTAGCGCGCCGCTTGGGGCTCGGCGGCCCGAGCCGGCCGGCCCCCACCCCGCCCATGCAAGTATTTCGCCCGGTATTGATCGGCGTGTAGTGGGTCCTACGGTGGCACCGATGTTACACACAACAGTCGTCGCGCTGCTGCTTGCGGCGCCCGGTCCCGACCCGCACGAGTACGATGTCGCGACCGCCTCAATCCACATCAGCGAGCAGGGCGCCGAGGTACTCGCGTACGATGCTCACGAGACGCTAAACGGCTCTATCTTGGTGGTTCCGCAAGGCAACGGCGTGACCATCGCCGTCGACTTCGATGATGGCTACTTCGATATCGTCGTTGACGACGCCGGCGAGGTCAGCGTCATCAAATCAAATCTCACCACCGACACAATCGAGCAACGACTGGAGGCGATCGGCTTGGCGCTGGAGATCGGGTCGCCTCCCCAGGAGGGCAAATTCACCTGTTTTGCTGCGGCGGGTGGTGCCGTCCTCGGCTGTGCGAGGCTCGCCCTTTGGTGCCCGATCGCCATTCTCGCCACCATCTGCACCTGTGGCGAACTGGCTGATCCCACCCACGTGGAGTGCCCGTGACTCGCAATCTAGCCAGGCGCGGCACGGTGGCGATGATCCTGCTCGTGGGTGCGTGGAACACCTACGAGCTGCTCTCACAGGGGCGCCTCACCTGGGCGATCCTGTTCGGAGCGGCGCTGCCCCTGCTCGCGCTCGCGGACTACTGGCGAGATCGCAACGATGCTGACCGTGTCCTGGCGTCCCTCATGATGGCGCTGGTAGGGCTTGGGATTGTCGCGGCCGAGCTCGGTGAGACCCGGCCAGCCGACGACGGCTGCGCGACGACGAACTGATCGACGCTGAGACCTGGTCCACGTTCACCGAACAAGCATTGAAGGAGCGCCCTTCGCAATCGCGGGGAGCTCAGGTCGCGCCGCTCATCAACGCGCGCAACATCGACTCCATCGCGCGGAAACCGATTGAGCTCACTCCACCGGCGTGACCGCGATCGGCTCGAGGTCGAGGATCATCTCCCCGCGCGTGGCCTCCCAGCCGTCGATGTGCCCGAGCACCGCCATGACGATCGCGTCCTCGATCGCCCGTCGACTCTGCGCGGCGATATGGTCGGCCTCGCGGACGTTGATCAAGATCGAGAAAGCCACCTGCGGCTCACCGGCCTCGGTCGTGATCACCCCGGTCAGCCCGCTGACACCATTGAGCGTGCCGGTCTTGGCCCGGACGCGCTTGCCCGAGCGGCCGAGGCGAGTCCGGACCGTGCCGACGGTGCCCGCGACCGGCAGCGCGTCGATCAAGCTCGCGCCCGCGGTCTGGGTCCGGGCGGCGACGGCCATCAGATCGACCAGGCCCGTGGTCGTGATCCGCCCGACCGAGCTCATGCCCGCGCCGTTCTCGAACACCAGCCCGCCGGGGTCGTTGCCGAGCGCCTCCCAGTAGCCCCGCACGACCTCGCTGCCGTTGTCCCAGTCGCCCGGGTCCCCGGTCATGCGCCAGCCCAGGGTCCGGAGGATCTGCTCGGCCATGAAGTTGTTCGAGTAGGCCAGGACGCCGCTGACGATGTCGATCAGCGGCGGGCTCCGGCGGACCGCGACCAGGAGCACGTCGGCGTCCTCGTCGTGGTCGAGCAGCTGCGGGAGCTCGAGGTGGTCGCCGTCGCCGTGGTCCTCGGCGAGCGCGTCGAGGTACACCCGCGGGGCCTGACCGATGCGGACCGGCAGGCGCTCGCTCTGGCTGGCCTCGGCGAGCATCAGCGAGAACGCGCCGCCGGTGTACATGCCCGGATCGACCACCCGCCGCCGAACCTTGTAGCCGCGGCTGCCCGCGCCGAGCGAGCCCTTGACCTCGACGCGAGTCAGCACCGCCTCGCGCGGGGTCTCGTCGTCCGCGGATTCGGGGGCCTGGCGGTGGGAGCGGATGTCGAGCTCGCTTTGACCCTGGGCGAAGCGCGTGGCGTTGTCGACGACCACGTGGGTGCTGTCGGGCTCGAGCGCGACCGCCGGCTTGCGCTGGCCCTTGATCGGGTAGACCGTGATCTCGACGGTGTTGAAATTGAGGCTCAGCGCGCCGCTCGGGGCGAGGTAGGAGGCGCCCCAGCCCTCGGGGTTGTAGCCCGGCCCAAACGCCCGCGGCGAGAAGGCGCTGTCGTCGACGACGATCTCCGAGATCGTCGCAACCGGCACCCGCTCGGCGACCGCGGCGGCGAGCTCGGCGAGGGCCTCGCCGTCGATCGTGGGGTCGCCCTCGCCGATCAGGTACAGGCGCTCGCCGACGAGGATCACCCGGGTCTCGAACACGTAGTCAGACCCGAGCAGATCGAGGGCCGCCGAGGTCGTCAGCAGCTTGTGGTTGCTGGCCGGGTTGAGCAGCGTGTCGCCGTAGTAGTCGAACAGCACCCGGCCCGAGTCGAGATCGCGGATGTGAACCGAGACCTGCGCGCGATCATCGATGCGCCCGATCGTGCCCTCGATGTCCTCGCGCAGCGACTCCGAGTTAAACGCGACCAGCGGCGGCTCGACGGTCGCCCGGACCGCCTCGACTCGGCGAGCGAAGGCCGCCAGCCGAGCCTCGAGGCTGTCGTCCGGCGTCGGCACCGTGATCATCGTCGGGATCAGGACCAGCCCCTCGACCCACGACGGAGGCTCGGGGCTCACGTCGATCTCGGGCGACGCATCGACGACGTCCGCCCGGGGCCACCACAGACCCAGGCCCAGGACGCCCAGCACCATCAGCGAGAGCACGAACAGCGGCACCCGCCGGGCCGAGCTGAGCGGCAGGCGAACGCTGCTCCCGCTGGTCGCGGAGCCGGGCTTGGTTGTTCGGATCATCCGGCGGGGCCGACGGTGGGGCGGCGACACGCTCGCCACCCTGCTGATCTTGCGCACTCCCGCTCAAACGGCAAGTTCGTGGCTTCGATCGGTGTCAGCGCCCGGCCCCGGCCCCCTCCTGCGGGTCTGTGCCGCACAATTCGTTTTTTCACCGCGCGCGCGCGCGTCCCATAAAAACCCGGGCTGCTAGCACCCCGGCTGCGAAGCTCACCCCAGCCGACCGAGCGACCGAGCGCAGCGAGGACGCGACCGGCCGCGCAGGTCCTCTTACAACCGGATGTCGACGTGTGCGCGACTGCGCAGCTGCTCGCGCAAGTCGGCCTCGGCCTTGGTCCGTACCTCTTCGTAGATCTGCTCGCGCAGCGGCTCCTTGGCCTCCTCGAAGCCGAGCAGGTCCGAGCTGATGACCTCGTCGACGACGAAGACCAAGAAGCCCTGGCCGGACTCGAGCGGCCCGACCACGTCACCCGCGGTCGCCGCGAACAGGCGCTCGCCGATCGGCCGCGACACCGAGCTGCGCGTGAGCTCCTCGAGCTCGCCAGCCTGGCCGAGCTCATCCGCGATCGCCTCGACCTCCTCGCCCTGAGCCAGGCGACGGACGACGGCCTTGGCCAGCTTGAGCTGGGCGTCGCGCTCGGCCGGGTCGTCGGCGGCCTGGAAGGCCAGGCGACGGACCTTCATGCGCGCCTCTTCGCCCTTGCTGAGCTGGCGGTAGCGATCGAGGACCTGCTGGTCGCTGACGGCGACGTTGAGCAGCATGCCCAGGAGCTTGTAGATGATGATGTCGTCGTGGAGCTTGGCCCGGTACTGAGCCCAGGTCCCGTAGCGCAGGCTCTCTTCGACCGCGCGCTTGAGCTCGGGGATCCCGCCGAGCCCGGCGTTGCGCGCGAGGTTCTGCAGGTAGGCGTCGACCTCGGTCTCGGTCGCCGAGATCTGAAAGTTGGGGGCCTGGGCGAGCATCAGCCTGCGCGCGACGAGCTCGTCGAGGGCCACCGGCTGGAGCTCGTCGAGCTTGCGCACCATCTGGTCCTCGCTCGCTTTTTGGCTCTGGAGCTGGGCGAGCTCCGCGAGCACCCGGTCGTCGTACATCATCCACAGATCGAGGTCGCTGCTCAGGATGATGTCGTCGTTGACGACGGCGACGATGCGATCGAGCACCACACCTTCGGCGGCGGCGCCGGGGCTGACGAGCAGCGCCGGGGTCACGACCAGCAGCGTGAGGATCGAGCGTCGGGCGAGGGCGCGCACCCCTCCCGCATAGCACCCGCCAAGCCCGCGCGACAAGACGCGCCCCTCACTTGAAGCGCGCGGCCAGCTCGGCGAGGAGCTCGGCCTCGATCGGGACCAGCCGGGCCGCGCGCTCGGCGGTGACCAGCTGCTCCTGGACGTCCGGATCTTCGAAGGGGCGGACCTGCGCGGGCTCGATCTCGTCGACCTCGCCGATCAGCACGACCTGGCCGCTGAGGACCGGTGAGGGCACGAACTCGCCGACCCCGAGGCCCGCGTCGAACAGCAGCCGATGGTAGGCGGGGAACTCGTGGTCGTCGCGCTTCATCAGGGGCGTCCGCGCGATCCTGGCCCGGTCTTCGCCGTGCTCCGCGACGAGCTCGTCGGCGAACTCGTCGAGGGTCAGCTCGCCGGCCCGCAGCCTGACGAGCGCGCGCTCGCCCTCGCCCCAGGTCTCGACTCGGACCACCCGCATGCGCCGCCGCTCGGGCACCGTGAAGCGCTCGCGCTCGCGTTCGTAGCGAGCGCGCAACGCCTCGGTGTCGGCGGCGACCTCGGCCCGCGGCAAGCGGCGCTCCAGCATCGCCGCGCGCTGAAGCTCGGCGAGCTCCTCGAGCACCGCCCACTCGACGCGCGGATCATCCGCCAGCCCGGCCGCGCGCGCCTCTTGAACGAGCAACTCCTCGCTGATGATCGCGTCGATCAGCGCCCGCCGCCCGTGGGGCCCGCGAAAGCGCGCCTGGCCGAAGGCGTCGAGCTGAGCGTGGGTGGCCTCGACCATCTCGGGCTCGATCACGACCTCGCCGACCCGCGCGAGCGCACCCTCGGGCACGCCCTCGACCTTGGCCTCACACGCGATCATGACCAGGCTGGTCAACGCCAGCCCGATCGCCGTCATGCCCCCGCGGCCGGAGTCGAGCGAGGCTGTGCGCGCGCTCTTCCGACGGCGTCGTCGGGTTCGAGGACACATCGCCCAACCATAGCTCAGCACCGGCGCAAACCGGTCTGCGCTGGTTGTGTCGGTGCGTTCAGATCGGGCAACGCCCATGCAACGCCCCGTTCCAGTTCCGCACTCGCGCATGCCACACTCGCATGCGCGGCACCGACCTCGACCCATTTTCCCGGTGATGGCTGGGGAGTTCAGCCCCATACGTGCCTTGCGCAGCGCTGCCCTGGCTAGTCCATTCACCACGATCGACGGCCGTCGCGGCCGGGCCGCCAGCACACTACGCATCGCTCGCGACTCGCCCCTCCGATCGGCGAAACTCGTTCGATCCGCCGTCCAGCAGCCATCTGCGCCGAGCCCTCGCCTTCGCGGCATCCACCGCGCGGTCTGGCCGACGCCGCTCGAACACCCTACAAGGGTGCGTAGATCGCTCAGAACATCGGTTGGCTTGCGTAAGGCTCCCCGCGTCGAAGACTCGGCCCGATATGTGCAGAGTGGTTCGGGCATGGGTCGAAGGGATCACCGAGACGCCGACTTCGACGGCCGAGTGATCGCGGCTCACCCGAATTCACGCGTGGGCTCACGCCCACTGGCGCCCGGGTCGAAGACCGGGTCCGAAACAATGAACCCCTGGCTTTCGTATTTGGCTCTACCCGAGCTGGCAGATGAGCTCATCTGCCAAGGAACTCGAGAGTGGTCCACATCCCGCGTGCAAGCGGGACCGAACACCTCAGTTCCCTAGCTCGCCAAGCCTTCCCTCGCAAGCAAGAAGACAAGGAGCGGACATGGCACGCACCAACAACAACCCCACCTCGACCCGACCCAGCACCCAGCGTAAATCGGAGACCCCGCTCGGCGCCTACCTCGGCGACGTGTCCAAGGTCGACGTGCTGACGCCCGAGCAAGAGCAGTCTCTCGCGGCCGAGATCGCCGAGCGCCGCCTGAGCTGCTGGAAGGCGCTGCTGTCCTACCCGCCCTTCGTCGCCGGGATCGTCTCGGTCCTGCAGGCCGCGCTCGCCGAAGATAATCAAGAAAACATCCCCACCGAGGAGCTCGAGCAGATCAACACCTGCTCCCGCGCCTACCGCGACCGCGAGACCAAGGCCAACCGCGAGGCCTACCACGCGGCCCAGCAAGCCCTCGCCGCGGTCCTCGCCGACCTCGACCTCGACGGCAAGTACGCCGACATGGTCGCCGCCGACCTCGAGGCGATCGACGCCAACCGCCGCGCCTGCGTGACGCTGCCGGTGACCTACCCCCCGCGCGGCAGCCAGCCCTTCGCCCGCTACATCCAGCGCGTGCGCGCCGCAAACCAGGCTCTGCGCTACTCCAAGAACAAATTCGTCAAGGCGAACCTGCGCCTGGTCGTGACGATCGCCCGGCGCTTCGACCACGGCCTGATGCCGCTCCAGGACCTCGTCCAGGAGGGCAACCTCGGCCTGATGAAGGCCGTCGACCGCTTCGACGGCCGCCGCGGCTACCGCTTCTCGACCTACGCGACCTGGTGGATCCGCCACGCGATCAACCGAGCGCTGGCCAACAAGGGGCGCACGGTCCGGCTCCCGGCCCACGTCTCCGCCGACCTCCAGCGCCTGCGCCGTGCGACGCGCGAGATCGAAGCTAAGACCGGCGAGAAGCCAACGATCCCGCAGCTGTCCAAGGAGACCGGGCTCAGCAAGGTCCGGGTCCGCAAGCTCAGCAAGCTGACCCTCGACGGGACCGTGAGCCTCGACGCGCCATCGAGTGACGACGACGGCCGCGGCATGCTCGACCGCCTCGAAGACGGGACGGCACCCGAGGTCGCGGATGTCCTCGAGCTCGAGACCCTCAGCGACCACCTCTACGACTCGCTGATCAGCCTCCAGCCGATCGAGCTGGACATCCTCCGTCGGCGCTACGGCATCGACGGCGGCGACGTCGGCGAGAGCGAGTTCGAGCCGATGACCCTGCGCCAGCTCGGCGAGCGTCACTCGCTGTCGCGCGAGCGCATCCGCCAGCTGCAAGAGCGCGCGCTCATCAAGCTGCGCCGCGAGTTCGCCCGCCGCGAGCTCGTCTGAGGGGTAGAGACCCCCACAGCCGCCCTGCACTTCGCCACGCACGACCGCTGCGTGGAAAGGTGCGGAGCGGCTGTGGGGGTCTTTACTTGCTCGATCGTTCCGCGCGGGGCGCATGCCACGGACACAGAAGACAAGTGTTCGAGCACGCGTCTCGAGCCCCTTCAGGGGCCACGCATCCCCTCGCAGCGCACATGAGGGCCCGCCGAGCGAGGGAGCGCAGCGGCCGCACAGCGGCCGTGCGTCGCAAAGTACAGGGCGGCCGGGGGGTCATGACCAACCAGCGGTGGCGGAAATCGTGATCACGGCGTCATCGCCGACCAGCTCGAGCTCGAAGCGCTCGAGCTGGTCGCCGACGCAGGGCCCGGCGTCGCAGTAGCCGGTGCTCGGGACGAACAGGGCGCCGTGGCTGCTGCAAAAGATCCGGTCGGTGAGCGCCGAGTAGAACCGGCCCTCACCCATGTCGAGATCCACGCGCCAGTGCGGGCAGCGGTTGTTGTAGGCGAACAGATCCGGGCCGCGGCGGAGCACGAAGCCCTCGCAGGCCTCGCCGTCGCGCTCGAACGCGAACTTGCGCGCCTGCCCGCTGCGGAGCTTGGCGACGTCGGGGACCCGAACTTGCAGCACGAAGACAGGCTACTACGCCGCCCACGCCACGGGCCACACGACGGGCATCGCGCCTACTTGAAGTTGAGGTCGAGCAGCAGCGCGACCTCGTCCTTGATCAGGTCGTCGGGCTTGCCCGGGTGGTCGATGCCCCACAGCTTGCGATCGATCGAGAACTCCGCCTTGCCGTGGGCGCCGGCGTCGCTGACCTCGAGGGTCGCCGGGAAGGTGACCTTCTTGGCCTGGCCCTTGAGCTCCAGGTTACCGGCGATCTCGTGGGTCGCCCCGCCCTCCCCGGCCTTCTCGGTGATGCTCAGCGAGGTGAACTTGGCCGTGGGAAACTCCGCGACGTCGAAAAAATCCGCACTTTTGAGGTGGTTGGTGAGATCGGGCTCGGCGTCGGTCTTCATGGAGTCGACGTCGACGTTGATCTCGACCGACGCGATCTTGCCCTCGTCGACCGTCGCGCTGCCCTCGAAGGCCTCGAAGCTGCCCTTGTGGTCGCCGGTGATCTTGGCCCCGATGAAGCCGATCTTCGAGCTGGCCGCGTCGAGGGTCAGGGTCTTGCTCGCGGCGTCGGGCTGGTCGTCGCCAGCCTCCCCCTTGTCAGCCTTGGTCGCGGGCTTCTCGGCGTCCTCGACCTTGGCCTTCGGCTTGTCGTCGATCTCGCTCTTGCATCCGGCGAGGGTGGTCAGGGCCAGCGAGAGGGTCAGGGCGCAGAAGATGGGTCGATGCTGATGCGTGATCATGGCGGTGTCTGGTGCCCGGTTATGTAGCCCGACCCGAGGACGCCCGCGGAAGAAAAACTCGATGGCAGAGATCGGCGCGCTTGAAGACGAGTACGAGCGCAGGGGGCTTCGCCGCCGCAGCGAGGGGCCTTTTCGAAAGGCCCCTTCAAGACAAGACTAGAACAGCTCGCGCTGGGCACGCGGGCGCCGGAAGGTTTGGGCCTCTGCGATCGGCCCGCGCGGCGTGTACGCGAGGCCCAGGCGGCGGCGGTGGGCCTCGAACAGCGACTCGATCGCCTGCCAGCGCGGCCCCTGCCCGCGCATCCGCGCGCCGAAGCGTGCGTCGTTGCGCTTGCCGCCGCGGAGGTCCTCGAGCGCGCGCAGGACCTTGGCGGCGCGCAGGGGCGCGGCCTCGGTCAGGCGCTGCTCGAACACGGGCAACACCGAGCCCGGCAGACGCAGCAGGATCAAGAAGGCCCAGCGCGCCCCCGCTTGCTTGGCCAGGGAGAGGAGCTCGGGGATCTGCTCGTCGTTGAGACCGGGGATCACGGGCGAGACCGAGACGCCGACCGGGACGCCCGCGTCGGCCAGGGCCCGCATGGCCGCGAGCCGCCGACTCGGCGGGCTGGCCCAGGGCTCGATCCGGCGCGCGAGCTCGTCGTCCGCGAACCCGACCGAGAGCGTGACCGAGGCCGCGGCCTCGTGCTCGAGCCGCGCGAGCAGCTCGACGTCGCGCCGAATCAGCGCGCCCTTGGTGATGACCGAGGCGGGATTGCGATACTCGGCGCAGAGCTCGAGGCAGGCGCGCGTGAGCCCGTAGGCGGCCTCGAGCGGCTGATAGCAGTCGGTCACGCCCGAGAACATCAGCCCCTCCCCCGTCCACGAGCGCCGCTCGAAGCGTGCCCGGAGCAGCTCCGCCGCGTTTTGCTTGACCACGATCTTGCGCTCGAAGTCGGTCCCCGCGCCAAAGCCGAGCTGCTCGTGGGTCGGCCGGGCGTAGCAGTAGGCGCAGCCGTGAAAGCAGCCGCGGTAGGGGTTGATCGACCAGCGAAACGGGATGTCGGGGCTGTCGTTGTTGCTGACGATCGACCTGGCCTGCTCCTCGAACACCTCGAGCTTCGCGTCGGGCGGCGGGCCGAGCCACTCGACGTGACTCGACAGCCACGGGTTGGGTGGGTTGGCGACCGGACGCGGCACGGGGCTACTGCGCGACCGGGCCGTCGTCGGTGCCCGAGCAACGATCGAGGATCGCGTCGATGTCGATCTGCGCGCCGAGGCCGAGGAGCTCGGGGTAGGCGTGCAGGTGCTGGTACTCGGCCTGCGCGATGAAGGTGGGCGGCAGCTCGACGTTGAGTTGCCCGGGCAGGATCCGCGCGGGCGGCTGCTCGTACTCGACGCCGTGGCGCTCGAGCTGGTTGCCGAGCGCCTCGACCACCGCCTCGACCACGCTGATCTCCTCGACGTGGCTCCGGTAGAGCCCGGCGATTCCGGCCATGGTCTGGGTGTCCCACAGCAGTGGCGCGTAATCGAGGGAATTGTGGATGAGCTCGAGCTCGGGCCCGAGGCGCTCGCTGATGTAGGTCGCGAAGTCCGCGTTGCCGGCCGTGGGCCCGGCGAAGGCCATGCAGTGGAGCTTGGCGTGGTGCCGTGGATCCCACTCGATGTCGCGGGCGGTCACCGGCCCCTGGGTGTCGTGCAGCCACAGCGCGACCGCCGTGGCCATGGCCCCGCCGACGCCGTGACCGCAGACGTGGACCGGGAGCTTGCGGTCCCCCTCGAGCTCGCCGACGCAGCCGGCGAGGAGCTCGGCGAGGCTGCGCCCGGCGCCGGGCAGCTGCTCCTCCGGAGTGAGCTCGCGGATCACGTCGAGCCGTCGGTGGACGCCGCCGCAGACCGCGGGCGCGAGGTTGCCCGCCCGCCGCGTCCAGACCCACGGCTCTTGCGCGAGGCATCCGAAGCTCTCGAGGTTTTGATCCCAGACCGGCACCGGCGCGCCCGCGCGGATCACCACGTAGCAGTCGTCTTCACCGGCCTGGATCGGACGGGTCACGAACACGACCAGCGAGGGCGAGCTCGGCTGCCACCACACGCGGAAGCTGGCCGGGCCCCACACGATCTCGTGCTCGCGCGTGGCCGGGATCTTCGCCAGCTGCGCGGCGATCGAGCGATGGAGCGCGCCGGCCCGCCGGGCTGGCTCACCGCTCAGTCCCGCGTAGGCCGCAAGCGACAGGCACAGCTGCACCCGCTCCGCGTCGGTTCCCATGGCCCACCAAACTAGCACCAAACACCCGCGCACAAGACCCCCTGCTAGCAGCCCGGGGTGCAATGCCTCGCAGCCCGGGGTGAGCGGAGGGGGTGAGCCGAGGGGGCTTCGCCGCCGAAGGTTCGAAGGCCTGAGTCGAGCGCACAGCCCTTGATTCAGGGCTAGCGCTGCAACCGCTGGGCGAAAATGAAGCGAGCGCGCGACCGTCGATCTCGGGCGCAGGGGGCCGTCAAGCCCCGCGTGGGCACCCACCGGGCGTGGAGCCGGCGTGCGCGTCAGAACAACAGCGCGGGGACACGAACTGCAGCGAGCGCGATGGCCAGCAACATTAGCGCGGCCGGAGCAACGAAGACACCGAGCAGGCGCCGGGTCGCGGGGGCGCTCGGCTGGCCGATCCAGACCACGGCCTGGACCAGGCCGACGAGCGCGACACCTGCGATCAGCCAGCGCACGGTCGGACGATAGCGACTGCGGGTGGGGTCCGCCAGCGCGCGAGTTCTTTGGTCGGACCGGGCGGCCGCGCTACAAGCGAGCGATGCTCGCCAGCCCCGGCGCCGAGCTCAGCTACGGCCTCGCCGCGTTCCTCGGCGCGCTCCAGGGGGTCGCCGAGTTTCTGCCGATCTCCTCGTCGGGGCACCTGTCCCTCGCCGAGGCCTGGCTCGGCGTCGACGCCGAGACCGCGGGCCACAGCTTCAACATCGTCGTCCACGCGGGCACGCTGCTCGCGGTCTTGCTCGTCTACCGCCGCGACCTCCTCGACCTCGCGCGCGGGCTGTTCGACGCCGAGGCCGTGCCCTGGGCGCGACGGATGTGGCTGGCGCTGATCGTCGGCTCGCTCCCGCTCGGGATCGTGCTGCTGCCCGGGGTCGAGGAGCTGGTCGTGCGCATGGAGGGCGAGGTCCGCTGGATCGGCGGCGCGCTGCTGCTGACCGCCGCGCTGCTGGGCTTCACCCACCGCCGCGAGACGCCGAAAGACGAGCTGCGCGCGGCCCCGAAGCTCGGCCACGCCCTGGTGATCGGCTTCGCCCAGCTGCTGGCCGTGACGCCCGGGGTCTCGCGCTCGGGCTCGACGATCGCGGCTGGGCTGGCGCTTGGTCTCGGTCGCGCCCGGGCGGCGCGCTTCTCGTTTCTGCTGAGCATCCCGGCGATCACGGCCGCGACCGGGAAGGAGGCGCTCGAGCTGCTCGGGGGCGACGCGCCCCTCGACATCGCCGCCGGGCCCTTCGTGCTCGGCTTCGTGGTCAGCTTCGTGGTTGGGCTCGGGGCGCTGAAGCTGTTGCTGCGGCTGATCGAGAAGCTCGGGATGCTGCCCTTCGTCCCCTACCTCGTCCTGCTTGGCGCCACGGCCCTGATCGTGGGCTAGCAGCCCGGGCTGCAATGCCTCGCGCCGCCTCGCTTGGCCTTTTCGCCGAGGGCTTTGTCGCCCAAACTTGCAGTACGCCCGGTACAGCGGCGTTTTGGCTTCGCGCCCTCGGCGAAAATTCCGGCGCGAGGCGACAC
>NZ_PVNK01000232.1 GCF_002994615.1 Enhygromyxa salina | reverse complement strand
AGGGGCGGGCGGCGACCGCGGCCCGGGCCAGGACCCCGAGGGCCTCGATCGCCGCCAGCCTCGCCTCGATGTCGGCGGCGCCCGAGCGCTGGGCGACGAGCTCCTCGAGCAGCGGCACGGCCTCGAGATCGCGCTTGCTCGCGTCGACCGAGCGCACGGCCACGGCCGTCGCCGCGGCCGCGAGGATCCCGGGATCTTCACTCGACAGCGCCGCGCGCAAGACCGGCAGCACGCCCGGATCGTCGAGCTCCGCCAGCGCGTGGAGGGCCGGGGTCGCGCGGGCCGGGTCGCGGTCGCGCGCCAGCGCGAGCAGCCGCCCGACGCGAGCCCGGCGGCCCGGGTCGTCCGGCAGCGCATCCGACGGCCGATCTGCGATCACGGCCTCGTCGTCGATCGCCGCGGTCCCGAGGTTGGTCTTGGCTGGCGCGTCGGCCCGGGTCGCCCGCAGCAGCGCCTCGACCTCGAGGTTGACGAGCAGGCCGGTCGGGAGCTCGACGGCCGGCGCCCCGGCGAGCTCGTCGCAGCGGACCAGGGCCTCGGTCTCGCCGGTTCGGATCGCCTGGAGCAGCCGCAGCTCGCACAGCGCCAGGGCGGCGGCCTTGCGCAGGCGCGGATCTTCGCTGCGCCGCCCGGTCGACAGCTGCTCGGCGATCCCGACCAGCTCGGCGTCGGCCTCGGCCGGCGCCGTCGAGATCGCGCTTCGCATCGCCTGGAGGCCGGCGATCAGCACGTGCTGCCGCGGGCCCGCGAACGCCTCGGTCGGCTGGGCGGCGAGGCGCTCGCGCAGGAGCTCGGCCCCGCGGGGCACAGCCCCGAGCGCGCGCACGGCCTCGACCTCGACCTCCCACGAGGGCGGGTCCGCGCCCGCGATCCCGGCCGGGATCGTCTCGGGCAGCTCCCCGAGCACAGCGAAGGCGCGCCAGGCCAAGGTCGCGTGCGCGGGGCTGAGGGGGCCTTCGATGTGGGGCGTCAGGCGGGACACGAGCAGCGCCCGAGACTCGACCAGGAGCTCGCCCGAGGACCGCGCGCAGCGAGTCAGGGCGTAGATCGCCGCCAGCGAGATGTTGGGGTCGACGCCCGCGCGACGCTCGAGCCCCCGGGTCATGGCCTCGGCCGCGCTCGGCTCCAGCGCCAGCCCGCGGGCGCACGACAGACCCAGCGCGCGCATCGACGCCGACCAGCGCGCGACGACCTCGGGCCCGTGGTCCGGCCCGGGCAGCTCGGCGAGATCGACCCCGAGCCGGGCGATCGAGCGGCTGCCGCCGACGCGGGCGATCGCCAGCAACAAGCTGCGCTGCCGGCCGAGCGCGGCCGGATCCGTGACGGCGTAGCGGGTCCACAAGGCGTCCTCGAGCGCGGCCCAGGGCCCCCCCTCGACGGGCTCGGGCGGGCTGCCCGGCTCGATCCGGGGGACCTCCAGCAAGGCCGCGGCCGCCAGCGCCTGACTCGGACGGCCCCCATCCGCCGAGCGAATCTCCTCGGCCCCGCCGTCGAGCTCGCTCAGCAGGCGATCGCGCGCGTCGGCCCCACCGATCCGGGCCAGCGACCACAGCCCGCGCTCGCGCAGGGCCAAGGCCTGAGCCCCGGCGTTGGGTCCGTCGGTCAGCGCGCGCAGCTCGGGGTCGGTCGGCCTCCGCGCCAGCTCGGCCGTCAGCGCCTCGATCGGCGAGAGCTCGGGCACCGACGGTCCCCAGCTCGGACGACCCGGGCCGTCCTCGACCAGCTCCTGAGCCGGTTCGGGGACCTCGTACTCGCGCGCCGTGCCCGAGCTCCCGGACCCACGGCAGCCCGCGGCCACAGCCAGACCCCACACGACCGACACCGCCGCTGCTCGAAGACGCCGCAAGACCTCACGACAGTAGCGCAGCGGCCAGCGACCGGTACACTGCCCCTCATGTCCAAGCAGTTCACCGGGACCGTGCGCAAGAACGACCTCGAGGGCGGGTTTCTCGAGCTCGTCACCGAGGGCGGCGACGTCTACCGTCTCAGCGGGGCCTCGGCCGAGATCGGGCAGCGCGTCCGAGTGACAGGACGCGTGGAGCGCGGGGGTTTCGGGATCCACATGAGCGGGCCGGCTCTGGAGGTCGAGTCGCTCGAGGTTCTGTGAGACAAAGCGGGCTTTGGGGTGTTGACGCCCGCCGAGGCCCGGATTAGGTTCCTCGCCCCTTCAACAAGGGTAACTGCCCGCGAGGGTGGCGGAATTGGTAGACGCGCACGGTTCAGGTCCGTGTGGCTTTCAGCCGTGGGGGTTCAAGTCCCTTTCCTCGCAACGACACAGCCCCGGGTCTTCGGACCCGGGGCTTTGTCGTCTCGGGCCTCGGGGGCCTCAGTCCTCGGGCCACTCGTCGTCGTCGACGGCCTCGACGGTCATCCGCGCCCGCGTGGACGGGCGCTCGATCTTGCGGGTCCGCGAGACCGTGACCTCGCCCGCGACCCCCGCCGCGCGCGAGGGGCCCGAACCGGCCGCCACCCGCGCGCTCGACGACGAGCGCGCCCGGCTTCGGGCAGCTGGCGCGTCGGGCTCGGGGGTCTGCGCGGCACCGCCGAAGCTGGCCTCGTCGTCGGCGTCGTCGTCGGTCAAGCTCGCGAGGGCCTGATCGAGCTCCTGCGCGGTCGGGCGGGCCTCGCCGACGCCCCGCCCGGGCGGACGCGCTGGCTTCTTGGCCGAGGCCACGCTGGCCTTGCTCGGCTTGGGCTGCGGCGCGCGCCCTGGGGCGGGATCCTCGCCGAGATCGAGCAGGTCCTCCCCGTCGAAGTTTGCGAAGGGATCATCCTCGCTCGCGTCGGTGGCGGGGAAGCCATCGACGCCGATCCCGGCCCGGGCCATCTTGGCCCGCTCGCTCGCTAGCATCCGCTCTTGCTCGAGCGCCCGGGCCTGCTCGGCCGCGAGCAAGTTGCGCGTGACCTCGAGCTCGTCGAGCAGCGAGTCGACCGTCTCCTTGTGCTTCTCGAGCTGGGCGAGGCTCGCCGCGAACCGGGCCGCGTTGCGGTCCGAGGCGTCGGTCATCTCCCAGATCTTCTGCTCGGCCGAATCGAGCGACGCGAGCATGTACTCCTGCTCGGCCGTCCGGACCTGGACCTCGAGGCGGAGGCGATGGAGGCGATCGCCGTCGGCCCCGGGCGCCGCGGCCACGGTCTCGGCTCGGGCCTCCGTGAGCCGGCGGCCGTGATCGCGGGCCTGGACCGCCATCGCGGCGCGGAGGCGCTCGAGCTCTCGCCGCGCGGCCTCGGGCCAGGTCTCGATCTCCTCGGCGCTGGGGCCCTCGCTCTCGCCGCGCTCGAGCTGGTCGGCGGCCTCGGTCGCGACCTCGAGCTCGCGACGCAGCTGCAGGAGCTCGAGCGAGTGGGTGTCTTGGTCGTTCGACAGGCGATCGACGTCGCGCTCGCGCTCGCGCAGCTGCCGACGGAGGCTGTCGCGGATCGCCGCGGCCTCCTCGAGCTGGCGCTGAAGCACGGCCTTCTCGGTCTCGCGCTGCTTGGTGTGCTCGCGGGCCTCCTCGAGCTGAGCCTGGAGCCCGGCGACGGTCCCGCTCAGCTGCTCGACCTCGACCCGCTTGACCTCGAGCTCGGCCGCGGCCGCGGCCGCGGCCCCGCTGTGCTCGTCGAGCTGGGCCTCGAGCTCGGCGAGGCGCGCGTTGGCCTGATCGAGCGCGTCTTGGGTTTGCTTGGACTCGACGCCGATCCGCTCGTCGCGAGCCTCGACGGCCGCGACCTGCTCGGCGAGGCTAGCGAGCTTCTCGTTGCGCTCACGCAGCTGCGCGCGCAGCTCGTCGACATCGGCGGACTGGCCGGCGAGGGCCTCGGCCTCGCCCTGGAGGCGAGCGATCTGCTCGTCGCGCGCGCGCAGCAACGCGCTGGCCTCGGCCTTCGCGACCTCGAGCGCGCGCAGCTCACGACCGAGCTCCTCGACCTCGCGGCCGCGCTTTTGCTCCTCGGCCCGGGCCCGCTCGACCTGCTCGCGCAGGCGCTCGACCTCCCCGCTCGCGCGCACGCCCTCGAGCCGCTCTTTTTGCAGCGCCTCGCGGGTCTCCCACATCCGCGCCTCGAGCTCCTCGAGCTGACGGTTGCGCTGGCTCAGCTCGTCGCGGAGGCGGTCGCGGTCGACGGCGACGTCGGCCAGCATCCGCCCCTGCTCGGCGCCCTGGGCCGCCGTCGCCGACAGCTCCTCGGCCCGGGTCCGGGTCTGGGTCAGCGCGCTCTCGGCCTCGGCGAGGCGTCGGCGCATGGCCTCGAGCTCGCCCGCGAGCCGCGAAGACTCCTCGACCTTGGCCGACAGCGCCAGGTCTTGGTCCTTGGCCCGGCGATTGACGACCTCGAGCTCGGCCTCCATGCGCTGGGCGAGCTTGCGCGCGCCCTCGCGCTCGGCCACGTAGACGTCGTTTTGGCGGCGGAGCTCCTCGCGCTCGGAGTCGAGGGACTCGAGCCGCTCACGCAGCTGGCGCTCCTCGGCGCGAGCGGCCTCGAGGGCCTGGCGCTCGGTGTCGAGCTGCGCGGTCAGGCGCTCGACGGCCTTGTCCTGCTCACCCGAGGTCCGCGTGAGGATCTGCAGATCCGTCTCGTGGCTGCGCAGGCGCTCGTCGGCCCCGCGGAGGCTGTCCTCGGCCTCGCGCGCGCGCGCCTGCGCCTCTTCGAGCTCCCGGCGCAGCTCGGCCTCGGTGCTCGCCACGCTGACCCCAACCGAGGTCTGCTCGGTCCGCGCGAGCTCGAGGTTGGCGAGCAGCTCGCTGCGCTCGTCCTCGAGTCGAGCGATCTGCACGCCCTGCTCCTGCTCGCGGGCGCGAAAGATACTGAGCTGGGTCTCGGCCTCGGTCAGCGCGTCACGCAGGCGCTCGACCTCGGCGGCCTCGACCTCGGTCGAGCGCGCGCGCAAGCTCTCGAGCTGCGACTCCAGCTCGCGGACCCGCCCGTGGGTCGCGGCGACCTTGGCCGCGCGGAGGCTGAGCTCCTCTCGCAGGCGGTCGAGCTCGTCGCGCAGCTCCTCGATCTCGGCCCCGTCGCGCTCGGCCTGGGGGTTGAAGCCGAACACCTCGTCGCGCGGGAGCGGGATCAGCAGGCACTCCCGGCCCAACTCCGCCGGGATCCGGCTCTTGCTCGCGATCGCGAGGAAGTGCGACGCCTCCGGCGCCTCCTCGAGCAGCTCCTCGCGCAGCGCAAGCTGCGGCTCCTCGCCCTCGAAGGCCGTGTCCTCGTCGAGGATCGGCGCGAGCGAGAAGCCCTGCCAGGGCATCTGCGCCAGCATGTCGACGCGGGGGAAGATCGCGTTGATCTGATCTTCGAGAGCCCAAAAGTCGACCTGGGACGAGCCGAGCAGCGTGCGCCCGAAGGCCTCCACCTCGCGCTGCTCGATCCACGCGCAAAACAGGCCTTCGGTGCGCAAGATCCGGTGGCTCTCGCGCAGCAGCTCGCGCCGATCGGTCGAGCGCAGCCCGCCGAAGGCCTCGATGCACAAGACGACGTCGATGCTCCCGTCGCGCAGCGGGAGCCGAGCCCCGCTCGCCGGCCGCACCTCCATGTCCGGCTCCGGGGGGAAGTCGCCCCCGATCACCAGCACCCGACGGGCGCCGGCCGCCAACAGGCGACGGGGCCCCTCCGGCCCGCTGGGTTGGACCACGACGACCGTTCGGGCGTGTACCCAGCGCTCGAGCGCGAGGTATGCGGGCAAGTGGAACACAGCGCGCTTCGGCCCGGATCATAGGGGTTTTTTTAGACCCCCGCAGCCACCTTCGACTCTGCCACGCACGGCCGCTGCGCGGCCGGTCGCTCCCTCGCTCCGCTCGCTCGCTCGGTGGGCTGGTTATTCGCCTCGCAACGGGCTGCGTGGCCCCCTAGAAGGGGGCTCCTTTATACCCCCGCGGCCTCCTTCCTCTCTGCCACGCACGGCCGCTGCGCGGCCGGTCGCTCCCTCGCTGCGCTCGCTCGGTGGGCTGGTTATTCGCCTCGCAACGGGCTCCGTGGCCCCCTAGAAGGGGGCTCCTTTGTACCCCCCCCAGCCACCTTCGACTCTGCCACGCACGGCCGCTGCGCGGCCGGTCGCTCCCTCGCTCCGCTCGCTCGCTCGGTGGGCTGGTTATTCGCCTCGCAACGGGCGGTGTGGCCCCCTAGAAGGGGGCTCCTTTATACCCCCGCGGCCTCCTTCCTCTCTGCCACGCACGGCCGGTCGCCCCCTCGCTCGCTCGGTGGGCTGGTAATTCGGCTCGCAATGGGCGGCGGGGGCCCCCGACGTGGGAGGGGGCTATTTTCGCGCGGGCGTCAGCGACTCTGCCGGACCGGACGCGGGACTTCGGGGCTGAGCGCGCCAAGAGTGCGGAGCCCAAGGTCGCTGTGGGGGGTCCAAAACACACGTGGCAGAGTCTAAGGTGGGCAGGGGGGCTCAGGAGACCATGAACGAGAGCGTCGAGTACAAGAAGCCGCGCAAACTGAACATCGTCGTGATCGCGATCCTCGTGGCGTTGATCAGCGGCGGCTACGCGCTGTGGATCTATCTGCCGGCCTACTTCCGCAAGTCCGAGGTCATGCGGGTACTCGACGAGACCTCGTCGGATTTCACGGGCAAGGCGTCACGGATGCTGGCCGACGACAAGCTCGTCGACAAGATGCTGTCCGACATGCGCAACCAGATCCAAGAGCTCGGCGTCAGTGACCCCGGGGCCGAGTACTGGATCGAGATCGACGACGACAATCAGATCCGGTTTGGGGTCTTGTACTCAGACTGGCTCGAGCTGCCCTTCACTGACGCAAAAGAGGTCGTCAACGAGCTCGAGATGCTGTGCACGCGACCGGGACGCGGCGCGGGCTGGACCTGCGAGGGGCGTGAGCTGGACTCCGCGACCCTCGGCGACGAGCTCCCGGTCGATCCGAACGCGCCGTGAGCCGAGCCCTGGAGACCTCACCGCCGACGGTCTCGACAGTCCGTAGCGCGCGGATGCCGTCGCTCGAGCGCCCCTGGCCGCCATCCGCGGACTGCGGTTGATCTACTGCGCCCCGGTGACCTACGATCGCGGCTCGAGGCCGTCCGAGAGGCGATGTCCGGCAAGCTCATCCTGCTGGGGGAAAAGACCATCGAGTACCCCCTGACCGCGTTCAACACGCTCGGTCGTCACCCTGACAACAGCATCCAGGTGCTCGATCGCATCGTGTCGAAGGAGCACTGCCGGGTCACGCTCGCGCCCAACGGTCGCTGGGTCCTGCGCGACGCGGGCAGCCTCAACGGGACCATGGTCAACGGCGAGCGGGTCGGCGAGGCCGTGCTCAACGACGGCGACCGCATCCAGCTCGGCAACACGACCTTCGCGTTCGCCGAGGACAACCCGGCCGCGCAGCACGCAGTCGAGCAGGCCCATCGCGGTCGCGTGACGATGATGCCGGGCCAGGTCCAGAGCGAGGTCCGCAACCGCATCGACGCCAGCAAGCGCTTCTTGCCGGTCGCCGACATCTCCGACATCGACACGCTCAAGGCCGACTACGAGAAGCTTCGCGTCGCCCACGAGCTCTCACAGAAGCTAGCGATCGGCACCGACCTCGACCAGTTGCTGCAGCAGATCGTCGACGAGACCTTCCAGATCATCCGCGCCGACCGAGCGGTGATCCTGCTCTACGATCCCGACACCGACACGCTCAAGCCCGCCTACGTGCGCCAGAAGCGGACCGACGAGGAGATCAAGCTCTCGAACACGATCCTCGACGAGGTCAAGCGCAACAAGGCCGCGGTCCTGTCGTCGGACGCGATGGTCGACGAGCGCTTCAAGGCGGCCAAGAGCATCATCATGCAGGGCATCCGCTCGACGATGGCCGTGCCCTTGCTCGTGGCCGACCAGCTCGTCGGCGCCTTCCACGTCGACTCGATGCTCGCCAGCGGGGCCTTCGCCGACAAAGATCTGCTGCTCTTCTCGGGCATCGCAACTCAGGCCGCGATAGCGATTCAGAACTTTCGCCTGGCCAAGAAGATCGAGCACGAGGCCGCGACCCGGGCCGAGTTCCAGCGCCTGCTCTCGCCCAACCTCGTCGACGAGATCGTCTCGGGCGCCCTGACCCTCGACCAGGCCGGTGCCAACCGCGAGGTCACGATGCTCTTCGCCGACATCCGCGGCTTCACCTCGATGAGCGAGCGGCACACGCCCGAGGAGATGGTCGAGACCCTCAACGACTACTTCGAGTTCATGGTCGACGTGCTGTTCAAGCACGGCGGGACCCTCGACAAGTACGTCGGCGACGAGCTCATCGGCCTGTTCGGCGCCCCCGTCGAGCTTCCCGACGCCCCGGTCCGCGCCGTCCGCTGCGCCCTCGACATGCTCAAGGCCCTCGAGGAGTTCAACCGCACCCGCGCGAGCGAGGGCAAAGAAGAGATCCGGATCGGCATCGGCATCAACTCCGGCCCGGTCATCGCGGGCGCGATCGGCTCGTCGCGCACGCTGCAGTACACCGTCATCGGCGACGCCGTGAACGTCGCCGCCCGCCTGTGCAGCGTGGCCAAGGCCAACGAGGTCATCATCTCGCCCTCGACGATGAGCCAGTGCGAGGTCTACGTGATCGCCGAGCAGCGCGAGCCGGTCCAGGTCAAGGGCAAGACCGACCCCATCCAGATCTGGAACGTGACCGGCTCCCAAGAGGTCGCCGTCCCCTCGATCGCCCAGCGCCATCCGACCGCGCCGTTTCGGACGACGCAAGAGACCTAGTCCCGAACGGGACTAGGTCTCTTGCGTTGTCCGAAACTCTTCTTTTGATGGAGGGACCGTAGCCGGTCCCTCCCCCCCGCCGGGGGACCCGTCGCGGGACCCTTGGTCGCGCCGTTGGTTGCCGTGCTGCCCACCGTTGTTGGCACGCGGCGGTTGGGCGGAGCCAGGCCCCGACTCGCGCCGACGTGTGCATGCGAGCACGAGCCCCCCTCTGGGGGGCCACCCAGACCGCTGCCAAGCCCATAACCAGCCCACCGAGCGGGCGAGCGAAGCGAGTCCGCGACCGGCCGCGAAGCGGCCGACGCACGCGCCCGCAAACGTCGGCGTTGGTCGCGTCGTGCCTCCGCCCAAGCGCGTGTGAGCAGCACTCAAACCAAACGCTCATCGCGGACGTGCAGGCACGAACGAGCCCCCCTCTGGGGGGCCACGTAGGCCACTGCCAAGCCCATACCAGCCCACCGAGCGGGGGAGCGGAGCGAGCCCGCGACCGGCCGGGAACCGGCCGTGCGTGGCAAAGTCTGAGGTGGCCGGGGGGGGCTAAACTACCCCACTTGGATGCCGATGCCTCGGCGGGCGTCGAAGTAGTCCTCGGAGATCGAGTAGAGCACGAGCTCCTTGATCTTGTCCTTCGGCGTCATGGTCGAGCCGAGCACGCTCTGCTCTTGCGAGACCATCAGCGCGGCGGTCTGGAGGTCGCCGCACATCAGCAAGCCGACGCGGTAGCCGGTCAGCTCGACGGCGGCGGCCCAGCGCTTGACGTCGGTCGAGCCGCCAGCCTGGATGAACTTCTTCATCAGGCTGTTGAGCTGGTCGACGTGACCGGCGCTCATCCGCCCCTGGATCTCGCGCGCGATCGAGTCGAGCGCGGCGGTGTCACCTTGGACCGGCATGCCGCAGATCCGCATGCAGGCCATGAACACCTGCTTGAGGCTCTGGGGCGAGCGATCGATCGTCACGTAGGCGTAGTGCGGCGGGTAGAGATCCATCATGTGTTTGCCGAGGGCGAACACGAGGTGGTGCTCCTTCTTGCCGCGCAGGACGTTCGAGTACACGACCATCGAGGGGTGCACGGCGCCGTCGCGCTTGACGTTGATCACCGTGATGTCGCCGGGCTCGTTGGGCCGCAGGTACACGTCGGGGGCGCCGACGTTGAGCACGTCCTTGGTGTACTTGGCGATCTGAGCGAAGGGCGAGGGATCGAGGGTGATGTCGGTCCGGCTGTCGGACTTGATCGTCGGCGGCAGCTCCTTGGCCCGCCAGGCCGCGAGCGGCTGCGCGACGAGGCCGAGGATGCCGGTCAGGTACGCGTCCTGATCGGGGTGGAACACGTGCTTGCGCATCGTGGTCTCGCTGAGCCGCTGGCGCGCGCGGACGAAGCCGTCCTGGCGATGGCGCTCGTACAGCGCCTGCTGATCGTCGTTGGCCTTCTTGAGGAAGGTCAGGGCCTGAGCCACGCACCAGGCCTTGTCGACCTGATTGCTCTGCCGATAGATGTTGTAGAGCGCGTGGTAGCTCTCGATCCGGTAGGGCTCGTGAGCGATCAGGGCCTGGTGAGCCGCGACCGCCTTGGGCGCGAACTCGTTGGGGTTTTGCTCGAGCAGGCGCTCGTAGAGCTCGGCGAGGATGATCTGCCACTTCGGGTTGCCCGGATCGAACTGCGACGCGACGATCGTGAACACCTCGGCCGCCGACTGGAAGTTGTTGAGCCGGGTCCGATAGATCTCGCCGAGGTTGCTCCACAGGGCGAGGGCGAGCTCCTCCTGGCCGGTGGCCGGGAGCCGCTTGATCATCTTGCGATACGAGCGCTCGAGGCTCTTCCAGTCCTTGGTCTTGGTGACCAGGGCGTCGATCGCCTGGAAGGCCTTGAGGTAGGTCGGATCGTCGTCGAGGACGGTGTTGAGGCGATCGATCGCCTCGTCCTGGGCCTGGAGGTTGTCGCGCAACACGACCGCGGCCGAGTAGTTGTAGCGGCTGCGACGCAGGGCGTTCTCCTCGATCTCGACGATCCGGTCGATGATCGAGATCAGCTCGTCCCACTGCTTGTTCTCCTGGTACAGGGCCAAGAGGGTGTGGAGCATCGGGAAGTCCTGCGGGCGCAGGTCGAGGGCCGAGCTGTAGGCCTCGGCGGCCTTGGTCCGGTTCTCGAGCTTCTCGACGTAGAGCTCGCCGATCTCCTTGTAGAGATCGAAGCGCTCGTCGTCGGTCTCGACGACGTCGACCAGCGCGCGCTTGGCCTGGATCACGCCCTCCCAGTCGTTGGCCGCAGACTGCAGCTCGATGACCGCCTCGAGCACGCCCTTGTTGAAGGGCTGAACCTCGAGGGCCTTCTCCATGTAGTTGAGCGCCTTGCGGGGCTCGTTCTGACGCCGCTTGATCGTCCCGAGGCGGTAGTAGACCAAGACGGTGTCGTCATCGCTTTGGCTGTCGCGATGCTGGACGAGGATGGTCTGGTAGAGCTTGAAGGCCCGCTCCCAGTTCTCCTGCTCGAACAGCAGGTCGGCCATCCCGGTCAGGACCTCGTGGTTGGTCGAGTCGATGTCGTAGGCCGACTTGTAGCGCTTGAGCGCCTTGTCGCCGTCGCCGAGCTTGCGCGCGATCTTGGCCGCGCGCAGGTAGAGCTCGCGCAGCTCATCGTCGTCGAGCTCGAGCTGATCCGACTTGCGCGCGAGCATGTCGTAGATCGGATCGGCGTCCTGGAACTGCTCGGTCTCGTAGAAGATCCGTGACAGGACCTTGCCGACCTTGACGTGCTCGGGATCGATGCCGATCGCCGTGCGGAACATCGTGGTCGCGCTGCCCTCGTCCTCGAGCTCGTCGAGGAAGATGAACCCGGCGTCAGCCGCGAGCTGGGTCTTCTCGTAGTTGTTGGTCGAGCACTCCGACGCGGTCTGGAGCGTGCGCGCGGCCTTGAGCCAGTCGAGCCGGGCCCGGTAGAGCTCGGCGAGGATGATCAGCGCCGGGACGTGGCCCGGGTCGATCGTCAGGGCGTCGTTGAGTCGGCGCTCGGCCTCCTCTTGATCCTCGAGCTTCTGGAAGTGGACCCGACCCATGCGGGTCAGGAGCTCGAGCCGAGCCTGGGGATCCTCGATCAAGCCGACGAGGCGATCCATGGTCTCGACCGCCGACGGCCAGTCCTCGATCGCCTCCTGGAGGCGGCTGAGGGTGTTGGCGGCGTCGAAGTGGTTGGGGTCGAGCTCGAGGATCTCGCGGTAGCAGTCGATCGCCCGATCGACGTCCTCGATCTGGCGCTCGAAGGTCTCGCCCATGGCCTGGAGCAGCTGGATCTTGGCCCCGACGTCGCCGATCGCCTCGACGTGGTTGCGGTAGGTCTCGACCAGCTCGGTCCAGCGCTCGAGCTCGTAGTAGAGGTGCTCGGCCTGGCGATAGGTCTGATCCCGAGCCGGATCGAGCATCAAGATCTTCTCGAGGACCTCGGTCGCGCGCTCCTTGTCGCCCGCGTGCTCGACGAGCGCGAAGGCCATCTTCTCGTGGATCTCGATCTGCTCGTTGATGTCGGCGGTCGCGTCGAGCTCGGCCTCGAGGGTCTCGAGGTACTCCTCGATGTTGCCCTGGCCCATGTACAGGCGCTCGAGGGCTTGGAGCGCGTCGCGGTCGGTCGGCTCGCTCGCGATGATGTCCTTGAAGGTCTCGATCGCGGCGGCCGCCTCCTGGAGGCTGAACTCCTGGACGCCGCCGATGCGCTTCTTGATGACCAGGATCTCGTCCGGGTCATCCATGATCTGCGAGCGGCGATCCAAGATCGCAACCAGCTCGTTCCACTGCTGCTGGGCCTCGTGGAGGCGCGCGAGCGAGTCCATCGCGGTCACGCTCTCGCTGTCGATCTCCAGCACGCGGCGGTAGCTCTCGACCGCGGCCGGGAGCTCGACGAGGCCGGTCTCCTGGACCTGGGCGAGGTCGAGCAAGGTCGCGGCCTGGACCTCGGGCTCCTGCTCGAGCGGAACGATCCGCGCGAGGGTCTCGGACAGCTCGTGGGACTGGCCGGCCCGGCGGTAGAAGTTGGACAGCTCGCGCAGGGCGTTGACGCTCTCGGAGTTGAGCTCGAGCGCCTTGTGCAGCGACTGGACCCCGTAGTCGGGCCGGTCGAGGTGCTCGCCGTACCAGCGGCCGATCTTGACCCAGAGCTCACAGCGCTCGAGCGGGTCCTCGATCTCGTTGACGACCGAGTTGTACTCGTTGAGCAGGTCACCCCACTTGTTGGCCACGGTCGCGATGCGCTCGAGCTCGCGCGAGGTGTCTTCGTTGGAGTAGTCGACGTTGAACGCGGCCTGGAGGACCGCGAAGGCGCTGTCGAGATCGCCGAGGCGCTCCTCGAACACCTTGGCGCCTTGCTGGAGGAAGCGGACCTTGTCCTCGACCTCGCCGTCCTCGGTGACCTCGGCCCGGGTGATCAGCAGCTCGGTCAGCGCCTCCCACTGCTCGGTCTCGCGGTAGATCGCGTCGAGGGCGTCGGCGGCCGGCGAGTGGCCAGGCCGCAGATCGAGGATCTCGAGGTAGGCGCCCGCGGCCTGGTCCTTGTTCTCGAGGTTCTCCTCCCAGATCCCGGCGATCTGCATGAGCACGTCGATCTTGCTGTCCTCTTCGTCGACCGCGGCGACCTTGCGCTCGAGGATCTGGATGGCCTCGGCCCACCGCGCCTCGGCGGTGTAGAGCTCCTCGAGGGCCGCGAGGGCCTCCATGTCGCCCGCGACGATGGCGAGGACCTGCAGCCAGGCCGTGATCGCGTCGTCGGTCGCCATCAGGTACTCGCCCTGAATGCTGCCGATCTGGGCCCAGAGGTCGCGGAGGCGCTCGCCCTCGAGCACGCCCGCGGGGAGCTGAACCATGCGCTGGAGGACGTCGATCAGCTCGACCCAGGCCTGGCTCTCTTCGTAGAGCCGCTTGAGGGTCTCGAGGGTCTCGAGGTTGCTCGGATCGATGTCGAGGGCGTTGATCCACGAGTCGAGCGCCTGACGATCGCGCTCGAGCTTCTCACCGTAGGTCCGGCCGAGGCGCTGGTAGGCGTCGACGCGATCGGAGGGATCTTCGACCACGTAGACGAGGCGCTCGAGGATCTCGACGAGCTCGTCCCACCGCTCGGCGCGCTCGTGGAGCCCGGCGAGCTCGGTCAGCGCGAGCGGATCTTCGCCGCGCAGATCGAGGACCCGGTTCCACAGGTCGACGGCGTCGACCTCACGGTCGAGGGCGTCGGACGCGAGCTTGGCCATGCGCTGGTAGCAGCCGGCCATGTCGTCGTCAGTGTTCGCGACGTCGACCATCTTTTGATAGTTGTCGAACAGGTCCGAGAACCGGTGCTGGCTGAGGTACAGGGCCTCGAGCCGCTCGAGCGCCGTCGTGTTGTCGGGCGCGTTGTCGAGCACCCGCGTGTACGCGGCGATCGCCTCGTTGACGTTGCCGAGGTAGCCCTCGAAGGTCTGGGCGAGGCGCAGCTCGAGCTCGACGAGCAGGTCGGCGTCCATCTCGACGGCGATCCGGCGCTGAAGGATCTCGGCCAGCTCGACGTACATCGCCGCCTGGGTGTAGATGCGGTCGAGGGCCGCGAGCGCGTCGATGTTCTCGGCGTCGAGCTCGAGCACGGCGCGGTAGTATTCGATCGCCCGGCCGTAGTCCTGGAGCTTGGCGTCGAGGACCCGAGCGCTGCGCGACAGGACCTGCTGCTTGATCTCGGGCGAGACCGACTCGCCCTCGAGGATCTGATCGCCGACGTCGACGATCGCGCCCCACTCCTGGGTCGCCTCGGCGAGGCGCTCGATCTCCTCGGTGATCTGGACGCTGGTCGGGTCGTCGATGTAGGCGCGCAGCCACCACAAGAAGGCCTGGCCGATGTCGCCGAGGCGACGCTCGCAGATCTCGGCGACGTTTTGGATCACGACGAAGCGGTCGCCGGCGTCGTCGATGGTCCCGAGCCGGGCCTCACCGAGCTTGACCAGCGGCTCCCAGCGCTCGGCGGCGAAGTAGATCGGCTCGAGGATCTCGGCGATCTCGTGCTGATGCTCGCCCTCGTAGAAGATGAACTCGAGGGCCTGCTGGCTGGGCGAGTGGTCGGGCTGGATGTTGAGGATGTTCTGGTAGGCCTCGATCGCGTTGGGCAGGTCGTTCATCGACAGCTGGTAGGTCTGGCCCATGCGGAACTGGAGGTCGATCGACTCGACCTCGTCCACGGTGATCCGGATCTGCCGCTCGAGGTTCTCGACCAGCTCCTCCCAGCGCTCGAGGTGGCTGAAGATCGCGTCGAGGGCCTCGATCGCCTCACGGTCCTCGGGGTCCTCGACCAGGACCTTCTGGTAGCGGTCGATCGCGCTCTCGACGTCCGAGAGCTGGTTGAGCCGGACCGAGGCGACGCGCTTGAGCATCTTGGCCTTGACCAGCGGGTCCATGATGTTCACGGCCTGCTCGTCGAGGATCCGGGCGTACTTCTCCCAGTCGCCGGTGACCTCGGCGAGGCGGGTCATCTGCTCGACGGTGGTCTCGTCCTCCTGGTCGATGCCGAGGGCCCGGGCGTAGGTGTCGAAGGCCTTGTCGAACTCCTGCAGGTGCCGCTCGTAGGTGTCGGCGATCTTGTGGAGCCGCTCGATCTTGGCCAGCGGGTCGTCGGTGTGCTCGACCATGACCTCGTAGAGATCGATGAGCTTCTCCCACTCGGCGAGCTGCTCGTAGAAGGGCTCGAGGACCTCGGCCGCCATCATCGGCTGGGTGTCGCCGTGGGCGATCCGCCCGAGGGCCTCGATCGTCGGCTCGTGGCCGGGGTCGTGGTCGAGGACCTCGCGGTAGGACTCGACCGCGCGGATCGGATCGGCCAGCTGGTTCTCCCACAGCGCGCCGACCCGGTGGCGAAGCGCCGTTTGAGCCTCGTGACGATCGGCGACCTCGACGGCCTGCTCCAAGATCTGGAGCTGGTCGTGCCAGCGCTCGGCCTGGCCGTAGAGGCGATCGAGGGCCTGGATCGCGTCGTAGTCGGTCGGGTCGATGTCGAGGATCGCCTGGTAGGTGTCGATCGCCCGCTCGACGTCGCCGAGCTCGCGGTCGTGGACCTGACCGAGGACGTGGAGGGCCTGGCGGCGGTCCTCGGCGGTCTCGGCCAGCTCGGTCTTGCGCTGGTAGACGTCACGCAGCGCCTCCCAGTTCTCGAGCCCGAGGTAGAGCTTCTCGAGCGCGTCGAGGGCCCGGGCGTCGGCGTCGTCGATGCTGAGGACCTGCTGGAACAGCTCGATCGCGCCCTCGGCGTCCTCCATCATCGTCTCGCGGATGTCGGCGGCGTAGAGCAGCAGGGCCTTGCGGTCCTCGGGCTCGTCGACCATCTCGGCCTTGCGGGTGACCGCGCCGACGAGGGCCTCGAAGTTGTTGGTCCGGCGATGGACCTCGATCAGCGCGTCGATCGCCGCGAAGTTGCCGGGATCGATCTCGAGGATCTTGTTGTAGCTGGCCGAGGCCTTGGCCGCGTCGTCGAGGGTGGTCTCGTAGATCTTCGCGACCTTGTCGAGGATCTGGACGCTGAGCTGATCGTCGACGATGTCCTCGATCGCCGCCTCGTAGAGCCCGACGAGCTCGGCGTAGCTGCCCATCTGGTTGGCGAGGCTGTCGAGCCGCCGCTGGGTGTCCTCGTTGGCCGGATCCTCCTTGAGCGCGCGGCCGATCGCCTCGAAGGCCTGGTCGGGCTGCTCGCCAGCGATCTCGTAGAGCTCGCCGATCTGGTGGAGCAGGCTGATGCGCTCGGTCGGGTCGAGAGAGCGCGCGACCATGATCTCGTAGGCCTGGATCAGCTTGGCCCACTCGTTGGTCGTGCGGTAGATCGGCTCGAGGATCTTGGCGACCGTGAGCTGCTGATCTTCGTTGTCGAGCAGGGTCTCGAGGGCCGCGAGCGCCGCCTCGTTGGCGGGGTCGTAGTCGAACACCCGGCGGTAGATCTCGACGGCGAGCCCGGCTTGCTGAAGCTTCTCGAGCCGGACCGCGCCGAGCCGGAGGCTCAGCTGGATCATGTCGTCGGGATCGCCGGCGAGCGCGAGCTGGCGGTCGAGGATCTCGGCGAGATCGGACCAGTTCTCCTGGATCTGGTAGAGGCGATCGAGCGCGACGATCGCCTTCATGTTGGTGTCGTCGTCGGCGAGGATCTCGTTGTAGGTCATGATCGCCTCGTCGTTTTGCTGGAGCATCTCCTCCTGCAAGTAGGCGATCTTGAAGCGCAGGCTCTGGCGCAGCTCGGGGTCGTCTTCGAATTCGACCTTGCTGCGGTAGACGCCGAGCAGCTCGGCCCAGGCCTCGGCGCGCTGGTAGAGCTCCTCGAGGGCGTCGAGCGCCTCGCGGTTCTCGGGGTCGATGTCGACCGCGCGCGTGTAGCAGTTGATGGCCTGCTCGGGGTTGCCGAGCTGGGTGTCGTAGACCGCGGCGAGCTTGTGGAGCAGCTGCTTCATCAGCTCGCTCGGCAGGTCCTTGGCGACCGCGCCCTCGTAGAGCTCGGCGAAGTCGGACCAGCGATCATCGATCCCGGCGATGCTCTCGAGCGCCTGCTGGGCGGTCTCGTCCTCGGCGTCCTCCTTGAACGCGCGGGCGTAGGCGCCGAACGCCGCCTGGCTGTCGCCGAGCGCCTGGGCCTGGATCTCACCGATCTTGAGCAGCAAGGCGACGCGCTCGGGCGTGACCTCTTCGGCGGCGGCGAGGATCTCGAGCACGCGGACCAGCTCCGGCCAGCCCTCGCGGCGCTGGTAGACCTCGCGCAAGATGGTCGCGACCCGGACCTTGAGCTCGTCGTCGTCGAGCCAGCTCTCGAGCCGCTGGCGGGCGTCCTCGTGGTCGGGGTCGTACTCGAGGACCTGGCGGAACAGCTCGACGGCCTCGGTCGCGTCGTCGAGGTGCTCTTGCAGGGCCACGCCGAGGCGATGGTGGAGGGTCGCGCGATCCGGGAGCGCCATCCCGGCCTCGCTCTCTTCGCCCTGCTCCTCGACGACCGCGAGCTCGCGGCGGAGGATGTCGGCGAGCTCGGTCCACTTCTCGAGCCGGACGTAGAGCCGATCGAGGGCCGCGAGCGCGCTCGGGGCCTCGACGCCCATGTCGAGCACGGCGTTGTAGGCCTCGACGGCCTGGTCGGGATGATCGAGCTGCTCGTGGATCGAGCCGATCCGGATCTGGATCTGGCGACGATCGTCGTCGTCGTTGGCGAGCTCGAGCTTGGTCCCGAGGACCTTGAGCAGGTCCTCCTCGCGACCGAGCGCGAGGTAGAGGTTCTCGAGCGAGGCCAGCGCGGTCTCTTGCTCGGCGTCGATCTCGAGGATCTCCTGGTTGACCGCGAGCGCCTTCTCGAGATCGGCGAGCCGCTTCTCGTAGACCTCGGCGACCGTCAGGCGGAGGCTGAGGCTGTCGGGGTCGGGGCCATACTTGCCGTAGGCGGCCTCGAAGGAGCCGACGAGATCGCCCCAGAGGTTGGTGTCCTCGGCGAGGCGACGCATGTGCTCGGCCGAGTCGGCCTGGGTGTGATCCTCGTCGAGCGACTGCTTCCAGTACTGGAAGGCCTGGCTCTGATCGTCGTGGACGCGCTCGGCGAGGTCGGCGAGGCGCGCGAACAGGGCCTGGCGATCGTCGGGGTCCTCGGTGTGTCCGAGCTTGATCTGGAGCGGGTTCGAGATGTGGCGCTCGTCGCCCGCCTCCTCGTAGAGCTCGATCAGGGCCTCGGCGAGGGTCAGGTTGTTCTCGTCCTTGCCGAGCGCCTTCTCGAGTGAACGGACGGCGCGATCGGGCTTGTCGAGCCGGGCCTTGTAGAGCTCGGCGACCTTCAGGGTCAAGGTGATGCGGCGGCCCTCGTCGTCGGTGCTGTCGGCCTCGCGCTCGAGCACGCGGATGAACTCCGCCCACTTGTCTTGCTTGGCGTAGAAGGCCTCGAGCGACTCCATGTCACCCTCGGCGACGTAGAGCTTCTTGAGCGCGTCCTGGGCCCGGCGGTTGTCGCCGTCGATCCCGTGGAGGGTCTCCCAGGTCCGGATCGCCGACTTGTTGTCGTTGAGCTTGTCGGCGTAGAGCAGGCCGAGCTTGACCAGGTACTGGCTCTTCTTCTTCTCGTCCTCGGTGACCTCGGTCAGGGTCTCGAGGGTCTTGGCGAGCGCGTCCCAGTCTTTCTCGCGCTCCTGCATCTGCTCGAGGACCTCGAGGGCCTCGACGTTGGTCGGATCGCCCTCGAGCACCGCGCTCCACAGCGAGATCGCTATCGCGGGCTTCTTGATCTTCTTGCCGGCCGTGCGCGCGACCTCGAGCAGCTGAGTCATGCGCTCGTCCGGGTCCTCGATCAGCTGCAGCTCCTTTTGCTGGACCGCGATCATCTTCTCCCAGTCGCGGCGGCGCTGGTACAGCTCCTTGAGCTTGGCGAGCGCCTCGGAGTTGAACTCGTCAGTCTCGAGCACCGCCTCGTAGCTCTTGATCGCCTCGGCCTGGTTGTTGAACTTGTCGAGGAACAGGCGCGCGGCCTGGAGGTTGAGCTCGGTCTTCTCGGCCGGGTCCTCGTGGAGCTCGGCCCGACGGCGGATCCGACTGATCAAGTCGGGCCACCGCTTCATCTGCTCGAACTGGGTCTGCTGGGCCTCGACGACCTCGAGCAGCTTCTCCGTGTCGCCGGTCGCCTCGACCAGCTTCTCGAGCTGAGACAGCGTGGTCACGACCAGACCGGGCTGCTTGAGGCGCTCGCGGTAGAGGCTGAGCAGCTCCCAGTACAAGGGGATCTTGGCCTCGTCGTCGTCGGTGTGCTTGATCTGATCCTTGTAGAGATCGGCGACGTTGCTCCACTTGTTCTTCTCGATGTAGAGCTGCTTGAGTCGCTCGCGTGGGTAGGACTTGGTCGGCATCGCCGAGACGGCGCTGCGCCAGCCATCGATCGCCCGCTTGCCGCCCTTGGCCTCGCCGGCCTTGGCCTTCTCGATCAGCGCCATCTCCTCTTCGGTGAAGGCCTCGTCGCCGAGCTCGACGGTCGCCTGCTCTTGCTCTTCTTCCGCGGCCTCGGCCTCGGCCTCGGCGCTGGCGTCTTCTTGCGCCGCCGCTGCGGTCTCGGCCTCCGCCGCCGCTTCGGCCTCTGCCGCCGCCGCTTCGGCCTCCGCCGCCGCCGCTTCGGATGCGGCCGCTGCCTCGGCTTCGGCCTCCGCCGCCGCCGCGTCCTCTTGGGCCTCGGCTGCCGCCGCTGCCTCGGCCTCCGCCGCCGCCGCTGCCTCGGCCTCGGCCGCCGCTGCTGCCTCGGCCTCCGCCGCCGCTGCTGCCTCTGCCTCCGCCGCTGCCGCGACCTCTGCCTCGGCCGCCGCTGCTGCCTCTGCCTCCGCCGCCGCTGCTGCCTCGGCCTCCGCCGCCGCTGCTGCCTCGGCCTCCGCCGCTGCCGCGACCTCTGCCTCGGCCGCCGCCGCTGCCTCGGCCTCTGCCGCCGCCGCTGCCTCAGCCTCCGCCGCCTCTGCGGCAGCCGCCTCGGGCTCCGCCCCGGCGGGGTCACCAGCCGCGAGGCCACCGACGCTCGCCTCGAACTCGGTGACGACCGGATGCTGGGGAGCCCGCTGCGCGGCGAAGCTCAACAAGCGGCGCGCGGCGTCGATGTCTTCGGCCGTACGCCACGCGAGCTCGCCAGCGAGCAGCGCGATCACGGTCGCGTCCTCGACATCTTCGAGCATCCCGAGCGCTCGGTCCGCGAGCGGGATGATGCCCTCGACCTGTCCGCTCTCAGCCGCAGTCATGGCCACGGTGCGGAACGCCGCGATGTGTCCGGCGAAGGCCGCCGATGGATCTTCGTAGGCGATCTCGAGCGCCTGACGATAGAAGTAGGCCGCCATGTCCGGGTTCTGCAGCCGGACCTGCCAGACGTTGCCGAAGTCGGTCAGCATCCGCGTGCGCTCGCCGGGGTCGGCGATCAGACTCGCGCGGCGATCTTGGAGTTGCTGGATGTGCTGAAGGTGCCCGCCGTCCGCGAGGATCGTCTCGGCCACGAACGCCGCCTCGACGTCGGTCGGATCAGCGTCGAGGGCCTTGAACAACATCGGCAGGAGGCGAGCGTCGTCCGGCGCCTCTTGCTGGAGGATCCGAGCGCCACGCAGGTAGAGCGAAGCGACCTGCGGACCGCGACCGGCGACGTCGGCCTCGAAGGGATCGTCGCTGCCGGTCAGCGCCTGCAGCTGGGTGACGACGTTGTTGAGGCCGAACTCCCAGTTGTTGCGATCGTAGAGCGTCTCTTGGAAGCGCGCCTGATACTGCGGGTTGTCGGGCTCGGCGTTCGACGCCGCGGCGAGGAAGTCTTTCGCCGAGTCGATCTGCCGCTGGTTCAACATCGCCGTGCCGTAGGCGTAGTTGAGCTTCGGCGCACGATCGGGATCTTTGTTCGCGCGCAGCTCGAGACCCATCAAGCGCGTGACCATCTCGAGGTGCGCCATCTCGCGATAGATTTCGCGGGCGCACTCGAGCGCGAACAAGTTGGTTTGATCGAGCTTGAACGCTCGCTGGTAACACTGCATCGCTCGCGCTTTGTCGAGGAGCACGTCCTCGCACGCACGCGCCAACTCGTAGAGCGCCGCCGACTGCTGTGAAGCTTCCGGGAGACTGCCGGCCTCTTGCTCGATCTCGTCGATGACCGAGTTCCAGTCCTGGACTTCCTTGAGCCGCGCCTTGATCCGCTGGGTGACTTCCATCTGGCCCCTATCCTGCCAGCATCACTGAGGAAATTCACTGGCTGGGGCGTCGATATAACACGGGGCCTCAAACCCACTCAAAGCTGCCGCGATCGCGACTGTCCCGTGGCCTCGCCGAAGCGACGCCACGCCTTCGCGCGCGATCATGCTCGCCCGAGCGCGAGCGCTCGGATCTGGCTACGTCCCTGGCTGGCGACAGCCCCCCGACCACGGGTCTCGCCAAAGACCGGTCCGGGTCGCGTCGCGCCCACGCTGAATCCAGCTGACAACTCCTGCCAGCGGCAGCTCGTCAGGCGCCCAGGCCCTGAGCCCAAGCCTCGAGCCCAAGCCCTGAGGCCAAGCCCCGAACCCAGGCCTTGAAGATGGCCGGCCGGGACCGAAGCCTGTCCTGCGTGAGGACTAGATCGGGCCCTGCATGCGCATGATGGTGTCTTGGGCAGCCTTCTTGACGTGCTCGGGCGAATTGCCGGCCTTGGAGATGAACTCGTTGAGGGTTTCCTCGGACTCTTTGCGCATCGGGATCTCGGCGTAGGCCATGCCGAGGCCGAACAGCACGTCAGGCTTGTCGGGATCGATGCGCGTGGCTTTTTTGTAGGCGTCGACCGCCTCTTTGGGCCGGTTGAGGTTGAGCAGCGCGCGACCCATGCCGTTCCACATGTCCGCGTCGGTGTCGTTGACCTCGGTCCCGGTCGTGAGCACGGACATCGCCACGTTCGAGAACCCGTAGTCGATGTACATGTTGCCCAGCGACACGAAGCAGGGGCTGTACTTGCCGTTGAGCGTGATGCACTTGCGGTAGGCCTGGTCGGCCTGCTCGGGCTCGTCGAGCTTCTCGTGCAGGGTGCCCATCTGGAAGTGGGCCTTGTAGAGGTTGGGGTTGAGCCCGATCGCCTCCGAGAAGGACTTGATCGCCTCGCGCCACTTGGCCTCTTGCTCGGCGCGGCTGGTGCCCGGCTCCATCGACTGGGCGACCTGGACCGAGCCGAGCTCGAAGTAGTAGTCACCGCGCGGGTTGTCGCCCATGTTCTCGATCGCGCCGCGGAAAGACTTCTCGGCGTCGACCCACTTTTGCTGCTTGCGGTAGAGCTTACCGAGGTTGAGGTAGGCCTCGGCGTGGGTCGGGTCCGCCTTGATCGCCTCGGTCATCGCACGCTCGGCGCCCGACATGTTGTTCTTGTTGAGCTGCTGGATCCCCTCGTTCATCATCTTGATCGAGTCCACCCGGGCCTGACTCGTGAGGTTGCAGGCAGGCAGGAGGAAGATTGAAGTGAGGAGGGCGGCAGTCAGTGCGCGACGCATCAGAAGGACCTTTGGGGGGCGAAATCATACCGACGGCCCCACCTGGTGACAAGCGGGTGGCGCGGCGGTCGCCCGGGTTGATGTGAGCTGAGTCGGAGCCTGGAGACAACAGAAAATGGGTGAAGGATATCTGACCTCGGCGTGAGGAACAGCACCGACAGACGCAGCGGATTCTGAGTGGCTCACCGATCACCCGGCCCGAGGGCCGGCGGGGCCTGGATGAACGAAGGCGAGCCGGTCGTCGACCGGCTCGCCTCGTGTCTCGCCCATGGGCGCCGTGCAGCGCGTCAGCTCAGCCCGGGCTCAGGTTGAAGGGGTAGGTGACGATGACGTTGCCACCGCCGCGCGGCTTGGGGAACTTCCAGCGCTTGACCGCCTTGGCGATGCAGTTGGACACCGAGCTGTCCTTGATCGTCGACTCCTGGACCACCGACGAGCCGACCTTGCCGGTACCGGTGATGACGAAGTTGACCGCGACGCGACCCTCGAGGTTCGGGTTCTTGGTCAGGCCCGAGTTGTAGCAGGACCGGACCTCGTTGATGTGGGCGCGAACGATACGACGGATGATGTCGCGGTCGAGCGCACCTTGGACCGCGGCCTTGGCCTGGCGAACCCGGGGGACCCGCTTGCCGCGGCCGCCGAAGCCGGCGCCCGAGCCACGACCGTAGCCCGAGCCCGAGCCGCCGCCGCCGCCCTTGCCGATCAGGCCGGTGTTGCCGAGGCCGATCGTACCTTCACCGGTACCACCACCGCCGCGACCCGTGCCGACGAGTCCGAGACCGCCGACGCCGTAGGCCTCGCCGACCTCGCTCCCGGTCAGCCCACCCCAGACATCTTCGTCGTCGTTGCCGACCGCGAACGCGCCGCCGTAGGGCGAGGCCAGGAAGTGACCGCCCTGCTGCTGCATGACGCCGAGGATACCGGCGCTGCGGGCAGCCATGTCGGGGTCGAAGTTGCGAGCCATCTGCGGGACCGCGTTCTTCGGGCCCTTCATCGCGTAGAGGCCCGACTTCGACTTGCTCGAGGGCTTGCCCATCTTGCCCTCTTCGCCCTTGTGACGCTGGCCGGTGCCGCCGGCCTCGTCGTCGGAGACGTTCTCCTCTTCGGGGGGCGGCTCCTCCTCCTTGGTCTCGTCGGGCTGATGCATGTAGCGGGCGTAGGCCGGCTCGCCCTCGCCGTCGTCCATCGTGATCGCGAGCAGATCGTCGGGGATGCTGCGCATCAACAGGTAGAAGGTCACGGCGATGACGGCCGTGCCGCCGACGTAGGCCCAAAACGGCCAGTCCACATCACCGCGCCCGGCAACGATCGCGCCCGGGTTGACCGTGTTGATGTGGAAGGTGACGTCCTCGTAGTTGACCTTGCCCTGGACTCCGCGCGGGAGCGGGAAGGTGTGGTACGCCCCGGCACCGCCAGCGCGGCCCGAGGAGACCAGCTCCTGGAGGTTGAGGGTCTGGCCGTCGAGGGTGACCTCGCCGGTCATGTCCTTGGTGAAGTTGAGCGTGAACTCGCCGCCGCTGCTGCGGACCAGCGGGAACGCGACCGCGTCGGGCAGACCGTGGGGCGGGACGTGGAAGACCGCGTCGTGCCCCTCGCCGATCGTGTAGTCGGTGACGACCTTCTCGCTCAGGCGCATCGCGCCGGCGACGAAGGGGACGAGGCCGAAGAGCGCGAGGCCGAGGCCGAGGGCGCCGGTTCCGGCGCCGGGCTTGACCGGCTCGGGCTTCTTGGCTTGCTTGGCCTCGCGAAGCTCGACCGAGTACTGCTCCCAGGGCTGGTTGACCTCGTAGCCGAACAGGGCGAGGCCACCGATGACCATCAGGCCCCCAGCCAACATGAAGAACGGCGCGGTGGCCTTGCGGCTCTTGGTCTGGCCGACGTGCGCGACGTCGAGGGCGGTGCGACCGTACATCGCAACGACCTCGGCGACTTGGCGCCCGTCTTGGACCTCGACGGCGCCGACGTCGATCTGGACAGGCGGCGCGGTCGCGGCTGCGGCGATCGGAGCCGAGGCGGCGATCGGCGCGGCGGCGGCAGCGACCGGCGCGGCGGCGGGCGCGGCGGCGGCGGGCGCGGCTGCGAGCGGGTCAGCGATCTCGGCGATCTCGACCCGGTAGGGCCCGAAGGTCAGCGTGTCGCCCTGGTTGACGGACGCGTTCTTGTCGATCGCGGCGCCGTTGAGCACCGTCCCGCTCGCGCTGCCGAGGTCGATGACACGCACGTCGTTGCCCGACACCTCGATGACGGCGTGCATGCGAGCGACGGCGTCATCGTCGAGACACAGATGGCTGCTCTTGAGCTTGCCGATCTTGATGACGTCTTGGGAGAGCGTCTTGGTGTCGACGAGCTCGTCGGCGCGAAAGATTTTCAGCGTGAGCGTCTTGCTGGACATCGGTATTCAATCTTCGCCCTGGGGCGGGGCTCGGCCCTGCGCTCACGGACTAGACCGGAGCATCGCGAGGCACGTTTCGTCGGGGGGGTGTTGGGTTCGGGCGCCCTAGACAGCAGCTTGCGAGTTGGGTTCCCCGCGGTGGAAAGTTTCTTCCAGGACTTGGTCAGATACTAAGTGCGTTGACGCACTGCCTTGAGCTCTGGCAGCTCGGACAGCGATCTCGGACAGCGATCTCGCCAGCCTCCGAGGCAGAGACTCGGCGAGATCCCGCGCTCGTCGCTCAGATGTCGTTCGCCATCTTGACCAGCTCGGTGATGAAGTGCGGGCGAATGGTGATCATGCTGGCGTGCTTGCTGCGGCCACGCGAGCTGAGGTTCGCGCCTTCGGGCGACAGCACCTCGCCGTCGACATCGTCGTCTTCGAAATCGTAGACGGTCACGCCTTCGCCGTTGGTTCCAGCCATCGCCGAGGCGTCGGCGTCGGCCGGGGCGGCCCAGGCGGTGGCCGAGAGCAAAAAGGCGGCAGTGAAGGCGAGCGTGGGCTTGATGAGTTTCATGATGAACTCCTTGGAACGCGGAACCTCAGAAGCTCCGTCTGTTTGACATCTTAGCGGTGAGAGGAATGTGTGTAAACCGCAGCGAGGCCGTGGTTGGGGGTGCTTTTGTGGCAGGGTGCCGAAATTTTCCGCGAGCTCGCGGCTTCCTCGCGGCCGACCCGAGCCCCTGAACGAGCGCGAGCCCGTTGCGATCCCCGGCGGCGGGCCCTGGGCGCAGGGCGCCTGCGCCGCTCGATCGCTTGGAGTGACCGGGCGCTCGCGCGCGTGCGTGGCGAGTTTACTGGCGTCTGTTGGGGGTCCAAACAAAAGGGCGGCGCCGGTTGCCCGGGCCGCCCTCGCAAGAGGTCGAGCGGACCTAGTTGTCCTTCTCGGCGGCGGCCTTCTCGGCTGCAGCCTCGGCGTCGGCCTTGGCGTTGGCCTCGGCCTCGGGGCTCGGCTGACCGGCGGCGGCGGCCTTCTGCTCCATCTCGAGCAGCCGCTTGCGCCGCTCCTCTTCCTGCTTGCGCTCGAGCTCGGCCAGCTCGGCGGCCTTCTTCTCGAGCTCCTCCATCACGCGGAAGGTCTGGATCGCGTCGTCAATGATCGCGATCCGGTCGAGGCAGTCGCTGACGACCTCAGCGTACTTCTTGTTGCCCTCGGCCATCTTGTTGAACTTGCCGCAGTGCTCCTTGGCGATGTTGTAGAACTCCTCGATCTGGGCCTGGCCGACGTCGTCCTGGCCGATCAGGTGGTCCTGGTTGAGGACCGCGAGGTTGTACCAAGGCCGCGGGTCCTTCTTATCGAGCTCCATGGCCTTGCGGTACCACTCCTCGGCTTCCTTGAACTTCTTGAGCCCGCGCTTGGCCACACCCATCGCGATGTGAACCTCGAGGTCACGCTTGACCGAGGCGGCCTTGAGCGCGGTGTCGAAGGCCTTCTCGGCCGCGGGGTAGTCGCGGAAGCGGATGGCGATGAAGCCGATGTTGCGGTTGGCGTCGGGGTGGTTGGGCTCGATCTCGACGGCCTTCTTGAACGCCTTGAGCGCGTCGATCTGGTTGTCGTCCTGCATGAACAGCAGGCCCTTGAGGTTCCAGATGTCGGCGCTTTGCTGCTGCTCCTTCTCGAGCACGCGCAGGGCCTGGGTCACGACCAGGTTGGAGAGCACGAGGTAGGACTGATCTTTGAGCCGCCCGCGGTCGTAGTAGAGCCGCGCGAGGTTCTCGTAGGCGGCCTTGTTGCTGGTGTCGACCGCGAGGACGTTTTGGATCTGCTTCTCGGCGGTGTCGAAGTCCTCTTGGCTGAGCTTGTCCGCGTAGCGGTCACGGTGCGCAGCGGCGAGGTTGTTGCGAGCCGCGAAGGCCTGCTTCTTGTCGGCGTCGACCGACTTCTTGAACAGGTCGAGGGCCTTTTTGGTGTTGCCCTTGTTCCACTCGAGGACGCCGAGGTTGTTGAGCGCGAGGTGGAAGTTCTTGTCGCCCAGCTCCTCGTAGACCTTGATGGCCTGCTCCATGTTGCCGCACTCCTCCCAGAGCGCGCCGACGTTGAAGCGGGCGACGAGCATCGAGCGCTTGTTGCTCTTGTAGACCTCGTCGAAGCCCTTGGCGATGCTGGAGCACTCGCCCTCGGACAGCGAGCCGTCCGACTTGGCGGCCTCGTAGTTGGCGTAGACCTCGGCGAACTGGGCCTTGGCCTCCTCGTCGGGGACCTCGGCGTTGGACGCGTCGGCCAGCTCCTTGTTGTCGGGGCTCTTGCTGTCCTCGCCCTTGTTCTTGCAGCCGGTCAGGCCGACGACGAGGCCGAGCGAGAGCGCGATGACGGAGATTTTGCTGATCGTCTTCATGGTTTTGGCCCTTTCAGATCAGTCCTCGTCCTTGTCGGACGCCGGGGAGTCACCGGCCGCCTTGGCGGCCTCCTTCTTGCGCTTGACCGGGTTGACGCGGCCGCCGAGCGGATCCTCGAGGACCTTGACGTCCTCGATCCGGCTCGCGGTGTAGATGGACACACCGAACAGCTCGTTGGTCGCCGGGTACTTGTCGGCGTCGCGCTGCTGCATCTCCTCCTCGCACAGACGCGAGAACTCGTTGAAGAACTGGAACTCCGTCGAGCGATCGATGCAGTACTCGTAGGCGGCGAGCGCCTGCTGCTGAACCGGCGCGGCCTGATCGGCCAAGGTGTCGCAGTAGGCCCAGACCTGCTCCTGGCTGCGGAAGTCGCTGGGGACGTCCGCGCGGTAGAGCTGGTCGGCGAAGTTCTGGAGCACCGAGGCCGTCCGCGCCGACGCGGCGAGGACCCAGTAGGGGCTGCCAGTGCTCTTGACCGCGGCGTAGCGCTCTTGCAGCTCGACGCCGATCTTGGTCTTCGACTCGAAGAATTCGCCGACGCGCTTCTTGGAGTCCTCGGCCTTCTTGACCTGCTCCTTGTACATCTTCTCCCAGCTAGCGACGCCCGAGTCCTTGCGCCAGTCCTCGACCACGAAGTCGAGCTCGGTGGGCATCTTGATGCGGAGGTACTCCTCGTACTTCTTGTCCGCCTGATAGACCATCGCCATGGCCCAGGCATTCTTGAAGTCCTCGGCGCGCTTCTTGTCCTCCTCGGGGATGTCGATCTTGCCCTTGCCGACCATCTTGAGGATCTTCTTGAACCTCGCCTGGGCCGCGTCGCCGCGCTTCGAGCCGCGGCGGTGGACGGTGATGACCCCCTGAGTCGGGGAGCCGCAGCGCTTGGGCGGACGGAACCGAGGCTTCTTGGTGCCTTCCTTCTCCGCCTTCTCCGCGGCCTTCTTCTGCTTGGCCTCCATCTTCTTGCGCTTCTCGATCGCGGCCACGCCCGACAGCGCGCGCTTGCGCTCGACGGTGATGCACGAGTCGTAGAGCAGCGGCTCGTCGCAGGACCTGCGCCAGTCGATCTGGCCGATCACAGCCTCGGCCACGACCGCGCGGTCGAGGCCACCACGCGTGCTGTAGGTCTTGAGGTAGTCCTCGGCGTGCTTGCGCTTGGCCCCGGTCGACTTGAGCAGGTCGTGCTGCGACCAGAAGATCTTGGCCGCCTTCTTGACGTCCTTCTTCTTGTAGAGGCTCTCGTACTTGGCGAGGTTCTCCTTGGCCTTGCTCTCCTGGCCGAGGCCGAGGCGGAACAGGTAGGCGTTTTGGAGCGCGTCGGAGGCCCGCTTGTCCTTGGAGTGCTCGTCGGCGAACTGCTCGTAGCGATCGGCCGATTCGTTGTAGTAGGCGACGGCCTGATACGACTCGGCGAGGTAGTGGAGCGTGTCCTGAGCGTGCTCGCTGTCGGGGAAGCGATCGAGCAGCGCGGTCCGGATCTGGATGGCCTGGCCGACCTGGTAGGACGCGTCGGAGCAGTCCGCCGCGTTCCACAGCAAGGTTGAGGCCTTCTCGTGCTCCTCGAAGTTGTTGAACACGTCGATGAACTGCGTGGCGCACTTCTCGAAGCCCTGCGGGTCGCCGTGCTCCTCGCCGTTGACGTAGGCGGCGCCCGCGTCGCGGTAGGCCATGCCCTTCTTCCAGCCGATGCCGGCGAGCAAGGTCGGGACGGCCTCACGCACGTCGGCGTTCTCCGGGTGGTTCCAGATCTTCATGCCCTGAAGCTTGGTCGCCCACTCCTCCAGCTCGTCGCTGGTCTCGATGACCTGCGGCGGCGTGTTGTCCTTGTCGAGCCACCGGATCGTCAGCAGATCCACGAGCATCGCCGAGCACCAAGCCGCGTAGATCTGCGCCTCTTTGACGTCGTCGAACTTGACGACGATCTCCTGGAGCAGAGGCTTGGCCTCCTCGAACTTGTTGTGGATCATCATGAGCTTTGCCCGGTGATACATGATCTTGGGCAGCTCTTTGTCGTCCTTCTTTTTGACGTACTTGACGTAGATGTCGTACGAGCTGAGCATCTGCTTCTCCTCATCCGTGTAGTCGGATTCGGGGAAGTCGAGCTCGGCGTCGACCTCTTGGTCCTTGTTCTTGGGCTTCTTCTTCTTGTCGGTCTTGTAGACGCAGACGCCCTCTTGGTTGAGCTTGCAGGTCTTCTTCTTGCCGCCGGTCTCGTCGTACTCGAGGTAGTTCTTCATCGCCAGCATCTGCGCGTAGGCAGCGTCGGCGGTGTACTTGCCCTCGGGGTCGAGCTCGAGCGTCTTGACGAACTGGTCGTGGGCCTTCTTGAAGTACTCGAGGCCCTTCTCGCGCGAGCTCTTGTCCTTGGCGTTGTAGTTGTTCTCCGCGAGGGCCCAGAGCAGCTCGGCGTAGTAGTACTGCAGCTCGTAGCCGTCCTTGTCACCGGGGAAGGTGGTCAGGAAGACCTGGTAGGCGTTCTCGGCGAGCTCGTAGGTCCGATCGAGCTTGGTCTTCTCGGCCTCGTCGTGCCAGACCGTCGCCATCTGCTTCATGGTCGCGAGGGCGTTGTCCTTGCACTTCTTCTTGGCGGCCTTCTTGTAGTCGCCCGTGTTGAACTTCGTGTAGTACTTGCCGAGGTTCTCGGTCTCCTGCCACTGCACCTCTTTGTTGTCAGTAGCGAGGGTGTTGACCACGATCTTGCCCTGCCAGTCGCAGGCCATCGGATCGTCGGGGAACAGGTCCTGGAGCTTCTTGTAGATGAAGGTTGACTCGGTGTACTGACCGTCGCCGAAGTACTGGTTGGCCAGCAGCTCCATCATCTTGCGGGCGTCCTGCTCGTCCTGGCCGGGGCCGTTACCGACCTTCTGGAAGAAGTCCCAGGCCTTCGAGGGCTTCGACGCGTGGACGTAGGCGCGGACGAGGTCGCGGCGGGCGTCACGGCGCAGCTGCTTGCCGTTGGCCTCGGACCCGGCCCGGCCCTCCTTGGTCGCGGTGATCGTCGCGACGAAGTAGTTGAGGCTCTTGTCGAAGCGCGCGTCGAACTCACCGATCGGGTTGAGGTGACACCACGCGAGCTTGTAGAGCGCGTAGGCGTAGACCGGGCTGTCCTTGAACTGGGTGACGCGCTCGTAGAGGCGGACCGCGTTGCCGATCTGCCCCTTGCCGTAATAGTAGTCAGCGAACGCGAGGTACGCGTTGGCGATGTACGGGCTGTTGGGGAAGTCGTTGATCAGGCGCTGGTAGGCGGCCTGCATCTTGGCCTCTTCGCCGAGCTCGCCGAGCTCGAAGGCGTAGTAGTACAGCGCCTCGTCCATGCGCTTGTACGAGGCGAACTTCGGGTTGTCGGTCAGCGCCGCGTAGATCCGCGCGGCCTTCTGACTCGAGTCTTTGGCGTCACGCATGTGACGCTTTTGCTGCTCCTTGAGCTGCTTGGCGAGGTCCTTCTTCTTGTTGTCCTCGGCGTCGTAGATCTTCTGGTACAGCGAGCCAGCCTGAAGATCGAAGAAGGCCTTCTTCTCGAGGTAGTGATCGGCGAGGCGGAACAGGTAGTCCGGGTACTCGGGGTCGCTCTCGTCGGAGGTCTTGATCAAGCGCTTGAGGAACTCGATCTGCTTGTCGGCCATCTCCTGCTCGACGGCCTTGCGCTTGGTCGCGAACTGCTGGCCGTCCATCATCTGGACGCCGCGCTCGCGCTCCTTCTCGACCTGCTCTTTTTGCTTCTTGAACTTGGTGTCGAGGAGGTCCGACTGCGCCTTCGTCTTCTTCGACTTGCGGTCGTAGCGGACGTTGCTCTTGTCGGGCTCCTGCGCCTGACCGACGTCGGCGGTCAACAGCAGCGCAGTCACGCTGCCGGCGGTCAGTAGTGTGCGATACCTGTTGGAGCGATTGTGCGACCTCATGATGGACCTTCTCCGTCGGAGGTGAGAGCGGCTAGGGCCGCCCTCACCTCATGTGAAACGTGTATTCGAACTTTCGTTCAGGACAGGCTAACCACCGGCGCACACGCTAGTGACGCGGTAGTAGTAATAGCCGAGTTCGTCCTGCCAATATTCGCCGTTGTAGTTGTAACGCTCTTCTTCGGGGCCCGGCTTGATCTTCTCTTCGTCGCCGGCGCTCTCGTCGCCGAGCTTCTTGAGCTTCTCGACGATCTCGTACTCGACCTTGATCGCCTCTTTTTCGAGGTTCTTGATCTCGGCGATCTGAGCGCTGATGCGCTGGCGGGCCTGGGCGCCCGTGCGCTCCTTGGCGATCGACAGCGACAGATCGAGGTTCTCGAGCAGTAGCTCGCCGAGGCCGCCGCCTTGGAACTCACCGCTCATCTCTTTGAAGCGGGTCTCTTGCTCGTACACGAGGCGGTTGACGTAGTCGTAGTACTTCTCGAGGGTCTTATCCTGGAGCGACTTGCGGGCGACCATCTCGACGAAGGGCTCGAGGTCCGAGGTCCCCTCGCGGATCTTCACCGAGAGCTCGAACAGCTGGTAGTCCTCGGGCGCCTGGTTGAGCAGCGCGCTGAGGTCCTGCTTGGTCTGGACGTAGCGCGAGTTGAACTCGTCGATCGAGGCCTTGGCCGAGGCGTAGCGGCAGTTGAAGTAGTAGGTGACCGCCTTGAGGATCAGCCCCTCGGGGTAGAGGTAGTCGAAGAAGAAAGGCGCGTTGAGGGTGTGGATGTACCCGAGCGTCTTTTGGTAGTGGCGGTTGGCGTTGTCGGGCTCGACCTCGACGAGGCGGAACTCGGACCACGAGGCCGCGAACACGGCGTCGAGCCAGTACGGCGACTGAATGCTGATCTTGTTGAAGTACTTGAGCGAGGTGTCGAACTTGCCGACCTGATAGAAGATGTAGCCAAGCGCGATGTTGGCGAGCTCTTCGAAGCGCTGGTTCTGATCGGCGAAGTCGAGCTCCGCGGTCGAGATACCGAGGCGCCGCTTCTTCTTGTCGGACATGCGCGCGAGCTTGCGAGTCTCGCGGTTCTTCTTCTTGCCCTGCATCTGACGCAGCTCGGCGTTCTTGCGCAGGACGTTCTTGAACGCTTCGACGGCCTCGGGGCCGTGGAACTCGCGGGTCTCGGCCACGCCGAGGAAGTACTGGGCCGGGATGAAGTAGTCGCTCTCGCGCGGGACCTGAGACAGGAGCGCGATCGCCTGACCGAGATCACCGTTGCCGTAGTGGTAGCGGCCGAGCAGGAAGTAGAGCTCGTCGCGGACCGAGTCGAAGGCCTCGTTCTCGAGGTCCTGCGGCCGGTAGGTGCCGACCTTCTCGAGCACGCCTGCGCCCTCGGGCAGCTTGCGGCTCAACGACGCGAGCCACGGCAGCGTCAGCTGGTGATAGGGGTGGCTCGGCCCGACCTGGACGATCTCGTCGAACACGGCCAGCGACCCGGCGAAGAACCCGAGCTGGAACAACGACTTGCCCAGCCAAAACTGGCCACGGGTGGCGTCGCCGCCCGCACCCTCGTACGCGATCTTATAAAAGACCAGCGCCGCGGCCTCGTAGTTCTCGGCCTTGTAGGCCTCTTCGGCCTGGTTTTGCTCGGCGCTGGGCTGACCGGCGGCGCCGGGGGCCACCGGCGGACCACCCTGTCCGGGAGGCAGCGGCGGACCACCCTCTCCGGGCGGCAGCGGGGGCCCACCACCGTCACCGGGAGGCGGCGGCGGAGCACCGTCGGACGGAGGCGGCGGCGGCGGACTGGCGTACGCGGCGACCGACGCGGCTCCGAATGCGAGGCCAACAAGGAGCGGGAGTGACTTGAGCAGGCTGAGCTTTTTCATCGCGATCGCTTGCGCGTTGGACCCATGTAAGGGCGACGGGACCTTACCAGCGGCCCGTCGGCGATCGCAAGCAAAGCCAGCATGCCAAATTCGGGGCCAAAATCGGATCCAGTGGCCCCTGAGTGTGGGGTCTGTGGTCTGCGATACGGTTTCGCCGTGCCCGTGACAGCGCTCGGCCCTCGGGCCCTCGGCCACGATGCTAGCGGCCCCCACGCCGGCACCGGGTGAGGTCGGCGAGCTGGAACTGCTGCGCACGGCCGCCAACCAACGGGGATATTCCCGAGCCGATCTAGAATGTTCGAGCTTTTCGGTCCCGGGATCGTGTGGTGTCAGTCACGCGTGGGCTTGGAGCAGATCCGTTCAGTCTCGGGGCGCCGCGCAAACAGCGTATCCAGCGACAGAGCAGACTTGACCCTAGAATCACGCCGTGTAGGATGCTCGCAGCGCGCTCGCCCGGTTTGGACGTGCGCACAAAGGTCGGTTGGCGCGTCAGATTGTCGGCCGACAACGGTGTCCGAACCCCCCGTAAGTCAAGGCGCAAGCCGCTCCAACAGAGACCTTTCGATGCCCAGCTCACGCATCCAGTCCACCCTGTTCGCGTCCCTTCTCCTGTTGACTGGTGGCCTGCTGTTGACCGGGTGCCCCCAGGGCGACGTCGGGGCGCCGTGCAACCACGGCACGGTCGAGGCGCCGTCGAGCAAGCTCGTCACCTTCCCCGCGCTCTCGTGCAGCGATCTGCTGTGCGTCTACGGCGAGGAGCAGACCGTCCCGGGCACGCCCTGCGAGATCGACGCCGACTGCAACAACGCCAGCGGTGGCAACGGCTCGAACATCTTCGAGTGCGAGAAGAACTCGTGCCAGCTGAGCCTCCAGTACGTGCTCGAGCGCTCGATGTGCTCGAAGACCTGCGTCAGCGACGACGACTGCAACAACACCACGCTCAGCAACCGGCCCGTCGTCGACGACGACGAGACCGCGTGCGCGACCGGGTTCAAGTGCACCGTCCTCCAGCGCCTCGGCCAGTTCTGCTGCGACAAGCTCTGCGTCTGCCAGGACGACCTCCCGGCCCTCGACGAGCTCGAGGCGGACTGCACGCCCCTGACCGGCGAGGCCTGGAAAGACTGCAACGAGGGCGACGGCATGATGGGCACCACCACCGGCGCCCCCATGCCCTGAGTTGCCCGCCCTGCGTTGGCTGATCCAAGCACACGCGAACGCGGCCGCGCCGGCGAGGACCGAGCGGCCGCGTTTTTGTTGGAGCGGGGGCTCGAGCTCCTCGAACGCAACGTCACCTGCGCCGGGGCCGAGCTCGACATCATCGCCCGCGACGATGAGACGATCGTGTTCGTCGAGGTCCGCGGACGCAGCGACGATCTTCGAGGTCACCCCTTCGAGACCATCAACGCTCGCAAGCAAGGCCGAGTCCGCCGCGGCGCGACGGGCTGGCTGATCGAGCGCGACCTCTGGAACCGGGTCGCCATACGCTTCGATGTCGTCGCCTTGGTTGGCGACGACATCGAATGGCTAAAGAACGCGTTTTGGTAGGAGGGCCGTGGCCCCCACACGAGAGCTCAGCGCGGGAGCGCGGCTACTCGGCCTTCTTCTTGTTCTTGCGCTTCTTGCCCTTCTTGGCCTTCTTGGCCTCGGCCTTCTCGGCCTTCTCGGCAGCGATCGCGGCGACGGCCGACTTGTAGTCGCCGACCTTGCGCTTGATCCGGGCCGCGTTCCCGCGACGATCACGAAGGTAGTAGAGCTTGGCCCGGCGGACGCGGCCACGGCTGACGAGCTCGACCTTGGTCACGCGCGGCGAAGCGAGCGACCAGACCCGCTCGACGCCGACGTTGTCGGTGACCTTGCGGACGGTGAAGGAGCCGCGGAGGCCCCGGCTCTTGCGGTGGATGCAGACACCCTCGAACACCTGGATACGGTCTTTGCCACCCTCGGAGATCCTCGCGTGGACGGCGATGCGATCGCCCGGGCGAAACTCGGGGATGTCCGTGCGGGAGAGCTCCTGCTCGAGGTCGTGAATGATGGGGCTGGCGTGGCTCATGGCGAAGATCTCGGGGTCGCTCGTGCGCTCTAGGGTTGGAGCAGGCCTTCGGCCCGCAGGGCAAGGCCCACGGCGCGGGCGAGGGGCGCGACCGGAAGGCGCGCCGGTTGGGGCTGCGAAATGTCGATCAAAGCGGACGCGAGTGCAAGTCGAGGATCGTGGCCGCGTGGCCGGCCCGGATCGAGCGCCAGCCACGCCTGCGGAGATCGCTTGGCGGCGGCGGGATCGTCGAGCCCCGAGCACCCGACCCAAAAGATCAGCGGGGGCGGCGGCTCGCCGGCTTCGAAGGCCAGGACATCGAGGATCAGCCTCGGTCCGCGCTCGGGCTCGTCCGGCCCGACGGTCCCGACGCCGAGCAGCCAGGGCGCGCGACCGTGGCGCTTTCGAAGGTGCCGACACAGCTGTTTGAGATCTCTCATGTGGAGCGGCGCGCCTGGAAGGCGCCGAGCGCCGACCGCGGCCAGCTCGAAGCCGGCGTCGGCGGCGACCTGCGTGAGTTGGCCAGCCTCGTCGTCGGCCACGCTTTGGGTCGAGACCGCGAGGTAGATCGGGTGCTTGGGCGGCAGCTGCCAGCGCGGGCGCAGCTCGGGACGCAGCGCCCAGGTCCGGAGGCAGGCGCTGCGACGACGCCAGCGCTCGACGGCCCCGTGGTCGCCCCCGAGCAACACGGGCGGGACGGCGTGGCCACGAAACTCGGCCGGGCGGGTGTAGTGAGGGTGCTCGAGCACGGTGCCCGGACGCCAGCTGTCGTCGCCGAGACCGGCGGCGAAGCTCTCGCCCTCGATCGACTCGGGGTTGCCGAGCACACCCTCGCGGAGCCGCGCGACGGCTTCGATGATCACCGCGGCCGCGACCTCACCCCCGTTGAGCACGAAGTCGCCGATCGACAGGCACTCGTCGACGAAGTGCTCGCGGATCCGATCGTCGATGCCCTCGTAGCGACCGCACAGCAGCGCGATGCGAGGCTCGCCCGCGAGCCGCTCGGCCGCGCGCTGATCAAAGCGCGGGCCCGAGGGCGTCAACAAGATCGTGTGCATCGGCCCGCGGGCAGCGGTCGCGGATTCGAGGGCCGCGGCCACGGGCTCGGGCTTGATGACCATCCCGGCGCCGCCTCCAAAGGGCGCGTCGTCGACGGTCCGGTGGCGGTCGTCAGTGAACTCGCGCAGGTCGGTCGAGTGGACCGCGACCAGGCCTCGCTCGATCGCCCTGGCCATGATCCCGGCCGCGACGAAGGCCTCGATCACGGCGGGGAAGATCGTGAAGACCTCGAACTCGAGGGTGTCGTCCACGACTTCCACGGCTCGCTAGGCTCCGTCTTTCGGGCGTGGCTCGTCGCCGCCGTCGGACAGACCCGGGACCATGTCGTCGTGAACGTCGACGAGCACCCGCTCGGTCTCGACCGCGACGATGAAGGGCGGCAGCGCAGGCAGCAGCCACTCGCGGCCGCGCAGGCGCACGCTCACCAGCGGCTGGGCGGCGTTGGTGATCACGCCAGTGATCTCGCCGAGGGACTGCGGCTCGCCGTCGAGCTCGCGGACGACCTCGAGCCCGATCAGATCCGCGAGGTAGTACTCGTCGTCCTCGAGCGCGGGCAGGCTCGCGCGCTCGAGCCACAGCTCGTGACCCCGGAGCGCCTCGGCGGCGTCGCGCCCGTCGACGCCCTGGAGCCACAGACGGATCGTGTCACTGCCGGGCTTGGGCGCGACGCGAGTGACCTGCATGCTCGCGGGCGTCGAGCCGCCACGCTCGACGAGCGCGACCGCGACTCCGGGCTGGAGCGCGGTCGACTCGGCGTTGAAGAGCTTGACGCGAAGGGCCCCGTGGAGTCCGTGGGCGCCCGCGACATAGCCGAGCTGGACATGGCGCGCGGCGAAGCTGTCGGGGCTCGCGCCGCCGGCTTCGGTCGTCGACATCGACTACTCGAGGATCTCGAGGTCGGCGCGCTTGCGGACCTTCGACGACGCGGCGTTGAGGATCGCGCGCATGGCCTTGACCGTGCGGCCCTGCTTGCCGATGACCTTGCCGAGATCTTCTTTGGCGACGCGAAGCTCGAGCACGATGGTCTGCTCGCCGGAGATCTGTGACACGTCGACCTCATCGGGGTTGTCGACGAGGGCCTTGGCGATGAACTCGATGAGCTCTTTGAGCGAGACGTTGGCGGACATGTCGAAGAGGCCTCCGAGAGCGAGAAGTGATGGAGCGGGCGCGGGCAGGAGAGCCGTTTGGAGCATCCCACAGCATGGGCGGCCCGGCAAAACACAACTGCATCTCGGCAGTTAGTTCGCGTCGGGTCGGATCCACGGCCAGAGCTACGGCCAGATCCACGGGCAGATCCACGAGCGAACCCGAGCCCACGAGCCCGGGTTTGCGGGGCGCGCCGCTCGAGATCTCAGATCCGGGGCCGCTTCGGCCGCGGCTCTAGCAAGCGGCTAGCTCGCGGGGGTCTCGGGGGTCTTGCGCAGGAGTCGGCGAACCGCGTCCGTGGGCTGCGCCCCGACGCCGAGCCAGTAGTCGACGCGCGCGCGGTTGAGGACGAGGGTGCCGTCCTTGGTCATGGGGTTGTAGGTACCGAGCTTCTCGAGGAAGCGCCCGTCTCGGGGAGAGCGGGCGTCGGATGCGACGATTCGGTAAAAGGGGCGCTTCTTTGCGCCGCCGCGGGCGAGCCTGATCTTGACGGCCATTTTTGTGTCTCGGAAGATGCCTCGGCCCGGGTTGGGCCTGAAGGGTGCGAGAGGCTAGCCTCGGGGTCGAGCCCCGTCAACAGCCGTCGGAGCGTCAACCCGAGGGGCTGCGCCGACCCGCACAGCACGAACGACGTGCTCATTCATGAGTGATCGCATGCCAGTCTCCCAAGATCTCAACCGTGTGACCGCGCGCGCATGCGCGCTGGCCCTCACTCTTGCAGCTGTCGTGGGGTTGGCGTGCAAGGGCCGCAATCACCCGGGCCAGACCGGCGACACGAGGCCGAGCGCAGAGTCCGGCGCCGAGCCCCAGGCAGACCAGCGGACTCAGCGCTACGAGATCGATCTGTTCGCGTTTGGGCGGCAGCTGGGCACGATCGCGCCGTGTGGATGCACGACCGAGCCCCTCGGCGGGCTGCAGTACGCCTTCGGCTACATCGAGGCCGAGTCCGAGCCCGGTCAGCGGCTGATCTTGGAGCCAGGGTCGTTCCTGTTCCCGGATCCCGACGGGCCCGAGGGCCCGAAGGACGAGGCCGGCTGGACCCAGGCCCAGCTCCGCGCCGAGCTGCTCCACGGTCGCTTCGCCGAGCTCGACGGCCTCGTGTCTGGGCTGGGCCCGACGGACTTCGCGTCGGGCAAGTCCGCGGCGGCGCTGAGCGAGCTGCCGCTGCCCCGCGTGATCGCCAACCTCGCGGACGAGGCGAGGCCAGCGGGCGTCGCGAGCCACCGGGTGGTCGAGCTCGGCCGCGGGCTGTCGGCCGCGGTCACGCAGGTCGTCGATCCCGAGCTCGGCTCCGCGGCCCGGGCCAAGGACTGGGGCAAGGACTTTCCTGCCCTGACTGAGCCGCTCGCCGCGCTGAAGCAGCTCGGCCCGACGCTGGCCAAGTCCGAGCTGCAGATCGTGATGGTCCACGGGCCGCGCGCCCTGGCCGAGACGATCGCGCGGGAGGTCGAGGGCGTCGACGTCGTGGTGATCGGGGGAGAATTCTCGAACCCCGATCAGGCTCGCCTCGGCAGCTCGGCGGTCCAGCTCGGCTCGACCTGGGTGCTCGAGCCCGGCGATCGCGCCCAGACGATCGCCCACCTGACGCTGTCGATCGACCCGGCCTTGCCAGAGGGCGAGCTGCCCCCGACGTGGACGCTGATCCCGACCAAGGCCCAGCGCGAGGCCGAGCTGGCCCGGGTCGAGGCCAAGCTCGCCAAATTTGCCGACGATCCGGCGGCTGATTCGCGCTTCGTCGAGCAACTCGAGGGTGAGCGGGATCGCCTCCGCGCCGAGCTCGCCAGCCCCGCGATCCCCGACGGCGTGAAGGTCGCGGTGATCCCCGAGCAGACCAAGGTCACCTGCCACCTCCCCGGTGACCCGGCCGCCAAGGACGCCCTGACCGGCTACGACGCCGCCGTCGCCGAGCGCAATCGTGAGCTCTTCGCGGGGGTCACCCCGCCGGCGCCCGCGAAGGGTCAGCCCAGCTACGCAGGCATCGACGCCTGCGCGGACTGCCACGAGGAGGCCGTGCAGATGTGGAAGACCACCATCCACGGCCGGGCCTACGACACGCTGGTCACAGCCAACAAGCAGTACGACCTCTCGTGCGTGGGCTGCCACGTGACCGGCTTTCGTGCGCCCGGCGGCAGCGAGGTGGTCGAGAACCATGGTCTGCAGTCGGTTCAGTGCGAGCAGTGCCACGGGCCCGGGAGCCTCCACGTCGAGGATCCGTCGACCGACAACATCCGGCTCGAGGCGCCAATGAGCGTGTGCCTCGAATGCCACACGCCCGAGCACTCCGACACCTTCGACTACGAGCCCTACCTGCGCGACGTCCTCGGCGAGGGTCACGGCGCCGACGCCCGCGCCAAGCTCGGTGACGGTCCGCGCGGCCGCGAGCTGCGAGCGGCCGCGCTCGAGGCCGCGGGTGGCGGCTGCACGAAGATGTAGCGGGCGGAGCGGACAGAGAGCACCCTCACATGCCTGAGGGGGCGCTGGGCTTGGACTGGCCGCGTGCGCCAAGTAGACACCGGCCGACTCCAATGGGTGTGCGTCGGCGGCGAGCCGGTCCGCGCTGGACCACCAGGCACCTATCCGACGGCCCCGCAACTCGCCCGCGGTGATCGACGATCAGTGATCAGCGTCGCGGGCTCCCACGCTACAGGCGAAAGACAGGTAGACAACCATGACCGCGACAGACTTCGGAAAGCTCACCGCGAAGATCCGGCACGCGACCGGCAAGGGCGGCGCACGAAAGCTCCGCGCCCAGGGCCTCATCCCGGGCGTCATCTATGGCAAGGGCCAGGGCAACTTGATGTTGACCCTCAGCCCCCGCGAGCTGCGGCGGGCGATGGACCCCCAGCGCAAGCTCAACACCTTTTTCACGGTCACGATCGAGGGCGAGGGCGAGTCGAGCGTCGAGCAGTGCGTGCTGACCGACTACCAGGCCGACCCGATCCGCGACGAGTTCCTCCACGTGGACTTCTTGCGCGTCGACCCGGACTCCGAGGTCGTGACCAAGATCCCCGTCGAGTACAGCGGCCGGGCCGCGGGCGTGGTCGCTGGCGGCAAGCTGCGGACCTACCAGCGGACGACCCGCGTCGCGGCCAAGCCCGGCCAGGTGCCGATCAAGCTCAGCGTCGACGTCAGCCCCCTGCAGGCCGGCGAGACCCTGCGCATGAAGGATCTTAGCATCGAGAACGCCCGGCTCCTCGACCACCCCAACGTCGTCGTCGCCCACGTCGATCCGCCTCGGGCCAAGACCGACGAGGCCGACAAGAAGGCCGACAAGGCCTGACCCCGGCGGCTCCGGCTGACCTCCCCACCGCCCCTCACCGCCTCTCCCCTGGACGATGACCTCTCCCTGGCTGATCGTCGGACTCGGCAACCCCGGGCCCGAGTACGCCAAGCACCGGCACAACGTCGGCTTCATGGCCGTCGAGCGCTTCGCTGAGCGTCACGTCACGCCGGGCACGGGCGGGGTCGCGTGGAAGTCACAGTTCAAGGGCCGGGTGGCCAGCATCCACGCGGGCGCCCAGCTCGGGCGCTGCGTGGTCCTCGAGCCCCAGACTTATATGAACCGCAGCGGCGAGAGCGTGCGCGCGGCCGCCGACTACCACGACGTGCCGCTCGACCGAACCGTCGTCGTCCACGACGAGATCGACTTTGGGTTCGGTCGCGTCGGGCTCAAGCGCGGGGGTGGCCACGGCGGCCACAACGGCCTCCGCGACATCATCAAACACCTCGGGAAACCAAGCTTTTTGCGCGTGCGCGTCGGCGTCGGCCGGCCGCGCCACGGCGAGGTTTCCAACTGGGTACTGTCCAATTTCTCCGGCGAGGACGCCGCGTTCGTGGATGACCTCGTCGACCGGGCCGAACAGGCCCTGACCTGTCTACTGGTCGAGGGCCTGACCTCGGCCATGAACCGTTTTCACACCTCCGAATCGCCCGCGCCAGCAGCCGACGGCGGCTGAGCGGGCGAGACCCACTCTCCAGGCAAGGAATCCCTACCGTGACCATCCAACAGATGCTCCTCGCCATTCCGGCGGCCGGCGTGCTCGCGTTGATCTACGCCGCCGCGACCTCGTATTGGATCAAGGGGCGCGACGCCGGCAATGAGCGCATGAAAAACATCGCGCTGCAGATCCAGCGTGGCGCGATGGCCTTTCTCCGGGCCGAGTACTCCGTACTGCTCGGCTTCGTCGCGCTCGTGGCCTTCGGGCTGTACATGCTCAACCGCGCCGAGCCGACCTCCGACCCCTTGGTCGCGCTCTCGTTCGTAGCCGGCGCCATCGCGTCCGGCGTCGCGGGCTTCTTCGGCATGCGCGTCGCAACCCAGGCCAACGTCCGGACCGCCGCAGCCGCGCGGACCGGGCTCCCACCGGCCCTTCAGATCGCGTTTCGCGGCGGCGCCGTGATGGGCATGAGCGTGGTCGGCCTCGCGCTGCTCGGGCTCGGCTCGCTGTTTTGGTTCTACCTCGGCCAGTTCCAGGTCGACGTGGCCGGGCTCGATCAGCCGATCAACAGCTTCCGCTTCAGCAAGGTCATCAACGTGCTCGCCGGCTTCTCGATGGGCGCGTCGTCGATCGCGCTGTTCGCCCGGGTCGGTGGCGGCATCTACACCAAGGCCGCCGACGTCGGCGCCGACCTCGTCGGCAAGGTCGAGGCCGGGATCCCCGAGGACCACTTCCTCAACCCCGCGACGATCGCCGACAACGTCGGCGACAACGTCGGCGACGTCGCCGGCATGGGCGCCGACCTGTTCGAGTCCTACGTCGGCTCGATCATCGGCGCGATGATCCTCGGCGCGATCGCCGTCCACGGCGGCTTCGAGGCCGCGCTCTTGCCCCTGATCCTGGCCGCGGTCGGGATCGTGGTCTCGATCATCGGCACCGTCGTGGTCCGGACCAAAGAGGGCGGCAACCCCCAGCACGCCCTCGACGCGGGCGCGTTCGGCTCGGCCGCGGTCATGCTCGGCCTGAGCTACTTCATCATCGACTACTTCGTGAAGATGGCCGGCCCCGGCGGCATCCAGTTCGCCGAGTTCGACGGGCCGCTCCAGACCCTGCACCTGTTCTACCCGATGGTCATCGGCCTCGTCGCGGGCGTCGCGATCGGCCTCGTGACCAGCCACTACTGCTCCAAGAACAAGGGCCCGGTCAACGGCATCGTCGAGCAGTCGAAGACCGGCGCGGCGACCAACCTCATCGCCGGGATCGGCGTGGGCTTCCAGTCGACCGCGATCCCGATCATCTTGATCGCGGGCGCGATCTACGTCGCCAACCTCTACGCGGGCCTCTACGGCATCGCGCTCGCGGCCCTCGGCATGCTGTCGACGACCGGCATCCAGCTCGCGGTCGACGCCTACGGGCCGATCTCCGACAACGCTGGCGGCATCGCCGAGATGTCGGGCCTGCCGAGCAAGGTCCGCGAGCGGACCGACAACCTCGACGCGGTCGGCAACACGACCGCGGCGATCGGTAAGGGCTTCGCCATCGCCTCGGCCGCGCTCGCGGCCCTGTCGCTGTTCGCCGCCTACCGCAAGCTCGCGCTCGGCGAGACCGACATCATCCTGACCGACCCCGAGGTCCTGATCGGCCTCCTCGTCGGCGGCATGCTGCCCTTCTTGTTCTCGGCCATGGCCATGAAGGCCGTCGGTGACGCCGCGATGGACATGATCCAAGAGGTCCGCCGGCAGTTCAAAGACATCCCCGTCCTGCGCGAGGCCCTGACGCTCGTCGCCCGGGCCGAGGAAGAGGAGCGCGAGCTGACCGAGGAAGAGGACGCCCAGGTGCTCGAGGCCGGCAAGAAGACCGAGGTCGAGAAGTGCGTGGCGATCTCGACCCAGGCCTCGCTCAAGCGCATGGTCATGCCCGGCGTGCTCGCCATCGGAGCGCCGCTCGTGATCGGCTGGTGGTCGCCCTTTGCGCTCGGCGGCCTCCTCGCGGGCACCCTGACCTCCGGCGTGATGCTCGCGATCTTCATGTCCAACGCGGGCGGCGCGTGGGACAACGCCAAGAAGCAGGTCGAGGAGCAAAAGAAGAGCCTCGAGAAGAACACCGGCAAGGGCTCGGAGCGGCACAAGGCCGCCGTGATCGGTGACACCGTCGGCGATCCCTTCAAGGACACCGCCGGGCCGAGCCTCAACATCCTCATCAAGTTGATGACGATCGTCGCGGTCGTGATCGCGCCGCACATCAACCCCGACAAGGAGCAGGTCGCCGAGGCCGCGCGTCAGCTCGAGGCGCAACTCCAGCAAGCGGACGGCGCCAAGGCGGGCGACGCCAAGGCTGCCGACCAGCCCAAGGCCGAGCAAGCGAACGAGTCCTAGTCACCATCTCCAAAACGGAGAAAAGGCCACTCAACGGCCTTTGGGACAGTCAATAGAAGACGGCGGACCACTTGGTCCGCCGTCTTCGCAATTTAAAAAACGGGCGATATTGCGCTCCAAAGGGGGTCTAGCTTGGCGATCTGACACAACGTGAACCGTCTCGCCAAGACGCGACCACCTAAAGAACAGGAGTCACCCATGCCCGACGCGCCTTTTAGCAGCAACCAAGTCTCCCCCAATGTCGACGTGAACCGCGAGTCGACCCACCAGTTGGCCGACCGGCAGTTGGCCGACCGGGCTCCGGCGGCGCAGAAGCTCTCGATCGTCGCGCTGCGTGAGCGCAAGAAAGATCAGACCCGCGAAGCCCTCGCCCGGGCCGCGTTCACGCTGTTCCAAACAAAGGGCTACGAAGGTACGACGGTCGCCGAGATCGCGCGTGAAGCCGACGTCTCGCGCCGGACCTTCTTCCGCTACTACGCGACCAAGGACGCGCTGCTGTTCGTCGACAACAGCGACCACCTCAAGCGCTTTCGCGAGCTTCTGTCCGCGCGCGAGCCCACCGATGACGGCTTCTCCCACGTCCGCCGCGCGTGCCTGGCCCTGGCCGAGGAGTACATGCGTGATCGCGATCGGATCCTCGCCCGCGCGCGGATCATCGAGTCGTCGCCCGTGCTCAGCAAGCAGGAGCGCCAGCAGGACATGCTCTGGGAGCAGGCGATCGCTACAGCGCTCCTGGCCGTCCGTCGGCAACCCACCCCGATCACCGAGCGTCGCGCGCGAATGCTGGCCGGGGCGACCTTCGGCGCGATGCGGGCGACGATGGCCGAGTGGCACGAGCTCGACGGACGCGCGGACCTGCCCCGGCTCATGCGCGAGGCCCTCGACCTGTTTCGGCCCCGGGGCCTCGATCAGGAGCTCCCGCGCCCGGCTGTGCCGACGAATTGAGTGCGCTGGACTTGGGCGGCGTCGATGATCGACCCTTGCGGGGCCGATGAGCGACGCACGCCTGTCCCTGCCCACCAACGGTCTGCCCCCCACCGAGATCATCGAGCATCTCGAACAACACCGGGAGGCAGACCTCGACTGGCGCTCGGGCAAGGTCTGGGCCTACATCTTCGACCCCGGCGCCGAGGCCGAGGCCGTGATCAAGCGGGCCTACATGGCCTACCTGAGCGAGAACGGCCTCGACCCGACCGCCTTCCCGAGCCTGCTCAAGTTCGAGAACGAGGTCGTGGACATGGCCGCGGCTCACCTGCGCGGCGACCGGGAGGTCGTCGGCAACTTCACCAGCGGCGGGACCGAGAGCATCATCCTCGCGGTCAAGTCGGCCCGAGACTGGGCCCGCTCGCGCCGCCCCGAGCTGGCCCGATCGGCGACCCGGCCCAACGTGGTCCTCCCGGTCACCGCCCACGCCGCGTTCCACAAGGCCGCCCACTACCTCGACCTCGAGGTCATCGCCGTCGAGGTCGACCCGGTCAGCTTCCGCGCCGACGTCGACGCGATGCGCGAGGCGATCAACGAGCACACGATCATGCTGGTCGGCTCGGCCGTGTCCTACGCCCACTGCGTCGTCGATCCGATCCCGGAGCTGGCCGAGCTCGCCCGTGAGCGCGACCTGTGGCTTCACGTCGACGGCTGCATGGGCGGGTTCTTGCTGCCCTACTTTCGCCAGCTCGGCCGTGAGTTCCCCAATTTCGACTTCACCGTGCCCGGCGTCAGCTCGATCTCGATGGATCTGCACAAGTACGCGTTCGCGGCCAAGGGCGCGTCGGTCGTGCTCTATCGCAACAAGGAGCTGCGCAAGCACCAGATCTTCACCTGCGCCAACTGGACCGGCTACACGATCTCCAACGCGACCGTGCAGTCGAGCAAGTCCGGCGGGCCCGTGGCCGCGGCCTGGGCGGTGCTCAATTTCTTCGGCGAGTCCGGCTACCTCGACATCGCCACCCACGTGCTCGCCGCGACCCAAAAGGTCATGGACTTCATCGACGCGCACCCCGACCTGCGCCTGCTCGGGCGCAGCGACATGAGCCACGTCGCGTTCGCGTCCGACACGATCCCGATCTTCCGCCTCGCCGAGGCCGTCAACAAGCGCGGCTGGTACCTCCAGGTCCAGCTCAGCTACGGCAACTCGCCGGCCAACATCCACCTGTGCATCAACCCCGCCAACCTCCCGTGGATCGACCCGGTCCTCGAGGACATCGCCGCGTGCGTCGAAGAGGTCCGTGACTCGGAGCCGAGCCCGCTGGTCAAGAACGTGCTCCAGGCCCTGTCCGAGGTCGACATCTCGACCATGAACGACCAGACCATGCGCCAGCTGATGGCCATGGTTGGGGTCGGGTCCAGCGGGTCGCCCAAGGTCGGCGCCGAGGTCAACGAGATCCTCAACGCGCTCGAACCCAGCTTTCGCGCGCGCCTGCTGACCGAGTTCATGAACGAGCTGTTCACCAGCGCCCGTTGACGGGACACTGAAGCCGATGTTGATCGGATCTGTCGCGCTCGGGCTGTGGCTGAGCTGGGCACCGCCGGCCGAGGCCGTCGAGGCCCCGGCCAGCGAGGCCAAGCACGAGCAGCGGGAGGAGAAGAAGCGGGAGAAGAAGAAGCGGAAGAAGAAGAAGCGGGAGAAGAAGAAGCGCGACCCCGACGACCCCCATCGCCTCGAGGTCGGCGTGCTCCCGGCGATCTCCTACGACATCGATCTCGGGTTCGGCTTCGGCGCCCTGATGACCCTCGCCAGGTTCCACCCGGACTACCAGCCCTACCGCTGGCGGCTCGAGATCGTCCTCAACGCCACCGCCAAGAACACCCCCGGCGTCGGCGTGCGCCTGCCCTTCCACGACGACTACATCAAGGCCGACTTCCCCGGCCTGTGGGGCGGCCGCCTGCGCATCAACACCCAGCTTCGCTTCCGCCGGTTCACGAACCAGGGTTGGTTTGGGATCGGCAACGCGACGCCCTCGCTCGAGCCCTGGGAGACGATCGATCCCGAGGTCGACCCCGACGCCTTCGCGGCCGCCCGGCGCTACCACCAGTACGACCGCATCTACCCGATGCTGGACTTCAACACCCGGCTGATCTTGTGGGACCGCTCGCGCACGGGCAACGACGCGCGGCGGGCCTGCGGGCCCAAACGCAGCCAGCGCTGCCCGCCGAGCACCTACAGCGGCGTCGGGGCCAGCGTCGATCACAAGCAGCGGCTCGAGGCGCTGATCGGGACCTCGATCGCCTACGACGTGATCAACCCCTACCCCGACACCAAGCTGTCCGAGGACCTCGAGCTGCGCGAGACCGACAGCGAGGACGGCGAGACCTTGCGCGGGCTCGTGCACGGGACCCAAAACCACGCCCTGTGGACCCTCAACCTCGGCCTGCTCTACGACACCCGCGACCACGAGTACATGCCCACGCGCGGCTCGTTCACCGAGCTGTCCGGGCGCTTCTCACCGGGCGTCGATCAGGGCCTGGTCTTCGGCCACCTGTTCCTCGGCACCGCCGTGTTCGTGCCGCTCTACGGCGAGTACCTGGTGCTCGCGACCCGCGGGGCCCTCGACTACCTCGTCGGCAAGCCGCCCTTTTACGAGCTCGGCCAGTTCGGGGTCCTGGTCCAGCGCGACGGGCCCGGCGGCAGCTGGTCGGTCCGCGGGGTCCCGCGCCAGCGCTACTTCGGCAAGCAAAAGGCCCTCGTCAACCTCGAGCTGCGCTCGATGTTCGTGCGCTTCGACATCGCCCGCCAGCGCTTCGGGCTCGGGGCCCTCGCCTTCGTCGACGCCGGGCGGGTGTGGACCGACTACCGCCCCGTCGAGCTGGCCGGGGCCAACGTCGACGGTCCCTTCGGCGACATCAAAGTCGGCCTCGGCGGTGGCCTTCGGATCACCTGGGGCGAGACCCTCGTGATCCGGGCCGATCCAGCCTGGTCGCCGACGGATCAGAACTTCGGCTTCTACCTCGACATCGGCCAGATGTTCTGACTCGAGAGACTCTCACTGCGCGCGGGCCCCGAGGTGTGAGAGACTTCCCGGTGGGTTGAACGACGACCTGCAACTGCTCGAGGCCTGGCGAGAAGGCGACAAGATCGCTGGCAACGCGCTGGTTCGCCGCCACTTCTCGAGCGTGTTCCGCTTCTTTCGCAGCAAGCTCGACGACGGGGTCGAGGATCTGACCCAGCAAGCGCTGCTCGCCCTGCTCGAGGCTCGGGTCAACCAGCGCGCGCACAGCAACTTCCGCGCGTACTTGTTCGGGATCGCCCGGCGACAGCTGATCACGCACCTGCGTGGCCGCCACCGAGCCAACAAGGTGTTCTCGCCCCTCGACACCTCGATCCATGAGTTCGGCGGCGACAGCCAGGCCTCGCTGACCTCCCTCGTCGCCGCCCACCGCGAGCAGCGACTGCTGATCGCCGCCCTGCGCAGCATCCCCCTCGACTTTCAGATCGTCGTCGAGCTGTACTACTGGGAGCAGCTCAAGGTCGCCGAGATCGCCGAGGTCATGGACGTCGCCCCCGGCACCGTCAAGAGCCGCCTGAGCCGAGCCCGCGACATGCTCGAGCGACGCATCGAAGGCCTCGCCCGCCAACGAGGCACCGCCGCCCCGACCGACGATGAGCTCAACCAATGGGTGACCTCGGTCCGCGGCGTCTTCACCCCCCCAACCTGAGCCCGAGCCCCCCTCGAGTCGTCCCCCGACTCGCTCCTTCGCCTCACCCCCTCGCCAGCCGGCCCTGGAGACCGTCGCCATGGCACCCCGGCCCATCGAGCGAGGAGTCGCCGAGGCGCCGCTCGTGCCCTCTGGGAGGCCACGCACCCACGTCGCGTCGCTCATACCCGCCCACCGAGCGACCGGCCGCGTCGCGGCCGGTCGTGGCACGGTGTGAACGCGCCTGCGGGGGGTACCTACTGCGGCATGATGCAGGAGATTGAGGTGTCGATGCGGAAGTTGGAGCCGCTGCCGCAGCGCTCGGCGTGGAACACGTCGAGGTCGTAGAACACCCCCTCGTCGAGGTTGAGTTCGTCGAGGTTGACGGTGTCCATCACGGCCCCGTGGAGGCCGCCGATGTCGAGGACCAGCTGCCCGTCGATGAACACCCACACGTCGTCATCGCCGATGTAGGTGAACTCTTGGCCGGCCTCGTACTGGAACTGGACGTGGATCTCGGTCGTGAACGCGCCGTTCCAGTTGGGATAGGTCTCCCCGTTCCAGTTGGGGTCGACGTTGTTGCCGAAGCCCATGTCGGTCAGCGGGTAGAACTCGTCGTCGGCGAAGCTGTAGAGGCCGGAGTTCGGCATCGTCTCCGCGAGCATGATCTCGCCGACGATCTCGATGTTGACGCCCTCTTTGGTGTTGTACCAATCGTCGAAGCTGGCGGCGTCGGTGATCTGCGGGTCGGCGCCGTTCCAGCCGGGCGGCGGCGGCGGCGGGTTGGGGTTGTACTGGGGCTTTTGGTCCATGCCGAGGCTGTCGAGCACGAGACCCGGGCGCGCGCCGTTGCCCCACATGTGGCAGCCGAAGTCGACGTGGAGCGGCTGAAAGTCGCGGTAGGTCGGGTAGATCGTCGTTCCGCACAGGTCGCCGTCGCCGTCCCCGTCTCCGTCTCCGTCCCCGTCCCCGTCCCCGTCGCCGTCCCCGTCCCCGTCTCCGTCCCCGTCTCCATCGCCGTCTCCATCTCCATCTCCGTCGCCGTCTCCATCTCCATCCCCGTCGCCATCGCCGTCGCCGTCGCCGTCGCCGTCGCCGTCGCCGGGATCGCCGTCTCCGTCGCCGGGATCACCATCGCCATCGCCGGTCGCGGTCCCGGTCCCAGTCTCACCTTCGGCCGTCCCCCCGGTCGCCGTCTCGCCGCTCTCGTCACCGGTGTCGTTGGCCTCCGCGATGCCATCGTCGGCGCACGCCAACCCGCTCAACGCAGCGATCACCGCCGCACTCAACACTCGGTAGGTCTGTGGTCCGTAGCTCATGGGCCCAGTGTCACTCATTTTTGACGAGCTGGCACATCGATCAACCTGAGCTCGTCCTCAAACCCGGCCCGCGACTCAAACGCCGGCAGCCGGTCCTCGGGGATCTGCGTGAGACGCTCGAGCTGTTCCCGGGCGAGCTCGAGCTGACCGAGCTCGAGGTAGAGCTCCTTGGCGATGACCCGCGACACATACTCGAAGCGAGTGCCAGTCCCACCACTGACCCGCAGGCCGGCTCGGACCAGCTCCTCGGCCTCGAGGACCCGGCCCTGCTGTCGGCGTAGCTCTGCCATGTTGTTGTAACAAGGGGCGATCAGCGGGTGGTCCTTGCCGAGGGTCGCAACCCGGATCTCGAGCGAGCGCGTGCTGTAGGAGAAGGCCTCTTCGTAGCGCTGGAGCTTGATCAAGGTGTTGGCGATATGGTTGAGAGTCCGCGCGACGGTCGGGTCGCTCGGACCGAGCAGCCGGGTCTGGACCTCGAGCGCGCGCGTGTACGCGTCGACCGCCTCCTCCAACCGACCGGTCGCGGCGTAGAGACCCGCGCGGTTGTGGTCGAGGGTCGCGGCCCGGAGCTGGTCATGGCCGAGGCGCTCGAGCGCGGCCTCGGCGAAGCGCAGCCAGACCTCGCCCTGCTCGTGGTGATTGCGCTCGACGCCGACGACCCAGACCAGGCGAATCCAGGCGTCGGTCGCAACGGGCTCGTCGCGGCTGGCCTCGGCCGCCCAGATCGCCTCGAGCAGCGCGTGCTCGGCCGCGGCGAAATCACCTTGACCCTCGAGCGCGGCCGCGCGGCGGAGGTCGGCGGCCGCGAGCAGGGGCAGGTAGTCGAGGGTCTGCGCGACCTCGGCGGTGGCCTGAGCGATCGCCAGGGCCTCGTCGTAGCGGCCGGCCGCGTCGTTGGCCTTGGCCCGGGTGAGCTCGGCGTAGCCCCAAACGACGCGGCGGCGCAGCTCGGGGTCGCGGGGTTTTTTGACGCGGGATCGGAGCGCGTCGAGATCCTCGCAGCTGCCGAGCCAGCCCAGGGCGTTGACGGCCCCGACCGCGTGCTCGACGACGCCGACGTCGGCGTGGGCGAGCATGTCGACGACGGCGTCGAGCTCTGCGAGGTGGCGATCGAGGCAGGCCATGCGCAGATCCAACACCGCCTCGGACTGCTCGTGGCGCACCCGCGTGGCCTCGCACGCCGCCTTGTGTTGCTCGGTCCACGCGCGGGTGTAGTCGTCGAGCTCGCGGCGGACCTCGTGCCAGGTCGTCTGAACGTAGGACGCGCCGGTCGCCCGGAGGCGGGCCTCGATCCGCGCGCGGCTGGCCTCGTTCCAGACCTCGGCGATCCGGGCGTCGGCGCCGGAGCAGGGATCCTTGGGGCTGGGGATCGGCGTCAGCGTGGAGAAGCCGATCGCCGAGGCCACCGCGGTCACGCCGACGAGCGCGACACGCCGTCGACGCGGGCGGGCGAGCACGGCCTCGAGCTGGCCGAGGACCTCGGTCATCGAGGCGAAGCGCTCGTCGGGCTCGCGCGCGAGGGTCCGCTTGACGATCGTCCACACCCGCGCAGGCATCCGCAGCTCGTCGCGCATCGGCGGGGGCTCGTCGCGTCGCTTGGCCGCGCGGAGCTCGTCGAGTGATCCGGTGAAGGGCGGGCGGCCACACAAGGCCTCGTAGAGCGCGACCCCAAAGCTAAACTGATCGCTGCGCGCGTCGGCGCGCTCGCCCTCGTGTTGCTCCGGCGACATGTAGATCGGTGTCCCGGCGATCTCGAGCTGCTCGGAGGCCGAGCGCGACCCGTCGCAGTCGCTCGGCGGGCCGCCGGGCGCGGCGAAGGGATGGGCGAGGCCGAAGTCGAGCACACAGACCCGGCCGTCGCTGCCGACCCGGACGTTGCTGGGCTTGAAGTCCCGGTGGACGAGGCCCGCCTCGTGGGCGGCGGCCAGGCCTCGACCCGCGGCGAGGAAGGCGGCGACGACCTCGCGCCACGACCGCTCGCCGCCCGCGAGCCAGGCGTGCAGATCCTGGCCCTCGACGAGCTCCATGACCACGAACACCCCGCGCCCGTGGATCTCGAGCCCGCTCGCGTCGGCCGCAGACTCGAGCCCGAGCTCGTGCTCGTCGTAGGTCCCGACGTCGTAGACCGCGATCACGTTGGGGTGAGACAGCCGGGCCATGGCCTGGGCCTCGCGCAACAGCGCGGTCTCGCGGTCTCGCGTGCCGCGGCGCGCGAGCAGCAGCTTGATCGCGACCTTGCGATCGAGCTCGGGGTCGTAGGCCCGGTAGACCATGCCCACGCCGCCGCGACCGAGGCTGTCGAGCAGGACGTAGCGCGACAGCGAGATTGTCTTGGGCGCGTGCCCGAACAGACGGCTCTCGATGCTCGCGAGGGCCTGGCGCTCTTCGAGGCTGGCCTTCGGCGCCGAGGCGCGCAGACGCGCATCGAGATCGGCTTTGGGCCCGGACACAGCCCGATGCTACCCCCGATGCCACCACGAGCCGGGGTCCGCGCGACGCCCGGGCGGGCAGTCGCTACCACTCGTCGAATTCGCCGAAACCACCGGGCGGGCCGTCGCCCTCACCGCCGCCACGGCCGCCACGACCTCCGCGCCGGCGCCCACGGCCCTTGCCCTTGCCACGGCCACGGTCGCGGTCGCGGCCACGGTCGCCGCCGCCGCCCCAGTCATCTTTGAATTCACGGCGCGGGCCCCCGGCGTCACGCCCGGACGGACCGGGTGGACCGCCGCCCCCGGCGGAGCGCCCGCCCCCATCGCCGCGGGGTCGACCCCGGGCCGGCCGCTGTTTTTCCTGGGCGCGATCGACTCGTATGCGGCGTCCGTCTACCTCTTGACCATCGAGCGTGAGGCCCTTCTCGGCCCCCGCCGCGTCGGCGTAGGTGACGAAACCAAACCCACGAGAACGACCCGTCTCGCGATCCAGGATGACGCGGGCATCTGCCACGTCACCGAATTCGGCGAACACTTCCTTGAGGCGCTGGTTATCCATTGCCCACGGTAGGCCGCCGACGAACAGTTTTGTCGACATCTCTCTCAGCTTCTCGATCCGGGGTCCTTTACCCTGTCTGACCAGGGTACCGAGGCGCCGCGTGAGCGGCAACCATTCCTCGCAGCCGCGGCGGAAATTGCCGTCAACCCCCGGCTGTTCGGTCGATCTGGTCACGACCAGCGACGCCCGCTCGCCGCGAGACCTCGGGCGTGACCCGACGAAGCAACGTTCGCAGCACCCGCTCGTCGACGAAGAGCAGGTAGTAGGTGACCACGAAAAACGAAAAGAAGCCGACCCGGTACATCATCAGGCCGATCGCGAGGTGCATGGCGAGGCCCCAGGCGAACGCGACCGGCCGGAGGCGAGCGACACAAAACAGCAGCGGCGCCAGGAGTTCGAAGGCCAGCGCCCCGTGCTGCAAGCCAGCCCACGCCCAGACCGGGAGCTCGCGCACCATCCACGCCGACAGCGGCGTCATGTAGATGCCCTGAACTTGCAGCCACAGGACCGGGGCGCCGCTGAGCCAGTCGCCCCGGAGCTTGCAGATCCCCGCCCCGACGTACTGGATCAGCAAGCTGGCCTGGAGGATCCGCAGCGGCCAGGCCGAGCGCAGCTCGGCGAGCGCGTCCTCGCCCTCGCCGCCCTCGCCGCCGCGCTGCTCGGCCGCGGACGGCCACGGGGCGAGGAGCAGGATCAACCACGCGACGAGGGCCAGCTTGTTCATCGAGAACGCCGCGAGGCGGTCGGCGGTCGTCACGTAGAGCAGCCCGGCGAAGACCACGAAGGAGCACAAGCGCGGACGCAGGTCGAGCAAGATCCCGACCATCGCGCCGACGTAGACGACCAGGAACAAGATGACCGTGCGCGGGCCGAGGAGCGGGACCGGGAGCTGGAGGCCGTAGGAGGCCGCGCCGCTCATGTGGTAGCCGGCCGGGGTCAGCCACTCGCGCGCGTCGAGGGCCCAGGCGAGGGTATAGACGAGCAGCGCCAGGCTCAGCGCCCAGCGGAAGCTCTCGAGTCGGATCGCGGGCACCGGACCCAGGGCCCAGCGCAGGGCCGCGTCCACGCGCCCGGGCTCGGGCTCGGGCTCGGGCGCCGTCTCGAGCTCGGGCTCGGGCGCCGTCACGGGGCGCCCTCCTCGATCAGCACGACCTCACCCAGCCGGTGGATCGGCCCGGCCTCGGCCCGCGGCGGCTTGCGCCAGCGCCCCTGGGGCGGATCGTCGGCCGAGATCCTCCGGTCGGCCCACACGAAGCGCAGGGCGAGGATCGGCGGCTGCTCGGGGTGGCGCTCGGCGTGGGCGGCCGCGAGCCACAGGCCGAGCTCGCGGCGGGCGACCCCGGCCCCCTCACGATAGCCAAAGCGGCTCATGAAGCGGTCGAAGCGGGTCCGGTGGCCGAAGGGCTCGAGCCCGAAGTACTCGTGCTCGGGCAGGTCGTGCCAGCCGGGCTGCCCGGCGTGGCGGACCTGGACGTAGAACATGCTCACGCGCTCGTTGCCGCGCCCGAACAGGCAGGAGACCGCGTAGGCGTCGCGCGTGTTGATCGGCCAGTCGACGGGCGCCTCGCCGAGGTAGGCGACCCACGCCATCGGCACCAGCCACGCGAGCGCGAACCCGAGCAACGCGACGACGTCGATGACCCTCGGGCGCCACGCCGTCATCGACCGACTCTACACTCGCTGGCGCAAGATCATGGCTGCGAGCCGACCGACGCCGGGGAACATGCCGATCGGCCACAGCCACCACAGGCCCGGGAACAGCGAGATCAGCTCGCGACCGGCGCGCGCAGCCTCGAAGGTGGTCTGGCCGTCGGGCGAGCGCAGGCGCAGGACCTCGCTCGTGCGCTCGGGGTCGAGCTCGAACTCGAGGCGCTCGCCGAGATCCCAGCAACGCAGCAACGCCACCCGCCGGACCGCGGCCTCGGCCGGCCCGTGGATGACGACCCAGGGCGCGCGCGGCACCCGGTGGCGCACGCGCTCGAGCGGCGCGATCAGCCGCCGACCGACCCGGCGCAGCTTGGCTTCGGGCAGCGCAGGCCGGGTCCCCTCGCCGGGCTTGGCCGGGCGCCGCAGCAAGAAGCGCCACATCGCGTCGACGTCCTCGCCCCCGAGCCACAGCGGGTAGACCGAGATCATGACCTGGACGAAGGTCCCGACGTTCATGGTCAGGTCGATCCCGATGTGCATGAACAGGCCCATCGTGACCCAAAAGCGCTTGCCCAGGAGCCAGTCACGCACGATCCGGTAGGCGCGCGGCGCCCAGGTGCGCAAGATCAGGATCACCGTGGTCAGCAGCAGCGGGATCGCCAGGGTCGCGGCCGAGGCCAGGTTGCGCAGGAGGTCCTTGTTTTGGACCCAAGCGGGCGCGTTCTTCGGCGGCTTGAAGTAGTAGAGCACGCCGAGATCGGCGAACACCGCCCCGACGACCAAAAAGCCGATCAGGCACAGCCAGCTGAGCACGCGAATCGACCACGCGACCGCGCCCGCGCCCGACTTGTCGGGCTCGCGGAGCCAGCGGCGGTCGACGTAGATCATCGCCGCGAGCACGAACAGCGGGAAGGTCCGCGCCCAGGTCGGCGCGGCCCAGACCACGAGGATCGAGGCGACGAGACCGAGCGAATAGAAGGTCCAGCGCGGGACCGGCCCGATCCAGGTGTTGGCGGCCTGGTCCTTGTCGACGGCGCGCAGGATCTCCCCGACGAACACCAGCGGAAACAGCGCCTCCCACCAGTGGGTCACGACCGTCATCACCCGCGTGATGTAGAGCTGGTCGGCCCAGGCGTAGAGCGTGAACGCCGGGACCCGGTAGAAGTGATCGAGGTTGAGGGCGTAGTAGAGCGCGGTCCCGTTGGCCCAGGTGTTGCCGCTCTTGAGCAGACCCGTGGCGCAGTAGATGCACGCGAGCTGGATCATCAAGAGGTGGACGGGCCACGCGGGGATCCGCTGGAGCGCCGGGACCTGGGTCGCGCCAGCGAGGATCGCCCGACGTCGGCGTCGCCACGCGTCGACGGAGTAGGCCTGGCCCCAGTCGACGAACATGGCCAGGAACAACATCACCCGCATCACCGTGTCGCCGCCGGTGTAGTAGATCGGGTTGTAGTTGTAGAGCTGCAGCATCAGCAGCCAGCTCATGACCGTCGAGACCCGCGTGAACAGCCCGACGGTCATCATCAGGCCGAACATGAACAGCAGCCCGAACATCGCGTAGACGAAGGGCGGATCGCTGCGGATGAACAGGATCGACCAGCGGTCCGTGAGCACCAGCAGCACGTCCCACCAGTGCTCGAAGCCATGCTCCGGGTCCCACAGCGTGCGCAGCTTGCCGCCGTAGTTCTTGCGCGCCATGTCGGTGAGCAGCAGGCCCTGGTCGGTGAACAGCCACTCGCCCTGCAACACGAGCAGGTCGAGGAAGGTCCAGATCAAGGTGATGCCCAGGGCGATGCGCGCGAGCGCGGGCCCGCGCGCGTCGATGCGCCGAAACCACAGCCGCCGCCAGAGCTCGGGCCGAAGCACGAAGAAGGCGATCAGCAGGGCCAGCGCGACCCACAGGTAGGTCGTGGCGATGTCGATGTGCGCCGAGACATCGACCTCTTTTTTCTTGGCTAGCGCCAACAGCAGCGGACTCATGCGTTCCTCCAGACTGTCTCCATCGTCCCCATGACTCGGGGCTGCGCCCCGCCCCCCCCGGCACCTGTCACTTGACCGCCTCGTTTCGCTGCTCGCGGGGAACCCCGCCAAAGTCCTCGCGCTTGGCCCAGTTGGCCCGCGTGCCCTCGGCGTCGCGGTGCATGCGCTCGAGCTCGTCCTCGAACCACTGCTGATCTTCTTCGGTCAGCGACCAGCCCCGGCGTTGCTTCATGATCGGGGTCACGACGCGCTCGTCGCAGCGGTGGGTCTCGATCAGCTCGGTTCGCAGCTTGCGCTCGCGCGGGTCCGACGCGACCCCAGCCGCGGCGAGGTCGTCGGGCTTGGGGATCGGGGTCCTGAGCTTGAAGACCCGGACCTCCTTGGGCATGTGCCCGTCGTTGTTCAGAGCCCAGTCGCGGCAGTGATATTGGCCCCAATAGCGCAGGTACCACTTGCTCTTGCCGATCATCCGGCGATGCATCTTGCGCTCGCGGTCGTTGTACCAAAACACGTAGGGCCGCTCGGAGTAGTGGTCCTTGCCGACCTGGTAGGGCTTGCCGTCGTCGTCGATGACGACCGTGCGCATGAAGCCGTTGCCGCGCGGGGGGTTGGGCGCGAACATCTTCCAGCTCTGGCTCTGGTTGGTGCCGCGGACCCAGTCGCCGAACACCTTGCGGGCCTCGCTGCGCCAGGCCTGGGTGACCGAGAAGCGCGGGATGAAGGTCGTGCCGACGGCGCCGCAGTGATAGAGCATGAAGCCGAACACGATCGTGCGCATGAGCGTGCCGCCGATGAGCTGGGGCTCGGCCAGGGTCACGGCGGGCGTGGCCGCCTCGGGCTTGGTCGCCTCGGGCTCGGTCGTCGCGGCTTCGGTCGTCGCGGCTTCGGTCGGCTCGGGCTCGGCGCCGTCGGGCAGGCGATCGAAGGCCGGCCGGCGGCGAAAGTGCGAGGCGGCGGCGATCGCCAGGCCGGCGTAGACCCACCAGTGTCCGGCGTCGCCGAGGCGCTCGATCCGGGCCTTGCGAGCCTCGACCTCGGCCCGCTGTTGGTCACGGTCGCCGTCGCGGTCGCGCACGTCGGCGACGAACTCGGCCTTGGTCGCGCCCTCGCCCGGGTCGTCGGTCTTGGCTTCGAGCCCGCGCAGGACCACGAGCCCGACCGCGGCGAGGCCGAGGCCGAGCACGAGCGCGTCTGGGATCCGCCCGCCGCGATCACGGCCGCGCTCGACCGTGGTGACCAGCGCGTCGCGCTTGCGCGTGCGCAGGAGCTCGATCGGCCCCATGACCAGGCGCCAGGGGTCGAGCCACCACGGCCCGGTCGGATCCCGGCGCAGCGACTGCGCGGTGGTCTCGAGCACGCCGGGCTCTTCGCTCAGGGCGCGGTCGAGCAGCTTCGGCGCGAACAGGCTCGTGAACTTGCGCTGGCGCAGCTTGTCTTTGAGCCAGCGACCCGCGATCAGGAAGGGCTTGGCCTCGAAGAAGACCACGTACATCCACATCATGATCACCGGGAACATGCCGATGTTCATGGTCACGAGCAGGATGCCGTGGAACACACAGCCGAGGCCGAGCCAGATCCGCCGGCCGAACACCCAGCTGCGCACGAACTCCTGGTCGATCTTCGCGCTCGCAAAGCGCCCGCGAGACACCCGCGCGAGCAGCCTCCCGATCGGGATCGGCCAGCGCCCGAGCACGAACCACGCGACGACGAGGACCGGGATGACGACCGCAAAGAAGAGGTTGAGGTTGGCCAGCCCCGGCCCGGCGGGGGTCGGCGACTTGTCCTTTTGCAGCGCGAGGCACCACGGGTAGGCGAGCGTGATCGTCCGATACACGACCGCGTAGGCGCCGAGCAGCGCGGCGCGCCCGAGCCAGACTCGCCACCGCTTTGCCTCCATCGCCCGATACCAGTCGGTGTCGCGGTGGAGGTGACGCCAGCGCAGGATCAGCCCGATCACGACGAGCGCGAAGAGCTTCTCCCAGTACAGCGTGACCCAGGTCATGAGCCGGAACATGTTCGTCGCCAGGTACACGCTGACCCACTGGGTCACGACCTCGAAGCGATAAAAATGATCCATGTTGAGCGCGTAGTAGAGCGCGTCGCCGCGCTTCCACACGCTGCCGGTCTTGTACAGGCCCGTGGCCGAGTAGATGCAGACCAGCTGGGCGACGTAGAGGTAGCGGGGCCAGGCCGCGACCAGCTGGAAGCGCGAGAGCTCGAGCGTGAGCTTGCCCTGCCCGGCCGCGGCGCGGCGACGCTCACGCTCGACGAGCCCGACGATCGCGCAGACCGAGATCCCGCCGATCACGACCATGTAGACGGTCTGCGGGTTGAACTCGACCTTGACGCAAAACAGCCAGGCCCACAGCCCGCCCCACAGCCAGTGGCCCGCGCGGTCGAAGAAGTGGCGCCAGTCGAAGGGCACCGCGGCGACCTTGGTGCCGTCGCCGATCGCGCTGGCCAGCCACCGCTCGCGCCTGCGTCGCAACCAGTTGTCGACGCTCCACGCCGCGTCGGTCCGGGCGAACAGGACCAAAAACCACGTGCACCGAAACACGGTGTCGTGGCCCTCGAGGAACACCGCGTTGCGGTTGTAGAGGCTGTTGATCAGCAGCATCGCGAGCACCGCGGTGATCCGGGTGCGAAAGCCGATCGTGAACAGGACCAGGGCGATTAAAAGGATCGCCAGGTAGACCCGCACGAAGACCGGGTCGCTGTCGATGAACAGCAGCGAGTACTTGCCCCAGAAGAACTTGAGCACCGCCCAGCCGTCGAGGAAGCCGTCGACCTCGGTCCAGCCCGACAGCGCCGTGCGAGCGAGGCGGCTGCGGGTCTCGCTCGCGGTGAACAGACCCTCGTCCGTCCACAGCATCCGCCAGTGCATGTTGAGGTTCCAGAAGTTCTGGATCGTGATCAGGCCGAGGCCGATCCGGAACAGCGCCCACATGCGCGGATCTTCGCGGGCGAACAGCGCGCGGCGCAGCGCCTCCGAGCGCGTCCACGCCCACACCATCATCAGCGTCAAACACAGCAGAACCAGCCATCCGACTTGGATCTGCAGATCGAGCGGAGCGGTGGGATACTCGGCCTTGGCCAGGAGTGGGAGCATGGAATTCTCGGGTCGCGCAGGCGGTACTTATCACGCGCGCTTCGGCCCCCTAGGCGCAAGAAGTGCTGGGTATCGCGTGCCACGCGTGAGCGTGGACTCACGGCCGACGGGCGCGGCGACGCCGGATCGCCAGCCCGAACAGCGCGAGCATCGCGAGCCCGGCCGGGTCGCCCGCGTCATCGACGACGACGCAGCGGCTCGACGACTGCGGCGGCTCCTTGGCGCCCGAGCTCACGCCACCGTCACCGTCGGTCTGCTCGGGCGCGCCTGCGTCACCTGCGTCACCTGCGTCACCTGCGTCACCGGAGCCGGGCGGGCCGTCCTGACCACCTGAGGTGCAGACCACGCAGGGCTCTTCGACGGCCTTGGGTGGCGAGCCGCCGGAGTAGTCGAGGCGGTTGCAGGTGCCCTGCTCACAGGTTCCGAGCTGCTGGTTGGGCAGCGTGCACGCGTCACCGACAGCCCGGCCCGCGCACGCCTCTTCTTCTGGGCCCGCGCCGCCACCCCCGAGGCTGGGCGGCGCCGCAGCGGCGGCGCTGGCCAGTCCGAAGGTGAGGCACGCCCCGAGCAGCGGCACGAACAGCGAGGTGGCGAGGGAGGTCTTGTTGTTGGGCATCATCACTGCGCGCTCGTGATCGCCCCACGCTACCGCAGCCGGGCGCCCGTCTCCACTTTGCTCGACCCCGCCCATCCTCGCCCAATTCGGCAGATTTCGAACAAATTCCTTGCACTCGCCGTCGGAGCGACCAGGTAGCATCCCCCATGCCCATGTCCTGGACCTCGCCCGCCGCCCTCACGGCCCTGTGCATGGGCCTGTTGTTTGCCCCTCCCAGTCGCGCCCCCGCCCGCGCCGGCTCGACCACCAACGCGAGCAAGTCGGAAAAAGCCCGGGCCCCCGCGCGCGCGCCCACCTCGAGCAAGACCAACTCGACCAAGACGATCAAGCGCGCCACGCCCAAGGTCGGCAAGGCGCCGGTCGTGACCAAGACCAAGTACAAGCGCGCGCCGACCCGCAAGACCACGCGCGCCCGACCCAAGCCCACGATCCCGCGCGCGCGCAGCCAGGAGGTCAAGGCCCGGGCGGCCCGCTACACCTCGCGCGAGTCCACGGCCAAGCGCAAGGTCAAAAAGAGCCTCGAGAAGCTGCGCAAGACCAACTCGAGCCGCAAGTACAAGTTCGAGGTCGGCTACACGGCGCCGATGGACCGCGCGATCGGGGAGCTCGCCGGGCTCTCGCTGCCGAGCAAGCCCCTGGCCAACGCGGCCAAGCAAAACAAGATCGCGCGAGCCCAGCTCGCGGGTCGCAACCTCATGGTCCGCAACATCGGACGCGCGGCGGCCAAGCCTCGCAAGATCGCGCGCGCGGGCAAGGGCGGGCTCCCGGGCGGGCTCGGGGCCCCGGTCGGGTCCTCGGGTAGCGCGGGCGGCTCGGGCGGCGCGGGGCTCGGCGACAATTTCGCCGAGATCTGCTCGCCGAGCGCCGACGCCTTCTCGTGGGCCGACAGCCTCACGCCGATCCGCAACCAGGGCGCCTGCGGCAGCTGCTGGGCCTTCGCGGCCACCTCGACCCTCGAGACCAGCAACGCGATCATCAACGGGGCCAAGTCCGACCTCGCCGAGCAACACGCGCTGAGCTGCTCGGGCGGCGGGACCTGCTCGGGGGGCTGGTACGCCCCGGTCTACGAGTGGCTCGGGGCCGGCAAGGACGGCCTCCAGACCGAGAGCAAGGTGCCCTACAAGGCCAGCAGCCAAAGCTGCAGCGTCGGGGGCAAGACGGCCTACGAGGTCGAGGCCTGGGGCTGGGTCGACCCGGTCGCGATCCAGCCCAAGGTCGCCGACATCAAGGCCGCGATGTGCAAGTACGGGGCGGTCACGGCGGCCGTGGCCGCGACCTCGAACTTCATCGCCTACAGCAGCGGGACCTTCGACGAGAAGTCCAACGCCACGATCAACCACGCGGTCACCCTCGTCGGCTGGGACGACAGCCGCAACGCGTGGCTGCTTCGCAACAGCTGGGGGACCAACTGGGGCGAAGACGGCTACATGTGGATCGACTACGACTCGAACAGCGTCGGCGCCTACGCGGCCTGGGCGATGGTCAAAGAAGACGGCAACGCCCAGAACAACAGCAACAACAACAACAGCCCGGTCATCCAGAGCTTCAGCGAGCGCAACCTCCGGGTCACCAACGACAGCGGCCAGAACGTCGAGGTTCAGGTCCAGTGGTACACCCAGCGCGACGGCAAGTGGACCTGGCTGCCGGGCGCGCTCGGCTCGAGCAAGACCGCCAGCTACGCCCTCGCCAGCGGCGCGTCGTTGAACCTCGACGACCCGACCCACTCGCCGTTCATGCTCCAGGCCAAGAAGCTGCGGGTGTGGGCCAAGTCGACCAGCGGCAAGAGCACGAGCTGGAACCACTGGAAGACCCAGGACCTCGAGATCGCGGCCAAGGCCTACGAGGCGAGCGAGATCGACGTGTTCGAGCTCCGGCTGCTGCCCGACGGATCCGACTCGGCCGGCGGCGGGCCCTCGCCCAAGGATCAGGACGAGCTGTGGGACGCCGCCTACGACCTGTTCGTGGCCGGTGACTACGCCGCGGCCAAGGCCCAGTTCGTCGCGTTCAAGAGCCTCTACCCCGACGACAAGAACATCCCCTACGCGCTGTACTTCATGGGCGTCGCCGAGCACGAGCTCGGCAACTACTGGGACGCCCTGCTCTACTTCGCCGAGTTCGCCGACGCCCACTGGACCCACGACTGGATCCCCTACGTCTACTACTGGGCGGGCTCGGCCTACGTCGGGCTCGGCGAGTGCGGCTACGCGACGCAGCTGTTCGAGGTCGTCGTCTACGGGGAGCTCGGCGCGCCGCAGAGCTGGATCAACGCGGCCAACGACACCATCGCCTGGCTCGCCAAGGACAAGGGCAAGATCTGCAGCTCGTGGGAGTAGTTCTCCCCCGCGGCCGACCAGGCCTGTCCCGCGCCAAACAGACGAGCCCCCCTCTGGGGGGCCGCGCATCCCACCGCGAAGCTCATGAGCGCCCACCGACCTGCCGCGCAGCCCCAGCGCGTGGCGACGTGCACCGCGGCCGCGGGGGCTTTGAAAGCACGCTCAGTCGAACAGGCTGGAGATCGAGTCGCCGTGGTGGATGCGCTTGATCGCTTCGCCGACGAGGTTGGCGGTGCTCAGGACCTCGAGCTTGGCGCAGCGGCTGACCTTGTCGTGCTGCGGGATCGTGTTGCTGACCCACACGCGGCTGAGGACCGACTCGTTGATGCGCTCGATCGCGGGGCCAGAGAGCACGCCGTGGGTCGCACCCGCGAAGACCTCGGAGGCGCCGTGCTCCATGACCGCCTTGGCCGCGTTGCACAAGGTCCCGGCGGTGTCGATCATGTCGTCGATCAAGATCGCGCGCCGACCCTCGACGTCGCCGATCAGGTGGTGGACCTGGGACACGCCGGGGGCGTCGCGGCGCTTGTCGATGATCGCCAGCGGGCAGTGGAGGAACTTCGAGTAGGCGCGCGCGCGCTCGGTGCCGCCCGCGTCTGGCGAGACCACCACCGTGCCGTCACCGACGAGTCCCTCACGCTGGAACGCCTCACGCAAAATTGGCGTGGCATAGAGGTGGTCAAAGGGGATATCGAAGAAGCCTTGGATCTGGCCCGCATGAAGATCGACAGAGAGCACCCGGGTCGCGCCCGCCGCCGTGAGCAGATCCGCGACGAGCTTGGCCGTGATCGGCGTGCGCGGCTTGACCTTGCGATCCTGCCGGGCGTAGCCGAAGTAGGGGATGATGGCCACGATCGCGCCCGCGCTCGCGCGTTTGAGCGCGTCGATCATGATCAACATCTCCATCAGGTTGTCGTTGGGTGGCGAGCACGTGGACTGAACGATGAAGCAGTTCACGCCCCGAACGTTCTCGCCGATCTCGACGAAGATCTCGCCATCCGAGAAGCGAGACACGCGAGCGGTGCCCTGCGGCACCCCAACGTACTTGCAAATCTCTTCAGTGAGAGCCGGGCTCGCGTTGCCGCCAAAAATGGAAATGAGTCGGTTCATGGCGGTTCTCGGACTGGGGCGGTAGGATTCGAACCTACGAATGTCGGTACCAAAAACCGATGGCTTGCCACTTGCCGACGCCCCAACGGCGGCCTGACGACCGCCAATCGCGCGCGGTTATAGGAGGGCCCGTGTCTGCTGTCAATCCTGCGCGAGCCGCGAAATCCCTTGCAAATCTGGGCACTTAGCCCGGTCCCGGCGCGCCTGGAGCTCACTCGCCAATTAACCCTCGTTCATCTGTAGATCAGGCTCACGTGATCCATGCTCAACGTCCGGCCAGCTGCTCGACCCTGCCCAGCCCTCGGCTTGGTTCAGGCCTATCCCCCAGACCCATTCCGAGCTACAACGCACGGCGCTCAAACCGCCCCCGCGGCTGCGCTCGAGGCCGCAACTCGCGGAATTCGGCCGTGCACTAGTTTCCCCTGCTACACCCCTGCGGTACCTTGATGATCGTCGATGTGGGTCCTCTGTGCACGAACTAGCACATAAGGTCTGTCCCCAGTGCGAAGCGCGAGTTCTCGACGAACACCGCTTCTGCCCGTCGTGTGGAGCGGATATCTCGGCGGTGATGGCTCTCGAGGGCGATCCTTATATCGGGGTGGTGATCGAGGACAGGTACCGGATCGACCAGCTGCTCGGGTCCGGCGCGATGGGCCGCGTTTACCGCGCCGAGCAGACCACGCTGCACAAACCCTTCGCGGTCAAGATCCTCAGCCCGCAGCTGACCAACGACCCCGACTCCCAGGCGCGCTTCGCCAACGAAGCCCACAACTGCGCGAGCCTCAACCACCCCAACGTGGTCTCGGTCGTCGACTACGGCCGGACCCCCGAGGGCATCACCTACCTGGTGATGGAGTTCATCGAGGGTCGCTCACTCGAGCAGATCATCTTCGACGAGTACCCGCTCTCGCGCGCGCGGATCGCCGACTTGACCCTCCAGATCCTCGCCGCGCTGGCCGAGGCCCACGGGCTCGGGATCCTCCACCGCGACCTCAAGCCCGAGAACATCCTGGTCCAGTCGCTGCGGACCCACGGCGAGCTGCTCAAGGTCCTCGACTTCGGCATCGCCAAGCTCATGGACGACGCGCCCAACGCCCGCGCGCGCCCCGGCCTGACCAGCCAGGGGGTCGTCTGCGGGACGCCGGAGTACATGTCGCCCGAGCAAGCCTGCGGGCTCAAGCTCGACCAGCGCTCCGATCTCTACGCCGTCGGCGTGATCCTCTACCAGATGTTGACTGGCCGCCCGCCCTTCGAGTCCGAGGTCGCCGTCGAGATCCTCCACCGCCACATCCACGAGCAGCCCAAGCCGCCGAGCGAGGTCGTGGGCCAGAGCCCCGATCCGCTCGAGGCGGTCTGCCTGCGCGCGCTGTCCAAAGAGCGTGACGCCCGCTTCGCCGACGCCGCCGAGTTTCGTGAGGCCCTGGTCGAGGCCGCGCGGAGCGGCACCCAAACTCAGATCCACTGCGCCAGCTGCGGCGCGCAGATGCGAGCAACCGACCACTTCTGCCCCGCCTGCGGCAGCGCGGCGCCGGATCAGCAGGTCCTCCCGCCGGTCCGTCGGGTCGAGCGCCGCTCGACTCGCGCGCTGCGTCAGGCCACGGGCGAGGCGACCGCCGAGGTCCTCCTGCGAGCGCTGCCCTCGCGCCTCGCCGGCGAGGCCGCGAGCGCCCTGATCGCCGCGGGCGAGCGCCAGCTCGAGCAGCCCACGGTCGGACTTCACGCCCAGATCATCGCGGGCGGGAGCGGCTGCGGAAAGTCGCGCTTGCTCGACGAGCTCGCCGACCGCGCCGAGCAGCATGGCTGGCGCGTGGTCTCGACTGGCTGCGAGCCCACCGGGGCGATGACGGCGCTGTGGCCGATCCGCGTGGCCGTGGCCGAGCTGCTCGGCATCGACTACGGCGTCGCCTCGCCGGGCGAGATCAACCGCGCGGCCAACCTCATTGGCCTGTCCTACGAGGCCCTGCCCGGGCTCCAGGAGCTGTTCGGCGTCGGCGTCAACACCGGCATCGGCTCCAACGCGATCGAGTACGCGGTTCGACGTCGAGAGTGCTTCACCTCCGCGGTCCAGGCCCTGACCGAGACCAGCGGGCAGCCGCTGCTGTTGGTGCTCGACGACGTCGACCGCTGGGACGGGCCCTCGCGCCGGGTGCTCCAGCAGCTGCTTCGCGCGAGCTCGAGCCAGGCGATCTTGGTCCTCGTCGCGACCTCCGAGGAGCAGCGGGACTGGCTGCGCAGCCCCGTCGTCGGGCTCCCGCGCCTCGACGCCGCCGAGATCCACGCCTGGGCCGAGGAGCTCGCCCACGACGACTCGCCCGTGCCCGCGCGGCTCGCCAGCCACGCCCCGATGACCCCCTTCGAGCTCGAGCTCGCCCTGCGCAGCCTCCCCGCGGAGGCCGAGGCGATCGACTTCGACACCGCGATCAAGACCTGGCTGGCCGGGCTCGCGGGGTCCGAGCGCCAGGTCCTCGAGCTCCTGTCGGTCCTCGGCGAGCGCGCCGACTTCGACGACATCGACGCCCTCCGAGCCAGCGATCCGGCGGGCCAGCCCGGCGAGCTCGACCACCACCTGATCGCGCTCGAGCAAGCTGGGTTGTTGCGCCCGATCGGCGAGCACACCTGGGCGTTTCGCAGCCGACGGATCCGCGAGTTCGTCGGCAAGTCGATCGAGCGCGAGCGCGGGCGCCACCTCCATCGTGAGGCCGCGATCCGCAGCGAGAGCGCGCAGCAGTCGCCCACGGTCCGGGCCCTGCACCTGCTCCGGGCGCAGCCCAACCGCGTGCGAGACACGAGCGGCCGGGTCCAGGTCGTCGAGCTGATCGAGGCCCTGCGCGAGGCCGCCGTGGCCGCGATCGCGGCCTTCGACGACCCCAAGGCCGTGCGCCTGCTCCGGACCGCGCTCAAGGCTTGTCGACGCCTCGGCGACGACGATCGCCTCCAGCACGAAGCCCACCTGATCGCCGAGCTCGTCGATCCCTTCTGCTTCACGGATCGCGTCGACGAGGCGATCGACACCCTGCGCAAGGTCATCGGCACCGGTCAGGCCGCCGAGCTCGAGTCCGAGATGCACCGCGCCCTCGGCCAGTGCCTGGTTCGCAAGCGTGACTGGATCGGGGCGATCAACGCCTACCAGCGCGCGCTCGGGCCCCTGATCGCCCAGGGTCGTCGACCGGCCCTGCTCGAGCTCTACTCCGACCTCGCCCGCGCGCACGCCAACGCAGGCGCGGTCGAGCGCGGGCTCGAGGAGCTCAACGAAGGCCTCGACATGTGCACCCTCGGCGATGGCCCGCGCGCGCTGGTCGAGGTCTCGATGTGGCGCTACCTGCTGACCGCCGCCGACCTTCACGAGCGGACCGGCAACCTGCGCGAGGCCAGGGTCTGGGCCGAGCACGCGCTGTTTCAGGCCGAGCGGCGCAACGAGGAGCTCGGCCTCATGCGGACCCACGAGGTCCTCGGCCGGCTCCTGCGCCAGCTCAACCAGTCGGTGCTCGCGGAGCAACACACGGGCCGCGGGCTGGAGCTCGCGCGCAAGCTCGGCGACCGCCGAACCAGCACCGAGTTCCTCCTGCTCCGCGCCAGCTTGCGCGACGCCGCCGGCCGGCCCGACGAAGCTCGGCGCTGCCTCGACGAAGCCCTGCGCCTCGCCGAGCTGCTCGAGTGGGAGCGCGGCATCAAGCGGGCCCACGAGGGCTTGGACGAGCTGTCGGGCTAGTCGTCACTCCGCAAACGCTTGCGACGAGCGGTCGTCGTCTTCGGGGTTCAGGGCGGGTTTCAGCCGTGCGCATGAGCCAGGACACGGCGGGTGGGGCGGCTCTGAGCGCGGCCCTGGGAACGCGGCCAAGCTCGCAGGAACGTCCTTGGTGGGGCGCGGCGCACCTCCACGCAGCGGGCCGAGGACGTGGAGAATTGCGCGTGGGGCTGCTAGTGTCCGCGCCGCCAACCCTCGAAGAGACGAGCAGATATGACAGTTCGCCGACGTTCAACAACCCTGCGCCTGGCCCTGGCCGGCGCGCTCGCGCTGCCCTTGCTCGGCGCCCTGACGCTTGCACCACCCCCGGCCGAGGCCGCCGAGGACGAGCTGAAGATCGAGCTCGACATCCAGACCTTCACGCTCGACAACGGGCTGCGCGTCTACGTCGTCGAGGATCACTCGACGCCAGCGTTCAACATCAACATCACCTACGACGTCGGCTCGCGCGACGAGGTCCCGGGCCGGACCGGCTTCGCCCACTTCTTCGAGCACATGATGTTCCAGGGCTCGAAGAACCTGGCCGACAACATGATCGGTGAGTACACCGAGCGCGCAGGCGGCAACATCAACGCGGGCACGTCCTTCGACCAGACGGTCTACTACCACAACATCCCCAGCCAGTACCTCGACATGGTCCTGTGGGGCGAGGCCGACCGCCTCGAGTTCCTCGAGATCACCCAAGACGCCTTCGAGGTCCAGCGCTCGGCCGTCAAGTCCGAGAAGGACCGCTCGGAGAACCAGCCCTTCTTCAAGGCCTTCGAGACCCTGGTCGGGGAGCTGTTCGAGGGCACGCCCTACGCCCACATGCCGATCGGATCGCTCGAAGATCTGAACGCGGCCGAGGCCAAGGACGCCGAGGACTTCTTCAAGACCTACTACGTGCCCAACAACGCGGTCATGGTCATCGTCGGCGACGTCGACTTCGCCAACGTCCAGGATCGCGTGACCCACTACTTCGGCAACATCGCCAGGGGCGAAGAGCCCCCGCCCCCGGCCGAGTCCAAGATGGTCCGCGGGCGCAAGATCGAAAAGCAGGTCCCCGACGACAAGGCCCAGCAGGCCCAGTGGGTCTGGGCCTGGCCGACGGTCGGCGACGAGCACCCCGATCGCCCGAGCATCGATCTGCTCGGCAACATCTTGTTCGGCGGAGAGTCGGCGCGCCTGCCCAAGCTCCTGACCGACGACAAGAAGTGGACCGCAGGCGCTGGCGGCGGCCACATCTTCGCGTTCCGCGACGCCGGCGGGATGCTCTTCTTCGGCGTGCCCACGCCCGAGGGCGAGAAGAACCTCGACGAGGTCAAGGCCCTGCTCGCGAGCGAGCTGGCCAAGATCGCCAAGAAGGGCGTGTCGAAGAAGGAGCTCGAGAAGGCCATCAACCAGCAGCTGATGTCGACGGTCTCGACCCTCGCAACCAACTCCGGCCGGGCCTCGGCGATCGCCAACGGCGCGCTGTTCTACGACGACCCCAAGCGCGTGCTCACCGACCTCGACCGCTACGGCGCGGTCACGACCAAGGACATCAAGCGGGTCGCGAGCGAGTACATCAACGAGAATTGGGTCTTCTACGAGCTGGTCCCCGCCGACAAGGCCGGCGCCGCCAAGCCCGAGGCCAAGCCGGCCACCGACGACAAGGCCAAGGCCGCCAAGTGAGGCCCGACAGGAGCTCCGCCATGACCATCGACATCCGTCACAAGTTCATCAGCGTCACCGCCGGCCTCGGGCTGCTCTCGACCTTCGGTCTTGGCGCCTGCGACAAGAACACGAGCGACAGCACGCCGCCCGACACGACCGCCAACACCACGCCCGAGACCGAGCCGACCGAGCCCGCGCGGGTCTACCCCGACCCGCCGCCGCCGAGCGAGCAGCGCCCGGTCAACTTCCCCGAGCTCCAGAGCTTCGAGCTGCCCAACAAGCTCACGGTCTACGTCGTCGAGAACCACGAGGTCCCGCTCGTGGACGTGCAGCTGATCGTCAAGGCCGGCACGATCCACGACGACCTCGTCGGCGCGATGACGGCCTCGATGCTGACCGAGGGGACCAAAAAGCGCAGCAAGGCCAAGATCGACGAGAGCATCGAGCAGATCGGCTCGAGCCTGTCGTCGAGCGCCGGCGAGCACAACGCGGTCATCCGGACCCGCGTGCTGACCCCCAACCTCAAGCTCGCCCTCGACCTCGTCAACGACATCGCCCAGAACCCCAAGTTCGACGACGAGGCGCTGAACAAGCAAAAGGACCAGCAAAAGGTCGCGATCAAGGGCGAGAAGTCCGACGGCGGCGCGCTCGCCAAGCGTCTGACCTCGAAGCTGCTCTACCCCGAGGGTCACCCCTACGCCCCGGACTTCCCGACCGACGCCGAGATCGACGCGGTCACGCCCGAGGCCCTGCGGACCTTCCACTCGACCTGGTACCGGCCCAACAACTCGTTTTTGATCCTCTCGGGTGACGTGACCCAGGCCGAGGTCGAGAAGCTGGTCGAGAAGACCCTCGGCAAGTGGAAGCCGGCCGAAAGCTTCCCGGCCCACCCGCTCGAGCAATTCACGCCCGAGGACTACCAAAAGGCCGTGCCGACCGAGCTCGCGGTTCACATCGTCGACCGCAACCAGATCAGCTCGGACATCGTGATCGCCAACATCAACGGCGTCGCCCGCAACCACCCCGACTGGATCAAGATGAGCGCGGTCACCAAGCTCTTCGGCGGCGGGATGTCGTCGCGTCTGTTCCGCGACATCCGCGAGGAGAAGAAGCTGACCTACAACATCGGCTCGTACCAGAGCCCGCAAAAGGCGATCGGGACCTTCGCGTTGGTCACCCAGACCAAGAAGACCGACGAGATGCTCCAGGCCCTGTTCGACCACGTCGAGCGCCTGCGGACGACCGATCCGACCGAGCAAGAGTTCAACGCCGCGGTCGACAACATGGCCCTGAGCTTCCCGCTCGCGATCGAGACCGCGGGCCAGATCGCCGGCAAGGTCGCGACCACGCTGACCTACAACCTGCCCAACGACTACTACAACAGCTACATCGAGGAGGTCCGCAAGATCGAGCTCGGTGACATCAAGGACATGGCCGCCAAGCACATCCACACCACGCCGGTCATCGTGATCGTCGGCAAGGCGGCCAAGGTCAAAAAGCAGCTCAAGGACGTCAAGGCGCTCGAGGGCGCCAAGATCTACGAGTACGACACCGACCTGAAGCCGCAGTAGGCGTCAGCTCCGCGAGCCGCCCACGAGCGTCAGCTCCGCGAGCCACCCACGAGCGTCGCCTCCGCGAGCGACCGAGCGCCCCCGCCTGCGAGCCGGGGCGCTCTTTGTTTGTCGTCTCTGGGCCGCGCTGGCTTCGAGCCGAGCGCCCCGCTACAACAGACGCACGCATGTGCGGCATCATCGGCTACACCGGGCCCCGAAGCGCAGCTCCGATCCTCGTCGAGGGCCTGCGCCGCCTCGAGTACCGCGGCTACGACTCGGCCGGGGTCGCGCTGATCGACCCCGGGCGCACGCCGCCGATGGTCGTGACCCGCTGCGAGGGCAAGATCGCGGCCCTCGCTGCCCGGCTCGAGGCCGAGCCGGTCTCGGGCACGACCGGGGTCGGGCACACGCGCTGGGCGACCCACGGGCGCCCGTGTGAGCAAAACGCCCATCCCCAGCGCGCGGGCCGGGTCTGCGTCGTCCACAACGGCATCATCGAGAACCACAGCCGCCAGCGCGCCGAGCTCGAGAGCCGCGGGCGGGTGTTTCGGAGCGAGACCGACACCGAGGTCGTCGCCCACCTGATCGACGAGATCTACGACGCCGGGCCCGACGACCTGATCGCGGCCGTGCGCGAGGCGATCAGCCGGCTCGAGGGCGCCTACGCGATCTGCGTGGTCCACGACGCCCACCCCGAGCAGATCGTCGCCGCGCGCCACGCCTCGCCGCTGTTGATCGGCCTCGGCGGCGAGCACGGGGAGCACGGCCTGAGCGAGACCTTCGTGGCCTCGGACGTCGCCGCGATCCTCGAGCACACCCGCACGGTCGTGGATCTCGACGACGGCGACATCGCGCTGATCGACCCGTCCGGGATCCTCGCGCTGCTCGACGACGACGGACAGCCGGTCGAGCGCGGGCGTCGACGGATCGAGTGGAGCCCGCTGGCCGCGGAGAAGCAGGGCTTCAAGCACTTCATGCTCAAGGAGATCTTCGAGCAGCCCCGGGCGGTCCGCGACACCCTGATCGGCCGCCTGCCCCAGACCCGGGCCGACGCCGACGCCCTCGACTTCGGCAACCTCGCGGGCCTCGATCTCGCCACCCTCGCCGAGCGCAACAAGATCACGATCGTCGCGTGCGGGACCTCGTGGCACGCGGCCCTGGCCGGCAAGTACCTGATCGAGCAACTCGCGCGGCTCCCGGTCGAGGTCGACCTCGCCAGCGAATTTCGCTACCGCGAGCCGATCGTCCGCGAGGGCGACCTGGTCCTGGCGATCTCGCAGTCGGGTGAGACCGCCGACACCAAGGCCGCCCTCCAGGAGGCCCAGCGGCTCGGGGCCGTGGGTCTGGCGATCTGCAACGTCGTCGACTCCTCGATCGCCCGGGCCGCCGACCACGTGCTCTACACCCACGCGGGCCCGGAGATCTCCGTCGCTTCGACCAAGGCCTTCACCACCCAGCTGACCATGCTGACCATGCTCGCGGTCCACTTCGGCCGCCAAACTGGCGCGCTGGCCGACGCCCGCGCGGGCGCGCTGCTCGACGGCCTCCGCGAGATGCCCGTTGCGATCGACGCGGTCCTCGGGGTCCAGGCCGCGATCAAGATCATCGCCCGGCGCTGGGTCAAAGCTCGCGACTGGCTCTACGTCGGTCGCGGGCTGAGCTTCCCGGTCGCGCTCGAGGGCGCGCTCAAGCTCAAGGAGATCAGCTACGTCCACGCCGAGGGCTACGCCAGCGGCGAGATGAAGCACGGCCCGATCGCGCTGATCGACGAGAGCGTCCCGGTCGTCGTGCTCGCGCTCGAGGGCCCCGGCTACCACAAGACCCTGTCGAACCTCGAGGAGGTCCGCAGCCGCGGCGCCAAGATCATCGCCGTCGCGACCGCGGGCGACGACCAGATCGGCGACGTCGCCGACGACGTCATCCTGGTCCCCAAGGTCGACCCCTTCCTCCAGCCGATCCTGGCCTCGGTCCCGCTCCAGCTCCTCGCGTATCACGTCGCGGATCTCAAGGGCACCGACGTCGACCAGCCCCGCAACCTCGCCAAGTCCGTGACCGTCGAGTAGGGGCGTCAGCACAGCGCGCGAGTGAGATCGTGCAGATCCTGGGCGATGTACCCCCTGCCTTCAATCACCCCTCGAGCGGCGGCATCGAGCACCGGCGCGATTGCGACCCGTTCGACGACCCAGCCATCATAGCGCCGCTGGTGGCTGACGAAGCGCTCGATGTGAGCATCGAAGCTCGCCAGGCTGCGTACGAGCTTGTCGGGATTGCGCTTGCATGAGCCCAGGCGCAAGCGACGGTGGTCGCTGTCGACGGCCACGAGGTCCAATTCGGTGCCCGTACGGTCCCAGAAACCGACGATCCGCTCGTTGAGCGGGAAATCGCCGACGCCCTCACGGCTGCGCTCCTCGTAGAGCTGACCGACCAGCTTCTCGAATCCGTAGCCCTCCACATCCTCGAGGCGGTCACTCGCCTGCCTGACGAGCAACGACTCGGGCCTGAAGTTCACGGCCGAGACGGGGTTGGACAGCGCCCCAAGCCACGCGCGCAGGAAGTTGTCGCGAATGTAGTACCGACCGTTGCGCGCCGTTGGCTTGGCCGACATCGGCAGGCGACGCTCAATCATCCGATACTTCTCGATGAGCACCTTGAGATAGCCTCCTACCTGTTGGGCTCGATCCGAGGCGAGCGACGCGACGTGGCTCTTGATGTCTCCGTTCGTACAACCAGGATTGCGAGCGACGTACTTCAAGACCACGTCGTACCGTCCACGGAGCTCGCTGAGAAACCAGTTGTCGGCCTCGGTCTTGAGCGGCGAGGAGCTGCGGAAGAACATCGCTCGCAAGAGCTCGGTGCGCCCCTCTCCAAGCACATCGTGCTCGAAGCAATCTCGATAGAACTTCGGCACACCTTCGAACAAATTCCACGCGAACAGAAGACGCATCGGGTCATCGTCAGCGTGGGCCGAGAGGATCTCGAGCACCGACCGAGTGTCGAGGTGGCCGAGCTCGATGTTGTCTGTCGTGCGGTTGTAGAGCGGCGCGGAGCGATCCTCCAGCAACGCGACAAGCTCCGTGTGCAGAGAGCCGAGCACGAACAAGCCCCCGCTGACACGGTCTGCGTCCGCGCTGAGGCCGTCGACCACCGACTGCAGATGCGAGGTGAACTCGCTGAGCTGGCTGCGAGCGAAGTACTGAAACTCGTCGAGCACGACCACGAATCCGGCCCGGGCCAGCTCGCCGATCGTCGTGGCGAGACCTCGAAGCGAGGTCGGCTGCCCGAAACGATGGCCGTCAATCTCGAAGGTGAGCATCGCGTCTGCAAACGCAGAGAGCACACCCGCTGGAGCCGAGTCGGGGATTTGGACGTAGATCAGAGGCCGCGCGGGGCTCGCCGCGAGCGCCTGTTGAACGAGGGTCGTCTTGCCGATGCGTCGACGGCCTGTGATCCGCGCGAAGAACCACCGCCCTCGGGCCAGGATCTCTTCGAGGCTCTCCAGCTCGCGCGAGCGGCCGTAGAACTCCCACATCGCAGCCACCGAGCTAAGTTAATAAATTTTTCCTTATCGAGAAAGAGCTTATAAACCGTTGAAATTACTCATCTATTTGCTGTCACGAAGCCAGTGACCGGACTTGCCGCCGCGCTTCTCGACCAGGTGCAGATCCACGACCTCGATCCCCCGGTCGATCGCCTTGCACATGTCGTAGATCGTCAGGGCCGCGGTCGAGGCTGCGATCATCGCCTCCATCTCGGGCCCCGTGCGGTCGACGGCCTCGACGGTGGCCTCGACCACGACCCCGGGCAGCTCGGCGTCGATCTCGAACTCGATCGTCACGGCGGTGATCCGGACCGGGTGACAAAGGGGGATCTGGGTCGCGGTCTGCTTGGCCCCGGAGATCCCGCCGAGCCGCGCGACTCCGAGCACGTCGCCCTTGCCGAGGGCCCCGGCCTCGATCTTGGTCAGGGTCGCCGGGGCCATCCGCACCCGGGCTCGCGCTCGGGCCATCCGCGGCGTCTCGGGTTTGGCGGCGACATCGACCATGTGCGCCGCTCCGGCACCGTCAAAGTGGGTCAGCTCGCCCGGGCTCGCGTCGTCGGCCATCGCGGGAGTCTATACGGCTGAGCAGCGCGGGGGAGCGCGTGAAATACGCTGCGCCCGCGCGGCGATCGCTTCGAGGTCGCGTCGTCAGATGCGTCACGGCGCCGCGGACCGGGCGAGCGGGGCCTTCGGTGAGCGCGGACGCTCCTGTGCGCAGCTTAAAACGGCCGAGTGTTCGTGTTACTGATGCAAGGCTCGGCGGCCCCCTCGCGGGCCGCCAACTCCCCATGTCTGCGGTCGTCGTTCCCATTTCGCGCCTCGAGCCGCCGTGCTCGGTGGCCCCTCACATGGGGCCGATGCGTCGCCGAACGACACGAGACTGGGCCAACACCTCGACCAGTGAGCCCGAGCGTAGCTCCGAGTCGGGAAACGATTTTGAGAAGGCGGTAGTGCGATGAAGGTAGGCATCCCCAAGGAGGTCTTCGCGGGCGAGCGTCGAGTTGCGACCACGCCCCAGACCGCCAAGCGCCTCCAAAAGCTTGGCTTCGAGGTCCTCGTCGAGAGCGGAGCCGGGACGGCGGCGAGCTTCTCCGACGATCTCTACACGGCGGCGGACTGCAAGATCGTCGCCGGGCCCGAGGCCCTGTGGGCCGAGGCCGACATCGTCCTCAAGGTCCGCGAGCCGATGGACCACCCCGAGCTCGGCAAGCACGAGGCCGAGCTCCTGCGCGAGGGCCAGGTCCTGATCTCGTTCATCTGGCCGGCCCAGAACAAGGAGCTGGTCGAGAAGCTCGCGGCCCGCAAGGGCACCGTCTTGGCCATGGACGCGGTCCCGCGGATCTCGCGGGCCCAAAAGTGCGACGCGCTGTCGTCGATGGCCAACATCGCCGGCTACCGGGCGGTCGTCGAGGCCGCTCAGCACTTCGGCAGCTTCTTCACCGGCCAGTTCACGGCCGCGGGCAAGGTCCCGCCCGCCAAGGTCCTGGTCATCGGCGCGGGCGTCGCCGGGCTCGCGGCGATCGGCGCGGCTCGGGGCCTCGGCGCGATCGTCCGCGCCTTCGACACCCGACCGGCCGTCAAGGAGCAGGTCGAGTCGATGGGCGCCGACTACCTGACCCTCGAGTTCGAGGAGGACGGGACCGGGGCCGGCGGCTACGCCAAGGTCATGACCGAGGCGTTCATGGACGCCGAGCGCGCGCTGTTCGAGGAGCAGGCCAAAGAGGTCGACATCATCGTCACGACCGCGCTGATCCCCGGCAAGCCCTCGCCCTACCTGATCACCGAGCAAGCGCTGATCAACATGCGCGAGGGCTCGGTCGTCGTCGACCTCGCGGCCGAGCGCGGCGGCAACTGCAGGCAGGTCGTGGCCGACGAGGTCACGGTCAAGCACGGCGTCACGCTGATCGGCTACACGGATCTGCCCAGCCGGATGGCCAACGTCGCGTCCAACCTCTACGGCAACAACCTCTATCACCTGCTCGACGACATGGGCGGGGCCGAGGGCTTCAAGGTCGACGAGGACGACGACGTCGTCCGCGGGGCGCTGATCCTCAACAAGGGCGAGCTGCGCTGGCCGCCGCCGAAGATCGAGCCGTCGCCGCAGGCCAAGCCCAAGCCCGCCGAGGCCAAGCCCGAGGCACCCAAGCCCGCCGCGCTGGCGCCCACGCCCAAGGCCTCGAGCCCCAAGAGCAGCAAGAAGGGCCACGGTCACGGCGGCGGCGGTCAGGCCAAGGGCAACCCGCTGTGGCTGGTCCTCGGCGGCCTCGCGCTGATCGGGGTCGGCTGGGGCGGCGGCGAAGACTTCCTCGATCACTTCACGGTCTTCATCCTCGCCTGCTTCATCGGCTGGCAGGTGATCTGGAACGTGTCACCCGCGCTACACACCCCGCTGATGTCGGTCACCAACGCGATCAGCGGCATCATCATCATCGGCGGCATGCTCCAGATCGGAGGTGAGCTCAGCGATCCCGCGGTCATCCTCGGGGCCCTGGCCATCCTGGTCGCAACCATCAACGTCGCGGGTGGCTTCTTGGTCACTCAGCGCATGCTCAAGATGTTCCAGAAGTAGGAGCCCGACGATGCTACCAGCTGGACTACTCACCGTCGCCTACGTCGCCGCGAGCATCCTGTTCATCCTCTCGCTCGGGGGGCTCTCGAACCAGGAGACCGCGCGACGCGGAAACGTCAACGGCATCATCGGGATGCTGATCGCTATCGTCGCGACCGCCGTGTTCATCCTCGGCGGGTTCGAGGGCGCCGCGCCCTTCACCCTCGACGCCCAGGGCCTCGGCGTGCTCGCCGGGGCCGTGCTGGTCGGCGGGCTCGTCGGCGCGTTCATGGCCGCGCGGGTCGCGATGACCTCGATGCCCGAGCTCGTCGCGGTCCTCCACAGCTTCGTCGGCCTCGCGGCCGTGCTGGTCGGGCTGTCGAGCTACATGGCGCCGCTCGGCGGCCACGAGCTCGTCGGCTCCGACAAGCTGATCCACGAGATCGAGATCTTCATCGACGTCTTCATCGGCTCGATCACCTTCACCGGGTCCGTGATCGCGTTCTTGAAGCTGCGCGGCTCGCTCTCGGGCAAGCCGCTGACGCTCCCGGGCCGCCACCTGCTCAACCTCGGCATGCTGCTCGGCTGCGTCTACCTCGGCTACGAATTCGTCGGCCACCCGGGTCACGACGGGCTCATGCCGCTGCTGATCATGACCGGGATCTCGGGCCTGATCGGCATCCACCTGGTCATGGCGATCGGCGGCGCCGACATGCCGGTCGTGGTCTCGATGCTCAACAGCTACTCGGGCTGGGCGGCGGCCGCGGCCGGGTTCATGCTCGAGAACGACCTCCTGCTCGTGACCGGCGCGCTCGTCGGCAGCTCGGGCGCGATCCTCTCGTACATCATGTGCGCGGCGATGAACCGCTCGTTCATCTCGGTGATCCTCGGCGGCTTCGGCGGCGGCGCCCCGGCGCCAGCGGGCCCGGCGACCCCGGGCGAGGCCAAGGGCCGCGACGACGTCAGCGAGTTCGACGTCGAGGACACGGTCGCGATGCTCCGCGAGGCCAAGAGCGTGATCATCGTGCCCGGCTACGGCATGGCCGTGGCCCAGGCGCAACACTCGCTCTCGGAGGTCGTCAAGACCCTGCGCAAGGCCGGGACCGAGGTCCGCTTCGGCATCCACCCGGTCGCCGGGCGCCTGCCCGGGCACATGAACGTGCTCCTGGCCGAGGCCAACGTGCCCTACGACATCGTGCTCGAGATGGACGAGCTCAACGAGGACTTCCCGGAGACCGACGCGGTCATGGTCATCGGCGCCAACGACATCGTGAACCCGAGCGCCCAGACCGACCCGGCCAGCCCGATCGCGGGCATGCCCGTGCTCGAGGTCTGGAAGGGCGCGACCGTGGTCGTGATGAAGCGCGGCATGGCCAGCGGCTACGCCGGGGTCCAAAACCCGCTGTTCTTCAACGAGAACACCCGGATGCTGTTCGGCGACGCCAAGGCCAACATCGACGCGATCCTGAGCCAGATCAGGTCCTGATCACAGCTCGGGCTCACCGGGCCTCGCGCAGGCGCTTGATCAGGGCGCGCATGCGCGGGGCGGCGACGATCAGGTCGTCGCGGGTCTTGATCGGCATGAAGCGGCGCTCGCGGTCGACCTCGAAGTAGTGGGCCTCGAGGTGCTCGGTGACCTGGCCGATCAGCTGCTCGAACTGCACGACCTCGAGGGGCTCGCCAGACGGACCGGCGATGACCCGCTGGACCGGGAACCAGTCGAGGTCGAAGTCGCGGTCGATCGCCGACAGCCAAAACCACAAGGTGTTGGTGTTGAACTGCGGATAGGCGTCGAGGTTGATGCCCTCGGGCAGGCGGAAGCCCTCGACGATCACCGGGCGCCCGCCGACCACCGCCACGCACCCGCCGCGATCCCCCTCGCGGCGCACGACCTCGACGCTCATGTGCGCGCCCGCGTCGACCGCCTGGATGTGACCGCCGAGCAAGATCGGCTCGAGCTCGGCGCCGAGGTTGTCGACGTTGGCGACGAGGATGTGCTCGATGCCGCCTTGGCGAAGCTCGTGGAGCACCCCGCTCGCGCGCAGGCGCAGCAGGGTGTCGCCGTGGCCGGGCGCGCAGTAGAGCAGGTTGTCGGCGAGCCCGGCGCTGCCGGGAAGATCCTGGACCGGGACCGCCTCGGGCGTGACCCGAGGCATGATCGACTGGGTGAACTCGAAGCGCATCGACTCCGGGACGCCGGCCCAGTCGATGTCCCGGAGGTGCGCCCGGCTGACAGCCGCGGTCGCGAAGCTGTGCATGACCACGACCGGGATCCTCGCGTCGTGCTCGCGGATCAGCTTGGCGACCTGGGCGAGCTTGACCCACAAGAAGGACTCGCGCTCCCCCTCGACGACGGGGACGACGCCCTTGGCCTGTCCGCCGAAGCGCGTGGCCATGCCGCCGTTGAGGATCAGGACCGCGGCGCGACCGTTTTGCAGCGCGAAGCGACCGCGCTCGGCGGCGCGACCGAGGTTGCGCTCGGTGTCAGCTGGGTCACCGCCCCCGCTCGCCCGCGGCCCAAACGTTCGAAAGTCGCGCAGGGGCGAGTCGGCGAGGGTGTCGAGGGTCTCGGGCGGCCGCGGCAGGTGGGTGATCGCCGCCGACAAGTGCCCGCTCTCGAGTCGCGAGCGGAGCGCTGAGAAGGCGGCTGCGTCGAAGGCGTAGCCAGCGACCGAGGGGCGAAGAACCACCCATTTCACATATCACCGGCCCCGAGGCCTGACTAGCGGCGCGTGGACCGACAGCCAGCCCGCTTTCGCGCGGTGCCATCCCTCACGCCGGGCCGTGACTGCCCTGTCCGCCCGTGCGGGCGGCCGCGCATTTCGCATCTCGACCGTCCATGCTACGAATCGCTCAGCTTGATGAGAGCACCCTGCCCCGAGCTCCGGGCCCGGCGCGGCAGATGAGAAGGCTCTCGGGCGACGCCCCCAATGTCTGAATCGGTAATTGTCATCAACGCCGACGGCCCCGAGACCCGGGTCGCGCTGATCGAAAACGGCATCCTCACCCAGCTGTTCATCGAGCGCGAACGCGAGCGCGGGATCGTCGGCAACGTCTACAAGGGCAAGGTCCTGCGCGTGCTTCCGGGCATGCAAGCGGCGTTCGTCGACATCGGCGAGGACAAGGCGGCGTTCCTCTACGCCGGCGACATCGCCAACCCCGGCGCCAGCGTCGACAAGGTCGGCAGCGACGGCGTGCCCCGGCGCGGCTCGGGCAAGGTCGGCAACATCGCCGAGCTCGTCCACCCCGGCCAGGAGATCCTGGTCCAGGTCGTCAAGGATCCGATCTCGACCAAGGGCGCGCGGATCACCACCTACATCTCGCTCCCGGGCCGCAACGTCGTGTTCATGCCGACGATCAGCCACATCGGCATCTCGCGCCGGATCAGCAGCGACCGCCAGCGCCGGCGGCTGCGGCGGATCGTCGACGAGATGCGGCCCAAGGGCGCCGGCTTCATCGTGCGCACGGTCGCACGCCACGCCTCGAGCGCGCAGGTCCGCGCGGGCATGGACTACCTGATCCGGCTGTGGGCCAACATCAAGGCCAACGAGCGCCTCCACCGGGCGCCCGTGCTGCTCTACCGCGACCTCGACCTGATGCTTCGCAGCGTCCGCGACAACCTCTCGCCCGAGTTCAGCCGGGTGATCGTCGACGACCGCGTCGCCCACGATCGCCTCGCGCGCTTTTGCAAGGCCTTCCTGCCCGAGTACGGCGACCGGATCCAGCTGTTCACCGGCCGCGAGGGCGTGTTCGACAGCTACGGCATCGAGCTCGAGATCGACCGCGCGCTCGAGCGCAAGGTCGACCTCAAGAGCGGCGGCTCGCTGGTCTTCGATCAGGGCGAGGCGCTCACGGCGATCGACGTCAACACCGGCAAATTTGTCGGCTCCAAGGGCAAGACCCTCGAGCAGACGATCACCCAGACCAACCTCGAGGCCGCCGACGAGATCGCCGAGCAGCTGCGCCTGCGCAACGTCGGCGGGCTGATCATCATCGACTTCATCGACATGGACCGCGAGTCCAACCGGCGCAAGGTCTACCGCCGCCTCCAGGAGGCCCTGCGCCGCGATCGCGCCAAGGCCCACATCACCAAGATCTCGGAGATGGGCCTGGTCGAGATGAGCCGCAAGCGCACGCGCGAGAGCCTCGAGCGCACCCTGGCCACGACCTGTGAGGTCTGCGGCGGCAAGGGCTACCACAAGAGCCCGTCGACGATCTGCTACGAGATCCTCCGCCAGATCCGCCGCGAGGGCGAGCACCTCGCGGGCGACGTCATCTCGGTCACCGCCAACCCCGACGTCGCCGAGCTCATGAACGGGCCCGAGCGCCCGGCCGTGGATCACACCGTCAAGCGGGTCCAAAAGGCGATCGAGGTCCAGGGCCGCAAGGGCTTCCACCCCGAGAAGTTCGAGATCCGCGGCAAGAAGGCCCGGCGGCCCGACGCCCAGGCCTGAGGCTGGGGTAAACTCGGGCTCCGGTGGGCCAATCACAGGACGAGCGGCGTCGGGGCGATCGGATCCCGATCAACGAGGAGTTCTCGTGCGACGACGAGGAGTCGGCGTGGGTCTCGGACCTGTCCCCCGGGGGCGTGTTCGTCCACTCCGCGCAGCTGCTCCCGGTCGGCTCGCAGGTCGAGCTTCGCTTCACGGTCCTGCTCGACGACCCGGTCGTGATCGAGGCGCTCGGCAAGATCGTGCGTCACTCTCGGCGGCCCCAGGGCATGGGCGTCGAGTTCACCTCGGTCGCTCCGGAGATGACCCGGCGGATCGAGGACGCCCTCGCGCGCCAGCGCCCCCTCGACAGCGGCAAGCCCCTGCGCCTGCCCGAGCCTCGGCGCGAGGCCAGCGAGCCCGCAGGCACGAGCGACCGGGTCGCGCTCGCGCGCCCGGCCCCGATCGGGGATCTCAGCTTCGGCCCGGCACCCACGACCCGGGCCGACGACGACCCCGTCACCGCGAGCTTTGCCGGGGTGGCCAGCGCAGAGGAAGGCGCGGCCGAGACCGCGCCCAAGACCAGCGTGTTCCGCCCGCCGCCGCTGCCGGGTGCCGAGCGCCCGGAGGTCGACGAGGACGATCGCACCCGGCAATACCCGGCGCTCGAGCGGGACTGAGCGCCAGACCGCTGGCTCCGCGCTTGCCCCCGTGAGCGCGGGGCGCCACACTGGGCTCGTGGGCATCGGCAAGCGGCTCTGGAACGTCGCGCGGGCGAACGTCTCGGATTTCTCGAGCGCGTTCTCCCTCGACCCGGAGGTCCGCGAGCGTCGCCGGCTCGACGATGAGCTCGAGCGAGAGGTCGCCAAGGAGGTCGCCGACACGATCGGGGCCAAGGCCGGTCGGCGGGCGCGGCGGGTCGCGAGCAAGGCGGAGGACGCGTGGGAGCGCGCGTTCGAAGAGGCCCGCGCGCGCGGCCGTCGAGGAGCCGGCGCGAGCGCGAGCGCGAGCGAGATCGAGGGCTGGTATCGAACCCTCGAGGTCCCGGCCGACGCCGACTTCGCCACGGTCCGCAAGTCCTACCGGCGCCTCGTGGCCAAGTACCACCCCGACAAGTACGCCGCCGACCCCGAGAAGTACGCCGCCGCGACCGAGGTCGCCCGCAAGATCACGACGGCCTACAACGGGCTCAAGGCCATGTCCGAGCCTTGACCGGGCCGCCGGGCTCCTCTAGACCGCGGCAGCAAGCGATGGCCAAGCACAAGCGTCCCTGGGGACGAGCCGCCAAGGCGGATCGCCACGAACTCTACGAGCTCTCGGTCCAAGATCCGCCGGGCGAGGTCGCGTTCACGACTTCGACCTTCCGCAAGCTGCGCGGGCGCGAGGCCATGCACGTGCGCGAGGATTTTTGCGGGACCGCGGTCTTCAGCCTCGCGTGGGCGAAGAGCCACCCCGAGCGAAGCGCCGTCGGCGTCGACCTCGATCGTGACACGCTGCACTGGAGCCTCGACAAGCGCATCCGCCCCGCTGGCGGCGACCTCGAGTCGCGCGTCACCTTGCGCAACGGCAACGTGCTCGAGCCCAGCGCCGAGCTCGCCGACGTCGCGGTCGCCTTCAACTTCTCGTGCTGGTGCTTCGACACCCGTGAGGCCCTGCGCGGCTACTTCGAGGCCGCGCGGGCCGGGCTCGTCGACGACGGCGTGCTCTTCCTCGACGCTTACGGCGGCACCGAGGTCCCGATGCGCGATCGCAACCCGCGCGAGATCGAGGACGACACCGGGGTCAACGGCGGCGAGCCCTTCACCTATGTGTGGGAGCACCACGACTACGACCCCCTGACCGCCCACATGGACTGCGCGATCCACTTCGAGTTTGAAGACGGGTCCGAGCTGCGCGACGCCTTCACCTACTCGTGGCGGATCTGGTCGCTGCCCGAGCTGTCCGAGCTCCTCCACGAGGCTGGGTTCGAGACCGTGCGGGTCTGGGTCGAAGACGAAGACGAGGACGGCGACGGCGTCGGCACCTACAGCGAGGCCGACGAGCTCGACAACGAGGGCGTCTGGTGGGTGTACATCAGCGCCGAGAAGTAAGGTCCAGACGCGAGGATCCCGTGGGCGGCAAACAACACAAGCGCAAGCGCAAGAACAAGGCCAAGACTCTCGCCTCGCAGGCTGATCTGCACGAGCTCTACCAGGACTCCGTGCAGTCGCCCGAGGCCGACTGCGAGCTGTTCGCGTCGATCTACGAGGAGCTGCGCGGGGTCCCGCCGACGGTCCTGCGCGAGGATTTTTGCGGGACCGCGCTGTTGTCGACGACCTGGTGTCTCGAAGATCCAAAGCACCGGGCGATCGGCGTCGATCTCGACGCACCGACCCTGGCCTGGGGCCGCGCCCACAACCTCGAGCCCAACGCCGAGGCCCTCGACGGCCGCGTGACCCTGATTCAGGCCGACGTGCTCGAGGTCGAGGCGCCCGAGCCCGCCGACATCATCGCGGCGCTCAATTTCAGCTTTTGCATCTTCAAGCAGCGCCGCGAGCTCATGCGCTACTTCGAGCGGGCCCACGCCGGCCTCAGCGAGGGCGGGCTGCTCTTCCTCGAGCTGTTCGGGGGCACCAACGCGATCGACACCGACGAGGAGATCCGCGAGCTCGACGGGCACACCTACGTCTGGGAGCAGGAGTCCTTCAACCCGATCACCAACGACATCGTCTGTCACATCCACTTCGAGTTTGAAGACGAGTCGAGGATCGAGCGCGCCTTCACCTATCGCTGGCGGCTGTGGTCGCTCCCCGAGCTGCGCGACATGCTCGAAGAGGTCGGCTTCTCGAAGGTCCGCGTCTACTGGGAGAAGGTCGAAGAAGACGACGACGACGACGACGACGACGACGACGACCTCGACGACGACGACGACGACCTCGACGACCTCGACGACGACCTCGACGACGACGACGACGACGACGACGACGACGACGACGACGACGACGACGACGACGACGACATGCTCGAGGGCACGGGTGAGTACGAGGAAGTCCAAGAGGTCGAGCAGCAAGAGAGCTGGCTGGTCTACGTCGTCGCGGAGCGCTGAGGGGGCCTTCCCCTCGCCTGCCCGAGCGCCCGCGCGTCCGTTTTGAGATAGGCTGTCCCCCCAAGGAGGTCCCCTTGCCGAGCGCCGAACCCTTCCCCTCGCTCATCGTCCGCGCCGACGGCTTCGCCGCGCAGGGTGCGTTTGCGCAGGCCCAAGCGGAGTATCTCGAGCCCGACCCCGACGTCGTCGCGCGCCTCGAGCAGCTCCTGCGCACGCGGCGAGCCGGCGTGGTCGCGCACTTTTACATGGACGCCGAGCTCCAGGGCGCGCTGTGGGCCTGCGACTGGCCCCACATCAACATCTCGGACTCGCTGGTCATGGCCGACAGCGGCGTGGCGATGGCCGGGGCCGGGGCCCGCGAGATCGTCGTGCTCGGGGTCGACTTCATGGCCGAGAACGTACGGGCGATCCTCGACGCGTCGGGCCACGAGCAGGTCGGCTGCTGGCGCGTGGCCGAGGGCCCGATCGGCTGCTCGCTGGCCGAGGCGGCCGAGTCTCGGGTCTACGCTGCGTGGCTCGACAAGGCCGCGGCCACGCCCAAGTCCCTCCACGTCGTCTACATCAACACCAGCTTGCGGACCAAGGCCCGGGCCCACGCGAAGATCCCAACGATCACCTGCACGTCCAGCAACGTGGTCGCTACGGTGCTTCAGACCTTCGCTCAAGAGCCCGAGGCCCACCTGTGGTTCGGGCCCGACACCTACATGGGCCAGAACCTCGCGCGGATGTTCGAGACCCTCGCACAGCTCGACGAGGCCACGATCGCCGCGCTGCATCCGGCCCACACCCCCGCGACGATCCGGGCCCTGATCCCGCGCTTCCACTACTTCGAGCAGGGCAACTGCGTCGTCCACCACATGTTCGGGGCCGCGGTCGCCGGGCAGGTCGAGCGCGAGTACGAGGCCCGCGCCGACCTCGACGTGACCGCCCACCTCGAGGTCCCCGGCGAGATGTTCGCGCTCGCGCTCCGGGCTCAGCGGGAGGGGCGCGGCGTGGTCGGCTCGACCAAGAACATCTTGGATCACATCACGGGCCGCCTCGACGCCGCCCTCGCCGAGCCCCGCGCCGACAGGCCCAAGCGGCTGAGCTTCGTGCTCGGGACCGAGGCGGGCATGGTCACGGCGATCGTTCGCGCCCTGCGCGAGCGGCTGTCGAGCGCGTCGGGTGAGGATTGTGGCGTCGAGATCGAGATCATCTTTCCGGTCGCGGCCGAGGCCGTGACCGCGACCGAGGACGACGCGCTCCCGCTCATCCCCGGGGTCGCAGGCGGCGAAGGCTGCTCGACGGCGGGCGGCTGCGCGACCTGCCCATACATGAAGATGAACAGCCTCGACGCGCTGTGTGATCTGCTCGAGCGCCTGCCGGCCGCGAGCCCCAGCGAGCTCGCCAGCTTCGAGCCCGAGAAGTACACCGAGGTCGTCGCGGGCAAGACCGTGGCGAGCCTCGGGACCGAGCCGATCCTGCACATGCGCGGCTTTCAGCGCACCGGGGCCCTGCCCGACGCGCTGCTCGCCGACCTCCGCGCGCGCTGACGCCAATTTTGGGAGCCCTCGCAGGGCCCACCGAGCCACCGAGCGAGGAACGAAGCGAGCGGCCGTGCGTGGCAACGTGCACAGCCGTCGGTGGGGGTCATGGCTACTCGAGCTCCGGCTCGCGGTCGAGATCCAGCGAGGCGATCAGATCGTGGGCCGTGGTCTGCATGACCCGCGCCTTGACGAAGCTCCCGGCCTCCGCGGTCCCGTCGAGCAAGATCACCTTGCCGTCGATCTCGGGCGCCTGGCCCTCGTGGCGGCCTTCGAGCAGCAGCTCGCTCTCATCGGAGATCCCGTCGACGAGGACCTCGATCACCTCGCCGCGCAGACCCGAGAATTTGTCGGCCCGGATCCCCGCCTGGAGCTCCATGAGCTCGGCGGCCCGCGCGTTGGCGAGGGCGTCGTCGACCCGCGCGGGCTGCATGGCCGAGACCGTGCCGTCCTCGCGCGACCACGGGAACACCCCGAGGTGGTCGATCTGCCCCTCGGCGATGAACTCACGCAGGCGCTGGTAGGCGGCCTCGTCCTCGCCCGGGTGGCCGACGAGCATCGTCGTGCGCAGCCAGATCTTGTTGCCCCGCTCGGCGGCGCGGAGCCGCTCGACGAGCCCGCGCACGACCTTCTCGGTGTAGCCGCGGCGCATCTTCTTGAGCACGCCCGTGTCGACGTGCTGGATCGGGACATCGAGGTAGGTCGCGACCTTGGGGTGCGAAGCGATCCGCTCGATCAGGCCGTCGGTCACGGCCGTGGGGTAGGCGTAGTGCAGCCGGATCCAGCGCAGCTCGGGGATCTCGCCGAGCGCGTCGAGCAGGCCCTCGAGGTTCGAGGGCGCGAGGCCGCGCTGGCCGAGGTCGGTCCCGTAGGTGGTCAGATCCTGGGCGACCAGGCAGATCTCGCGGGTGCCCGCGGCGACGAGGCCGTGGACCTCCTGCACGATGTCGAACACCGGCCGCGAGCGCTGGGGCCCGCGCAGCTTGGGGATGATGCAAAAGCCACACGGACGGTCACAGCCCTCGCCGATCTTGACGTAGTTGGTGTGGCCGACGCCGTAGGTCTGGCGCGGGGTGCTGTGATCGTAGAGCCACGAGCGGCGGTCGAGCTCGCTGACGCCGAGCCGGGCCGCGCCGCCGCCGAGCACCGCCTGAAGCCCGAGCATGTCGGCGCTGCCGAGGAAGTGATCGACCTCGGGCATCTCGGCCGCGAGCTCGGTCGGGTAGCGCTGGCTCAGGCACCCGGCCACGACCAGGCGCTTGGCCTCGCCGCCCTCGGCCGCCCCAGCCTTGACCCGGGCGAGCTCGAGGATCGTGTCGATCGACTCTTCCTTGGCCGCGTCGATGAAGCCGCAGGTGTTGACGACGAGGGTGTCGGCGAGCTCGGGCGCGTCGACGAGCTCGTGGCCGCCCGCGCGGACGACCCCGAGCATGACCTCGGTGTCGACCTGGTTCTTCGGGCAGCCGAGGCTGACGAAGTACACCCGCTGGGGGACTGTCTCGGTCGCCGTGGGCGAACCTCCCTCACCGATGACGGGCAAGCTGACGCTCATGGCTGGACGTGTAGCCTACTTGGACCGCAGCTCCAACCACAGCCCGTCGATCAGCTCCTTGGTCCCGCCATCCCAATTTTCGCTGGTGAACAAGCGCTGGCGCACGTCGGGCCCGGGGTAGAGCTGAGGATCGGCGGCGTCGGCGATGAGGCCGCGCTCGACCGCCGTCGCGTTGGGCGTGGCGAAGCGCAAGGTGTTGGCGTTGAGCGCGGCGATCTCGGGCTCGAGCAAGAATTCGATGAATTCCACGGCCAGCTCGGGCTCCGCGGCCTTGGCCGGGATCGCGAGGTAGTCGACCCACAGCGCCGCGCCCTCGTCGGGGATCACGTAGCGCAAGCTCGGGCGCTGGCTCTGGGCGCGGAGCAGATCCCCGCTGTCGATCTGCGCGATCCAGGTGTCGCCAGCGATCAGCGCGGCCGCGGGGTTGCTGTCGTAGGCCCGGAGCAAGGACTTTTGCTCACGCAGGCGCGGCCAGACCTCCTCGCGGATCCGCGGCTTGTCGGTGCTGTTGATCCCGAGGCCGCTAGCGAGCAGGGCCTGATCCATGACGTCGCCCTTGCTGTCGATGACCGAGATCCGCCCGGCGTAGCGCGGGTCGAACAGCGCGGTCCAGCTGGTCGGGGCGTCGACGCGCTCGCTGTCGTAGCCGATCCCGGTCGTGCCCCAGAGGTAGGGGATCGCGTAGGCACCGCCGCCGCGCTCGACTCGGGCCCGCCAGACGCCGAGCGCGGGGTCGAGGTGCTCGACGCCGCGCGGGACAGGATCGAGCTCACGCAGGACGCCGTCGCGCTGGAGCGCCGAGAGCATGTAGTCGATCGGGATCGCGAGGTCGTAGCGGGCACCCGCGCGGAGCTTCGCGTCCATCTCGGCTTCGGACAGGTAGAAGTCCTGGGTCAGCTCCACGCGCGGGCGGCTGTGCTTGGCGACGAAGCGCTCGATGAGCTCGGCCGCGAGGTAGTCGCCCCAGTTGTAGATCGCGAGCCTGCGCCCGCGCGCGCAAGCCAGCGGGCTCAGCCCGAGGAGCCCGAGCCCGGCTGCGGCGCTCAAGAGGTTCCGGCGCGACAGCTGCGAAGCGCTCACGAGATGTCCAATACCGCGTCTTCGTCCCATTGTAGACCGCAGGCGTCCGGGCCCTCCCACGGAGCCGCGCGCGCGACGGTGATCGGCGCCGGGAGCCCCGCGACCTCGAGGGTGTGCTCCCACAGCGGACCGGCGCACACGCGAGCCTTCAGGCGGGCGGCCACGCGCCCCTCGGCGGCGGCGACGATGCGCAGCTGCTCCGGCCGCAAGAAGCCGCGGCTCCGCGGATCTGGGACGGCGCTGAGCTCCCCGAGCAAGCGCGCGGTCTCGAGATCCGGCGGCCGGCGATAGAGCAGGTCGGGCGGGCCCGAGGCCAGGATCCGACCGCCGACCATGCACACCAGCGTGTCGGCGAGCGCGAGCGCGTCGGCGGCGTCGTGGGTCACGTGGACCATGCCGACGCCCGCGTCGGCGCGGAGCTGGGCCAGCGCCCGACGCAGCTCCGCGCGCCGGGAGCGATCGAGGGCCGAGAGCGGCTCGTCGAGCAGCAGCCACGGCGGCGCCCGGTAGAGCGCCCGGGCCAGGGCCACGCGCTGCCGCTCGCCGCCGGACAGCGCGTCGACGGAGCGCTCGGCGAAGCTCGCGGGATCGAGGCCGAGGCCGGCGAGGAGCTCGCGCGCGACGCCTGGCCCGGGCTTGGGACCGGTCGTCGAGCGCAGGCGGTCCACGAAGGTCACGTTGTCGAGCACGCTCAGGTGCGGGAACAAAGCTGGGGTCTGAAACACGGTCCGCGTCGGCCGACGCTCGGCGGGCAGGTCGTCGATCCGCCGGGCGCCGATGAAGAGCTGGCCCGCGTCGTGGGCCTCGAGCCCGGCGAGGATCCGCAAGAGGGTGGTCTTGCCCGAGCCCGAGGGGCCCATCACGCACACGTGGCGGCCGCCGTCGAGCTCGAGCTCGACGCCCGCGAGCGCCACGACCTCGGCGCCGCCCGGACCTGCGAAGCGCTTCTCGACGCCGACCGCCCGGAGGCTGTCCTCGCTCACCGCGGCCTCCAACGCGCGAGGCGCAGCGCGAGCACCGACGCGAGCACCGGAGCCGCGATCAAGATCAGCGACCAACGCCGGACCAGGGCGAGCGAGCCCGCGCGGGCGTGGATCGTGAGCGCGACGGCCAGGGTGTCGCCGCCGGGGCCCGAGGTGAACGCGGGGATCGCCGCCTGCCCGAGCACCCAGGCGAACACCACGACCGCGCTCACGGCCAGGGCCGCGCGACCGAGCGGCAGCCACACGAGGCGCAGGCGCTCGCGGGCCGTGGCGCCGAGATCCATCGCGGCGTCGATCAACCCGCGCGGGATGACGATCGTCAGCAGCCGCGCGCTCACGAAGCCCAGGCCCAGGCCCGGACCGAGCAGCGCGAGCACCGTCAGGCCCGGCCCCGGCCGGATCCCGAGCGGGGTCGCGGCGCCGAGGGTCAGGAGGCCGAGCACGCTCGGTGGGATCGCCAGCGGCGCGAGCACGGCGGCGCCGAGCCACCCGGGCCAGGCCGCGCGCCGACTCGCGAGCGCGAGCCCAAAGCCGGCCGCGCTCGCGAGCGCCGCGACGAACGCGGAGAGGACGAGCGACGAGGCCGCGAGCTCGGCGAGCCCTCGGTCCGCGGGCCCGAAGCCCTCGGGCTGGCGACCGAGCAGCAGCGCGGCCGGGACCGCGAGCATGGCCACCAACACCGTCCAGCCCCCGAGCGAGGCCAGCCGGGGCGGCCGCGGCAGCGCTCGCCAGTCGCTGCGCTGGGCGCTGCTGAGCTCGCGGGAGATCAACCATGCGCAAGGCAGCGCGAGCCCGAGCAAGATCAGGATCGAGACCAACGCCCGGCCCGGCGCCTGCTCGCGGAGCAGCGCGTCGCGGATCAGCAGGCCCGGCGTGTAGCTGTGGCCACCTCCGGCGAGCTCGAAGGCGATGACGTCGCCGAGGCTCTGGAGCAGGCCCCAGACCCACGCGGCCAGCACCGCGGGGCGCAGGTGGGGCCACTCGATGGCCCGCGCGCGGGCCCACGCGCCCGCGCCCAAGTCGGCGGCGGCCTCGATCAACGCCAGCGGCCGGGTCTGGAGGCGCAGCCACAGCAACAGCGCCGCGATCGGGGCCACGTCCAAGATCAGCGCGACGACGGCCGCGAGCGGGCCGGGGCTCAGACCCAGAGCCAGGATCCCCTGCGCCAGGATCGAGCGACTGACGAGCATCAGCCCGAGGATCACGACCGGCGGGATCGTCCGCGCGAGCGCCAGCGCGAGCCCGCAGCCCGCGGTCGCGACGATCACCGAGAGCCCGAGGCCGCGCGCCATGGCCCGGCCCACGGCCACGCGCTCGATCGGGCGCAGGTCCACGGGCGCGGCGGCGTCGACGAGCACGGCCAGCGGCACGACCACGACCACGACCAGCCACGCGAGCGCCAACCCGCCCGCCAGCTTGTCCTGTCCCCCGCGGCGCACGCTCGCGAAATAGCACAGTCGCCCGGCCGCATGCGCCCGGGCGTGGCAGAGTTGCTGACGCCTGCGGGGGTCATCGTTACTTGCTACGGACCGACGATCAGGTCGCTCTCGTTGGGCCGCGGCAGGCTCGCGTCGTCGAAGGTGATCGTGATCGTGGCCGAGTCGATGACCGTGGGCATCCGGGCTGGATCGAGCCGGATCAAGGTGGTCGTGGTGTCCGACAGCTCGACCGGCCCGAGGCGAAAGTGGGTCGGCGCGGTGGGGCCGTTGACCGTGACCATCACGTCCTGGATCGGGATCCGGGCGTAGTCGACGTCGAGCGCGGCGTAGATCTCGGCGGTGCCTGTGTCGACGGTGCAGCTCGGACAGGCCGGATGGGTCGGCTGGGGCGTGGTGAAAGGTAGCGCGGGCTCGATCGGCGTGGGGCAGGCCTCGCCTTTGACGGCGGCGGAGACGAAGGCCTCGCCCGCGACGCAACCCGCGCTGCACTCGCTCGGACTCTCTTCGAGCACCGGCTCGACGGGGGCGGAGTCGACCCCCGCGACGATCGGAAATACGTCGTCGATCAGCGCGGGGGGTTCGGTCAGGCAGTCGAGCGGCGCGGGCAAGTAGGCGGTGTCGGGCCGCTGTCGAGCCATGTGGACCGCGGCGCAGACGTCGACGCGGCGGACCCTGGCGCTCGCGGCGTTGGGCCCGATGAAGTTGGCCTGGGGCCCGAGCACCGCGGCCCCGGCGTAGATCGTGTTCATGACCTGATCGGCGCTCAGCTGCGGATAGAAGGACCAGATCAGGCTGGCCGCGCCCGAGACGACCGCAGCCGAGACCGAGGAGCCCGACAGCGCCGTGCGCGGGTCACTGACGTCAGAGATCGCGTGCATGGCCGTCGCGGCGAGCCGGGGCATGCCGCCGACGCGCGTCGCGGGCATCGCCTCTGCGTCGTAGTCGAGGCCGCCGACCGCGTAGACCAGCGGGCTGTAGCCAGCCCCGAGCGGGGCCGGGTTCGCGACCCCGATTTCGGCGCAGCGCGGCGGCGTCGGGGCGGCCTCGACCTCCCAGCCGCCGGGCATCAGCGGCCCCGAGGTGCACAGGTGGCCCTGGTTGCCGGCCGCGGCGACGACGAGCGCGCCGCGACAGCGAGCGTGCTCGAGCGCCGCGTGGACAGCCTCGACGGGCACCGAGCTCGCGACCTGATCGCCGAAGAGTTCCGCCTCCCAGCCCAGGCTCAGGTTGACGACCAGGGGCGACCCGCCGGGCGCATTTGTCACAACCTTGTGGATCGCGCGGGCGAGGTCCGCCTGCGAGCCGTAGCGCCCGCCGTTGACCAGATCCGTCGTGCGACCCTCGACGCGGGGCATGCCGAGGGCGTTGCGGACGTCGACGGCGCAGCTGCCCCCGAGCGCGGGGCAGGCGATATCACGCACGAACGCCGCCATGCTCTCGCCGTGGGGGGAGCTCGGGTCGGCGGGCGCCGGATTGGGGATCGTGTCGACGATCGCTACCGTGACATCCGAGCGCAGCTCCTCGTTCACGCCGAGGTCGAGGTCGTCGGCCGAGGCCCGGTTGATCGCGCCATGAAACGCCGCCTGGAGCTCGGTCGAGATCGCGAGGGACAGCGGATCACCGCTTTGCGGAAACACGACCTCGCAGTCCGCGTCGTGGGCGTCGGTCAGGGCGTCGAGCGGCTGGAGGTTGACCGGACCGGCGTTGACGTACTCGTAGACGCAGTAGTTGGCCAGCTCGCCCGTGCCATCGGCGAACAGCTTGGTGGACTTCCAGCCGGGCGCCGTCGGGCACGTGGGTTCGGCCCCCTGGATCCGCGCGACCCGCCGTCCCTCGACGCAGCTCGCGTCCTGCAGCGCGGTGATCTCCTCGGGACTCGCGCGCACGGCGAGCTCATCGTCGAGCTCCAACTCGGGCGCGCAGCCGAGCAGACCGAGAGAGACGAGTACGAGGGTCAAGGGGCGTCGCGGGTCGTGGATCATTCGTTTCGGTCCTTCACCCGCCCATTGTCCGCAACTCACCTCGAAATGACGAATCGAGCGTCGCCGATCGACGCGCCCGAGCCGGCTCAATCGTCACAGACCCGAGCTGATCGATTCACGCGCTCATGGCACGAGCACGCGGAAGCGCTGCCACTGCGCGCTGGGGTCGCGCTCACGCAAGCGCAACAGCACGCGACGCAGCGCGGCGCCTGGGTCGGTCGCCTCGGTCCCCGCCCACAGCTCGGCGTGGAGCAACTCTCCGACCCCCCGCGCGAGCGCGTCGTCGACCTCACCGTCCGCGGCGATCACCGAGCTCGCGCCCGCGAGCACGAACGCGCGCCCGAGGTTCATGCCCCCGGCGAAGGTCCGATCGCTGACCGTCGCCGTCTCGCAGCCCGTGAGCACGATCGTCGCCGGGACCCGCGGGAGCGCGAGCACGTCGGTCACGCCGAGCACGTCCTCGTCGCTGAGCAACAGCGCCGCGTCCCATCCGCTCGGTCCCCGGTAGGCTCCGTGGCCGGCGTAGTGAAGCACGCTGGCCTCGGCCAGATCCGCGCTCAGTCGGGCGCGGGTCGCCTCGCCGCCGACGTGATGGCGGACGGACCAGCCCGAGCCCGCGAGCTTCGCCGCGACCGCCTCGGCCTCGGCCTGCGCTTCGGGCAGATCTTCGGACGGGTTGGCGACGACGACCGCGAGCGGCTGGCCGGGGTCCGTTTCTTCGCGCACGGGGAGGTCGAGGGAGTAGACGACCGGGGCGACGTCGAGGACCACGCCATCCCCAAACGCGAGGGCGTGGATCGACTGCGACCAGGAGTCGCCGCCCGCGAGCACGCTGATCCGCTGGGCGCCAGCGACCTTGTGCTGCAGCTGCGGGCTCGCGAGCGCCGCGGCCAGGTTCTCGGTGTTCGCGGGGGTGACGGCGACGCCCTCGTGATCGGCGACGAACAGCCACGCGCCCTCGCGCGCTTCGAAGGGCACGATCATCGCCAGACCACGCCGCGCCGGGGCCAGCGCGTCGCAGCTGCTCACCTCGACGCCTGCCCCCGCGAGGCGCACCGCCTCGTCGAGCAGGGCGTCCGCGGCCTCGCTGCGTTCGTGCCGTCGCCGCTCCCGTCGAACCCGCTGCGGCGCCGAGAAGCGCCAGTCTTCGCGGCGCTCGGCGGCGAGCTGGTCACGCAGCGTGAGGTATTCCTCGAGCAGGGCGCGGCGGCGCTCGCGGTCGCGCGGCGAGAGCCCGACGATGCGCGCGGCCTGATCGATCAGGCGCAGCTCGCGACCTCGCGCGAGGCGGATCTGACACAGGGCCTGATCGACGCGGCCCCGCGCGATCAGCAGCTCGACGAGGCCCTGGAGGCTCGCCGAGCGCCCGGCCAGAAACAGCTCGCGGCCCACGTCGATCCCCAGCGTCGAGCTGGCCTCATCCAGGATCCGCTCGGCGTCGAGGTAGCCGTTCACGGCCGCGTCGGACACGCCGAAGCGCTCGAGGGTCTGAGCCTCGCGCACGGCCGCGGTCCAGCGCAGGCCGAGCTCGGTCGGCGGCCGCGGCCGATGAGCGAAGTCCGGCAACAGCTCGTCGCGCCCGGTCTCGAGCCCGACCCGAGCCCGAGCCTCGTCAACCCACGCGCGCAGCCAGCTCGGGATCTCCTCGGGCAGGCTCGTCAGCCACTCGTGGGCCTCCTCGGGCTCGGCGTCGGCGAGGGCGACGTAGGCCAGATTGACCCGCGCGACCATGGCGTCGGTCGGCTCGGGGCACTCGCCCTTGGCGTTTACGAGCTCGAGCTGCTCGAGCAGCAGCGGCCGCGGAAGGTCGTGGGCGTAGCCGTCCTCGGCCAGGAGCAGGTGGGTCCAGGCCAGGTTGCCCAGGAGTCGCGCTCGGTCTGGGCAGCCGATCCCGGGCGCGCGCCCGAGCGCCAGGGTCTCGCGCGCGCTGGCCAGGGCCTGCTCGCCGCGGCCGAGCTCGGCCAGGACCGCCGCGTGCATCTCGCTGGCGCCCAAGAAATCACGGAACAAGCCGATCCGCGCGGCCTGGGTCCGGGCCCGCGCGAAGGCCTGAACCGCCCCGCCGAGATCCCCGGTCCGACTGGCCAGGAGCCCGCCGTAGTAGGCCGCCCAGGCCCGGGCCTCCGGCCCGTCGAGCTGCTCGAGTCGCGCGACCCAGCGCCGCGCGGCGACCAGGTCGTTGCGCATGTCGAGGTTGATGTAGGCCGCCGCCGCGGCGCAGTCGGCGAGGTCGCGGGTCCGGCCCAGCGAGTCGGCGAGCGCCGCCGCCTCCTCGGTCCGGGCCAGCGCCGCGGGGCTCCCAAACAAGAGCCGACGCAAGATCTGGAGCGCGGCGAGGCGCGCGGCGCCGTCGAGATCGTCGAGCGCCTCCTCGATCCGGGCGATCGCTTCGCGGATCTGGTCCGGGTCGCCCGACCTCGCCGCGCGCGTCGCCGCGTCGACGAGCTCGGGGACCTGCTCCCGGGCCAGGGTCAGCTCGAAGGGCTCGCGCCAGCGCGGCTCGAGCCCCTCGATGCGCAGGTGCTCAGCCTGGGGCCCGAGCGCGAGCGCGAGGCGCTGACCGCCGTCGACAGCCACGGACTCGAGCGCGCGCGGCTGCCCGTCGACGAGGATCCGCAGCGGCGCCTCGGCGTGGACGTCGATCCACACGTGCAGCTTTGCGTCCCGATCCGCCGCCAGCAGACAGGGGCCGCCGTCGGGCTCGACCATGCGACAGCCCGCGAACTCGATCCTCGGCCGCTCGATCTCGGGGACGGCGACGGGCGGAGCTCGGCGCGGCGCGGGCGTCGACGGCGAGTCGCACCCAGCCAGGCTCAGGCTCAGGATCAGGATCAGTTCGAAGCGCCGCCTCACTCGTCGGCGCTGAGTTCAGCTCGAATTCTCCCTCGTGCCAAGTCCGGCGCGGACCCTCAGCGTCGCGCCAGCCGGTCGGCGGCGTGGACAGTGTGAGAGCTCGCGCTCGCGGCCAACATCCGCCCGTGGAGCGTGAGCGGGGCCCCACTCGCGAGCAGGCCCTCGGCCTCGTCCACGAGCGCGGCCCACCGAGCCAGCGCCCGCTCGAGCTCGGCGTCGACGCGCAGCTCGGGCAGCTCCGAGACCCACTCGAAGAAGTGGGCCTGGCGGTTGAGCTCGCTGAACAGCTCGCAGGCCGTGTCGCCCGCGGGGCAGCTCGTGAAGCTCTCGTCGTGGCGGTAGAGCTGGCCGTCGGGCGCCATCGCGGCGAGGTCGTTGGCGAGGCGCTGGTTCAGCGCCCAGCGCAGGGCCGAATCCTCGTGGCCGTGGAGGGCTTCGCAGATCGCAATGCCCTCGAGCTCGTGGGTCCCGGCCTCGGTCGCGAGGCTCGAGGGCAGCGCGTCGGCTCGCAGGACCTCGCGCCAGGCGGAGCCCTCGAGCTCGGTCGTCGAGAGGTAGCGACACGCCGCGCTGCGAACCCAGCCGAGCTCGTGATCGTGCTCGGCCTCCATCGCGTTCCAGTGTCCGACGCTCGGGTCAGCCGCGTCGTCGAGGGTCTGGGTCAAGAGCTCGTCGATCGACAACAGCTCGCCGTCGCTCAGCAGCAGCGAGTCCGTGCGCGGCACGTCGAGATCGGCCGCGAGGGCCAGAAACTCTCCGCGATGGAGCTCGCGCAGCGCGTCCCACGACATGCTCAGCTTCCAGTGCTGCCACAGCGAGCCTGTGCCCTGGCTTCGGGCGCAGTCGCGGCCGCAAGCCAAGAGCTTGTGCGAGGTCGAGGAGGCCGCCTCGTCGAGCCAGATCTCGCGGGCCTCGACCGCCTCGACCGCCGCTCGACCGCCGCGCTGGATCTCGGCGACGGTGGCGTCGAGCTGCCCCCGCTCGGCGAGCGCGGGTTCAGAGCTGTCCTCGGTCCCCGCCGCCGCCGGGCGACACGTGATCGAGAGACCCGCGAAGACGAGGGCGGTACACACAGGGGAGAGCTTGGACATGATCTCGAGGCTCGAAGCTGGAGACGTGAGGAGGAGGCCCGCTCGGACCTCCTCCAAAGTGAGGTCAGAGGGTCGGGCAGGCGTCCAAGGGCGGGAAGCAGGTCTGACCGGAACCGCCGTCGCCACCGGCCTCGCCACCGGCCTCGCCGCCACCGCCACCCGGCAGACCGCCGTTGTCATCGCCGCAGCCGCCGATGTGCTCGCCCCACCAGCTCAGGCACTCGAAGGGCGACTCGCACGGAAGCTCACCCTCGGTGCCCGCTTCACCACCCTCGGCGGGTCCCTCTTCGCCGCCCTCGGCCGGTCCCTCTTCGCCGCCATCGGCCGATCCTTCGCCGCCCTCGGCCGGTCCATCGCCGCCATCGGCCGGTCCATCGCCGCCATCGGCCGGTCCATCTCCGCCGCCCTCCTCACTCTCGCCACAGGCCGTGTAGCCGCCACCTTGCCACCACTGCGCGCCATCGAGGATCCGCTTGCCGTAGTGCTTCTCGATCACAGGGTAGTCCTCGACCTCGGACACGGGCCCGATGGCCTTCTTCAAGGCCTGGGTCCGGACGCAGGTCTCACAGTTGTCGGCGATGAAGTGGACGTACTGGGCGAATTGCAGCCGCGTCCCCTTGGTGGAGAGGGCCTGGACCGCCTGCGGGCCGATCTCCTGATGGAGCTCTGCGACCCACTCGGCGGCGATGCGGGACTGCTGCGCCTCGACACAGGCCGCGCTCGCGCGGAAGTCCGTGCCGAGCTCGCCCTCCTCGGGCATGCAGGCGGTCAGCGTCGAAGTGACGCCCAGGCAGATGAGAGTGGCTTGGATTCGATTCATGGAGGTTCTGGTCGTGTTGAGGTTGTTGAGGTTGGGGTCCGTCTCGGACCCGCACCTCGCCCCTTGCCCCCGAGCTCGTCGGCGCTGACAAAAAATAAACGGCTCTTCCTCAGTCGCCCGCGACGATCGTCAGCTCGAACGCGATCGTCTGCCAGGTCGGCCAGTCGTCGAGCTGATCGAGATCTCGCGGGAGGCGGTCGGGCGGCGCGACCAACACGCGGAGGGTCCACTCGCCCGGCTCGAGCTCGATGTGAGTCGCGAGGAGCCCGCGGAGGCGGATCGCCCCCTCGGCCGAGATCTCGGCCTCGACCCTGGCCGCGAACACCCGCGCGCCGGTCTCGGACACCGCCACGAGCGCGACCGCGAGTGGCTCGCGGATCGGCTCGGCGGGCGTGAACACCCAGTCGATCGTGCTGTCCGCTCGGACCGTCGGCCGCTCGCCGCTCGGCTCGGCGCGCGAGCGGGCCACCCCACCTTGGAGGCGAGAGATCTCGTAGCTCGGGAGCTGCGCCAGCAGCGGATCCTCGCCGGTCTCGCCCAGCCCCCACCACAACAACAAGGCCGCCGCTGCGGCCGTGGCCAGCGAGGTCAGTAAGATCAGCGAGCGACGCGAGCTCGAGCGGGCCTGGGTCTCCTCGCCCGGACCTGCGCGGGTTCGGTGCACATCGAGCTCGATGACCCGGTCCGACGCGGCGCTCGGCGGCTCGTGCTCGTGCGCGGAGCCCTCGTTCTCGCCCTCAGCATCGACGCGCGCGAACAGGTCATCGAGGAGCGCGGCTCGCTCCGCGCCCTCGTACGGCGCCGGGACCTCTCGCTCGGACGCGTCCGCGTCGAGGTCCTCACGTTGGTGGCGCCCGAGCAGGCGCAGGAGCTCATCGTCCATGGTCCACCTTCTCCTTTGCCAACCGTCGAGCGGGCGATGACGGAGGGTTCACTGTGTGGGTGATTAAGCTCCGCGCGAGCTTGCGGGTCCGGTAGCTCCACGCGTTGACGGCCTGGCGCGTCATGCCCAGGGCCTCGGCGACCTGCTTCGGATCCCGCTCTTGCACGAACAGCAGATCGAAGAGCTCGACGTCTCGCGCGCTCATCTTGGCGTAGAGCGCGTCGAGCAGCGCGCCGAGCTCGTTGCGCTGCTCGAGCTGCCGCGCGAGGCCCTGGGCGCGGTCGTCGGCCGCCGGGTCATCCTCGATCGACCGCGGATCCATGGGCACGTCGGCCCACGGGTTGCCGCGGCGCTGGCCGAGGATCCGGGCGACGCGGCGACGGGCGACGAGGCGCACGAAGCTGTCGAGCGAGCGCCCGCGCTGCGGATCCCAGCGCCGCAGCTCCTTGGCGTCGCGCTCGAACAGGGCGACCAGAACCTCTTGAACCATGTCACGAAGCTCCTGTCCCGGGTCGCGGCCGGCGGCGGCGGCGTGGCGGCGGAGCACGAAGGCGACCTCGCGCTGGACCGCGTCGAGCAGGCGATCGGCGAGCCGCCGCCGGGCTCCGGACTCGTTGCCGAGCGCGGCGGCGACCAGCTTGGTGTCATCCTCGGCTGCGACCGTCGAGCTGCTTGACATGGTTCGGGCTGGACCCCGGCCAGTGTATCGCGTCCGCGCACGCGCGACCCAGCCAGGGCCAGGGGCCGCGTTCACGACCTCCAAGGTGCCAATCAATTTGGTGCTCGTCTCGCTTGAAGTCGATCGCTCGATTTCCCCCTTGGCGACGGGGCCGCGAGCGATGACGGCGGAGCCCTAAAATTGCAGACACCCGGACCAAAGCCCGGGAGACTGCCCCCTGGCCGCCTACGCCTGAACGATGGTCTTCTTGGTTGTGATGCCGCTGCGATGCCGCTGCGCCGCCGACAGCGGTGGGCGGCGTGGGCAGTAGCGATCACGACGCTCAATTGGTGCGTCGTCGACACTTCGCTGTCGGCCGCCCACGGCGTGGGGGTCAACGTCGCCTTCAACCTCGTCGCGCTGAGCTCGGTCGCGGTCCCGCTCGCGACGCTGACACCGTGGCTGCGATGCAAGAGCGCGGACGCGCCAATCGCGGACGCCCCGAGCGGTTGATCTGCCCGGGCGGCTGGGCGATCGTCGCCCCTCGTCATGCTCGAAATTCACCTGCGCGCGAGCGATCGACACGAGCTCGAGGCCCACGAGGACGACGCGGGCCACGGCTTCGACTGCGACCACCGCGGCTCCTTCAATTCGGCCGCGTCCGCCCACGCCCGCCAGCGCAGCCTCGAGTTCCTGACCACGCAGCTCGGCCCGGCCGCCTGATCCCACGGCCCACGAGGTACCCGGTTGCTGCTCCTGCGCCTCGTCCGACTGGCTCGCCGCGCCCGAGATCGTCGCTCGTTCGGCTTCGCTCTCGTCGCCGTGATGCTCGCGGTCGCGATCGTCGGCAACGCGGTCTGCTACCACAGCTTCGAGCGCGCGCTGGACCCGACGATCTCGTGGGGCGACTCGTTTTGGTACAGCGCGGTCTCGATCACGACGATCGGCTACGGCGACCTCGCCGCCTCGACCACGGGCGCCCGGCTCGGGACCGTGGTCTTCATCGTCCTGCTCGGGCTCATGAGCTTCAGCCTGTTCTTCGGTATGGTGCTCGACGCGGTAGCGATCGCGGTCAACAACGCACAAAAAGGACTCGGCCGGGCCATGGCCAAGGACCACATCCTCATCGTCCACTTCCCCAGCGAGCAGCGGGTCACCCAGCTGATCCAGGAGATCCGCAGCGACCCCGAGCAGGGCGCGTGCGAGATCGTGATCGTCAGCGACGCGATCGATGAGCTCCCGTTCACGCTGCCCGACGTGATCTTCGTCCGCGGCTCGTCCCACGACATCGAGACCTACGCCCGGGCCCGCGCGAGCGAGTGCCGGATGGCGGTCGTGCTGTCCCCGGACTACGGCAACCGCAACAGCGACGCGATCGTCGCGGCCGCCGTCAGCGTGATCGACCGGGTCAAGGCCGAGATCTACATCGTCGCCGAGTGCCTCGACGAGAAGCACCGCCCGCTGTTCGACTCGTGCAACTGCGACGCGATCGTGCTCGGCATGACGATCGCCGGCAACCTCCTGATCCAGGAGGTCCACGACCCCGGGATCGCCCAGCTGATCGAGGTCCTCAGCAGCAACCGACGAGGGACGACCCTGTTCTCGATCGAGGTCTACGACGACGGCGTCGCCTACAACGAGATGGCCCGGGCGCTGCTCGGGCGCTCGGTCAACGTCATGGCCGTCAACCGCGGGCTCGAGACCAAGACGATCCTCGACGGCCTCGACTCGAAGATCGGCGATCGCCTCGTCTACTCGGCGACCCAGCGCGCCGACTGGCACGGCCTCCGCGCCATGTCGGGCTGCTGAGCCCGGCTGAGCCCGGTCCCGAGCGTCGCCATCAAACCAGGTCGAGGCGGTCGGCGCCCCAGTAGAGTTCGGGGCCATCGGGGGTGTGGACGACGAAGGTCGGGGCCCCGAACACGCCGGCTTCGACGGCGGCGTTGGTCGCGGCGAACAGCGCGTCCTTGATCGGCTGCGTGCCAGCCTCGGCGATCAGGGCCGGGCCATCGAAGCCCTCGGCGTCGCAGATCTGCGCGACCACGTCGGGGTCGGAGATGTCGCGGTCTTCGGCCCAGTAGGCCTGAAACAGGGCGTGAACCAGGCGCCGGCCCTCGCGGCTCTCGTGGGCCCGCGCGGCGAGCGTGACTCGCAGGGCCAGGACCGTGCGCATCGGGAAGCGGGTCGGGAAGCGGTAGGGCGCGCCGGCCTCGGCGGCCTGACGCTCGAGATCTTTGGCCGTGTGCTGTCGCTTGGCCTCGTTTTGGGTGAACAGCGGCACGTCGGGGGTCCCGACCCGCTTGAACAGCGCGCCGAGCAACATCGGGCGCCAGCGGGCGCGCTCGCCGAGGAGCTGCTCGGCGCGGTGACAGCCGATGTAGGAGAAGGGGCTCGAGTAGTCGAAGTAGACGTCGACCGGGCCCTCGTTGGAGTCCGCGCGAGCGGGCCTCGCCTCGGGCGGGCGCCGACCGCTGCGCCGACACAGCAGGCGCTCGACCATCCCGAGGCGATCCACGCCCCAAAACAGCTCGGGCCCGGACTCGCCCTCGACCACGCAGGTCGGGACTCCAAACACGCCGGCCTCGATCGCCTCGTCGGTCCGCGCGCGCAGCTCCTGTTTGACCGCGGGGTCATCGATCTTGGCGAGCACGGCGTCGGCGTCGTGTCCAGACTCGCTGAGCACGCGGCGCAGCCCGGCCTCGGTCGACAGGTCGATGCCCTCGACCCAGTAGGCCCGAAACATCGCGTGCGCGAGCGGCGTGAAGGGCGGGCCGACGACCAGCAGCGCGCGCAGAGCCTCGACCGTGCGGATCGGGTGGCCCTTGGGCATGTGCAGCGGGACACCCGCGCGCGCGGCCTGACGGTGCATGTCGGCCAGGTTGTGGCGGGCCTTGGCGGGCGACAGCGTCTCGGACAGGTTTTGGGGCGTCGCGCGGGCCCGGAACACCCCGCCGAGCAGGATCGGGCGCGGATCCAGGCGCGCGCCGGCCCGCTCGGCGACGGCTTCGATCTGCGTCGACGCGACGTAGGCGTAGGGGCACGAGAAATCGAAGTAAAACCGCAGCGCGGGGCTGGCCATGAGCGCGAGCATAGGCCCGGCGGGCGCACCACCGGACGTGAATCGTTTTCGTTTTGTGGGTCGAGCCAAAGTGCGCTGACTCCCATCGCATCACACGCCGGGATGTTGCGGTCATCCCGACACCCAGATGTGTGCAGGGCGCAATCCCCGTGTTCGACCGCGTGTTGCACACACGCGCGCCCGGGAGGCGCCCCCGCCAGTGAACCCTCAGATAGCCAGTTTGGGCCGCAGATCCCCGAGAGCTTGTGTTTTTCGCCAACTAGGCTATGTTTGGGCCCGCGCTGACGGTTGCTGGGTTCGCGCTCGCTGTCGAAGATGTTCATCCTAGTGAAGCTTTCGACGCGACGCGCATCACCAAACTCACACCGCCCCTGAGACCAAACCGCGGTCACCGTGTCTCGGCGCCACGACCGAACGAACCCCACAGGAACCTCATGGACGCAGCCATCGACAGCGATGACACCCCCGATCAGGACGCGCTCTATCGCCACAGCAAACGCGATAAGTGGGGCGTCGCCGTGTTCCTCTGGGAGCGCGACGGCAAGCGAGCGTTTCGCTTCGCCGACGGCGAAGTTCGGGTGTTCAAAAAGGGCTTTTACGAGCTGATGGTCCCGGCCCCGACGCCGGCCGACGGCTCCGCCGACGAGCTCCGGGCCAAGGCCCGCGCGAGCCTCTCGGGCAAGAAGGTCGAGATCATCCCGACCGTCGGCGACCAGCTGGTCTTGCTGCTCAAGGACTACCCCAAGGGCTTCGCAGGCGACGCCTGGCGCGAGAAGCATCGCGGCGACGGCCGCAGGCTCAAGCGCCACCGCGACCCGGCGGTCAAGGAGGCCCGTGAGCTGCTCGCCGCCGATCGCATCGCCGAGCTCCACGAGCACGGCGACTACGTCGGCGTGCTCGCCTCGCTGGTCAAGGTCCTCGCCGGCACGGACCTCGTGCCCAGCGCCCACGTCAACAAGCTCCAGACGACGAACCCGACCAAGGAGTTCTCGCAGACGATCGCCAACATGGCCAAGGATCCGGCGGGCACGACCCTGCGCAGCATCCAGGCCGGCCTCGTCGGCGCCCGCGGGCCCGCGACCTCGTGGCAGATCCTGACCGGGGCCCTCGCCCTGCTCGCGCCCCACAAGCACCTGTGCGTGCGCCCGAGCGTGTTCGCGGTCCAGGGCAAGATCGTCATGCCGCGCTTCAACCCGCCCAAGCGCGCGAGCGAGGCCGCCTACCAGCGCTACCTCGACGTCGCCCGCCACGTCGAAGACGAGCTGACCGAGCTCGGCCACCCGCCGGTCGACCTGCTCGACCTCCACGACTTCGTGTGGATGACCCTGCGCCCCGCCGCCCGCGAGGAGCTCGAGCGCATCCACATTCAGAACAAGATCAGCACCAAGGCCGCTCAGGCTGCCCAGGCGGGTCAGACCGCCCAAGCTGGCAAGGGCGCCTCGCCCGAGGTCTGAGCGCCGCCGCAGCGGGCCCCGCAGCGGGCCCAGGCGCCGCCACCGAAGCCGCCGCTCGATGAGAGCTGGCGGCTTCGTCAATTCACAGCAGGTGACGGGCCTTGATCTCGAGGTAGCGGTTGATCAGCGCGGGCGTCAGCTCGCTCGGATCGACGTCGAGGACCAGCGCGCCGTGGTTGCCGAGCTTGCGGATCAGCTGGTCGCGCCACGAGATCAGCTCGGCCGCGGCGCCGCGAATGTAGAGGTCGAGCTCGGCCACGCGAGCCGGGCTCGCCGGCAGCTCGCCCGCGGAGCTCTTGCCCTCGAGCAGCGCGTCGACGTCGACGTCGCGGAACAGCACGATCAGCGGCAGGTGGCGCGAGGCCAGCCCCCGCGTGACCCGAACCAGCTCGTCCGCGGCGCGCTCGTCGATGACCTGGGTGAAGAGCACGACCAGGTTCCGCTGGCGCACGCGCAGGTTCAAGACCTCGAACGCGCCCTCGGGGTCGGGCTCGACGAGCTCGGGGTGCAGCGCGTAGCTGGCCTGGATCAGCTTCTGCACGGCCCGGCGCCCGGCGCCCGGCGACACGAAGGCCTGGACACTCTGAGCGTAGCTGAGCAGGCCGACCCGGTCGCCCCCGCGCGAGGCGACGTGGGCGAGCATCAAGGTCGCGTTGAGGGCGTGGTCGAAGAGCGAGAGCCCCGCGGTCTCGCCGGTCATCAGGCGGCCGCCATCGAGCACGAACATCAGGTTCTGGTTGCTCTCGAGCTGGTACTGGCGGGCGGTGAGCTTGCCGCGGCGGGCCGTGGCCTTCCAGTCGATCGAGCGAAACTCGTCGTCGCGGGTGTAGTCGCGCAGCTGCTCGAACTCCGACTCACCGCCGAGGCGCCGGGTCGTCCGCATCAACGAGTGCTGACGATCCTGGCGCGCGAGCAGCTCCCAGGTCCGGACCGACTGCACGTCGGGGTAGACCCGGACCGGGTGGTGGGCGGGGAACCGGACCTGTCGCTTCCACAGCCCGAGCGGGCTCGGATAGCGGACCACGATGTCGCCGAGGTTGAAGGCGCCGCGCCGACGCGGGACCACGCGGAAGCGCTCGACGGTCCGGGCGCCCCCGCGCAGCTCGAACTTCAGGGGCAGGTCGTCGGCCTCGGCCCGCTCGAACAGCTCACAGGTCAGCTCGACGGCGAGGCGGCGGCGCGCGCGAGAGCGCAGCTCGACGGTGACCGAGTTCGGCCGGCCGATCGAGAACACCTCGGGGGTCCGACGCGAGACCGTCAGCAGCTTGCGGACCGAGGCCAGCGCGTCGCCGGCCGCGAGCACGACCAGCGCGAGGTCGACCATCAGCATCGGCCACAGCATCGACTCGTCGAAGGGCACGATGCAGGCCAGGATCACCGGAACCAGGGCCAGCCACACCAGCGATCGCGCAGGGATGAGCATCGAGCTAGATCCCCCCCCGGCCGCCGCGCACCTTGCCACGCACGCCCGCTGCGCGGCCCCTCGCCCGCTCGCTGTGCTCCCTCGCTCGGTGGGCGTTCATGAGCTTCGCAATGAGGGTGCGTGGCCCCCCCTGAGGGGGGCTCGATGCGCGGAGAGCATGGCTCGCGCGGGGTGTGGGGGAATCCGACATCGCGACGCTCAGGCGGCGGTGCGGGGCACGGGGGCCTCGCGGAGGATGGCTTGGACGCAGTCGTCGGGGGTCGTGCCTTCGATCTCGGCGTCGGGGTGGAGGACGAGGCGGTGGCGGAGGATCGCGGGGGCGAGGTGCTTGACGTCGTCGGGGATCACGTAGGAGCGGCTCTCGGACGCGGCCCGGGCCCGGGCCGTGGTCAACAGCGCGATCGAGGCCCGCGGAGAGGCCCCGAGGTAGACCGAGCGCTGGGCGCGGGTCCGGCCGACGACCTCGGTGATGTAGTCGAGGATGCCCTCGTCGACGCTCACGGTCTGGGTCGCGGCCTGGAGCGCGACGAGCTCCTCGGCGGTGCAGATCTCGCGGATCCCGATCGTGTCGAGGTTGCCCGCGTCGAAGCCCTGGACGTAGTTGCGCAGGAGCGCCTTCTCGACCTCGCGGGTCGGGTGGTCGACGTTGATCTTCATCAAGAAGCGGTCGAGCTGGGCCTCGGGCAGGGGGTAGGTGCCCTGGGACTCGATCGGGTTTTGGGTCGCGATCGTGAAGAAGGGCCGGGGCAGCGGCCGCGTGGCGCCGTCGACGGTGACCGAGCGATCCTGCATGGCCTCGAGCAGCGCCGACTGGGTCTTGGCCGGGGCCCGGTTGATCTCGTCGGCGAGCAGCAGCTGGGTGAACACCGGGCCGGGCAGGAACATGAACGCGTTGTCCTGCTGGTTGAACACGTTGCCACCGGTCACGTCGCTCGGCATCAGGTCGGGCGTGAACTGGATGCGCTTGAACTCGCAGCCGAGGACCCGGCCGAGGGTCCGCACGAGCAGGGTCTTGCCGAGGCCGGGGACGCCCTCGATCAGCACGTGGCCGCGGGCACAGATCGCAAGCAGGACCTGCTCGACGAGCTCGTCTTGGCCGAGGAGCACCCGATTGACCTCGGTCCGGATGGCAGCAAAGGTGTGGGCGAACTGTTGGACGGTCATGATCGGGCGAGGGGGCGAGGAGAGGGCGAGGGGCGAGGACAGGGCGAGGGGCGAGGACAGGGTGAGGACAGCGAGGCCAGCGCGAGGCCAGCTCAGCGGGCGCCGCCGGTCTCGTCGAGGAGCTGGGCGAGCTCGCGCATGAGGGCCAGATCCCCGGGCCCGCCGCGGGTCGAGTGGCCCGCGGTCTCGCGCAGCTCGTGGGCCTGGACGAGGGTCTGCATGACCCGGCCTTCGTCGCGACCGGTCCGCGCGGCGATCGCCTGGGCGAGGGGGAGGAGCCCGCGGGCGCTGCCGGGCAAGAGCCGCTCGCGGAGGCGATCCAGGGCCCACGCGCTGTACAGCCCGGCGACGTAGCGAGCCGCGCGGGCCTGGGCGTAGCGCTGACCGAGGGTCCGGACATGCTCGGCGAAGGACCGTCGGCGTTGGCGCTGAGGGTCGCGCAGCCGAGCGAAGGGGACGCCGACCGCGGCGTAGAGCACGGCCAGGAACAGCAAGAGCTGGAGGAAGAGCGCGCCGAGCTTGGCGTTGCGCACGCTCTCGAAGGGATCGTCGGCGCCCGCGCCCGTGTAGCCGTTGACGAACTCGACCTCGTCGACCTCGGCGCTGCGAAACAGGTTGACCAGGAACGCGCCGTTGTCGGCCACGAGCAGCGCCGCGTTGGTCAACATGTAGGGGTCGGCGAACACGACGACCTGACCGCCCTCGTCGCCGAGCTGACGGCGGACGACGTAGGGCGCCCGCTCTGTCGAAGGCAGCTGGGTCAGCGCGGTGTCGGCCCACAGGTCGGGGCCGGGCCGCACGAGCAGCTCGTCGGTCTCGCCGCGGGCGCTCATGCGGACCTCGAGCGTGTACCCGAGCGGCGCGGCGTACTCGAGCTCGTCGAAGTAGGCGTCGTAGCCGTCGTGCTCGAGCGCGAGGGGGGTCTGTTCGGAGTCCCGGGTGGATTCGATGCCGAGGCTGCGCGGCAACGCGAGCGAGTTGGTGACGACCAGCATGCCCCCGTCGTCCTCGACCCAGCGCAGGAGCAGCTCCCAGTCCTCCTTGTCGAGCATGGCGCCGGCGAGCAGGACGATCGCCCCGTGGGTGCTCGACAGCTGCTCGATCGCCCCCGCGCGATAGCGGGCCTCGATGTCGAAGCCGAGCAGCAGCTCGCCGACCGCCCGCTGACCGCTCGGACCCGTGCCGAGCCCGGCCAGCGCCGAGCTGTCGGGCCGCTCGTCGGGATCGCAGGCCGTCTGGGCGCCGAGGCCGAGGGCCAGCGCGACGGCGAGGGCCGCCCGGGTCACGATTGCGACGACCTGGGCGCGGATCGTCTGGTAGCGACCGGCCTCAGCCGAGGCCGCGCCGAACTGGACCTGCTCGACCAGGCGCACGATCTCGCGGACCTCGCCGCGCAGCGGCGAAGTCAGGGCCCGGACGTAGTCGCCGTTGGTCTTCCAGCGATCGACGGAGATCAGCCCCCCACCCTCGAGCCGGCGCAGCAAGGCCGCGTAGACGTCGTTGATCGCGTCTTCGTGGCGCCCGGCCTTGTCCGCGAGCTCGGCCCGAGCGAGCAGGCGCTGGACGTCGGTCTCGACCACGCGCCGGGCCTCGGCCCGGGCGGCGATCAGCGACTCGCTGGCGTCGGGCTCGGGCTCGGGCTCGGGCTCGTCGCGCTCGGCGTCGCGGACGAAATTCTTGGCCACCGCGATCACGGCCCCGAGCCCGATGCCGATGAGCAGGATCCACATCAGGAGCTTGGCGAAGCCGCCGAGGTCGGGCAGCTCCCACAGGCTCTGCTCGCGCTCGCGCTCGCGGCGGGCGTTGGGGTTGGCCCTGTCCGGCTTCGTCTTCCCGACCTCCGTGCCCTCGCCGGCCGCGTACCCCGACGCGTCGGCGCCCGAGCCCTCGGTGTCCTGGGCGCAGACACGCTCGAAGCCCCGACAGTGGCGGTAGTCAGTCCGCGCGGCCAGCTCACACCAGCGCTGATCCCACGGCCTCGCCACGAAGCTGTTGTCGTCGGCGCAAAAGTAGTAGCGCCGCTGCTCGAAGACCTCCTCGACCTCGCGCGAGGCCTCGGCCGAGCTGGCCGGCTCGGCCGCGAGCAGCGAGGCCGCGAGGTAGAGCGAGACGCCCAGCATCAGGCCCGCGCCCCCTCGGGCTCGACGCGCAGCCCGGCCCGCGACTCGGCGGCCGCCGCCCCGCTCGCCTGGATCGCGGCCTGGATCGCCATGAAGCGCAGCTGCACGTCCCAGCCGTCACGCCGGGTCCGCAGGTCGACGTAGGCCAAGAAGCGCACCGTGGCCCAGTAGGGCACGGCCAAGAACAGCCCGAGCAGGGCGGCCGCCGAGCCGCCCTCGTCGAAGAGCGAGCCAAAGGGCCGCCCGACCTGGAGCACGAATTCGAGCAGGCCGTCGTTGAGCAGCGACTCGGCCACGAACACGAAGGCGGCCGCCGCGAGGGTCAGCATCAGCAACAGCGCGACCGCGCTCATGACGTTGCGGTTGATCATCCGCGACGCGCGACTGACCGCCTCGACCGGCCCGGCCTGCTCGAGCAGGCAGGCCTCGTGGATGTAGGTGCAGCGGCCCCACATCCACAGCGGCGGGATGACCAGGAAGAAGCCCAGGCTCATCACCCCGATCATCACGCGCGTGACGAAGAGCGCGCCGATGTAGGCCGGGAGCCGGCGAAGGTACTGGCCGAGGACCTCGGCCACGCTGACCTCCTCGGCGAACATCATGCGGCCGACCGCGACCGTGAACACGCCCTGGATCGGGGTCACGAGGGCCAGCGCCAGGAGCCAGACCAGCCCCCAGTCCCAGCCGAGCCCCCAGCGGGCCGCGAGGGTCAGGCCCCAGGCCGGGAGCAAGGTCAGGGCCCCGAGCTTGGCGTAGAGCTTGGCCGCCGGGTCGGTCGCGAAGCGCAGGGCGAGATCGAAGATCTCGCTGAGGTTGCGCGGGCGCAGGACCACGCGGGCTTCATCGAGCTTCATCGCGAGGCCCCCGCCCCCTCGGGCCGAGCGCCCACGGGCCGAGCTCCGCGCCTGCGCCGGCCCCCGAGACTCAGCCACGCGGTCACGAACAAGATGAACACGCCCGAGGCCGCCCACTTGAGCTCGGGCGGCGCCGCCGAGGGTGACCAGTAGCCCTCGATGACCGCCGCGATCACCAGCATCGCGGCCGCGCCGACGATCAGGTGGCCGAGCTCCTTGCCCTGGGCCCTGAGCGAGCCCATGCGCGTGAGCCCGTCGGTCTTGACCAGCGCCCAGCCCATCTGGAGCCCGGCCGCGGCCGAGATCACGACCGCCGTCTGCTCGAAGGGCCCGTGGCCACAGACGAAGGTCAAGATGTTGCCGCCGTGGCCGGCGCGGATGACCCAGCCGATGACCACGCCGATGACCATGCCGTTGTAGATCGAGTAAAACAGGCTGCCGAGGCCGAACAGGATCCCGGTTGCGAAGCAGCGAAACGCGATCCCGACGTTGTTGAGCACGTAGAACCCGGCCATCTGCGAGTCCTCGTGGACGTCGCGGCCCGCGTAGAAGCCCTGCTCGTACATCGACTCCATGCGCGCGAGGGTCTGGGACGGGAGGACCGTCTCGGCGAACTCGACCGAGGCCAGGGCCCCGAGCATGCCCAAGATGAAGGGCAGGTAGAACAGTGCGTTGGCCAGGGCGAAGAACTGCCAGCGGCGGCGCAGGGTCCGGGGGAAGTCGCGGACCAGCAGCTCCCACAGCCCGGCGAGGCGATAGGCCCGCGTGCCGTACAAGAGGTTGTGGGCTCGGCCCGCGAGGCCGTCGAGGTAGCGCACGACGTCGGGCCCGAACTGGGCCCGCGCCCGCATCAGATCCGCGCACACGCTGCGGTAGAGGCTGGCCGCGCGCGAGATCTCGGCCGGCGCGCTGCGGTGCAGCTCCTTGCCCAGGACCAGCAGCTGCTCGAGCTCTTTCCAGCTCGCGCGCCGACGCGCGATGAACTCGTCTTGGCTCTGGCCGGCGCTCATCGCCGACCTCCCCCAGGTCGAGTCGGGTGGGGCTGCTCGACCGGGGCGATCGTCTCGTGACCGAGGGCCCGGGCGTAGATCAGGCCGAGAAAGCGGACGGGGTCCTGGTAGCTGACGGCCATGCGCTCGGCGAGCAGCGGCGCGAGCAGCTCGGCCAGCTCGAGCTCCCGCAGCGGCGCGAGGGTCCCGCGGCGGCGCAAGAGCAGCTCGATCGCGTCGAGCTCCTGGCGCGAGACCGGCGGCCGCGCGGGCATGGCCTCGAGCTCGGCCGGGGTCGGCGGGGGATGGAGGTGGAGACGCTCGCTGATCCGGCCGGGATCTTCGACGACGACCACGGTCCCCGCGACCATGTCGCCGAGGCGGCGAAACATTGGATCCCGGGCCATGACCACGAGCCCGACCGAGTAGCCGAAGGGCAAGAAGTCCGCGGCCCGCAGGAGGTTGCGCAGGACCGAGTCGAGGACCGTGAGCGAGTGGCCGTCTTGGCCGACGACGCGCAGCTTGAGCGCGCGCTTGCCCGGCGAGCGCCCGCTCCAGATCGTCTCGAACAGCACGTAGTAGAACCAGTCGAGCACGAAGTAGAACACGAACAGCGCGCCTATCGACATGCCGTCGAGCCCGGTCGCGGTGTCGACCAGCATGACCACGACGCCGACGACGAGCAGGACCCCGCCCCGGATCAGCAGGTCGATCAGGTAGGCCAGCGCTCTGCGGGTTGGCCCCGCGAGCGGATAGTCGAAGCGAATGTGCTCGGGCGTCTCGACCTGCGCGGTGGTGTCGAGCGCAGGACCACGAGCTACTTGAACCGCCGAGCTCACAAGACGTCCAGGGTGGCCGGGCCCAGGACCCGCGTCAATAGCAGAGTCGATCGCTGACCGAGCCGGAGTCCCAGGCCGGGATGATCTGGTGAGAGGCCATCACGTCGTTGGTCGCGAGGTACTCCTCGGCGTGGAAGCTCTCGATCCCGAGCTCGGCGGGCTCGTCGGCGGGCTCGTCGGACGCGATCTCGTAGTATTTGAGAATTTTTCGGGGCTCGAGGCGCAAAAAGACCCGCTGTTTGACCAGCGGGCACGCAAGAGCAGTCGCCGAGAGCTCTCGCTCAGGGGTTTTGGTTGTCGGCGGCGATGCCGAAGAGCCAGTCGCTGTCGGTGAGCGGAGAGTGACAGCCGATGCAGCCCATCAGGTCCGGCCCGGTCCCGGTCAGCTCGCCACCGAGGACGTCACCCATGCCGAACCACCAGTCGTTGGAGCTCTCGCTGTAGCCCTCGGGACCCTTGTACATGATCGTCCCGCCGCCGGGCTGGTTCATGTCGTCGAGGTGCTCCTTGACGATGATCGCCCCCGCGGGGAACTCCGGGGACATCGGGTCCGAGGGATCGATCGCCTTGTACTGGTCGGCGATGTCCGCGGGCACCCAGACGTTGACCGTGGCCATGCCACCGTCGTGGCCGGCGCTCTGGAAGGGCGCCGCGTTGATCAGCACCCAGCTCTGGTAGCCCATCGCCTCGGCGATGATCGCCGCCTCGTCGACGCCGCCAGGGTCACCGTCGCCGTCGCCGTCGCCGTCGCCGTCGCCGTCGCCGGTCGTGTCGCCAGTGCCATCGCCGTCGCCGTCGCCGTCGCCAGTCGTATCGCCCGTACCGTCGCCGTCGGCCATGCCGTCGTCGGAGCACGCCGGAGCCAGGAGGAGCAAAGCCGCAGCCGAGAGTAGAGTCAGAGGAGCCGTAGAGTTGATGCGCATGTCGTTTTTCCTGATCAATCGGGTTGCGAGCGCGGCAAGTGCCGGGAAGTGCGCCCGCTGCCAGCGCCAACGTTGCCCCCGACGCGAGTGTTTCGCGCAGACGCGCGCGACCATCGATTGATCGATTGATCGATTGGTCGATTGATCGAAAGACCGCTGACGCAGCCGATCAACCGATCAAAACAAGCCCAGCTGGGTGGCCTCGGAGTGGGCGCTCACGGTCGCGCCGATCGACTCGAGCCACGCCCGGCCCTCGGCCGCCCACTCCGGATCTCCACGCAACAACACCTTGGGCCCGCCGCAGTCGATCCAGTAGCGAGCCAGCGCCTTGCGATTCATCCGGCCCGGACACGCCGCGTCGACGAGCTCGACGCCGGGTCGCTGCCCCGCCCAGCGCATGGCCTCTCCGCGCACGGCCTCGGGCGCCGCGATCAACACGGCCGTGGAGAACTCGCGACGGTCGAGCGACGCGGCCCCGATCGCGTCTTGGGGCCACAGCAAGAGCGCGGCCTCGGCGTCGAGGTCGTCGAGGTAGGGCGCGAAGCGGGGGTGAGCATCGAGGGCCAGGGTCCGACCGACGACGTCGGCGACCTGCCGGGCCGCGACGGCGCTAGGGACCAGCAACAACACGCTGCCGCCGAGCTGCGCGAGGGTCTCGAGCCCGCGGACTCCGATCTGCCGACCCGGGTTGTCGCAGGCCCAGCCCGGCTGGGCGCGCAGCAGCAGCCAGTCACAGCGGTGGGGGCTGGCCCGCGGTCCGAGGGCCCAGGTGTAGAGCACGTGCGGCCGGCCCTCGCCGCCCGGAGTCCGGGGGCGCATGCTCAGCGACGAGCCCCCGAGCGGCAGGCCCGAAGCGACGGCCTCGAGCACGAGGCGCCCGACACCAAACTCCCGGCCCCACTCGACGACCACCGCGCGGGCGAGGGACGCTCGCTGGCTCGGCGAGAGGTTGGCCAAGGCGAGGGCCATGATCTGCTGCCGATGAGCGATCCACGGGCCCGGGACCAGCCGCGACGCGGCGCCGACGTGGGTCAAGAACGCCGTGCGCTTGCCATCACACAGATCCACCGCGAGGCGCTCGCGGGTGAGCATCGCCTGGATCTGCTGAACTTCATCGGCGAGCGCGTCGGTCATGGCTCGTCTCCGCTCCGGGCCCAGCGCGGCACCTCGATGCCCGCCGCTCGCTCCCGCCGCGCCCGGGCTCGGGCCGCGCGAAAAAAATTCTTGAGCAGGGTCGCGCAGTCTTCGGCCAGGACCCCGCCGACGACCTCGAGCTGGTGGTTGAGGCGCGGATCTTCACACAGCTGGTAGAGGCTGCGGACCGCCCCGGCCTTGGGATCGTGGGCGCCGTAAACCAGCCGCGCGATCCGGGTGTTGACGAGCGTGCCCGCGCACATCGGGCAGGGCTCGAGGGTCACGTAGAGGCTCGCGCCGTCGAGCCGCCAACGCCTGGCCTGGCGACAGGCCTCGCGCATCGCGACGACCTCGGCGTGACCGGAGGGGTCGTGATCCTGCTCGCGCTTGTTGAACCCGGTCCCGAGGATCCGCCCGTCGCGAACCACCAGAGCCCCGACCGGCACGTCACCGCGCTGCCCGGCCTCCGCGGCCAGCTCGATCGCCAGGCGCATGTACGCGAGATCCGCCGCCGTGGGCTCGATCGCCACCTGTGCAGGATCGCCCGCCGAGGCCCGCGGCGCAAACAACCGGCTCCCGGGAGCTGGCCCGGGCCCAAAAAAGCCGAGCCCCTCCTGGTCTGCCTTGACCAGGAGGGGCTCTCGCGCACCCAGAAGGATTCGAACCTCCGACTTTCGGTTCCGTAGACCGACGCTCTATCCAGCTGAGCTATGGGTGCATGGGGTTGGTTTGTCTCGCGCGGCCCGGGTCCATAGCAGCCGACTCGCGGCGACGCAAGGACCCCTCGATCATGGGGGCCACAAGAGCAGGGAGAAGGCGACGGCGTTGTGGCCGGCGTGAACCGCCATCGCAACCCACAGGCGCCCGCTGAGCAGGTAGCAGGCGGCGAATACGAGCCCCAGCCACACGTAGATCGCCACGCCTACGGGGTTCCAGTGGGCAAGTGAGAACGCCAGCGCCGGGAGGATCCACGCGAGCGTCAGGCCCGAGCGGTGCAGCAGCCGGCGAAAGAACATGTGACGAAACAGCCATTCCTCCGTCAGAGGCGCCAAGACCACCGCCGACACGGCGAGCAGCGCCAGCTCCCAGGTCTGGCCCCGCGCGACGAGCTCGACGATCGCCTCTTGCTCCTCGACCGCGGTCTCGAGCAGCTGCTCTTGGATGAAGCCGAGCACCGCGCTGCCGGCGAGCGCGACCACCACCCCGGCCAGCGCAATCAGCACACACACGCCCGCGCGCTTGCGCTCGGCCGGGCTCACCAGCGGTCGCGCCGGGCCCTCGCTGCGCCCCAGCAGCCTCTCGAAGCCCAGGTACGCGGCCCCAGCGGTGCCGATCAAGACCGGACCCGCGACGATCCCGGACCACGCGGCGCCCTCGGGATCGGGGATCACGCCAACGGCCATCAGAGCGATCAGCGCCGCCATCCCGACCATGAAGGACAGGGCCAGGAGCAGCACCTCGGTGCTCGCGTGCATGACGAGCTCGAGGGGCTTGGCGTCATCGGGCGGACGTTGCGCGGGCTTGCTCACGATTGCTTCGCCCCCAGAGTGTGCCGGCCCTCGCCGGGTCCGGCAACACGCCCCGCACCTTGCAAGCGCGAGCCAATACCGCTAGCTTCGGCGACCCCAAGGAGCCATGACCGAGTGGCTGAAGGTGCAGGATTGCTAATCCTGTGTAGGGGAAACCTTACCGAGGGTTCGAATCCCTCTGGCTCCGAAGCAGGAAGGCCTTGAATGGTTACCATTCAAGGCCTTCCTCTTGGTCTCGAGCCCGGGACCGTCTCCCCCGGCCCCCCTACATCGCGAGGGGGACGCAGGTGGAGACGCCGGCGCCGACGATGCGGATCGGCGCCTGCTGGACGACGTTGGTCAGCATCTTGGTGTCGTCGTAGTCGTAGTGCGTGACCTTCGAGACCAGCTGGTTCTGGTCGGACTCGGTGAACATATAGAAGTCACCGCCGTAGAACCCGAACGCGAACGCGTTGGTCAGGCTCATGTTGAGCTGCTCGGTGTCGACGACGCTGGCGTCGGACTTGTCGTACTCGATGAGCTTGGCCGGGCTGCCAGCGAAGGCGAAGAGGCGGCCGTCGCCGGTGCCGGTCAGCTCGCCGCCGTCGTAGTTGATCGGCCCGATCTCCTCCATCATCAGCTCCTGCGCGTCCATGCGCCCGAGCCGACCGACGTTGTTGCCCTCGCCGAACCCGCCCTGACCGCTCCAGCTGTGGGTGTAGAGCTTGTCGCAGGGGTCGAACTGGCTGTTGGACACGAAGCCCATGCCGAACTTGTCGAAGTCCAGCTGCCCGGGGGCGTAGCCGGGGTCCGCGCACATGTTCGGGTTGTTGACGTCGATCGTGTAGATGTCGTCGTTCTGGAACATCACGAACGCGACGCCGTTGCGGTCGACGGACATCGAGAAGGTGCTGTTCTGGGGGCAGCCGAGCGCGTCGGTGATCTGGTTGAAGGAGAGATCCTCGGGGTTGAAGCTCCACAGCTCGGCGTCATCCGAGAGCACGTAGATCAGATCGGTGTTCTCGGCGCACAGGCAGATCTCGTTGTCGCCGTCGCCGTCCCCGTCGCCGTCGCCGTCGCCGTCGCCGTCGCCGTCTCCGTCCCCGTCTCCGTCTCCGTCGCCCGTGTCGCCGTCCCCGTCGCCCGTGTCGCCGTCGCCGTCCCCGGTGTCGCCATCGCCGTCCCCGGTGTCGCCATCGCCGTCTCCGGTGTCGCCGTCCCCGTCGCCGGGATCGCCGTCGCCGTCGCCGGGATCGCCGTCGCCGTCACCTTGATCGGCCGTGCCTGACTCGTCGTCGGCCGTGCTGGTGCCGCCGGTCTCGGCCGTGCCCGCGGTCTCCTCAGCTCGAGTCTCTCCCTCCTCGACGTCGTCGCCGCAGCCGACGAGCAAGAGAGGGGCGCAAAGGGAGATCGGAACCAGCCAGTTGAGTCGCATGGCCGGAGTCTATCGGACTCGGCGACCGCGCGCGCGCGGCCCGGATCCACGCCGCCGCGTGCGGCGCCGGCCGACCCCAAGCAACATCACGCCGAGGCCAAAGAGCGTCCCCGGACCGGGCGGTCCATCGGCCCCGACCGTGCACGCACACCCCTCGCCGCCCCCCTCATCGG
>NZ_PVNK01000231.1 GCF_002994615.1 Enhygromyxa salina | reverse complement strand
GGACCCCCCCGAACGTCTGCAACTTTGCCACGCACGGCCGCAAGCGGCCGGTCGCTCCTCGCTCCGCTCGTCGCTCGGTGGGCTGGTATGAGCTACGCAAGCCCACTCGTGGCCCCCTAGGAGGGGGCTCCTTTGGACCCCCCCGAACGTCTGCAACTTTGCCACGCACGGCCGCAAGCGGCCGGTCGCTCCTCGCTCCGCTCGTCGCTCGGTGGGCTGGTATGAGCTACGCAAGCCCACTCGTGGCCCCCTAGGAGGGGGCTCCTTTGGACCCCCCCGGCCTCCCTGCACTTTGCCACGCACGGCCGCAGGCGGCCGCTCCGCTCAGACACCTTGTTTCGGACTTGGCCGCTCTCGCCCCGCTTGGGGCCGCTCTAGCAGCGCTCGGCTTCGGCGAGGGTCGTGGCTGCGATGACGCACTTGGCGTACTTGGCGTAGACGAGCTTGCCGCGGAACTGGATCTTGCGCCTCGCTGCGGCCACGCACTTGGCCTCGAGCTGGCCGATCAGGGCGTCGGCGCCCTCGTCTTGCTGTTGGCCGGCGGTCTCGACCACGAGCTCGATCTTGTGCTTGCAGATCTGCTCGGGCGAGGGCGCGCGGACCCAGCCCAGCCAAAAGATGACGACCGCGACGACAAAGAAGGCGAGGACAGCCAGTGAGACCCTGCGGAGCATGACCCGGGTCTCGGCCATCACGTCTTCGGGGTTGTCCGGGCTCCCGGGCGGCTGACCCTGGGCCGGTGTTTCAGCTGGTTCGGACATCTGCTCAACTCCCGCCGTCGATGACCCTGAAGGCCGCGCGCCTGCGCTTGGCCTCCTGGTCGCCCTCGGGGTTGCTCGCTTCGGCGTCGGTCGCCGGCTGCGAGCTCGAGCCCGCAGCGCTGGTCGACTTGCTGGGCTTGAGGCGCTTGCTCGGGCCGCCAACGCGACGAGCTTGGCCCTTCTCGAAGGTGCTGCGGAGATCTCCCTCGGCCGGGAGCGGGCCCGTGGTCGGGGGCTGGCGGCTGCGGCGGACCGACTCGGGCATGTTCTGGTCGAGGACGATCCCGCGACCGGTCGCTCGGTCGGCGACGACGTAGATCGCCTTCCACGGGAAGCTGCATCGGGTCACGTAGCCACCGAAGGACAGGTCGGCGTCGATGCCCTCGTCGACGAAGGACAGGTCGAGGGGGTAGCTGGCGTCGAGGTCGATGATCAGCCGCTCCTGCCACTGCTCGCGGATGAAGTCGGGACACACGACGCCATCGCAGGCGGCGTTGACGTGCAACCGCGGACAGCGCCCCGCCGCATACAACGACTCGACGACGCTCTGGACCGGATGGACCATCGCCGAAACTTTAGCAGGCCGCTGAAAAACCCACCACGATCCTGAGCGCGGCCCTGAGGTCCGAACCCTTTGTCGCCAAAAGCTCGCAGTATGGCCGATACAGCTTCGTTTTGGCCTCGCGGCCTCGAACGCCAGTGACGCACTCGGGGCCGCGCGGGGTTGTTCGGCAGCCTGCTCGCGCTCGCGAACTTCGACGATGCCGGCGAGGGCTGCTCCGCGGCAGGAGCGAGTGACACGACAGCAGCAGCCTGCGCGGGTGTGAACGGGGCTGCCAGGCCCGCGCTCAGGTGCGTCGACGCCGGGGCGCTCGCTGCAGCCAGGCGAGGCCGAAGAGCGCGAGCATGGTCAACATCGCCTCGGGTCGCAGCCTGGCGATCGAGCAGTTCCACGGCGAGGGGCCGACGAGCTTGTCGCGGTTGTACGCGTCGATGATGTCGTCGATCTCGGCGGCGTTGTCGGACTCGACCTGCGCCGGACCGACCATCGGGACCCGCTCGATGCGCTCGGCGCTGGGCATGTCGGTGAACGCCGGGTAGGTGCCAAAGCCCTCGAGCGCGACCACGCGACCGTCGTTGAACTCCATGAAGTCGGGGCCCTCGTCACACGAGAACACCCGCGTGGCCGTGAGGTTGTTGTCGACGTCACCGAGGGACGAGGTCTCGTGGAGCAGCGGATCCTCGATCATCTCGTGGGGCGAGAGCAGCGTGTACAGCCGGGTCAGGTAGCTGGCCTCACCGAGCATGTCGAGGGCGTGCTCGGCGGGCACGAAGATCCGCTCGTCGAGCTCGGCGACGAGGCCCGGCTGCGCGCTCCAGGCCACGGGGTCGATCTGCTCGGCGTTGGCCTCGAGCTCCGCCCAAAATTCCTCCTCGTCCATGCCCTCGGGCGCGGGCAGGTAGCGCTGGAGGATCGGCTGGACCTGGGGGTGGTTGTACTGGCACTCGGCGACCCCCGAGGCGTCGCAGCTGAGCAGCCCCTGGCTCGTGAGCAGCGCGACCACCTCGACGGGCTCGACCCCGACGAAGGCCTCGCTCGACCACGCGGCGTCGTCGATGCCGCTGCTCGACACGACCGCGTCGGTGCCCGCGTACTCGGTGATGAAGGCCCGCCCGCCGGCCTCGTCGATCGCCATCGAGACCAGCTCGCGGTAGTCGGCGGTCGCGCTGTTGAGCCAGTCGAGCTTGGCCAGGTTGAGCTCGACGTGGGGCCAGTTTTGCGGGACCGCGCGGTCCTGGCCCAGGAAGAACGCACGGATCGCCATGTCCTCGGTCGCGGCGATCCGGGTCAGGCGGATCGGGATGCAGGGCTCGACGCCGGGGTAGCGGATCGCTAGCGGGTGGATCTCGTTGACCCCGGTCCCGCCGCGCAGCTTGAAGGCCACGAACACGAAGCCCTCTTGCAGGTACTCGTCGAGGATCGGCGGGGCGTCGGGGTCCTGGGCGTAGCCGGCCGCGTCGAGCCAGTCGACGATCACCTCGACCGAGTCGCCGCTCAGGACGACATACTCGAACGCGCCCGCGAACCCACGGTCGAGGATCTCGGGGCCCTCGCCCTCGCCCTCGTCGCCGAACCCGGCCCCGCCGCCGCCGTCGTCGCCCTCGGCGAGGCCGACCTCGTTGAAGGCGACCCCGCAGCCGATGCCGCTGCCGGACCCGCAGTCGCCGTCAAAGCGGGTGTTGATCGTCAGGGTCGGGACGGTGCCCGCGAGGAGGTTGTCGAACAGCGCCTGCGAGCCAACGAGGACCTCGGGGACCTCCTGCACCGGGACCAGCCAGGCGAAGCGCTCGGGGTCGCCCTCGTACTGGATCTGGATGTGGGCCTCGGTGTGGGGCTCGCCCTCGGCCTCGCCCTCGTCGATCCAAAACAGGATGTTCTCGCCGGACTGGTCGACGGGCATCACCTGCGGCCCGGTGTCGCAGAAGGTGCCCCCGCAGGCCGAGGCTGGGGACGGGGCCACAGTCACGGCCGCCGTGACGGCGAGCCCGAGGGTCAACGTGAAGGGGGGGAGGAGTCGAGCGTATGAAGAAGTCATGGCAAGGTGGCGAGGGCGTCTCAGGCCTCGCGACATTCACCCTTGCAGGTGGCGAGCCGACTCGCCAGGCAGACCACTGCGCAGTGATTTCGGCCAATTTGGGCGACAGGGCCGGATCCGGGCGCACAATCGCCCACGGCTTGCGACGTCGGCGTCGCTGATCTGGACCCCGTCACGACATCGCTGTCAGCCGGCTGTCGAGCGGCTCGTACTAGCAGCCCGGGGTGCTAGGGCACGCGGCGGCGGCCCCGGTTGAACCACGCGATCCCGAAGATCCCGAGCAGCCCGAACAGGCCCTCCACGCCGAGACCTCGGATCGAGCAGCTCGGGCGCGGGCCCGTGACCTGGGCGTCGTTCCAGGCCGCGAGCGCGGCGTCGATCTCGGCGGCGTTGTCGAGCTCGACCTGCGGCGGGCCCATCATCGGGACCAGCTCGATCCGCAGGGCCGCCGGGTTGTCGTCGAGCTCGGGCATCACGCCGGTCTCGGTCAGCGAGATCTGTCGCCCGTCCGAGAGCTCGATGTAGGACGGCCCGCCGTCGCAGTCGTTGACCCGAGTCGCGGCGATGTTGTTGGAGACGCCCGGCAGCCCCTCGGTCTCGTGAAACAGCGGGTCCTCGATCATCTCGTGGGGCGAGATCAGCGTGAACAGCCGGGTCAGCTCGGTCGCGTCGGTGAGCATGTCGACGGCGTGCTGCCCGGGGCCGTGGATGCGCTCGGCGAACTCGCTCGCAAACCCGGGCTGCGCGCCCCAGGCGACCGGATCGATCTCGTTCTCGTCGCACGAGAGGCAGGCCCAAAACTCGAGGGCGTCGACGCCCTCGGGGGCCGGCAGGTAGGTCTGGAGCAGCGGCTCGACCTGCGGGTGGTTGAAGGTGCACGCGTCGCCCGTGCAGCTCATCAGGCCCTGGGCGATGAGCTCATCGACGACGCTGATCGGATCGATGCCCTCGAACGCGGCTGGGTCCCAGCTCGAATCGAACACCCCCGCCGTCGACACGACCGCGTCGGTCCCCGCGTACTCGGTGATGAAGGCTCGCCCGCCGGCCTCGTCGATCGCCAGCCCGACGACCTGGTTGTAGTTGACGCTCGGCCCGTTGACCCAGTCGTAGCGCGAGTGGTTGATCTCGACGTGCGGCCAGTTCTGCGGCGCGGCTCGGGCGTCGCCCAGGAAGAAGGCCCGGATCGCCATGTCGTCGACCGCGGCGATCCGCGTGAGCTTGATCGGGATGCAGGGCTCGATCCCGGGGTAGCGGATCGCGAGCGGGTGGATCTCGTCGACGCCGGCCCCGCTCGCGAGCTTGACGGCCACGAACACGTGGCCGTCGTCGAGGTACTCCTGCAAGATCGGCGGCGCGTCCGGGTCTTGGGCGTAGCCCGCGTCGTCGAGCCAGTCGATGACCTCCTCGATCGTGTCGCCGGTCAAGGTCACGTACTCGAAGGCGCCCGCGAAGCCGCGATCGAGGATCTTGGGGCCGGTGGTGCCGCCCTCGCCGCCGTCGCCGCCGTCGCCGGACCAGGCCTCGTTGCGGTCACCCCCGGCCAGGTCCGCCGACGCGCAGCCGAACCCGACGCCGCCGCCGCAGTCGCCGACGGAGCTCGAGTTGACCGTGAAGGTCGGGACCGTGCTCTGGAGCATGTTGTCGAACAGCGCCTGCGAGCCGACGAGGACCTCGGGCACCTCCTGGACCGGGATGATCCAGGCGAAGCGCTCGGCGTCGCCCTCGTACTGGATCTGAATGTGCGCCTCGGTGTGCGGCTCGTCGCCCGCGTCGTCGATCCAAAACACGATGCTCTCGCCGGTCTGGTCGACGGGCATCACCTGCGGCCCCGCGTCGCAGAAGGTCCCGCCGCAGGCGTCCGCGACCCTCGGGGTCAGCGACAGGGCCGCGACCGCGAGCAGCGGCGCGAGCGAGGCACAAAGGACACGGGGGAAGCTAGAAGGGCTCGAGGGCAAGACAGTCATGACAGCAATGGGATCTTGCACCCACGCCGCACCCACGCCAACGACATCCGCTGAACCGGTGTTTGCTGCGCGATTCGGCCGAATCGAGCGACCGGGACCCGGGTGTCACACCAGCTCTGGATAGAGGTGCAAGACCTCGAAGCCCTCGCGCAGGTCCTCGGCCCGCTCGTAGCGAGCGCCGAGATCGACGACGAGGTAGCGGCGCTTGGCAGGCGGGGCGCCGAACAGCACGGGGCAGGCCTGGTTGCCGTATTCGACGTACCAGCCGTCGAGGTCGACGTCGTGGCCATGGACGACCACGCGCAGCTCGAGCCCCGGCCGCGAGATCTGGCGCAGCATCGTCGCGGTCGTCTCGCCGCCCTGGCCGTAGCTGGTCAGCAGCGTCCACAACATCGCCCGGCGCTCGAACGCCTCGCGCCTGTCGCTCGGATCCATCCCGTCGAGCTCGTCGAGCGAGGTCAGCTGCTCGTCGGGCGAGCCGTGGCACAAGAGCAGCCCACAGGGCGTGGCCACGGCCAGCAGCGCCCGGGAGAAGAGCCCGCGCAGGCGCTCGACCGCGCTCGCGGGCATGCGCTGCTCGAGCGCCTCGACCTCGTCATCGTAGAACTTGCGCGGGTGGGGCCCGCCGATGTGGCCGAAGTCGTGGTTGCCGAGGATCAGGTGGACGTTGTCGGGATACTCGGCCCGGAGCTCGATCAGGGCCTCGACCAGCGCCGGGCTGTCGTCGGCGTAGCCAAAGCGCAGCGGGTCATGTTTGCGCGCGGCCGGGCTGGGTCCGTGGACGAGGTCGCCGAGCAGCGCCCAGTGCACGCTGGCCGGATCCTCGGCCCGCTCGCGCAGCTCGAAGAAGCGGGCCCGGAGGCGCTCGAAGTCCTCGCGGTTGCCGTGCAGATCGGTCGAGATCAGCAGCTGGCCATGATCGGGCAAGACGCGGACGCGGCCCATGATCACTCAAGAGAAGGCCGCGAGGCCCGTGAGCGCGCGCCCGATCGCGAGGGTGTGGATCTCGTGGGTGCCCTCGTAGGTGAACACGGTCTCGAGGTTGCACAGGTGACGCATGATGTGGAACTCGCCCATGATCCCGTTGCCGCCGAGCATCGTGCGGGCGGTCTGGGCGGCGACCCGGGCCATGCGGACGTTGTCGCGCTTGAGCAGGCTGACCTGGACCGGGTCGAGCTTCCCGTCCTGCTTGAGCCGGCCGCAGTGGTAGGCCAGAAGCAGGGCTTTGACGATCTCGTTGTGGAGCTCGGCGAGCTTTTGCTGGGTCAGCTGAAAGCCCGCGATCGGGCGCCCGAACTGGGTCCGATCGAGGGTGTAGCGGCGCGCCCGCTCGTAGACGTCCATCGCCGCGCCGACGGCCCCCCAGCCGATCCCGTAGCGGGCCTGGGTCAGGCAGCCGAGCGGGCCCTTGAGGCCGTGGACGCCCGGCAACATGTTGGCCTTGGGTACGCGGACCTCGTCGAGCACGATCTCCCCGGTGATCGACGCGCGCAGGCTCAGCTTGCCGTGGGTCTCGGGCGTGCTCAGGCCCTTCGTCGCGCGCTCGACCACGAAGCCGCGGATCACCGGGGTGTCCGAGCCGTGGTCGAGGGTCTTGGCCCAGACCACGCACAGGTCGGAGATCGGGCTGTTGGTGATCCACATCTTCTGGCCATTGAGGATGTAGTCGCCGCCCTCCCCGTCTTGCTTGGCGTGGGTCCGCATCGAGCCCGGGTCCGAGCCGGAGTTGGGCTCGGTCAGGCCGAAGCAGCCGATCAGCTCGCCCGCGGCCATCCCGGGCAGCCAGCGCTGGCGCTGCTCTTCGCTGCCGTAGGCGAAGATCGGGTACATGGCCAGCGCGGTCTGGACCGAGCAAAACGAGCGGATGCCCGAGTCGATGCGCTCGAGCTCGAGCATGATCGTGCCGTAGGCGACGGGGTTGAGCCCCGCGCAGCCGTAGCCCTCGATCGAGCAGCCCAAAAAGCCCATCTCCGCGAACTCGGGGATCAGCTCCCTCGGAAAGGTCCCGGCCTCGTAGTGGCGCTCGATCACGGGCAAGACCCGCGACTGACAAAAGTCGTGGGCAGCCTTCCAGGTCAGGCGCTCGTCTTCGTCGAGCAGATGATCGATGCCCAGGAGGTAGGTGCGCGGGTCTTTCGACGCCATGGCGCGATCGATACCACGCTCCCCCTCTGCTCACCCCAAACGCTCGCCTCTCGGCTCGTACGAACCCTGAATCATTCAGCTTTTTCAATTCAGCGCTTGATCCGGGGCTAGCACCCCGGGCTGCTAGTAGCTTTCGCAGCGGGTCTCGTTGGCGGCGCAGGTGAAGCGGACGTGGAAGTGGGCGGTGTGCCCCTTCGCGTGGCGGACGATCCCGGAGTTGCTGCCGGACTTGTTCGGGTACTGGATGACCCGCTCGATCATGTCTTTGCTCGCGCCAGCGCGCTTGGCGGCCTTGTAGAGGTGCTTTTGCCGGCTCGTGGTCAAGAAGATGTACTGGACCTCACCGGTCGAGACGAGCGCCTGGATCAGGCTCCAGGTCGCGTCCCAGTCGACGTCCCTGACGTCGTCCGACGAGCCGGACTTGTTCTTGACGGGCAGGCGTATGTCGACGTCGCGGCCGCTTTGGTGTGACGAGTGCGGCTTGAGCCGACCGCCGCCCTTCTTGCTGATCGAGCCGATGACGATCTCGCCGGAGAAGCCGCTGGCCTGGCGGAAATTGGCGATTGCGAGCTGGAGGTTGTGGAGGGCGTGGCTGCTGCCGTAGGCCTGGTCGGGCTTGCGCAGGGTGTAGAGCGGCCTGTTCTCGGGCAGCGGGATCGCGTTGACGATCTTGCCGCGGTTGGGCCTGCCAACCGAGACCGAGCCGGTCTTGATCTTGGCCAGCGGCAGCCTCGCGACCGCCCGTTTGCTGCCCGGCCCGGACCCGGACCTGGCGCCGCCCTTGGCGCTGGTCCCGGCGCTGGCCTGGGACCGGGTGTCGACGGGGTCGCGGAGCAGATCCGGATCATCGAGGGGATCGAGCCAGATCACGAGCTCCTGGCCGGCCTTGAATTTGCGCGGGACCTTGGAGTTCCAGCGCAGGCGCAGGTGATCCGGATCGACGTGGTGCGCCTTGGCGATCTTGTTCCAGGTGTCGCCGTACTTGACCGTGTAGATCAGCTTCTGCTGCGGCGGCGGGATGTGCTTGGTGTAGACCGCGAGCTCGCGCCCGGCGTAGATCCGCGGCTTCTTCTTGTCGAGCTTGTTCCAGCGGATCAGCGAGCTGCGGCGGACGCTGTAGCGGGCGGCGATGTCGTCGAGCCGCTCACCGGGGATGATCCGGTGCTTGATCCACTTGGCCTTCTTCAGCGTCTTGATCTCGAACTTGGGCTCGGGCGCGTCGGCCTGCTCGGCGTCCTCGGGCTCCTCGGAGGTTTGGGGTGGCGCTGGAGCCTGGTCTTGGGCCGGGGGGCTCGACTCGGGCTCGGCCTCGGCCTCGGCCTCGGCCTCGGACTCGATCACAGCTGGCGCGGGGGCCAGCTCGTCGAGCGTGGGCAGCTCGTCGGGCGAGGGCAGATCCCCAAAGCGCGAGTCGACCTCCGGGGGTGACGCGGCCACGAGCGCGGGCAGCCACACGCTCGACAGCGCGGCGGTCACGAGCAGCCCGCGCGAGCGAACCCACCAACTCGGGCCCGCGCACAGCCGCTGTCGGTGGTTGTCGCCCTTGGACTTCGTCATGGTTCACTCGCTGGCTTCGACGGGTAGCCCGAGGGCTTCGAGGACCTCGGGGTAGATCTTGGCGGCGAGGTACTCACACCCCGACATCGTGAAGTGGACGCCATCTTCGCTGCGGAGCTCTCGCTGCTTGCCCTTGACCTCCGCGCTGCGCAACAGCGCGCCTTGTTCGTCGACGAGGTACTGGGTCGTGTCCAAGTATAGACCACCGTCACCGAGGGCCCCGACGCCCTGTTCGTGGATCTCGCGGATGACCTTCAGCTTACGCTCGAGGCTGGGGCTTGGCACCTTTGGCAGCCCGAGCCACATGACCTTCGCGCCCTCGGCCTCCTCGATCGGCGCGGCCAGCTCGGCCAGAAATTGATCGACGCGGCCGCGGTAGGCCTCGGGCCAGCCCTCGCTGTCCCAGCGCACGCGGCGGCTGCCCTTCCACGGGGTCAGATCCTGGCCATCGTTGGCGCCCATGATCACGATCACGAGATCGGGCTTGCGAAATTCGACCTGACGCTTGCCCTGGTCGAACCAGTCATAGAAGTCTGGCCGCGCCAGGCCCGACGCGCTCTTGCCCTTGCGGTAGCAGACCACGTCGGGGTTGGCGTCGAGGGTGTCCTCGAGCACGGCACCGAGGCCGGTCGCGGCCAGCGAAGACCCGACGATCAGCACGCGGCGAGGCTCGAGGATCGCCTCGGGCTCGGGCGGCTCGTCTGCGGCCTCGGCTGCCTCGCCCTCGCCCTCGGCCGCCTCGTCCTGATCCTCGAGCGCGGGCTGCCCCTCGGTATCCTGGTCATTCGCGGCCGAGTCGGCCGCGGCCAGGACGGGCGCATCTGCTTCGGGCTCGCCCGGCTCGTGCTGCTCGGACTCGACCGGGGCGTCCGACGGCGAGTCGACGGTGCCCCCGGTCCCGGAGGGGTCGGCGCAGCCGACCAGCGCGACTGCCAGCGCGAGCGAGGGCAGCGTGAACAGCGCGGAAGCGCGCGCGGTCAAGGGTCGGATCATGGCCCGCAAGCTAACGGAGTTCGATCGCACGGGAAAATAAGTGGTGACGGCCTCGGCTCGATGAGCACGCGCGGCCCAAACGCTTGATTCCAGGCCGATCTCGCCCGGCCCGAGGCTCCGGTGGGGCGGGCTCGCGCAGGGCCGATCGCCCAATGCGCCGCTGGCAACGAGGCGGCGACTATGAAACACTGGCAGCGTCACGAAGGAACCACAGCGCATGAAGATCGACTCGTCTGCCCTCGCTCGTTGGCGTACTGCCCGTCGCATCGCCCTCGGTACCATCGTCGTCGCCGGTACGATGTCCACCGCGGCCGCGATCGCTCATCGCGTCGCCGACCACCCCTGCAACGGGGCCCACGCCCGCGCCGACATCCAGAGCTACTACACCTACTCGGGGATCGGCATCGAGCTGACCCGCGACGGCGACGACCTGGTCGTCGCGCGCGTGTTCCCCGGGACCCCGGCCGACGGCAAGCTGTTCGAAGGTGCAGTGCTGCTGAGCGTCGACGGCGAGTCGCCCCGCCACATCCAGCAGTGGACCAACATGATCCGCGGCGAGCAGGGCAGCTCCGTCGAGCTCGAGGTCGTGTACCCATGCTCGGGTCGCGACACCGTCGTGCTCGAGCGTGACCTCGTCCGCGTCCGCTACTAGTTCGTTCGTTCGCTGACGGCGCCGCGCCATGAAGGGACAGGGCAATGGCTACGGGCGCATCGCGCCACGCGCCGTGGCTCTGGCCATCGATCTGGTGCTGATCGGCTTCGTGACCACGATGATCAGTTCGGTGCTCGGCACCGACAGCCACGGCGTCGTCGCCTCCGTCATCAGCTGGCTGTACTTCGCCGTCCAGGAGTCGAGCGGGTGGATGGCCACGCTCGGCAAGCGCGCGATGGGCCTCGCCGTCCAGGGCGTCGACGGTCGCCAGCTGAGCTTCTCGCGGGCCAGCATCCGGTGGGTCGGGCGCTGGGCGTCCGGTCTGGTCCTGGGTCTGGGTTACTTGCTCGCGCTGTTCACCGACAAGAACCAGACGTTGCACGATCTGATCGCGGGCACCGTCGTCGTTCAGCGCTAGCAGCCCGTGGTGCAATGCCTCGCGCCGGCTGCTAGCAGCCCGGGGTGCTAGGCCTAAAGCCGCGATCGACACGATAGCCGCCAACACGGCGCATACAGGCGGTGAAGTCCGCGACACGACGGCAGCCCAAACCGACGTGATCGCGCAAAACGGTATGGCCACGATCCCGGCCATCACGAGCCCAAGTCCACGCGACCGGGTAGGGTTTAACCATGACCCTCGACGAGCTCGCCACGCTGCTCGAGCAAACGACCGAAGACTTTCGGCAGAGCCCGACGCACTGGCAGTTCGCCCACAACAACATCCCGATGGCGTGCCTGATGGATCCAAGCTTCGACCGCATGCGCTTCATCGCGCCGGTCACGGAGCTCAGCAGCCTCGGCCCCGCGATCAAAGACCGGCTCCTCGAGGCCAATTTCCACACCGCCCTCGACGCCCGCTACGGCAGCTCCAACGGCCTCCTGTTCGCGGCCTTCATCCACCCGCTGAGCTCGCTCGCGCCGGGGCTCGCGCGCTCGGCCCTCGATCAGGTCGCGTCCCTCGTCCAGACCTTCGGCACCCACTACACCGGTGGGACCCTCGAGTTCGTCGGCGGGCACGACGAGCTCGACCTCGACGACGAGCTCGGCGACCTCGACCTCGACCTCGACCTCGACGACGACGAGCCCCTGCTGAATTAGGACTCGCTCCGCCCCGCGGGTACTCTCCGCGCCGATGAGGCAGATCTGGATCAGCCGTGCGGGTGCCCCCGAAGTCCTCGAGCTGCGCGAGGCGCCCGACCCCGAGCCGGGCCCCGGAGAGGTCCGCGTCCGGGTCGCGGCCAGCGGCATCAACTTCGCCGACTTGACCGCGCGCATGGGCATCTACCCCGACATGCCGCCGATCCCCTGCGTCGTCGGCTACGAGGTCTCGGGCGTGGTCGATGGCCGCGGTGAGGGCGTCGACGATCTCGAGGACGGGGCCAAGGTCGTCGCCCTGACCCGCTTCGGCGGCTACTCGGACGTCGTTTGCATCCCGCGGGCCCAGGTCGTGCGGATCCCCGAGGGCATCTCGATGAGCGCGGCCGCGGCGGTCCCGGTCAACTACCTGACCGCGTGGCTGATGCTCGTCGAGCTCGGCAACGTCCGCGCGGACCACACCGTCTTGGTCCACGCCGCGGCCGGCGGCGTCGGCCAGGCGGCGCTGCAGATCTGCAAGTGGCGCGGCGCCACGGTGATCGGGACCGCGAGCGCGGGCAAGCACGAGCGCCTCCGCGAGGTCGGGATCGATCACTGCATCGACTACCGCACCCAGGATTTCGAGCCCGAGGTCATGCGCATCACCGACAAGCTCGGCGTCGACATCGTGCTCGACGCCGTCGGCGGCGAGTCCTACGCCAAGAGCTACCGGTGCCTGCGCCACTGCGGCCGCCTGTTCATGTTCGGGGCGTCGAGCTTCGCGCCCTCGGAAAAGCGCCGGCTCCTGCCGATCTTGAAGGGCCTGATGAAGACCCCGAAGTTCAAGCCCTTCGAGCTGCTCGACCTCAACCGGGGGGTCCACGGCGTCAACCTCGGCCACCTCTGGCACGAGATCGACCGACTCGAGGTCCTGTTCGAGGCGGTCATGGCCAAGATCGGCGATCAGACCCTGGTCCCGGTCATCGATCGCGAGTTCGGCTTCGACGAGGCCGCGGCGGCCCACGCCTACATCCAGGGTCGGAACAACTTCGGCAAGGTCCTGCTCGTCGCTTGAGCTCGCCTTGGCGCTTGCGTGGCGAGCGAGCGCCGCGCTATCCCCGGCCGATGAAGGCCATCCGCGTCGCCCTGCGCTCGTCCGCCCTGCTCGCCCTCGGCACGCTGATGCTCGCCTGCTCGCCCGAAGAGAAGGCTGAGAAGGTGTTCGAGAAGTACGAGAACGCCTTCGCCGAGTGCAAGAAGATCACCGAAGAGGTCGGCGCCGACCCGGGCACCCACTACTGCACCAAGATCACCAGCATGGCGCTCGAGATGTCGCTCGACGACACCGGGATCGACAAGGGCACGCGCGACGAGATGATCAGCGGCTGGGTCGGCAGCAACCCGCTCGGCAAATTCTACGCCGACGAAACCGCCCGCGAAGCAATCCAGGAGCGATGATTGCCCCCCGCAGGCGCTTTCGCACTTTGCCACGCACGGCCGCAAGCGGCAGGTCGCTCGGTGGGCGGTCATGCGCTTCATGGGCGGCATGAAACGCGAGCGGGCCGAGGTCTCGACCCCGGCCCGCGCGCCTCACGTTTTGGTTGTCACTTGGCGATCTTGGTCGTGCGGCGAGGCTTGTGGCAGACGCCGCCTTGGCCCTTGCCGACGGTCCGGATCGAGTACTGGGGCTCGGCCTCGACCCGGCGGCCCGACAGCTCCGAGCGGACGGCGCGGACCATCAGCGGCGCGAGCTGCTCGACGGTGTAGCAGGGGATGTGCGGCTCGGCGTGGGGGTTGCCGACGCCGGAGTCGTCGGTCAGGAACATGTACTGGGCGCCGGTCAGCATCGCGGCGGCCCGCATGACAAACTCGGCCTCGCCCGCGACGCCCGAGCTGGCCACGGGGTAGACGGCGACGCCCTTGCTGCGCAGCCCGTCGACGGCGTCGAGGGTGTCGTCGACCTTGTTGGCGTGGGGCGGGGCGTCGGCGACCAAGAAGGTCACGCGGGCGGTGTCGCCCTTGCGCCACGACAGCTTGTCGGCCGCCGCCATCGCGGCGTCCATGGCCTCGGGGTAGTCGCCGCCGCCGTTGGCCGACTGCGCGCTGAGATCCTTCTGGAAGCGGTCGAGGTCGCCGGTGAAGTCGAACACGCGGGTCGTGTACTGGTCACCGTTGTCGCGGTAGACGACGAGGGCGAAGCGCTGGTCGACGCCCGGGAAGTGATGGTCGATCGCCTCGGCGATGTCGCGGATCTCGACCTTGAGGTACTCGAGCTCGTCGCCCATGCTCCCGGTCGCGTCGATCACCAGGGCGATGTCGAGCTGGTCCGGCAAGGTGCCCTTGGCGTCCTTGAGGGTCACGAGCTGCTCGATCTGGTTGTTGATCCTCACGGTCGCGCGGGCGTTGCCGTGCTCGATCGTGGCCTTGCCCCGACCCTGGCGGTCGCTGTCCCAACCCTGAACCCAGACCACGCGGCCGTCGCTGCGGGTCATCATCTGCTTGCCGTCGATCTCGACCTTGGCGTCGCCGATCGGGCGACCCTGGGCGTCCTGCACGCGCAGGACCGTGCGCTGGGTCGCGAAGGCCGAGGCCAGCGGCGAGAGGTCGGGCTGGGCGCGGGCCTGGTCGACGAACTTGTCGAACACCCACGGGTTGAGGTTGTCGTCGAAGCTCCCGGCGGTCAGGGTCCCCGACTGAATGTTGCGATCGAAGCGGCTGGAGCGCTCGTCGTCGACGGCGATCTTGGCCTCCTCGGCGGGCGCGCGGTCCCGAGCGCCGCCCGTGCGCTTGTCGCCCTTGCTGCTCGCGATCTTGGCCTTGTGCGAGCTCGTCCCGATCGGCCCGCTGCCCTCGGCGCCGCCCATGTCCGCGGCCACAGACGCCTCGGCTTCGCCCATCGGGGCCAAGGGCGCGGGCGCAACCGCGCCCGGCCCCTCACTGGGGACTGGCTCGTCACCAACCATGTCCGCGGCCGCATCGTCACCGTCGTAGGACTTCTCCATCGCAACGGCCCCATCGTGAGAGCTGTCGTCGGGGTAGGCGTAGTCCTCGGAGGCTTTCATGGCGCAACCGAGACCGAGGGCGGGGAAAAGGGCGAGGATGCAGGTGAGCTGAATCGAGAGGCGTCGCATGGCGAATGTCCGTGAGTCGCGCCCGAGAACGCAGGCTCCAGAAGCCGCCTTACAGCCTCAGGCTTCGTTTTGTACCCGGCAGATATGGGAGTCTTCGACCGGCACAAATCGCGCCTGGCCTCTCCCGGTGACCCCCAACGACGTCCGTCCCCGAAGTGCCCTTGTGTTATCGTGCACTCGTACCGAGTGACAGCTACCCGTGGATGGGTAGGTCACCCGGAGACGGCCGAGGGGACATGAATAAGACAATCTCAATTCTTAGCTTGGTGGGTTTGACGATGACGCTCGCGTGCTCGGACGACGGGGGCGCGGCCGAAGACAGCGGGTTCATGTCGGTCGGCGGGACCGAGACCGGCGTCACGACCGAGACCGGTGACGGTGACGGCGACGGTGACGGCGACGGCGACGGCGACGGCGACGGCGACGGCGACTCGGGCGACGGCGACTCGGGCGACGGCGACTCGGGCGACGGCGACGGTGACTCGGGCGACGGCGACGGAGACACGGGCGACGGTGACACGGGCGACGGCGACTCGGGCGACGGCGACGGCGACTCGGGCGACGGCGACACGGGCGAGGGCCCGATGCCCTGCGAGATCCCCGAGGCCAACCTCGCCCCGGCCACGCCGCAGGTGATGCTGGTCCTCGACAAGTCGGGCAGCATGCTCACGACCTGGGACCACGACAACAACAACGGCACGCCCAACATCACCCGCTGGAACAGCCTCCACAACGTCGTCTCCTTCATCATCGACAACTTCGACACGAAGATGGACTTCGGCGCGATGCTGTTCCCGTCGACTCAGGCGATCGCTTCATACAGCAACGCGGCCTGCGTGACCTCGAACGCGCCCGAGGTCCCGGTTGGCCCCGACGGCCAGGCCGTGCTCGACGGCATCCCGCTCGCGGGCGACATGTCGCTGGCCGGCGGCACCCCGGGCGAGGACGCGGTCGCCGTGTCCGGTGCCCACCTCGCCGGCCTCGACCCCGACCTGCCCAAGGTCCTCCTCTATATCAGCGACGGCGCCGCCAACTGTGGCGACGCGGCCAACAGCCCCAACGAGCTGTTCGAGGACTACGACCTCAAGCTGCCCCAGACGATCCAGGAGCTGTGGGACGACAGCGAGATCTCGACCTACGTGGTCGGCATCGACATGAGCACGCAAAACTCGGGCAACGGCGTCGACGGCTCCCCCGACGGCATCGTCCCGTGGTGCAAGATGGACGAGCTCGGGGAGAAGGGCGGCAAGCCCAAGGACGAGGCCCCGGGCATGTCCTGCCAGGAGACCAACACCGACAACCAGGACTTCTACTCGGCCAGCAACGAGATCGAGCTTCAGGACGCCCTCCAGGCCATCATCGAAGACGCGATCAGCTGCGTGGTCCTGCTCGACCCGGTCCCGCCCTTCCCCGACCTCCTCGAGGTCGAGATCGACGGGATGACGATCCCCAAGGTCGACGACTGCGACAGCGAAGACGGCTGGGTCTACCCCAACCCGAACGGACCCTACGACTCGGTCGAGGTGTGTGGGCAGTCCTGCGAGGCGCTCAAGATCGCCGGCAGCGCGGACGTCAAGTACTTCTGCGACGCCGGGTGAGCCGTTGAGGCCCCCCAGCCAGCCTGCACTTCAGTTCGCTCCGAAAGCGCCCGAGGGGGCCTAAGCCAGCCCCCTTCCAGGGGACCATACGCGACGCAGCCCCCTTCCAGGGGACCGCGCAGCGGCCGTGCATGGCAAGGTCCGAAAGCGCCCGGGGGGTCTTGACCAGCCCCCTTCCAGGGGGCCACGCACCCAGATAGCGAAGCTCATACCAGCCCATCGAGCGAAGGAGCGAAGCGACGCAGCGACCGGCCGCGCAGCGGCCGTGCATGGCAAGGTCCGAAAGCGCCCGGGGGGGTTTTAACCCCCTCCCCTAGAACCAGTCGCGTAGCTGCCAGGACTCGGCGCCTTCGAGATCGAGCTCGGCGAGGGCCTCGGCTTCGCCGTCTTCGAAGCTGTGGAGCACGCCGGCGAGGGTCGGGGCGTCTTCGGCGATGTCGTCGAGGGAGTCGCGGACGTCGCGGGGCTCGATCTTCCAGTCGTCGCGGCTGTAGAGCACCAGGCTGTGACCGCTCTTGTTGGTCAGCTCGAGGCACAGCTCGAAGGGCGCGGGGGCCTCGCCCTCGCAACGCCAAGTCCGGACCTTGACCTCGCCGCGCTGGCGCTCCTGTGGAAAGAACAGGTTCAAGGTGTTGTGCTGCAGCCGCCAGCGAAACACCTCGATGGAGTGACGCCACTGCGAGGATCGGCCGACCGAGCCAAACTGGCCGTCGCGGTGATCGATGAGCACGAAGTGCTTGATCATGTCGCGATCGTCGCGCGGGATGTGGTCGATCCAGACCTGGTTGACGGCGTGCTCGGTGCCCTGGGTCTCGTCGTCGGCGAGCAGCGCCTGGCCAGCCTTCCAGACCCCGAAGCTACAGGCGCCCACGAGGGCCAGTGTGATCAGCTTGTTGCGATCTTTGGACATCGCCCAAAGTGTGGCAGCTGCGCGCTTGCCCGTCCACGCGCTCACCCGCGAGGGTCGAGCGCGCGCGAGACGAGGTGCGAGAGCGGCCGCGGGGGTCGTTCAGCGCACTGGCGCTCACGGCGGGCCCCGAACTCGAACCCGAGCATCAAGTATCCTCTCGCGCGTGCCCGGTCTTCGCGAGCGCCTGAGCCAAGCCCACGCGCGCGGGCTCGCGACGCTCCGCCAACACTTCCGCGGCGACCTCCTCGCGGGCATCACGGTCATGGTCGTGCTGGTCCCGCAGGCGCTGGCCTACGCGGTCCTCGCCGGGGTCCCGCCGGTCTACGGGCTCTACGCGGCCACGATCCCGCCGCTGGTCTACGCGCTGGTCGGCAGCAGTCGGTTCATGGCGATCGGCCCGGTCGCCTTGACCTCCCTGATGATCGCGTCGGGGCTCGAGGGTCTGGCCGAGCCGGGGACCGAGCAGTGGGCCGAGCTCGCGGTCTTGCTGAGCTTCGAGGTCGGGGTGTTGTTCGTGCTCTTCGGGCTGGTTCGGGCCGGGTTTTTGGTCAACTTCCTCGGCTACCCGACGATCCTCGGCTTCAACGCGGCGGCCGGCTTGATCACCGCGGGCAGCCAGCTGCGGCCCTTCTTTGGGATCCCACGCGAGATCGCGCCGGGCCTCCCGGCGACCAAGCCGTGGCCGATCCTCCTGCATCTCGACGCGGTCCACCTGCCGACCCTCGCGGTCGCGTCCGGGTCCTTGGTCGCGCTGGTCTCGATGCGCCGCTACGCGCCGCGCTGGCCCAACTACTTGCTGGTCTGCGTGGTCGGGATCGTGCTGGCGTGGGCGCTCGACCTCCCGGCCCACGGGGTCGCGGTCGTCGGCGAGATCCCGCGCGGGCTGCCGCGCCCGCAGCTCCCGAGCTTCGAGCTCGACACGATGCGCGCGCTGCTGCCGGCCGCGGCTTCGATCCTCGTGATCGGCTACGTGTCGTCGATCACGGTCGTCAAGGCGCTCGAGGCCAAGGCCCGCGGGACCGTCGAGCCCGGCCGCGAGCTGTTCGCGTTCGGGCTCGCCAACCTCGCGAGCGGGGTGTTCGGCAGCTTCCCGGTCAGCTCCGGGCTCGCGCGCGCGACGGTCACGGCCCAGGCCGGGGCCCGCACGCGCCTGACCGGGGTGATCGCGGCGCTCGGGGTGCTCGCGGCGCTGATCCTGGCCGGGGCCCTGTTCGAGTGGCTCCCGCGACCGGTGCTCGCGTCGATCGTGATGCTCGCGGCCTCGAGCCTGATCGACGTCGGCGGCGTGCGCGAGGTGTTCAAGACCAAGCGGGCCGACGGGGTGACCTCGGTCCTGACCTTCATCGCGACGCTCGTCATCGGCCTCGAGGTCGGGCTCGCCGTCGGCATCGTCGCGGCGCTGGTCTTCTTCGTCGCCCGGACCACGCAGCCGCACACGGCCGAGCTCGGCCGCGTCCCGGGCACGACCGTCTACCGCAACATCGAGCGGGTCGAGGCCGCCGAGGTCTGCCCCCAGGTCAGCATGCTGCGGATCGACGCGCCGCTCTACTACGCCAACGCCCGCTTCCTCGACGATCGGATCACCTCGCTGCTGGCCGAGCGCGAGCCGATGAAGCTGCTCGCGCTCGACTTCGCCGCCGTCAACGACGTCGACGCGACCGCGGTCCTCTCGCTCCACCGCCTGATCGAGGCCCTGCGCGCGGGCGGCAACGATCTCCACATCATCGGGGCGATCGGGCCCGTGCGCGATCTCTTCGCCCGCAGCGGCCTGCTCGAGCTGCTCGGCGAGGATCACATGCACCGCAACTTCGCCGAGGCCGCGGCCAAGCTCAGCGCCGCCGTCGACCGCAGCTACTGCGAGGGCACCTGCCGCGCGTTCGCGTTCCCGAGCTGCACCCTGATCCCCCGCGCGGCCCTGGTTCGAGATCGGGCCAAGGCCGCCCGCTTCACCCCCCAGATATGAGCGCGCCGTCTCAGCCAGGTCTGCGCGTCATCGTCGTGCTGATCGCGATCTCGGTGCCGATGCTCCTCGGCATCGAGACGCTGCTCCGGATCCATGTGATCGGGCCTCTCTACGGCCCGATCCTGACCGAGCTGCGTGGATACTACTGGCCCGAGCTGAGCTCCGAGCTCCTCGCCACGCGGGCCACGCGGCTGGCCTGGATCCTGATCGCCGTGACCGTGGTCGCCGGGATCATCGGGATCGCGCTCCTGCACCGCACCGTCCGCCGCGCGACCGGCGGCGAGGCCGAGGAGGCCACGCCCGAGGCCAAGGTCCGCGACACGCTGCTGCTCATGACCTCGATCCCGCAGGTCCCCGGCCTGATCTCGACGCTGTGCCTCATGGTCGGCGGGGAGCCGCTGCCGGTCCTCATCTGCGTCGGCGTCTCGACCAGCTTCGTGGTCGCCCAGGGCTTCATCGGCGAGCGACTCTTGGAGTCCGCGCGCCCGTGCTAGCTTCGCGTCCGACCGTGACCGACTCGAGCGAGATCAAGACCGCGCTGCGATCCGTCGGCGAGCTGCTCGCGGTGCTCGACCCTGAGCTCCGCGCCGAGGCCCTCGCCTGCGGCCCAACGACGCCGCTCGGGCCGCCCAAGACCGACTCGCGCGCGGTCGAGCCGGGCGACTGCTTCGTCGCGATCCCGGGGCTGACCGTCGACGGCCACGCGTTCATCGAGCGCGCGCTCGCGGCTGGGGCGACGACGCTGGTCGTCCAGCGCGATCGGGAGGTCCCGAGCGCCGCGGCCCGGATCGTCGTCGACGACACGGTCGCGGCCCTCGCAACCCTGGCCGCGGGCTTCTACGACTGGCCCGGCGAGCACATGTGGCTCGCGGGGATCACCGGGACCAACGGCAAGACGACGACGGCGCACCTCGTCGCGGCGGTCTTGCGCGCCGCCGGTCGACCCCACGTGCGGCTCGGGACGACCGGCAACTGGCTCGTCGACCACGAGTCGGACGCGGGCTTCACCACGCCCTTTCCGACCGAGCTCCAGAGCCTGCTCGCAAAAGCCCGCGAACGCGGAGCGACCCACGGGGTCATGGAGGTCGCGTCTCACGCCCTCGTCCAGCGTCGGGCCAAGCCCCTGCGCTTTCGCGCGGTCGCGCTGACCAGCTTCAGCCAGGATCACCTCGACTACCACCGGACCATGGCCGACTACTTCGAGGCCAAGTGTCTGCTCGCGCGCGAGTACTGCCTGCACAGCGGGGTGGCCGTGGCCCCGCGCGAGCAGGGCGAGGCGGCGGCGGCCTTCCTGCGCGCCGCGGCCGAGGCTGGGGTCGCCCGCTGTTGGCGAAGCTCGCGGACCCCGGTCGCCACGCGCGAGGCCGAGATCGCGGTCGTCGAGCGCCACACGGCCCCGCTCGGTCTCGCGGCCAGGGTCCGCACGCCGGTCGGAGAGCTCGAGCTCCGCTCGCCGATCGTCGGCGAGTACAACCTCGACAACTTGTTGGTTGCGATCGGGCTGTCGATCGGGCTCGGCGTCGAGCTCGAGCACATCGAGGCCGCCCTCGCCCTCGCTGGCGGCGCCCCCGGTCGGCTCGAGCTGGTCACGGTCCCCGAGCTCGACGGCCCGACGGTCTACGTCGACTACGCCCACACGCCCGACGCCGTCGCCCGGGCGCTCGAGGCCCTGCGCCCGAGCGCGACGCGGAGCGGGGGCAAGCTCGTCGTCCTGCTCGGCTGCGGCGGCGACCGCGACGCCAGCAAGCGGCCGCTCATGGGCGAGATCGCCAGCCGCGGGGCGGACCGCTTCATCGCGACCTCCGACAACCCGCGGACCGAAGATCCCGACACGATCGTGGATCAGATGATCGCGGGCGCCCTCGCCCCCAAAGAGGGCGGCGCCGAGCTGATCCGGGAGGTCGATCGCGGGGCGGCGATCGCCCGGATGATCGCCGAGGCCGACCGCCGGGATGTCCTGCTGATCGCCGGCAAGGGGCACGAGGACTATCAGATCCTCGGCACGACGAAGATCCACTTTGACGATCGCGAGCAGGCCGAGCGAGCGCTGCGGGCTGCTTTGATCGCGGGACCCTGCCCAGCCTCTGGACGGCGCCGCCAACCGGACTGAGCAAGGGCACGGGGCCGCGGTCGGTCCCGTGCCCGGGGCCGATTTGGCTAGCAGCCCGGGCTGCTAGCTGGCGGCTTTTTTCTTCGCGGCTTTTTTCTTCGCCGCCTTCTTCTTCGTCGCCTTCTTCTTCGTCCCGACCTTCTTCTTCGCCGCCTTCTTCTTCGTCCCGGCCTTCTTCTTCGCCGCCTTCTTCGTCCCGGCCTTCTTCGTCGCCTTCTTCTTCGTCGCCTTCTTCTTCGCCGCCTTCTTCGTCGCCTTCTTCTTCGTCGCCTTCTTCTTCGCGGTTTTCTTCTTCGCCGCCTTCTTCTTCGTCGCCTTCTTCTTCGCAGCCTTCTTCTTCGTCGCCTTCTTCTTCGCGGTCTTCTTCTTCGTCGCCTTCTTCTTCGCGGTCTTCTTCTTCGCAGCCTTCTTCTTCGCCGCCTTCTTCTTCGCAGGTGCGGCCTCTTCGTCGGCCGCGCCCTCTTCGTCGGCCGCGGCCTCTTCGTCGAGCGTGGCTGCGTCCTCCCAGGCGGCGACCACTGCCCCGGCGGGGTCGCTGAACACGACCAGCTTGCCCATGCCCGGGACCTCGGTCTCGCCGATGAGGACCTTGCCGCCGTGCTCCTCGACCTTGGCGATCGTGCGCTCCAAGGACTCGACGCCGACGTAGCCGAGCCAGTGGCTCGGCGCGTCCGGGGCCGAGCTTCGCTCAATGCCCCCGATTCCTCCAGTCGGGGTCAAGATCATCGAGTAGGTGCCGTCGGGCATGGCGACGTCTTGATAGGTCCAACCAAACACGGCCCCATAGAACGCCTTGGCGCCCTCGGGATCCGATGTGTTCAGCTCCATGTGAACGAAATTGCTCATTGCGTGGTTCCTCCTTCTCACTCACCTCGGTGAGCGAGAAGGAGGATATCGCAGCTGATCTCGCCGCGCCGGATGAGCGCGGCCTCAGCCGCGGTTGCGGCGGTGAAGGAGGCGAAGGCCGTCGAGCATCAGGTTGTCGTCGACGACGTCGATCGCCGCGGTCTCGGGCGCGATCTTGCGGGCGAGACCCCCGGTCGCCACGACCCGGGCGGTCCAGGGCAGCTCGCCCCGGATGCGGCCGAGCATGCCCTCGACGAGGCCCACGTAGCCGTAGAACAAGCCCGACTGGATCGCGGTGACGGTGTTGCGACCGATGACCGCGGCCGGCTTGGCGACGTCGACCCGGGGCAGCTTGGCTGCGCGCTTGAACAGGGCGTCGGCGCTGATCCCCACGCCCGGGGAGATCACGCCCCCGAGGTATTCGGGTGTCGGCGAGACGACATCGAAGGTCGTCGCGGTGCCAAAGTCCACGATGATGATCCCGACCGTCGCGGCCCCCGCCGAGCCGTCAGCGGGGGTCGCGTAGCGCTCGTGAGCCGCGATCGCGGCGACGATGCGATCGGCGCCGACGTCGCGAGGGGGCTCGTAGAGCACGGGCATGCCCGTATCGAGGCCGGGGCCGACGACGAGGGCCTCGACGCCGACATAGCGCGCCAGCGCGGCGACGATCGGCTCGGTGACCGGGGGCACGACCGAGGCCAGGACCCCGTCATGGATGCCCTCGAAGCAGAGCCCCTGCAGCGCCAGGGCCCGCTCGAGCTTGATAGCGAACTCGTCGCGGGTCCAGTCGCGGTGGGTCGCGAGGCGCAGCTCGCAGCACATGCGATCACCCTCGAACACGCCGATCGAAGTGTTGGAGTTGCCGACGTCGACGGCGAGGAGCATGGGCTGGGACTTTACCCCACAGCCGGACACCGCATCTGCTACCTTCACGGCCCGTGAGCGAGGGTTCTCAGCCAGGCGAGCGCCTCGACCTCGGCGCGCCGGCCCCAGCGCAGACCGATCCGGTCACGCTGATCGGCCAACGTCAGAAGGAGCTGCGCCTACCGCTCAAGGACTGGCTCCGGCCCTTCGCGGCGATCGGCTCGGTCGCAGGCCTGTTCTTCGGGCTGTCGATCTGCCTCGACCTGCTCCTCGGGGGGTCCGACTTCACGGGTCACGGCCTGAAGGAGGCGCTCCTGGCCGTCGAGCCCGATCAGGCCCGCAACACCCTCGGCAGCCTCGGCGAGATCATGGCCGCGGTCCTCGGCCTCGCGCTCACGGTCTCGAGCATCATCGTTCAGTTGGCCGCGACGCGCTTCACGCCGATCGTGACCTCGCTCTTCTTCCGCGACCGCACCAACCAGCTGGTCCTGAGCTTCTTCGTCGTCTGCAACATCTACGTGCTCTGGATCAACTTCGTCGTCGGGCCCGAGTCGGTCCCGAGCTACGGCGTGCTGGTCTCGATGTTGCTGATGACGGCCAGCCTCCTGCTGCTGTTTCCCTACTTCTCGTTCGTGTTCAACTTCCTCGAGCCCGACTCGATCATCTCGCGGATCACGACCGACGGCCTCGCCGCGTCGACGCCCTACCGCGGCCGCGGTCGGCGCTCGATCGGGGGGCGCCAGCGCGAGGCGACCCAGGGCGTCGAGCACCTGGCCAACATCGGCCTCAACGCGGTCCAGCAAAAAGACAAGAACATCGCGTCGAGCGCGACCAACGCCCTGTGCAACTACGCGATCTACTACGGGGACACCAAGGCCGGCATGATCCACGCCTGGCACTCGATCCCCGACTGGAACCGCCAGAGCCCCGACTTCGTCAGCCTCTCGGACGAGGCCGTCGACGACCTGCGCAACCGCGGGACCTGGCTCGAGTGGAAGATCCTCCGCCAGTACCAGATGTTGTACGGCGAGGGCCTCGAGCGGATGAAGGACCTCTGCTACCTGATCGCGATCAACACCCGGCGGCTCGGCGAGGCCGCGGCGCGCCACGGGGACCTGCCGGCCCTCGACCTCGCGATCAAGTTCTTCAACACCTACCTGCGCGCGACGATCAACGCCAACGACATCCGCACCTGCTACAACATCCTCCACCAGTATCGGCAGCTCGGTGAGTTCGTCATCGAGCACACCGACACGAACCCCGAAGATCTGATCCTCGACCAGCCGCTGAGCATGACCTCGACGCTGACGGTCACGATCGGGGCTCCGGCGGGTGACCTCAGCGAGCTCGAGCGGCGCGGGCTCGAGATTGCGCGCTACATGCGCTACTACAGCGGCATCGCCTTCAGCCGCAACATGGCCTTCATCACCGAGGTCATCGCCCACGACGTCGGGGCCCTGTGCGCCAGGGCCTTTCACGCCGACACCCAATTCCACGACGAGCTCCTCGCGACCTTCTTGCGGGTCGACGACAGCACCGAGACCGAGACCTCCGACACCACCCTCCAGGGCGTGCGTCGGGCCCAGGTCAAGCTCGCGACCATCTACATGCTCCACGGCGCCGAGTCGCTGGCCCGGCGGATCCAGGCCGACATGAAGAACGAGCCGGCCGAGCGCATGCGCGGGATCTGGCAGCACCTCTCGGCCCTGCGCACCCGCGAGTTTTGGGAGGTCAACGACCGCGGGTCCAACTTCGACTACCTGAGCGACGAGCAAAAGGGCCAGCTGCCCGTGTTCTTCTCGTGGTTCCCTGCCCTCAACAAAGACGCGCTCACGGCCCTGCGCAACGGCAAGACCGAGCCGCCCGGGGCCAGCAAGCTCGTGACCACGGCGCCCTGATCACACGAGCGGCCGCCCACGGGCACGGGCCAGGGCCCCGCGAACCGAGCCCCCTGGAGGCCGCGCGCGGCAGCGCGCAGGCCGCACGGGGGGGGGTAGCTAGACTAGAACCGGACGCCGAGCTGGGCTTGGACGGTCTGGGCTGCGCGCGAATCGACGCGGCCCACGTTGCCTTCGCTGTCGGTGATTGTGGGGTTCCAGGCGCCGAAGGGGAACATCGCGCCGTACTGAAGCTGGAAGAAGATCGGCTCTTCGGCGTCGTGGTAGCGGACCGAGCCCGCGAGCTCGAGGCCCCACAGCGAGCGGTCTCCGGCCAGGGTCCCGTTGGGATCGACGGCGCCCGCGAACTCGACGTCGGCCCGGGCGCTGACGTTGTTCTGGAAGAAGTAGAAGGCGGCCCAGGGCTTGACGTAGGCAGCGTTGGCGACCGTCCCGAGCAGCTCCTTGAACAAGAGCAGATCCTGGACGTAGGCCGGGTTGAAGCGGAAGGTCCCGAACCCGGCGTAGTCGCCCCCGGTGACCGGCAGCGGGGACTGGTACTGGTTGCTGTAGGGCGGCGAGCTGTCGCCGCTCGCGAAGCCCTGGTCGAGGCCGATGTGGAAGCGGTCCTTGAACAGCCCGTACTTGAACTCGAGGGCGTAGCCGAACTGCAAGATGCCCGTGTCCTCGGTCGCGGTGACCGCGGCGATCTCGTCGGGGAAGATGCGGCTGTCGCCGATGTCGCGGTGGCTGAAGTTGCCGACCACGAGCGCGGCCTCGGCCTCGACCCGGAGGGTCCGCCAGTTGATGCGCAGCCACAGATCCGGGGTCAGCAACCACCCGCGGCGGTGGACGAGGCTGGCCGAGTAGTTGTCGAGGCCGCTGTTGCCGTCTTCGTCCAACATCCCGTTGCCGAGGGGCACGCCCGCGTGGTTGAGGCCGTCGGGGTCGCCGGGCTCGGCGTTGGGGTCGTCGGGGTAGATCGACGGGTTGGTGCCGAGGCCGTCGCCGAGGCCCGGGGCACCGATCGCGCGATCGATCGTCTGCCAGCGCATCCAGGTCTTGAACCCGTAGTTGACGACCGGGTTCCCGGTCGAGAGCTTGCGCCGCAGCATGCTCGGGTCGTCGCGGCGCTCGATCCAGAGGCTGAACTGGTGGACGTTGTCGTAGAATTCGGCCGACAGGGTCTGGGCGACGAGGTTGCCGCTCTCCCACTCGGGCCCGAGCAGCTGCGCGGTCGTCGGCCCGCTCGCGGCCCAGTCGTAGCTGACCCCGAGGGTGATCGCGTTGCGCTTGTCGGGGCCAAAATCGAAGGTCAGCCGCACGGTGTCGACCGAGTCACCGTAGTCGGTGTCGATCATCCGGATGATGTCGCCCTTCTCCTGGCGATCGACGCCGTTGCCGTCGTTTTGGACGATGCCGAGGCCCCAGTGGTTGGGCATGCGGCCGAACTCGAGGGTCATGCCGAAGCCGAAGCGGATCTCGCCCCAGGCGCGCTTGACCGTGATGCTGTCGTCGAAGGAGTTGACGCCCTCGAGCGGGGGATACTGCGTCCGCGTGAACAGATCCATCGGCGCGAAGGGGCTCTCGGCCGCGAAGCTGTCGGGCGTGCTGCCGAGCACGAGGTTGTCGAGCAGGTCGACCTGCGCGTGAACCTTGACCGTGTCGGTCACGTGGATCGTCGGCGAGAGGCGCAGGCGCATGTTGGCGCCGCCGAAGCCCCGGCGCCGATCGCAGCGCTTGGCGATCCGCGCCGCCGAGACCCCGCTCGCCGCCAGCTGGGCCTGACACCCGGCGTCGTTGTACTGGATGCCGGTGTCCCCGCTGCCGTCGTCGGCGATCGGCTCGTAGGTCGACGGCGGGACGAAGAATTTGTGCTCGAGGTTGCTGTCGTCGGGCAGCGAAAGATCGAGATCGAGGCGGTGGAAGTAGTCCGCGCGCATGCGCAGGTTGCCGTGGAGCTCGAACAGCTGCAGCCGACGACGACCCTCGGGCTGGGCCGGGACCGAGACGACCGGCGCCAGCGCGCCCTTGTCTTTGGGCGCCGCCTCGGCCGGGCCTTCCTTGTCGTCGCCACCGCCAGGTCCGCCGCCGCCACCACCGCCGCCGTGGCCGCCACCACCACCGCCGCCGCCCATACCCCCGACGCCTCCCGGCGGCGGCTGGTTGGCTAGGGCCGTCGCAGAGATCCCGAGTCCGAGCGACAGCGCGAGGATCGGTCCACCGAGAGAGCAAAGTCGCCGTTGTACGGGCATGAAAGCGGGGCACGATAGCGACCGCGCCTGGGACCGTCAACTCGGCCCAAATCGTCCAAACCAGCCCAAAACGGCCACTTTGACTGAATTTTGCTCATCTGCGCAGGCGGTGAAAGCGACCCGGCCGAGCGCCGTTGGCGTGGCTTGGCGTAGAGTCCCTCGGGTGAGCGCCAGCAAGTGGCAGCCGGGTCAGCTGTTGTTCGTCGGCTTCTCGGGCACCGTGGTCCCCCCGGATCTCGCCGCCCGGATCCGCGAGGGTCGAGTCGGCGGCGTCGTGCTGTTCCGGCGCAACATCAAAGATCCGGACCAGGTCCGAGCCCTGACCCGGACGCTCCACGAGCTCGCGCCGCCCGACGCCCCGCTGACGATCGCGCTCGATCAAGAGGGCGGTCGCGTCCAGCGGCTGCGCGATCCGTGGACCGAGTGGCCGCCGATGCGGACCCTCGGCGGCCGGCCCGTGGCCGAGACCCGCGGGTTCGCCCGGGCCCTCGCCCTCGAGCTGCTCGACGCCGGCTTCGACCTCGACTTCGCCCCGGTCGTCGACGTCGACAGCAACCCCGACAACCCGGTGATCGGCGACCGCAGCTTCGCGCGGGAGCCCGCGACCGTCGGCCGCCACGCGGCCGCGATGATCGAGGCGATGCAGGAGCTCGGGGTCGCAACCTGCGCCAAGCACTTCCCCGGTCACGGCGACACCGACCTCGACAGCCACCTCGCGCTCCCGCGCCTCGAGCTCGAGCGCGAGCGCCTCGAGCGGACGGAGCTGCCGCCCTTTCGGGCCGCGATCGCGGCCGAGGTCGCGTCGATCATGACCGCCCACGTGCTGTTCCCGAAGCTCGACCCCAAGCGGCCGGCCACGCTCTCGCCCGAGGTCATGGGCATGCTCCGCGACGAGCTCGGCTACGACGGCCTGGTGTTCTCGGACGACATCGAGATGAAGGCGGTCGCGGATCACTTCTCGGTCGAGGAGCGCAGCCTCGGGGTCCTGCGCGCGGGCGTCGACGTGGTCTTGGTCTGCTCGCAGGCGGATCTGCGCGAGGAGGTCCTCGCCAAGCTCGAGCGGGCGCCCGATCGCGTGGTCGAGCACGGCCTCCGGCGGCTGGTCGCGTTCAAGCAGCGCTTCGGCGCGAAGCTCAGCGTGGTCCCCTTGACCGAGGCTGGGCCGCCCTTTGCCAGCCACTGCGAGCTGGCGACGCGGCTGCGAGACGGCGTTGACGCCCCGGACGCGCACGATCCGACCGAGCGCGCGTGAGCGCGCCCTCGGCTCGACGATCACGCGCCGAAGTCCGAGGGTTCGTCCGACAGCGTCAGGCGCAGGGTCCCGCCCTCGTCGCGCAGCTGCTCCCAGGTGATCCAGGGCCGCTCGAGCTCGACGCCGTTGAAGCTCGCCCCGGCCACGTAGATCATCCCGGGCCCGGCCCCGTCGGCGACGATCGCGAGGCGACGCTCGGGCGCGGCGGCGTCGGACAGGTCGAGCTCGACGCGCTCGAAGATCGGCGCGGTGATCCAGTAGCCGTCGCTGCCCGGGAGCGGGTACAGCCCGATCGACGCGAACACGTACCAGGCGCTCATGGTCCCGGCGTCGTCGTTGCCGGGCAGCCCGTCGGGGCCGGGGCCGTAGTGACGCCGCCGCGCCCAGTCGACCCAGCGCTGGGTCGAGGCCGGATCGCCGACCTCGGTGAACAGGTAGGCGTCGTGGAGCGAGGGCTCGTTGGACTGCCAGTAGAAGGGCACGGGCATCAGCGGGCTGTAGTCGCTGCCTTGAAGGAAGGCCGCCGAGGTCTCGAAGTAGGCGGCCAGGCGCTCGCGCAGGGCCTCGGGTCCGCCCATGAGCTCGGCGAGCCCGGCGACGTCGTGGGGGACCGCCCACAGGTAGTGGTGGGCGGTGCCCTCGCTGTAGTAGCTGGCCCAGACCTCGGGATCGAAGCCGTCGAGCTCGAAGCTGCCGTCGGCGCGGCGGCCGATCAAGAACTCGAGCTCGGGCGCCCACAGGTTGCGCCAGTTGCCCGCGCTGGCCCCGAACAGGGCCGCGTCGTCGGCGTGACCGAGGGCCTCGGCCCAGCGCGACAGGGCGTAGTCGGCGTGGGCGAACTCGAGGGTCCGCGAGGCCGACGCGCCCGAGTCTTCGCTCGCAACCCATCCGCGCTCCCGGTAGCCAGCGATGCCCCCGCGCCCGGCATTGGGTCGCGGCTCGAGGGCGTGGAGCCGGGCGGCCGCGTAGGCCGCGTCGACGTCGAAGCCCGTGACGTCCTTGAGGTAGGCGTCGGCGAGCACGATGTCGGCGCTGGTCCCGAGCATCCCACCGGTGTAGCCGATGCCCAGCGGCCACTTGGGCAGGTCGCCGCCGTACTCGGCCATCATGACCAGCGACTGCAGCATGTCTGCGTGACGCTCGCGCTGGATCAGGTTGAGCAGCGGGTGGAGGGTCCGGTAGGTGTCCCACAGCGAGAAGTCGCTGTAGTAGGTGAAGCCCTCCGCGCTGTGGACCTGGCCGTCGAAGCCCCGGTACGCGCCGCTGGCCTCGGTGAAGGTGGTCGGGGCCAGGAACGCCCGGTACATGGCCGAATAGAACAGGCCGCGCTCTTCGTCGGTCCCGCCGAGTACCCGGACGCGGCGGAGCTCGTCGTCCCAGGCCTGCGCGGCGGCGCTGCGGGTGTCTTCGAAGGACTGGCCGTCGAGCTCGGCGAGGTTGGCCTCGGCCTCCTCGATCGACACGTAAGAGATCGCGAGCTCGAGCTCGACGCTGAGCGGGTTGGGGTCCTCGCTGCCGTCGAGATCGAAGCTCAGCCACGCGCCGATCTCGGCCCCGGTCATGGTTGCGACGCCGGGCGCGAGGGTGGCCATGTCATCCCAGACCCCGTAGTCGGTGATCGGCTGGGACACGCGCGCGGCGAAGTAGGTCGGGACCCCGCCGAAGCGATCGGAGTAGCTGCCGTGGACGGTCATCATCCCCCGGATCGTGGCGCTCGCCGGATCGATCGTGACCTCGCTGGCGATCGAGCGGCCCTCGCCGGGGTTGTAGGCGAGGTTGAACACCAGCGTGGCCTCGGGGCTCGGCTCATCGAAGGTGTAGCGGTGGCGGGCGGCCCGGGTCGTGGCCGTGAGCTCGGCCTCGACGCCCGGCTCGAGCAAGGACACGGCGTAGTAGCCCGGCGCCGCCTGCTCCTGGGCGTGATCGAAGAGCGAGCGCGCGCCGCCGACCACGGCCTTGTCGGCGTCCATCCCGAGCGTCGGCGAGACCTGCACGGCGCCGTAGTCGGGCACGCCCATGCCGTTGATGCGCGAGTGCGAGAAGCCCCAGATGTAGGTCTGATCCCAGTGGTAGCCCGTGCAATTGAGGAACGAGAGCTGGATCGGTCCGAGCCCGGTGTCGGGGCCCGGCTTGATCATGCCAAAGGGCAGCGAGGGCCCCGGGTTCATGGTCCCGACCGTGTAGCCGACGCCGCCGGTCCCGATCGTCGGATCGACGAGCTCGCCGAGCGCCTCCTCGGGCCACGGGTAGGGCTCGAAGCCGTCCTCGGTCTCGCCCCCGGTCGTGTCGTCGCTCGTGTCGTCGGCCGCGGTGTCGGTAGCGAGCTCGCCCGTCGCGTCGCCGGCCTCAGCCTCGGCCCCGCCCGGGTCGTCACTGCAAGCGCAAGCCAGCCCGATCGACAGGCCCAGCGATCCCCACCAACGCGCAGACGAGCGAGACATCGGCCCGACGATAGTCGCCGCGCCGACGCCTTGTCACGCGAATCAGCCGCCGATCAGCCCCAGCGGACCGGCAAGGCGTCCGTCAGCACGACGGTCGGGAACTGCTTTTGCGACGCGACCATGACCATGACCACGTCGCCGACGGTCGCGTCGTCACCGACGTCGATGATGATCGTGCCCTTGTTGGGGTAGCGCTTCTTGACAGCGACGAGCTGCTTGGCCAGCTCCTTCCACCCGACGCCCTCGATGTTGGGCGAGAAGCGGGGGTGGGCGGCGCTGATCGTGAAGGTCTCGCCGGCCCCGATCGTGACCCGGAGGCCGAGGGCGTTGTCGCCGGGGGACACCCGCATGCCGCCGGGCGGCATCAGGTAGAAGGGCCGCGCGCGCAGGCCGGCGTTGCTGCCGTTGACGAGCAACGAAAAGCTCGGGGGCTGGCCGGGTCGGGTCTCGGCGGCCGCGTAGGCCAGCTCGACCAGGGTCTTGGCCGGCACGCTGGCCTCGGCCCCAAACAGCACGCGGCTGGGGACCTCGAGCACGTAGGTCTGGGCCTCTTCGAGCGCGCGCAGCCACACGTTGCGAAAGGGGCTCCACAGCGAGGCCTTGCACCCGCTCTTGCACTCGCGCGAGGCCGGGCCCGGCGGGACCACGCCGTCTTGCAGATCCATGATCTTCTCGTCGAAGATCATGGCCTCCTGCGGCGACACGGTCACGTAGATGCCGGGCTCGAGCGAGCCGCCGTTGGCCAGCGGCAAGTTCTCCGAGCCGAACGAGGCGTTGATCTGCGTGAGCACGACGGTGTCGAAGCCCTGCAGGGTCTCGGGCGCCGTCTGGGCCCGGATCAGCTCGGCCAGCGAGGGTGGCTCGGGCAACCCGGCGTCGAGCTGCGTGGCAGCCTCGAGCTGGGCCACGCCGGCCGTGGTCGCGTCGATCACGTTGACGCTCAGGGGCGTCGCCAGCAGCGTCGCGCTCAGTACAGCGAGCTCGAGCATGTCAAAACTCCTCGATCGGGATCGGAATCCAGCGGGTGTCGACGGAGCCTTCGCGGACCACGCCGAGTGTCGTCGAGTCGCCGAGCGTGCGACTGTGAATTCGGCCTTCGACCCGCTCGTCGTCGAGCGGGCCGCTGCCGAGCCAGCCCGGCATGCTGGTCAGCATCCCGACCACGACCTGGCGCTCGTCTCGCTTGGCGGTCGCGACCCAGATCTCGTAGGGGTCGCCGTAGCAGGTCATGTGGACCAGCCAGCCGTCGGCGAGCCCGGTCTCGGCCTCCTCGGCGAGGCCGCCGACGACCTCCTCGAGGTCGTTGCGCCACAGGCCCAGGCTCTGCATGCGGGTCTCGACCTGGCTCACGGCCTTGGGCAGCAGCTCGGCGATCGGCGTCGCCGACTCGGGCGTGCACTCGGCCCCGCGCAGGGGCTCGCGGTAGCGGCTGGCCACGACCACGAAGCGGTCCTGGACCGCGAAGGGGTTGCGGTGATGCTCGAGCTCGCGCCTGAGGGCCTGGAGGATCGAGGTCGGCGACCCCGCGCCCAACCACTGCAGCAGCGCGAAGGCGTCCCAGGAGCCCTGCTTGGGATCCCGGGCCACGCAGCCGCCGCCCTCGCTCTCGACACAGTGGACGAAAGACTGAGCCGCGCGTCGCGCGGGCTCGGCCGGCCCGACGGTCGCCGCCGGTCCGGTGTTGGGGGTGCAGCCGCTGGCCGCCATCGAGGTGGCGACCAGCAGGCCCATCGTCAGACCGTTCTTGAGATGGTTTCGAGCTCGCGGCGCGAACCTATTCATGCGTCCTGCCGCCGAACGGGCGGCCTCCTGGATCACGAGTAACAGCCGAGAGACCAAAGCGGCAACAAAACGGCTCGGATCGACTGTCTTTGTGATCAGCCGAGGAAGGGGTAGCGCCAGTCTCGCGGGGGGCTGAAATTTTCTTTGATCGTGCGCGGCGAGAGCCAGCGGATCAGGTTCCACATGCTCCCGGCCTTGTCGTTGGTCCCGCTCGCCCGGCCGCCGCCGAAGGGCTGCTGGCCGACGACCGCGCCCGTCGGCTTGTCGTTGATGTAGAAGTTGCCGGCCGCGAAGCGCAGCTGCTCGACGGCCGTGACCACGGCCTGGCGGTCCTCGGCGAAGATCGCCCCGGTCAGCGCGTAGGGGCTGCTCTCGTCACACAGCTGCAGGGTCTGCTCGAACTCGGCCTCGGGGTAGACGTAGATCGTCAGGATCGGCCCGAACAGCTCCTCGACCATGCTCGGGTAGTTGGGATCGGTCGCGACGATGATCGTCGGGCGGACGAAGTAGCCCACGGAGTCGTCGTACTCACCACCGATGACCTCGGCGACGCCGGACCCGATCGCGGCCTTGGCCGCGTCGATCGCCGCCTTGTGATCCGCGAACGCGTGCTTGTCGATGACCGCGCCCAAGAAATTGGAGAAGTCGCGGACGTCGCCGGTCCCGAGCTCGGTCAGGCCGTCGGCGAGGCGCTCGCGCAGCTGCGGCCACAGGTTGTCCGGGATGTAGGCCCGCGACGCCGCCGAGCACTTTTGGCCCTGGTACTCGAAGGCCCCGCGCAGCAACGCGACGGTCAGGGTCTCGAGCTCGGCGCTCGGGTGGGCGACGACGAAGTCCTTGCCCCCGGTCTCGCCGACGAGGCGCGGGTAGGCCCGATAGTTGTCGAGGTTGGCGCTGGCCTGGCGCCACAGGGACTTGAAGGTCGAGGTCGAGCCCGTGAAGTGGACGCCGCCGAGGCGCGCGTCGGCCATGATCGGCGCGCCGATCACCGACGAGGCGCCGGGCAAGAAGTTGATGACCCCTGGCGGCAACCCGGCGGCCTCGAACAACTCCATGATGTAGTGGCCCGACAAGATCGCCGTCGACGCCGGCTTCCAGATCACCGTGTTGCCGCACAGCGCGGGCGCGGACGGGAGGTTGGCGGCGATCGCGGTGAAGTTGAAGGGCGTGATCGCGAACACGAAGCCGTCGAGCGGGCGGTACTCGACCCGGTTCCAGACCGCCGAGCTCGGCGAGATCGGCTGGTTGGCGTAGATGCCCTCGAGGTAGTGGACGTTGAAGCGGAGGAAGTCGATGAGCTCGCAGGCCGAGTCGATCTCGGCCTGGTACACGGTCTTGCTCTGGCCGAGCATCGTCGCGGCGTTGAGCTTGTCGCGGAATTCGTCCTCGAGCAGCCGCGCCGCGCGCAGGAAGATCGCCGCGCGGTCTTCGAAGGGCATCGCAGCCCACGGCCCGCGCGCGCGCTCGGCCTCGGCGAGGGCCTTGGCGACCTCGGCCTCGCCGGCCTGGTGGGCGACCCCGGTCACGTGGCTGTGACGGTGGGGCATGACCATGTCGCGGGTCGTGCTCGTCGAGACCTTCTCGCCGCCGATCACGAGCGGGACCTCGACCTTCATGCCGAGCTGACGATCGAGCTCGGCCTCGATGCGCGCGCGCTCGGGGCTGCCGGGCGCATAGTCACGCACGGGTTCGTTGGCAGGCACGGGAATTGGAGCAGAACCGAACGACGACATGACTCCGCACATACCACAACCGCGCGAGGCGGATCTCGAGGGCCCAGGCGGCTCGGACGGCCAGCTCGGCGCCGAGTTTCGCGACTTCTCAGCGACCCGATCGGCGGCGCCGCGCCCACCCGACGACCAGCCCCAGACCGAGCAAGCCTGCGAGGCCCCCGGCGCCGGGATCGGTGTCAGCGAGCGCACAGCCCTTCTTGCTCGGCTCGGTCGGCTCCGGCCCCGCTTCGCCGCCGGCCTCGCCGGGCAAGACCGGCTCGGGCTCGGGGTCCGCCGGGCCCGGGTCGGTGCTCGACGGCGCCTCGTTGGGCTGATCGAGGGTGTCGGCGTTGGCCTCGAGCTCGACGATGTCGGCGGCCGCGTCGGCGAGGGGCCTGGTCCGCGAGCACAGGTTGTCGCGGGCCTGGCCCTGGTCGTCGATGCGGGCGTAGACCAGCCACTCGCTGCCCGGGTCGCCGTAGTTGCGGCCGCACGCGGCGCTGTTGGCCGCGGTGTTGATGTTGATCTGGGCGTCGAGCTGGCCCTTGAAGGTGCGCGTGACCTCGAAGGTGACGTTCTTGGTCTCCAGGTCGTGGGGCCCGGCCTTGGGCGCGTCGCTCACCGAGACGAGCTTGGCGGCGAACACTGCATCGGAGTCGCGGGCCGACTCGAGCGCGCCCGGCGTGGGGATGCACGAGCAGGCGGCCGCTTCGCTTGGCGCCAGGACCAGCGCGGCCGGGAGCAGGGTGAGGGACAGGATGCCAACGCCGAGGAGTCGTCGCATCCGCCCAAGCTACCACCGGGCGCAGCTCCCAGCCCGCGACTACCGCTGTGAGCTGGCCCCCGAGCCCCCGACACGACGTGCCTGCTGGCGCGTGCGGCCATGCGTGGCTGGCGAGCGCCCTTGAAACCCGCCCGAGCTTGACCTACACACCCCCTCGCGCGGCCCCAAAAAGCCCAAAAACACCGTCTCTTAGACCCTGGGGGGCCGAGCGCAGCGAAGGTGTCGGGCCCAACCTCGAGGTCGAGAGACGATGAAGAGAGTCCTCCATGCTTACGGTATCTGAAGTCACCAAAGCCTACGGCGGCAAGACCCTGTTCGAGGACGTGTCCACGACCTTCGATCCGGGCAATCGCTACGGCCTCACCGGAGCCAACGGGGCCGGCAAGTCCACGTTCATGAAGATCTTGTCGGGCGACGTCGAGCCCGACAAGGGCCACATCTCGATACCCAACAACGCGCGCATGAGCGTGCTCCACCAGGACCACTTCGAGTACGCGGACTTCAAGGTTCGCGACGTCGTGATCATGGGCAACGACACGCTGTGGAAGGCGCTCGCAGAGAAGGAGAAGATGCTCGAGACCGTCGACTACGACAACCTGTCGGAGGACGACGGCATGCGCCTCGCCGAGCTCGAGATGGTCATCGCCGAGCAAGACGGCTACGACGCCGAGAACAAGGCCGAGGAGCTGCTGATCGGCCTCGGGATCCCGGCCGAGGAGCACCACAACAAGCTCGAGGTCCTCCAGGGCGGCCTCCGGCTCCGCGTGCTCGTGGCCCAGGCGCTGTTCGGCGACCCCGACATCTTGTTGCTCGACGAGCCGACCAACCACCTCGACATCGACTCGATCCGCTGGCTCGAGACCTTCTTGCTCAACTACAGCGGGGTCTTGATCGTGATCTCCCACGATCGCCACTTCCTCAACCGGGTCTGCACCCACACCGCCGACGTCGACTACGAGAACATCATCTTGTACCCCGGCGGCTACGACAAGATGATGCAGCAGAAGGTCGCCTACCGGATCGCCGAGGAGAAGCAGAACATCAGCAAGGCCAAGAAGATCGGCGACCTCCAGGAGTTCATCCGTCGGTTCGGGGCCAACGCCAAGAAGGCCTCCCAGGCCAGCTCCCGCAAGCGCGAGGTCTCGAAGATCCGCCTGTCGATGGCCGATCTCAAGCGCTCGAACATCCAGCGCCCCTTCATCCGCTTCGAGGTCGCGCGGCCCTCGGGCAAGCTCGTGCTCGAGGTCGAGCGCCTGACCAAGAGCTTCGACGACCACGTGGTCTTCAACGACGTGACCTTCACGCTGACCCGCGGCGACCGCCTCGCCGTCGTCGGCCCCAACGGCGTCGGCAAGACCACCTTGCTCAAGTGCCTGGCCTCGGTCTACGAGCCCGACCGCGGCAAGATCCGCCTCGGCCACGAGGTCACCGCCGGCTACATGCCCCAGGATCACGAGGAGGGCCTCGCCGGCGCCGCGGGCATGACCGCCTACGAGTGGCTGCACCAGTGGGACATCAAGGCCACCGTCGAGGAGGTCCGCGGCCTCCTCGGGCGCATGCTGTTCCCGAGCGAGGACGCCGAGAAGCCGGTCTCGGCCCTCTCGGGCGGCGAGACCGTGCGCCTGCTGATGGCCAAGTTGACCCTGACCAAGGACAACCTGCTGCTGCTCGACGAGCCGACCAACCACCTCGACCTCGAGTCGATCCGCGCGCTCGAGGAGTCGATGACCAAGTACGAGGGGACGCTGATCTTCGTCGCCCACGACCAGGCGCTGCTCGAGGAGGTCGCGACCTGTGTGCTGGAGCTCCGGCCGGATGGGAGCTGGGACTTCTTTCCGGGCGGGTACGAGGACTTCCTGCGCAAGACCGGCAAGGGCTGAGGCGGGGCGGGGGCCGGGGGCCGCTAGCGGCCCCAACGCAGCAGTGAGGCCCCCTGCATGAACCCTGCGCCTTGCGCGTAGGTGAGGACGAGGTCCCCGCGAGACAGCCGCCCCGCGCGAGCGGCCGTGTACAGGTTCAAGGGGGCGCCGGCCGCCATGCAGTGGCCGTAGTCACTGAAGGTCTCCAGCGTTCGATCTTCCGGGAGACCCAGGGCCCGCGCGCAAGCGCCAGGAAGCCACGGAAAGGTCTGAGGGCTGGCCAAGAACGCGACGTCCTCGATCGTGCACCCCGCCTTTGCCAGGAGCTGTTCGCAGACCTCGGTCACGAGGCTCACGGCCCGCGCGCCGACCTCGGCGAGGCCCGCCGCGTCTGGCCCCGTGTACGCGAGGTCAGACTTGTGCGCCCCGCCCTTGTACCACAGGGCACCCTGGTCTTCGGATGGCCTTATTTGCACGGTGCGATAGTAATTTCCACGAGTCCGAAACGTGGCATCGATAAAGCCCAGGTCTGCGCTCACGGGCCCAATGACGGAGGCGACCGAAGCGTCGCCGACCACAACGCTCCCGGACCTCGCGGGGTTCGAGACGCGCGAGGCAGCGCTCGTTTGGATCGCCAGAGCGACGCCTTCATACGCGCGCCCATGAAGGTGAGTGGCGACCGTCAGCTGATGCACATACGAGGCGCACGCGGCTGACGCCGTCAAGGACATGGTGTTCACGGGCAGCTCCAAGAGCTCCGCGATGCGCCCATGGTCCTCCGGGATCGGGTTGTCCGGGGGATCGGAGAACACCATCAGCAAGCCGACGTCGCGCGGACTGAGGCCAGCGTCGTCCAGCGCTTGTTTCGCGGCCCGCGCGCCCATCTCGGCCGCTCCCATCTCCGGGTCGATGACGCGACGCCGCACCGCTCCCCGAAAGGGGTCCTCCCGATAGGCCGCCAGTCCCGCTGCAACCTCCGGGTCCATCTCACCGACGGCCGTCGGCGTCTCGATGCTCCGCAGTATGGACTCGGCCGCGCGCCGTTGATGCTCCTCGACGTATGCGTCCCAGTGGTCGTTGAGGCGGATCGTCTCGGGGAGAAACACCCCCATGCCGAGAATTCCAACGCTCGTGGGGTTTGCCATGTTGTCCTTGTCGTGTCGCAGCATCTCATCCTCCCTCGTTCGCTCACCCCAGTTCAAGTAGCACCTCGAGCTCGGAGCGCTCGAGCGGCACACGCAACAACGCTCGCGAGGCATCTCGCACTTCATCACCACGCCGCGCGATCTCGAAGATACGCGTGGTCAGGAAAGGCTCGAGCGCGGCGATGTCGCTCAAGGTCGCACTGTCCGCGATGAGGACCGCCGCCGTCTCGAGGTAGACCGACTGAAAGTCACCTCGGCCAAAGTCGCGAACCGGCCTCCCCATATCCTCCAGTGCAGCGCGGATCGCTTCGCGTGTCTCCGGGTCGGGGTGAACGACGATGACGACGCCGGCCTGGTCCGCAGCCTGTACATCTGTGTTGACCTCGAGGCGAATCCGGGCCTGCAAGAACGCAACGCCACGATCGGTCGAAGCGCTCAGCACCCCGCCCAGGGTGTGGACCAGGTTCTCGCAGTTCGAAAAGCCGCCGATTATTGGCACCGAGGTGCCGCGGCCAAGCGTCCGGAGCTCGATGACCAGATACTTGCCTGGTGCTGCGCCCGGGCTGCCGTCGGGCCGAGCCGCGCCCTCGACATCCTCGACTTCGAGCGTCAGCCGCATCTTCGAATTTGCCCCGACTGCGTCTCGACTGGTCAAGATCAAGTTGATCACGAGGATCTCGAGATCTCCCGAGGCGAGGGGGACCTCGGCCTCGGGCGCGCTGCATTCAGCGACCAGTTCGGCTTCAGGGACCGACGTCGCAACGGTGGGGCGCACGCGTGCGAGGACGTCTCCTAGGGTCGTATGGTCATGGCGTTCGCTGCCGAGCGCCCAGGCCTCCAGGGTCTCCGCCTGGGCATCGGTCACCGTCTGGACGCTGTTTTGCTGCTCCCTGGCCTTGTGCTTCTTGCCGACCGCGGTGTCGAGCATGCCAGCGGCCGGGATATCGAACTGCGAGTCATCGATCGCCGCTGACGCATCTGAGCTGAACGGAAGCGCGAGGAGCTCGCCGTCGAGATCGCTCAAGTCGCTGAGCATGTTCTGCTCGACGAGTCCGAGGCGACGGCCGAGCTTGTAGGCGATCCGCTCATGCTCCGACGCGGCGATGATGTTCTCCCCGCGATGTGTTCGGGCGAGGGCCAAGTGTGCCTCACGAGCCGCGTACAGGTTGCCGTGGCTCTCGAACCCTTCGACCAGGTGCGCCGCCCTGCTCTGGATCTTCTTGGTGTTGCGAGCCGCGATCGCCCGCCTGAGGGCATAGAGGTCGACCTGGACCTGAAGCCGCGGAGCCGTCTTCGCGGCCCGCTTGAGCGCACGCAGCGACTTGCGCTGAAGCTTCAGCTGCCTGCGGGTTGGGTGCTGCCGGTCGAGAACCGCGAACACGGTCGCAACATGAATCTCACGAGCCACGTCGAGGATGCCTTGGAGCTCGGCGAGCTCGTCGTGTCCAGCCTCGACGAACTTGAGCGCCAGCGGGATGTCTCCCGACACGTGAGCTGCGGTCGCCAGGTGCCCATTCACGACGACACTCACGGCATCGAAGGGCTCGCTCTGTTCGGCGAGCTCGGCGACCTCGAGGATACGGTCGGACAGGTTCGTATGGCCTTGACGAGCGAGCACGGCCAGGCGCACCGACTGGAAATGGGGCAAGACCATTTCTTTGCCGTTGCGGTGAGCCATCGAGATGCCCTCATCGATCCAGCCGAGCAAGGTATTCGTCGACTCGCGGTCACGCCCGTAGATCGCCTTGAAGAGCAGCGAGAGCAGCGCCACCGAGACGTCGCCCGTTTCACGGAACGAGGCGATCGCGTCGACGAGCGCGTCTTGCCCCTCCTCGTAGCGATTGGATGGAAGCAGCGAGTTGTGGGCTCGGGTGTGATACATCAGACCGAGGGCCCAGGGGTCGCGCGCCCGACGGGCGCCCTTCTCAGCCTCATCAAACAACTCGTCTGCGGCGCGGTAGTTCCCCAACAACGCCCGAACCGAGGCCTCGAAACACTGAATGGCCGCTGAGCTGCCGGACTGGATGCCGCGCGCAAACCAGCGCGCGCGCGCCAAGTACATCATCAAGCTGAAGGGGTCCCCCGAGAGGCAAATCGGGATCATCGACGTGTGGAGCGAGATGATCGCCTCACGGATCTCGAGCTCGTGGGGAGGGTCCCGGAACCACGAGCTAACGAGCGCTTTCGCGGCCGCCACGACCTTGCCGAACCTCGTGCTTGGCGCGGGCTCCGGGACACGCTCGAGCGCCATCTCCCCGAGCTGCTTGGCGTCGTCGAGGGCCGACTTGAACACCAAGAAGTAGACGACCTTGGTCGCAGCCCGCAACGCATGCCCAACCTCGGACGCTGCGATGATGGCGGTGTAGAGCATCACCGCGTCATCGAGATCGCCGCTCAGCAAACATACGTCGGCGAGCCCCTCCGCGGAGACGGCGCGACATTCGGGATCCCGGCTGCGCTCGAGCGCGCACTCGAGGTGCCAGCGTGCGCGCTTGAGATCGTAGACCGCAAGTCGATCGCGCCCGGCCTCCGTGTGGAGTCGAGAGAGCTCGTCCGAGGCCTCAGCCGGGGCTTCGTCATCGAACGCATGCTCGCTGTGGTAGGCGATCTGCGCGATCGGGGCGTTGTTCTGGCGCATGTACGCAGCGGCCCGGGCGTGGGCTGCACGCCGTTGGTCCGCGTCGACGGACTCGAGCACGACCTCGCGGATCGAGTCATGGGGGAAGCGGTAGCCGCCAGCGCTGCGAGAGAGGATCCCGCGCCCAACGAGCTCCTCCAGCGCCGCCTCGAGCGGCTCCCGGTCCAGAGGACTGAGCTCGTACACGGCCGCGAGCTCGAGCTCGACGCCCACGACCGCCAACGCCACTGCGACATCGCGGACCTCGTCGCTCGCGCCGACGAAGCGAAGCCCGAACAGATCCGCGACGCCCCGGTCGCCGCGAAGCTCGTCGGGCTCCAGCGCTCGCGCGCTCCATGCTTCGTCGTCGACGTTGCGAACGAGCAGCCCCTGGTCGATCCACGCACGGAGGTTGGCCCAAACAGCGAGCGGGAACCCGCCGCTGACACGATGAAGCGCCTCGGCGACCGTAGCGAGTTCGACGATCGTGCCCGGCAAGGTCGCAGACAACAGATGTTGAACCTCTGTGGGTCGGAGAGGCTTGAGCGCGAGCAAGTCAGACTCGAACTGCGGCTGCAGGGGCCAATCTCCATCGGTGCGCTCGCCAGCGAGCACCAGCGTATGGTGCGCTGGCTGAGCTTGCGTCAAGATCTTCAAGACACCGAGCGAGCTCGCGTCTGCCTCTTCGAGGTTGTCGAGCACGAGCACCAACGGGCGACGCTGCGTCCCAATTGATCGCAACAGCTCGGCGATCACTGCCGTGTGGCGGCTAAAATCACCGCTCAGCTCGAGCTGCGGCAGCTCCTCGAGATCTCGCAGCAAGCTCCCGAGCGCGGGCGCGCTCCGAGCGACAATCGCCCCCATGTGCCTCGTCGCGTGATTGACTCGATAGCGGACCTCATCGCGCTCGTCGGGCGGCAACCTCCGCATCTCGCGTGCGAGTTGCTCGAGGGCGCTCGCCAGACCGCCGTGGATTTCGGCCGAGCGCGTCTGCCAGGTGCCCGACAGCACAAACGCGTCGTCAGCCTCGAGCCGGGCCGAGACAAATTGACGTAGGAGGCGAGACTTGCCCACGCCCCGCTCCCCACACACCACCACCGCCGACGGCTGCGCAATTTGGGCCCGCGCGAGCCCCTCGCTGAGCGTGTGCAGCGGATCCTGGCGGCCGACAAACGGCGGCTCACCGGGTAGCCGCAACACCTCGGTATTCTCGGTGTCCGCCATAGCTCAGGCCCGCGGAACTCCGAAGGTAAAGCGAGTGCCTTCTCCGATCTTCGACTGAAGCTGTAGGCTTCCGCCCCAGGCCTCCACCAGGCGTTGGCAGGTCGGAAGCCCCACCCCCGAGCCCTTCTCCTTGGTCGTGTAGAACAGATCGAAGATTTTGGGCTGAAGCTCCGGCGGAATGCCTGGTCCGTTGTCGGCGACTTGTACGAACACGTCGTCAGTCGCAACCCAGGCTGACAGCGTCACGCGGCCGTCGGGCCCGTCGGGGATCACGTCGACGGCGTTGTTGATCAAGTTCGCCAACACGCGCAAGAGCGCACCTCGAGGTGCCAAGACGTCTGTCCGTGGCGGGTCGTCGAGCCGCACCCGCCCCTTGGAGACTCGACGGTGCATTCGTACGGTGGTCTTGAGCAGATCCGGCAGGTCGACGATCGTCCCGGCCCCGGCCCCGCGCTGGACCGCCACGCCGTCGCGCGCGATGTTGGCCATCGTTGTCGCAACCAAACGAAGCTCGTCGAGGCTGCGCAGCACGTCTCGGACCTGAGCGGGGTCCGACGCGGTCGCTGCCATGCCAAGCACCCCATTGCGCGAGTGGTTGATGTGGGCGAGCAGCACCTGGAGCAGTGAACGCAGATCGTGCATCGCCCCCGCGGCCAGCGTCACGGTCGCGGCTCGATCGATCTGCTCCGCGATCCGCTCGACGAAAGTCATTGCGTCGGCATTTTCCTCTTTGACCCTCCGACCGAGGTCATCGAGAAAGCCGAGCAGGATCCGCCCGAATTCGTCGGCGTCACCTGACTCGCGGTAGAGGCGGTCAAGCTCGGACTTGAGGTCCATGCCGCCCTTCGCTTCGGTGCGCGGAGTCATCGACTCGTCGTGTTAACCTGCTCACCTGCGAGTCAGTCAGGCTACATTTTAAACTGCGACTAATCGAGCGGCCGCGCTCAAACGCCCAAGGCCGGCGCACCTGCACTTCAGGTTGGAGTCGGCGCCAGGCCCGTGGGGCGGCTGTCGATGGTGTGGCGATCACCTTGGCTCGCGTTGGTCGGGGCGCGTTCGCGATCGGAGTGTCCGATCGATCGAACTGTGGTCGGCTGACCAGGCCAACTGTACAAAAGAACGCGGAGAAATGCGTGCCCCATGCGATTTCAATGATCGCACCAGTGGTGGAGTGTATAGGGTCGCCACGTCCCCTTAGCTGAAAGAGTCGATGGAACAGGCGCGCTTGCTCCGCTCACGGTCGAATGCGTGGAATACGCGTCTCGGCCTTTTGGCCGCCACCCACCAGGCGACGTCAGAGGTCGCAGACGCTCAGCTGATTCGAGAACCCCTGCACGACCGGGGGCGATCGCCGCAGCTCGAAGGCCAGCCCACACCGAGAGGTCTGCGGCGCGCCATCGCCTCCGTCGAGCACCACGCCACCGCCGAGGGTCGCGGAGACCGCGAGCGACTCACCGCCGTCGGACCAACTCAACCCGTTGACCCCGGGCATGGGCTGGGCCCAGGCCGGCTCGAGCTTGGCGCTGTCGTAGACACTGAGCACCTGGCCAGGGTCGCGCTGCTGGACGATCGCGAGCCGCCGCCCATCCCGACTCGGGGCCAGCATCATGACGAAGCCCGCGGGCAGCTGAAGCTCGTCGCTCTTGCTGCCGCGCTCGACGTGGAGGGTCGGGCGCATGCCGGTGGTGCGGACCCAGTAGCGGGCTCCGTCGGCGCCGACCGCGAACTGTTCGGGCGCGCCGAAGCTCAGGGCCTCGCCGCCTTCGAGGGCCGAGACCGTGTCGAGCCCGGGCCGCAGCCGGCCGAGGGTGAACTCGCGCAGCTTGCCGGCCCCGTCGATCGTCCACGCGCCCCATCCGTCGATGCCCGCGCCGCCGACCGCGAGCACCCCGACGAGGTTGGCGGTCGCGTGGGTCAGGTAGCGCCCGGCGATGCGGCCCTCGCTGAGCTCGACCAGGGTCGGGTTCTGCCACAGGTTCGTGCGCACGAACATCACGCCGTTGCCGCTGCCGTCGCGGGCGAGCTCGGCCAGCTGCACGTTGCTGCCGAGGTCGACGGCGCTGACGACCTCGCCCTCGCGCCAACCCACGAGCTGCGCGCCGCCGGCCCAGTCGACCATCATCAGGAGATCCTCGTCGAGGAACTCGACGAAGCGCTGGCTCGACGCGCGGGTGCCGGGGACCTCGAACACCTCGCTGACGCCCGCGTCGAGCTGCTCGACCGCGACACGATCCCCGAGGGCCCAGGCGACCGCCCGAGCCGAGGGCGAGAGCCCGGCATCGGTCACGCTGATCTGCTCGTAGCCGAGGTAGGCGAGCTCGTCGCTGCGCAGATCGTGGACCGCGAGCCAGCTGCTGGCCGGGGCCACGCGCAGACCGGCCGCGAAGGATGCGGCCAGGTGATTGACGATCGGGCTGCTGCGCAGGGCGACGAGCTCGACCTCGCCCGCGCGCAGATCGACCACCCGGCCGAGCCCGGTCCCGTCGTCGAGCAGCACGCGACCGCCAGCGAGGAGCCCGAAGCGCGGCTGGGCTCCGAGCGGGATCTGGCTGTCGACCGAGACCCGCTTGCCGTCGTCGAGCTGGACGCCGATGACCTTCCAGGTCGCGCCGCCGAGGCGCTGACGCTGGATGAACACCGCCGCGCGAGCGTCGGGCGAGATCGAAGGGTTGTCGGCCGTCGGCGGGGAGTCGAGGTGGATCGTCTGGCGGCCGGGCGCGAGCTCGATGCGGCCGTCGGCGAGCGCGAGCGGGAGCAGCTCGACGGCGAAGCGGCCCTCCTTGTCGTCGAATTCACCGGCGCTCACAGCCACGACCCGCGGGCCCCCCTCGGCCTCGAGCGCGACGCGCAGCGAGGCCGGTCGGAGGCCGGGCTGATCGAGGCGCGCGAGCTCGGTGCCGCGACGATCGAGGAGGCGGACCACGTGGTCGCTGCCGACCGCGACGATCTGCGAGCTCCCCGGCAGCACGACGATCTCGGCGATCGGGTCGGTCGGGGCGAGGCTCGCGAGCGCCTCCATGTTGCCCGCCTCGTCCACGCCCACGAGGCGCCCGCCCCCGGCCGCGTCGAGCAAGGCCAAGGTCCAACCTCCGGCCCCGTCCGAGGCCAAGGCCATCGCCCGAGGATCTCGGATCGGCACGACCAGAGGCTCGCGCGAGCCGTCGAGCGCAGGCCACAGGCGCACGCCGCCCCCGGTGTCGCGGCTCAGCGCGGCCTCGCCCCCCGGATCGACGGCGATCAGCGAGATCGCGGCGCCGTGCGGGACCCCGGCGCTCGCAAACACGACCGGATCCCCCGCGGGCTCGACCTCGGCCTCGCCGTGGTCAGCGTCGCCCGACGCACCCGCCTCGTCGCCCGGGTGGCGGGTCGGGCCGTCGGTCTTGCAGCCGCCAAGCAGCGCGACCGCGGTCAGGACGCTAGCAGCCCGGGGTGAAATGCATCGTGTCGCCTCGCGCCGGAATGTTCGCCGAGGGCACGAAGCCAAAACGCCGCTGTACCGGGCGTACTGCAAGTTTTGGCGACAAAGCCATCGGCGAAAAGGCCAAGCGAGGCGGCGCGAGGCATTGCACCCCGGGCTGCTAGACAACCAGAGGGGGGAACGCGAAGCAGCCGAGAGCATGGAGATCACGAATAACCCGAGCCTGCGCGCGATGGCCTGAGGGTTCGCCCGACCCCGCCTCACAAGCTCTCGAGGTAGGCGATGAGGTCGTCGAGCTGGCGGTCGTCGAGGTGCGCCGTGTCGCCCATGTCGTGGACGCTGCCCTTGTCGGTCAGCAGCGCCCGCAGCGTTCGCGCGCTGCCGTCATGGTAGTAGGGCGCGGTGTGAGCCAGGCCGATCAACGAGGGTGTGTCGACGCTCCCGATGTTGGTCGCGAGATCGTGCTGAACACCGTCGGCGAGCTGCGGGCCGTCGTGGCAGGCCGAGCAGGCCGTCTCGGCGCTCTCGAACAGCGCCTGGCCCCGAGCGATCGAGTCGGCGGAGTCGACCGTCGGCGCGAGCGGCTGCGGCAGGCTCTCCAAGAAGGCCTGGAGATCGCGGACCTCGTTGGCCGTGAGCCCGGAGCCGCCGAGGCGCCCGACGGTGTTGGTCAAGCTCGTCGGCAGGTCCTTGTCTTTGCCGTCCCACTTGAAGGGGTGGGTGCCCACCACGCGACCGGCGAGCAGCGGGGTCTGGAGGTTGTGGCCCTCGATCCGCCACGACAGGCCGTCGGTCCGGCCCTCGGCGTGGCAGCTGGCGCAGGCCATGAACCCGCCGGTCGAGACGCGCGTGTCCTGCCCGCGGCGAAACAGCTCGGCGCCGCGCTGGGCCGCGGGCGAGCGCGAGCTGGGCCCGAGGGCCGCGCCGACCTGACGCGCCGAGGGCACGCCCGCGCTCGCGACCGTCGAGAGGTCGAGGCGGACCAGCGAGCGGTCGAGCTCGCAGTGGACGAAGAGCTCGTCACCCTCGACCGCGAGCCCGTCGGGGCCGCAGCCGGTCGGGCTGGGCACGGTCGTGACCCAGGCCATGTGGATCGACGCCTGCGAGACCTCGGCCACGGCCATGACCTGGTCGTTGCCGTAGCCCGCGAGGTAGAGGGTGTCATCGGCCGCGTCGTAGGCGAGGGCGCGGGGCTGGTGGACGCCGATCTCGGCGAAGGCGGTGCTCGGGGCGAAGCTGTTCTCGGCGTCGATCATCGCCATCCGGTGGGTGATCGGGGCGGTGAAGCCACCGCCGCCGCCGTAGGAGCCCGTGTTCTCGAAGCCGCTGGTCGGCAGGTGCGGCGTGCTCAGCTGGTGCGGGACGATCGCGAGGTCGTCGCCGATGTAGCCGACCGCGTAGGCGTTGCGGGCGAAGCGAAGCCCGACGTCCTTGGTGTCGGCCAGCGAGGGGCTGTGGCCCGGGGCAACGCCGACATCGACGAGGACCGGGCCGCTGTCGACGAGCGCGCCCGAGAAGGGGTCGGTGTTGACGCGGTGGGCTGGATCGAGGGCGACGTAGCTGACGTTGGGGCTGGTCCCGAGCTCGACGTTGGCGACCGCGCCGGTCGTCAAGAACCCGACGATCGCGTGCTGGCCGTCGGCGGAGACCGCGACCCCGCGGGGCTCGGCGGCGAGCTCGACCCGCCAGCGCGGGAACATGGTCTCGGTGTCGAAGGCCACGAGCTCGTGGTCGGCGACCGAGGTCACGTAGAGGGTCTCGCCGTCGGGGCTCAACGCGAGGCCGTGAGGCTCGCGGAGCTCGGCGCGATCGAGGACATCGAAGCTGCTGGCCCCGGCGCGAACCCGCACGACCCGGTGAGCCTGGCGGTCCGCGACGTACACGAGATCACTGGTCCCGTCCCGAACCATCTCGCCGGCGCCCGCGGCGAAGTCGAGACTCGCTAGGTGATCGCCTTTGCGGCTGGTCCGAACGAGCTTGCCGGAGTCGCGGTCGAGGGCCAGGACGCCGTGGCGATCGAGCGCGAGGGTGCCCCCGTGGCTGCCGACGTGGGGGGCGAGCGTGGGCGCCGCGGTTCCGCCGAGGGGCATGTCGTTGAGACGAAACTGCGCGATCGCGACGCCGAAGCCGCCCATCATCGGCTCCTCGAACATCATCTGGTCCATCTCCTGGATGGGCATCTTCACCTGGCGGCCCTCGGCGTCGGACGATCCAAGACCAATTCCGAGGGCGAGGGCAGCGAGGGAGAGCAGCGAGGCGGAGGCGAGAGACGTGCGCGGGCCCATCGAGACCCACTGACGCCTGAGGCGCGCGTTTGTTTTCAGTCCTTGGTCCAAAAATGCCAGCTAATTTGCGAGTTCGACCGTCGTCTTCCCCCCGCCGAGCGAAATCGCTCGGCGAATCAAAGCGAGCGGCGCTCTCGAGCGGCGCCAGGCCGAGGGCCCCCGCAGGTGTTGGCGACAAAGTCCTGGGCGATCGGGCGTACTGCAAGTTTTGGCGACAAAGCCATCGGCGAAAAGGCCAAGCGAGGCAGCGCACCCCGGGCTGCTAGGCTGCGGTCGTGGCCAAGCCCGTGCTGCTACTCGACGTGATGGACACCCTGGTCCACGACCCCTTTCACACCGAGGTGCTCGAGTTCTTCGGCATGGACATGCCCTCGCTGATCGCCGTCAAGTCCGAGCAGGCATGGCTCGCGTTCGAGCGCGGCGAGCTCGACGAGTCCGCGCTGATCCGGCGCTACTTCAGCGACGGCCGCGAGCTCGACCTCGCCGGTCTGCGGGCGTGCATGACGGCGGCGTACCGCTTCTTGCCGGGCATCGAGGCGCTGCTCGGTGAGCTGCGCGAGGCCGGGGTCGAGATGCACGCGCTGTCCAACTATCCGGTCTGGTGGGAGCTGATCGAGGCCGAGCTTGGCCTGTCTCGCTTCCTCGACTGGACCTTCGTGTCGTGTCTCACGGGCGTCCGCAAGCCGGATCCCCGCGCCTACCTCGGCCCCGCCGAGGCGCTCGCGCGCGGCCCGGCCTCGTGTGTGTTCATCGACGACCAGGCCAAAAATTGTGCGGGAGCCGAGGCCGTGGGCATGAACGCTCTGCGCTTTGAAGACGCCGTCTCGCTCCGCGGCGCGCTGCGTGCATGCGGCTGCCTGTGAGCGATCGCGCGCAACGCGGATCACGGATCGCGGTGATCTTCACCGCGGTATCGGGCACGATCGCGCGATGGCGGACGACATGGATGAGAAGCGCTCGACGACCAAAACTGGAGAAAGCGAGGGCCCGCTCGCGTGGTTGAGCAAGCGCGCCGGGCTCGTCGTGCTCGTCGTCATCGCGGCGATCGTCGCGCTGCGCCTGATGTCCTCGTGGCTCAAGTGGCTGCTGATCGCGATGGTCGTCGGTGCGGTGTACTACCTGATCACGAGCCGCCCGGACGACGAATCCAGCCAAGGGTGAGTCGCTCCGCTGCGCGGCAGCAGGAGTTGCTCCGATGACCAGCGCCGAAGCATTCATGGACAGGGTCCGCAGCCGCGACCCCAACGAGCCCGAGTTTCATCAAGCCGTCGCCGAGGTCGTCGAGTCGCTGTGGCCGTGGCTCCACCGCGAGGGCCAGCGCTACCTCGACGCGCAGATCCTCGAGCGCCTCGTCGAGCCCGAGCGCGTGGTCAGCTTTCGCATCGCGTGGGTCGACGACGCCGGCAAGATCCAGGTCAACCGCGGCTACCGGATTCAGATGAACGGCGCGATCGGGCCCTACAAGGGCGGGCTGCGCTTCCACCCAACGGTCACCCTCAGCGTGCTCAAATTCCTCGCCTTCGAGCAGGTGTTCAAAAACTCGCTGACCACGCTGGCGATGGGCGGGGGCAAGGGCGGCGCGGACTTCGATCCCAAGCGCAAGAGCGACGCCGAGGTCATGCGCTTTTGTCAGAGCTTCATGACCGAGCTCCAGCGTCACATCGGCCCCGACACCGACGTGCCCGCCGGAGACATCGGCGTCGGCGGTCGCGAGATCGGCTACATGTTCGGGCAGTATCGCCGGCTGCGGCACCGCTTCGACGGCGTCTTGACCGGCAAGGGCCCCGAGTGGGGCGGGAGCTTGATCCGGCCCGAGGCCACGGGCTACGGCGCGATCTACTTCGCTCAGGAGATGCTCGCGACCCAAGGCCAGCGGATTCAAGACAAGACCGTGATCATCTCGGGCTCCGGCAACGTCGCTCAGTTCGCGGCCGAGAAGTGCATCGCGCTCGGGGCCAAGGTCGTGACGATGTCGGACTCGAGCGGCTTCATCCACGACCCCGCGGGCATCGACAGCGAGAAGCTCGCGTGGATCATGGAGCTCAAGAACGTCCGCCGTGAGCGACTCAAAGAGTACGCCGAGCACTTTGGCGTCGAGTACTACCCGGGCCAGCGACCGTGGGCGATCCCCTGCCACGTCGCGGTCCCGTGCGCGACCCAAAACGAGCTCGACAGCGACGACGCCAAGCAGCTGCTCGACAACCACTGCATGTGCGTGGTCGAAGGCGCCAACATGCCGCTGACGACCAAGGCCGTCGCGCAGCTGCAGTCGCACAAGATCTTGTTCGGCCCCGGCAAGGCCGCCAACGCGGGCGGGGTCGCAACCTCGGGCCTCGAGATGGCTCAGAACAGCCAGCGCATGTACTGGTCACGCGAGCGCGTCGACGGTGAGCTCCACACGATCATGCGCAAGATCCACGCGGCCTGCTGCGAACATGGCCAGCGCCCCGACGGCTCGATCGACTACGTCGCCGGGGCCAACATCGCTGGCTTCATCAAGGTCGCCAACGCAATGCTCGCCCAGGGGTGTTTGTGAATGACTGCTGTCTATGACCCCCCTGGCCGCTTGTGCACTTTGCCACGCACGGCCGCAAGCGGCCGGTCGCTCGTTCCTCGCTCGGTGGGCCCTCATCTGCCCTGCAACGGCATGCGTGGCCCCCTAAAGGGGGCTTTTTTTAGACCCCCCTGGCCGCTTGTGCACTTTGCCACGCACGGCCGCAAGCGGCCGGTCGCTCGTTCCTCGCTCGGTGGGCCCTCATGTGCCCTGCAACCGCATGCGTGGCCCCCTAAAAGGGGGCTTGGGGCGCGTGATCGAACGTTTGCTTTCTGCGCCCATTGGACGGGGAGTGCGCGGAAAAATCTACTGCGCCCATGGGACGGGGCAGTGTGCGGGAAAAGCTAGTCGCTCAGCGCGTCAGGGTTGATCCGGGAGCGCGCGCTGGATCGCGATGTGGGTGCCGACGGCGGCCGCCGCGGGTACTCCCCACAAGATGTTGCCGCGGAACCCCACGAACACCTGACCGCCCGCGGAGACGCGGAACTTCTCCGGGAGCTCCTCGCGGGCGAGCGGAGAGTCGTACTGGCCGCCGAGGATGATCGCCCCCCAGCCGCCGATGTTGACCCCGATGTCGGCGGTGATCCCAACCGGTGAGCGCTGCGTGGTCGTGGCGCCGTTGTCCTCGGCGACGAGCTTGAAACTCAGCGCCGACGTGAACTCGAGCGCGGGCGACCACTTGCCGGTCCCGAACCAGTAACGCAGCGCGAGGCCCATGTTGCCCCACAGATCCTGGTTGTCGCTGGCGACGACGGCGAGCTTGGGCCCGAGGGTCAGGCGCGTGAACTTGTAGGTCCCGACGGTCTGCACGTGGGCGGGGAAGTTGAGCCACAAGTCGTAGGCGACCCGAGCCGAGTTCCAGTCGAAGAAGGCGCCATCGACCGAGATGTTGCCCTGGCGCGCCCGGTAGGCGTAGGCCGTGGTCGCGACCAGCTCGACGCCGAACCCGCAGCTGGGGTCGGGGATCAGACAGCGCCACTTGGGCTTGCGCGGCTCGACCCGGGGGTCCGGAGCGATCTCGTAGCGCGCGCGGAGCTGGTCGATGTCGTCCTCGGTGTAGTAGGGCGGACCTTGCTCGGGCGGCGGGGCGACCGGGCCCTCGGCGATCGGCATCTCCTCGGCGGGCGCGGGCGCCCCGCCGCCCGAGCAAGGTCCGCCC
>NZ_PVNK01000230.1 GCF_002994615.1 Enhygromyxa salina | reverse complement strand
CCGAGGGCACCGCGCCCGCCGAGGCGGCCCCGCCATCACCCACGAACATCCAGGTGCTGCTCGTCAGCGGTGAGTTTGACGACCAGGTCGGCGATCTCGACAACCCGCCCGTGCTCTACGACGGGCCCGTCGACACCCTCGGGCTCGCAACCTTCCACGGCGTGCTCAGCTCGGACGTGATCCGCTTCGAGGTTCGGCTGCCCGGCACGAGCGAGGCCACGAGCGGCCCCAAGCGACGCCTGCGCTTCGTCAGTCACGCCGGGACCGTGCGGGTCGACGCCTCGACCGACCTCGCCCGGCCCGGCGACTCGATCCTGATCACCGTCGAGGCCCTGAGCGGACGCAAGCCGGCCTTCGTCGACGTCCACGGGCCCGACGGGGCGTGGTTCGACACCATCACCCCGCCGCTGCACGTGCCCCAGGACCGCGAGTGGACCGTGCCCGATCGCTTCGCGGACGCGAGCGGCTTCATCCAGTTCGAGGCCTACCAGAGCACCCTGCGGCCCGAGGACAGCTCGGCCATCGCCCGGGTCCAGCTCGCGCCCGCGGGCGTCGAGCACGTGGACTCGCTCGCGCCCTTGATCGAGCGTCAGCGCGAGCAGCTGTCGTTGCCGCGGATCGATCGTCAGTTCGAGATCGGCCGCGAGCGCGCCTACCTCAGCCACGTCGAGGCCCAGCACCAGGCCAAGGCCCTCGACGAGGCCGAGATCGGACGCGCGCGCGCGTTCTTGATCGGCAGCCTCGAGGCCGTGGTCCACGGGCCACCGCAGTCGCTCAACACCCGCGCCCGCGAAGACCAGACCCTGGCGACCTTCAAGCGCGACTGGACGATCGGGATCCGGTGGTTCTTACTCGGCGGCGGCGGCCTGTTCATCCTCGTCATGTCCTTGCTGGTCTGGCGCAACCAGCGACAGCTCGAGGCCCGAACGACGGACGCGCTGGGGCTCGTGTCGGGCAACCCGAGCGTGCTCGACGACGAGGCGTTCGCGGATCAATCGCTGGCGATCATGCGATCGCGCCGCCAGATCCTGGCCCGCGGGGTGTTCAGCATCGCGCTGATGGTCGCGGCGCTGATCTTGACGGTCGCGATGCTCGAGAGCCTAGTCTGGGAGTATTAGTTATGACCCCCCCGGCCGTCAGCGACTCTGCCACGCACGGCCGCAAGCGGCCGGTCGGTCGCTCGCTCCGCTCTCTCCCTCGGTGGGCTGGCATGAGCTACGCCATCGTTTGCGTGGCCCCCTAGAAGGGGGCTCCTTTAGA
>NZ_PVNK01000229.1 GCF_002994615.1 Enhygromyxa salina | reverse complement strand
TTTAGACCCCCCCGAGCGTCTGCAACTTTGCCACGCACGGCCGCAGGCGGCCGGTCGCTCCTCGCTCCGCTCGTCGCTCGGTGGGCTGGTATGAGCTACGCAGCCCTCTCCGTGGCCCCCTAAAAGGGGGCTCCTTTAGACCCCCCCGAGCGTCTGCAACTTTGCCACGCACGGCCGCAAGCGGCCCCTCGCTCCTCGCTCCGCTCGGTGGGCTGGTATGAGCTACGCAGCCCTCTCCGTGGCCCCCTCGAAGGGGGCTCCCTTAGACCCCGCGGCCGCCCTACGGCCGCTTGTCATCAGGGGAGGAAGACGGCGGCGTAGTAGTAGAGCAGGGGGGCGACGAAGAGGAGGCCGTCGACTCGGTCGAGGAGGCCGCCGTGGCCCGGGAGGATGTTGCCGCTGTCCTTGACGCCGAAGGTCCGCTTGAGCATCGAGGCGATCAGATCTCCGACCTGGCCGAGGGCGCTGCCGAGGAGACCGAGCACGATCGCGTGGACGAGCGGGACCTCGGGGGTGAGCCAGTAGTGGCCGGCGCCGACCATCGAGGCCACGCCCGCGATCACGCCCCCGGCGCTGCCCTCGACGGTCTTCTTGGGGCTGACGGCCTCGTAGAGCTTGTGCTTGCCGAACGCTCGACCGGCGAAGTAGGCCCCGGTGTCGGACAAGAAGGCCACGGTCAGCGCCATGCACAGCCACTCGGGGCCGTGCTCGTGCTTGAGCACCGGCCACACGCAGGCGAGCATCGGAACGTAGGCGAGGCCGGCCAGGCCGATCGCAAAGTGGCGGCCGGCGTCGGGCAGGAATTTCTTGCGCAACAACACGGCGAGCGAGACGAGCACGACCGCGGCGAACATCGCCGGGGCCATGGCCACGCGCGTGCCCCAGATCGTGTTGCTGGCCATGATGGCCGCGCCGGCCACAGCAAAAGCCCCGCGGAGGCCGATCGCGCGGTCGCCCTCGCGCACGATGCCCATGCGCAAGAACTCGTCGCCCGCGAAGAACACCGCGAGTATCGCGACGGCCAGGATCGACCAGGAGCTCGGGTCGACGAAGATCGACACGACCAAGAGCGGCACGAGCACGACCGCCGTCAGCAGACGCTGGACGAAATTGCTCGGTTGTTTGGCTGTGCTCGCGACCGGTTCGGCCGCAGCCTCGTCACGGCGTCCCATCGACGGTCTCAGGTCGAGCTGAGCTTGCGCTTGAGCTCCTCGAGCTGCGCGTCGACCTCGGCGGCCTTGATGTCGTCGTCACCGAGCTCGGGCTCGGGCTCGGGCTCGGGCGCGTCGTCGTCGCTCGCTCCGATCGCCTTGCGCTCGCCGCCGCCGGTCGTCAGCGCCATCTTCTGCTTGAGCGCCTCGAGCTCGGTGTCGACGCTCGACCCGGCCTCGAGCGCCTTGAATTGCGACTCGAGCGTGGTCTCGGGCAGCGCGCCGAGCTCGGCGGTCGCCTCGGCCTCGGCCTCGAGCTGGGTCACGCGCTCGTCCATCCGCGCGAAGGTCGAGTCGTAGGAGTCGGTGCTGTTGAGCTGCGAGAGGGTCTTGTTGATCGTCGCCTGGGCCTGGGCCCGCTTTTGACGCGAGACCAGGATGTTGCGCTTGCGCTTGGCCTCTTCGATCTTCGAGTCGAGGCTGCGCAGCGCGTCCTTGAGCTGCTCGACGGACAGCTTCTGCGCGTCCCACTGCTCCTTGAGCGTGGCCGCGAGCTCGTCGTGCTCGGTCTTGCGGGCGAGGGCCGCGCGGGCGAGGTCGTCGTTGCCAGCCCGGACCGCGAGCATCGCCTTCTTCTCCCAGTCCTGGGCCTTGGCGAGCTCTTGCTCGTACTGCTTTTTGATCCGCTTCTCGTCGGCGATCGCGACCGCGACCTGCTTCTTGGCCTCGACGAGCTGGCCCTTCATGTCGACGAGGACCTGGTTGAGCATCTTCTCCGGGTCCTCTGCGCGGTTGATCAGCTCATTGATGTTCGAGCGGATCAGAGTCCCGAGTCGTCCAAACAATCCCATTTTAGGCCTCCGTAGTCGGACTGGTGTCGAGCTTCCAGTCGGCCAATTTGTCGAGGTGGTCGTCCAGCGTCATCGTCAGATCGTCGATGATCGCCTGAAATTCGTTGGCGTCGAGGTTCTCGGTCTGGAGCGCGCCTGACAAGACCAGGCGCGCCCCCTCGATCGCGTACGCGTTGTGCATGAAGTCCGCGTTGAGCTCGAGCAGGGTCCGGTAGAGCCGCTCGCGCTCGGCGACGCTGTCATCGAGGAACCCGAGGGGCAGCGAGAACAACAGGATCGGATCCTCGACCTTGACCACCACGCGGCTGCGGTGACGGTTCTCGAGGTGCAAGATCCAGGTTGTGGGGTCGAGCTGATCGAAGAGCGCGCCGCTGCGAAACAGCAGGGACTCGACGGTGTCGGCGCTTGTGCTCATCGCCTTGTTCCTCCGGTGGGGTCGATCGCGCGCAGAGCGGGCGGGACCAAAGTGTGCCGCCTCGACGCGGCGCTGGGAACGGTGATCATCGGATCTTGTTCCCGGACGCGTGGCGGCCAGCCTGGAGGGGAGCACGGGCGTTCTGGGCAGGGCACAGACAGCGGATATCGAGTCTATGCCGCGGCTTGGGGACCGGCAAGCACACCCCGCGAGGATTCCGATCTGGGCTTTCTTGGCTTTTTTGTGCAAGCGGCGGGCGCCGAGCCGATGGGCCTCCAGTCGGTATTTTTGCAAGCAAAGGGCACAGAGCCCGCGTGGACGGCGGTTTACGCCCATGGTATCCCGCTTGCCTGCAATGCGGCACTTGTCAGAGGACCGGACCGGAACGTCGCTCGAACGTCTGCCACAGCACGTCGGGATCATCATGGATGGCAACGGTCGCTGGGCTCGCGAGCGCGGCCTGCGACGTGAACAGGGGCACAGCAAGGGCGCCGACTCGGTCCGCGAGGTCGTCCGCGCGAGCCGTCGGATCGGCCTGAAGGCCCTGACCCTGTTCGCGTTCTCCAGCCAAAACTGGGACCGACCGCCGCGCGAGGTGTTTCACCTCATGCACTTGCTGCGCCGCTACCTGATCGAGGAGCGGGCAGAGATCCTCGACAACGACATCCGCCTGGTGACCGTCGGCGAGACCGAGCGGCTGCCGCGGATGGTCCTGCGACCCCTCGCCGAGCTCATCAAGGCGTCGTCCCGCAACCGCGGCATGACCCTGTGCCTGGCCCTGAGCTACGGCGGACGCGAGACCATCGCCGCGGCCGCCAAGGACCTCGCCCGCGCCGTGGCCCGCGGCGACATCGACCCCGACGACATCGACCCCGACCTGTTCGGGCGCTACCTGCCGTCGAGCTCGCTGCTGCCGAGCCTGGATCTGCTGATCCGGACCAGCGGGGAGCGGCGCGTGTCCAACTTCTTCCTGTGGGAGGTCGCCTACGCCGAGCTCTACTTCTCGCCGGTGATGTGGCCCGACTTTGGTGAGCCCGAGCTCCACGCGGCGCTGCGCGAGTACGGCAAGCGGGAGCGCCGCTTCGGGCTGACCCCCGAACAGCTCGCCGGAGTCGACGCCGCGACACCGCACATCAGCCCCGCCCCTCGTGGGCCGAGCGCGCTCGAAGCGCTGGAGGCACTCGATGCCCTCGGGGATCCAATGCCCGAGACGGGCTGAGGCCCGGGCAAACCCGGGACTTTCTCGGGCGTGGTCCGTGGGACACGCCGTGCGGAAGCTCGGACCCTCGCGGCGGATCTCGAGCTGCTCGCCCTAAATCAAGCGCTGAATTCAGAGCGCTGAATGCTCACGGGCTGCGCGCCGGCTCGACACCAGAACGAGGCCGCCGAGTCTCCGGGCGAGATCGCCCTCGTCGAGGCCGGCCCGACCGCGCCGCAGGTCGCCGCCCCCACCGAGCCCGCCGAGCCGCTCGCAGGCCGAGCTTCAAGATCAGCGCCACGCCAAGAAGACCGCGAGCAGTGGTCGAGGGTCCCCGACGACCTCGAGCCCTGAGCGCAGGTCGCTCGCTACGCTGAGGGCTCGCGGCGCAGCGGGTGGTCGAGGATCGGCAGGCGCTCGTTCTCGCCCCGCTCGACGACGAGCTCGAGGCCGTCGACGAGCAGCGCCGGGGTCGTGACCTGGGCGTCGACGCTCTGGCCGAGCACGCCCGAGAGACCCAGATCTGCCCCAAAGCCCCCGGCCATGCCGGGCGAGAGGCGCAGCGGCAAGGTCTCGGCTCGCTCCCCGACCGCCCGGATCCGCCGAAACACGCGCATGGAAGTTGGCGCGAGCAGGGCCCCCCGGACGAGGGTCCGCGCGGTGTCCTTGCCCTTGCGCTCGAGCTTGAACACCCGGCTCGGGAGCGGCAGCGAGATCTTGCGGCCCGAGGTGAACAGCGCGGCGGAGTCACGCGGGACCGGCCCGAGGACCGAGCCATCGCGGAGGCTGTCGATCACGTAGGCGAACTCGTAGCCGTCCTCGCGCGCGCGCTCGAGCAGCGCGCGCTCGAGCGCGGCCTGGCTCAGACCGGGCTTGCGGCTGCTGAGCGTGAGGTTGGAGATCGTCGCGCCGAGGAAGCCACCCGGGGTCGCGCGGGCGTGACCGTTGCTCTGGTCGATGTGCTCGTTGGGCCGCCGGGTCATCAACAAGGTGTGCAAGATCCCACCTTGAACCAGCTCGACGCGCTGGGCGGCGACGCCCTGATCGTCGCGGGTGTAGTGACCGAAGCCGGCGGCGAGGGGATCGTCGACCAGGTCGATCGTCTCGGGCATCACGGCCTTGCCGAGGCGCTCCTGCCAGTGGGGCTCGTACTCGAGCAGGCGGCCGTAGTCCGACATCGGGGCCGGATCGCCGCCGGCCTGGACCGGGATCGTGCTCGCGATCAGCTGGGCCGCGGCGGTCGGGCCGAGCAGGATCGGGCCGTCGTAGTCCTCGTCGAGCATCGGCGCGGCGACGAATTCTTCGAGCTCACGCAGGACCTGGTCGACCAGCGCGACGCCGCGCTCGCGCAGCTCCTTGGCCTCGGGCAGGGCTTGGAGGTGAAGGGCGAGGCCGTGGTCGAGCTCCATGCCGTCGTCGGCCTGGGTCTGGGCGATGACCCCGAGGACCGCGCGCGCAAGGCTGCGGCCGACGGCGGCGCCCTCGCTGCTGACGCTGGCCTCGTGGCTGCGCATCAGCTGGATGATCACGTCGCCGTTGTCGATCGTGGGGTGGGCGGCGAAGCGACCCGAGAGCTCGCCCGCGAGCTCGCGCAGGCCCGCGCGGTCGAAGCTCGCCCGCGCGCTGTCGGGATCGACGAGGGTCGTGGCCCCCGGCGCCCAGTCCAGCTCCACGACCGGCTCGCCGAGCTTGGCGCGATCGTCCGGGAGCTCCTTGTCGGCGAGGCGATCGATCGCGCTGAGCTTGGCCTTGTAGCCGGCGCACGCGGCCCGGTAGCTCTGATCCATCGCCAGCCACAGGCGCTTGCGCGCGGCGATCGGGTCGGGGTCGAAGCCGAGCTGGAAGCTGGGCTGGACGCTGCTGGGCCCGAAGAAGTTGCCGTTGTCGCGCTCGTGAGAGCCGACCCGGACCGTGACCGTGCCGAGCGCCTCGCGGGTGAACATGTCGGCGATGACCCCGCCGTAGGAGCCGTCGAGGACGAGGCTGTCGGCTCGGACCACGCGCAGCTCGGCCGCGTAGGGCGTCGCGGCGTCGGGCAGACGCAGCTCGGCGACGCCGCGGATCAGCTCGGCCTCCATCGCGGCCAGCTCGGAGCTCGCCGCGTCCGCGTCTGGACCCGGACCGGCCAGGGCCTCGCGCAGGGGGACCAGCTCGCCGACCAGCGCGCCCAGACCGAGGCCGAGGCCGAGGAACCCACGCCGCCCGATCATCGCGCCACCGTCCCTTCGCCGGAGCTCTGACCGCCGCGCTCGCGCGGCGGCGGGGACAACAAGGGCGGCTTGTCGCGCTCGTGCATGGCCTTCTCGATCTCGAGCTTGCTCAGGAGCAGCGAGGGGCTCACGGCGCTGACGGGCACCCAGCCGCTCTCGGCCCCGCACATGCCGTTGAAGATGCCCGGCTCGTCACCGGCCGCGACGATCGTCTCGAACGCGGCGAGCGGCGTCCCGACCACGTCGACCCCGCGCACGAGCTCGTCGGGCCGCCCGTCGGTCCAGACCCGGTAGACCATCAAGGGCAGGACCTTGAAGGCCTGCGGGCCCGAGCGGTCGGTGATCGTGTAGCCGCCTTGGATGTCCGAGAACCACACCCCGTAGGGCTTGCCCTGGGCCTTGGCCTCGGCGATCAGGCGGTCGCGGAGCTCGCCCTCGGGCACGGTCTCGCGCGCGGACACGATCAGGTTGCCCTGGCGCGCGACGACTCGGTGGCCGCGCTCGCGCCGACCGTGGCCGTTGCTGGCGGTGAAGGGGGCGACGACCGAGCGCGAGAGCAAGAAGCCCTCGAGCACGCCCTCGCGGACCAGCGAGGCCCGCGCGGCCGGGATCGCCTCGTCGTCGACGAAGTAGTGGCCGTTGAGCGGGGTCCCGTCGACGCTCGCGAGGGTCGGATCGTCGTAGACGTCGATGAAGGGCGGCAGGATCTGCTGGCCGAGCATCTTGGTGAAGGTCTGGCCCTCGTGGTCATCCTTTTGGCGGTGACCCTCGAGGCGGTGGCCGAAGATCTCGTGGAAGAACACCCCCGCGGCCGGGCCCTCGAGCACCGCGGGGCCCGTGTAGGGCTCGGCGATCGGCGCCTCGCGCAGGCGCATCAGCTCGCCGCGCAGCTGCTCGGCGAGGGCCTCGAGCTCGGCCGGGCTCGGCAGCTGGCTGGCGTCGTGGCGCTCGAAGGACACGAAGCGCTCGAGCGCCATGCCGTCGGCGGCCTGGGCGGTGACCATCATCAAGAGGCGCACGCGGACTCGGCCGCTTTGGACCTTGGCGCCCTCGGTGTCGACGTAGCTGCGGTTCTCGACCACGGCGTTGAGCATCGCGCTGGCCTGCTGGACGACGGGGTCGGCGTCGAGGATCGCCGAGAGCCTGGCGACGACCGGCGACCACTGCTCGGCGAGGGCCTCGAGATCGACGGACTTGGCCGCCTCGACGTGGACGAGCGGCTCGTCGACGGTGGTGAAGTCCGGGTGCGCGGGCTCGTCGGCGCGGGTCAGCATCGACTCGTCGCTCATGGCCTGGATCCACGACTCGACCGCGTCTCGGTACTGAAGCTCGGTGACCATCCACAGCGCCTGCGCGAGGGACAGGGGGTCGTCGGACAGGCTGACCTGGATCCCGGTGCCGAGCCCGTTGCCGCCGTAGTAGCCGTTGGTCGGGTGGCCGTTGTCGAGCATCGGGTCGCCGACGCGCACGTCGACGTCGATCGTCCGGTCATCGTCGATGTGGCGCTTGTCGAGGGCCCCGTCGTTGGCCTCGAGCCACAGCGACTCGACGCCGACGAGGTCGTAAGCCATGAAGTAGGCCGGGTCGTCGACGGCCTCGGAGTTGAGCTTGGCGAAGTTGACGGCCAGCTCGCGGTCGAGGATCGCCAGGGCCGGCGCGGGCTCGCCTCGCTCGGGCTCGAGCGTGGTCGTCTCGAGCGACAGCGGCGGGCCCATCGGCGAGCGCGTGCCCGGCCGATCCCCGCGCTCGCAGGCGAAGGCGCCCAGGCTCAGGACGAGGCCCAGGGCCAGCGCAGGAACGACGGAGGTCGGCAGCCGATACACGGCGCGAACTTAACAGAAACCAACCCCCCTGGCGGGCGAGCAGGGTAGTACGAGCCGAGAGGCGAGCGGTTGGGGCTTCGCCGCCGCAGCGGTCGAGCGCGCAGCGCTCGGTTCAGGCCGAAGGAACCTGGATCCGCGGCTTCTTGGGCAGGTCTTTGTCGCGCGGGGTGTAGAGCACCAGCACGCGACCCACGAGCTGGATCCGGGCGGCCCCGCTGGCCGCAGTGAGCGCCTCGGCCATGGCCTCGCGGGCGGCGGCGTCGTCGAGCTTGGGCAGCTTGATCTTGATCAGCTCGTGGCGGTAGAGCGCCTCGCCGACCACGCGCACGACCGCCTCGCTGACCCCGGCGGCGCCGACTTGGACGACCGGAGAGAGGCTGTGGGCGAGGCCCTTGAGGTGCTGCCGCTGGCGGGGGCTGAGGCTGACGCTTGGCATGTGGCAAAAATGAATCGACCCCGGCCGAGGCCGGGGTCTTTGGAGTGTGGAGCTGAGGGGGATCGAACCCCTGACCTTCGCATTGCGAACGCGACGCTCTCCCAGCTGAGCTACAGCCCCGAGGGGGCGACAAGCTAGCCGAAGCCCCAGGCCGGTGCAAGCTGCTCGTTCGCTCAACGCTCCTGACGCCACCCAGCCCAGGCACCCCACAGGGCGAGGAGCGCGGCAGCGGCCAGGATCGCCCACAAGACCCGCTCATCGGGGGTTCCCAGCCAGCGCCAGTCCGCCCAGCGGTCGGCCTCGGGCGCGAGCGCCGTCACGAGCGCGAGTGTGGGCGTCATCCGCGACACTGTACTCCCCCGCCGACCCGTGTGAGAAAAGCCGAGCCAGACTGACGATGGCGCACTCGCGCAAGACCGGCGGCAAGGTCCGCCTCGACAAGCTGCTCGTCGAGCGGGGGCTGTGCGACTCGCGGACCCGAGCCCAGGCCTTGATCTTGGCGGGCGAGGTGGTCGTCGGCGATCACGCCGTGACCAAGCCCGGGACCGCGGTCGACCCCGACGCGCCGCTGCGGCTCAAGGGCAAGGACCCCAACCCCTACGTGTCGCGGGGCGGCCTCAAGCTGCGCGGGGCCCTCGACGCCTTCGCGCTCGAGCCCGAGGGCGCGGTCTGCATCGACGTCGGCGCGTCGACGGGCGGGTTCACCGACTGCCTCCTGCAAGCCGGCGCCGCCCGGGTCTACGCGGTCGACGTCGGCTACGGCCAGCTGGCCTGGAAGCTCGTCAACGACGCCCGGGTCGTGGTCATGGACCGCCAGAACATCCGCAAGCTCGAGCCCGAGCAGATCCCCGAGCCGATCGACCTCGCGGTCGCGGACTGCTCGTTCATCTCGCTGACCAAGGTCCTGCCCCACATCCGGCCCTGCCTGCGCCCGGGTGCCGAGCTCGTGGTCCTGGTCAAACCCCAGTTCGAGGTCGGGCGCGAGCTCGTCGGCAAAGGGGGCGTCGTGCGCGACGACTCGGCCCGCGCGGCCGCCCTCGCTAGCGTGGAGGCCAGCGCCCGCGCGCTCGGGTTCGCGGTCCGGGGCCACGTGACCTCACCGATCTCGGGGCGCGAGGGCAACCGCGAGTGGCTGCTGTGGCTGCGCTGGGGCGACGAGTGAGCGCGCGAGCTCACTTCGATCCGACGAGCGCGGCTCGCCCTATATAATGTTGTTCCTCTCGCGTCCGGCCCGCCGATGTACAAGCTGTTCAAGCGCACCCACCACCCCGGGACTCTGGAAGTTCAGATGGCAGGCGCCTGCGACCCCGGTCGGGCCCGCGATCACAACGAAGACGCGATCACGATCCAGGAGGACGACGGCCGCGGCTACTACCTCGCGCTGGTCTGCGACGGCATGGGTGGTCACAACGCGGGCGAGGTCGCGTCGGCCCTCGCGGTCGAGACCATCTCGACCTACGTCGAGCAAAACTTCGGCCAGATCGAGACCAACTTGCTGCTCGAGCAGGCCTTTGAACGGGCCAGCCAGCGCATCGATCAGCAGGCCGAAGACAACCCCGACGCCCAGGGCATGGGCTGCACCTGCGTGTTGATCCTCGGCGTCCGCGACCAGATCTGGGTCGCGTGGGCCGGTGACAGCCGGGCCTACGCGGTCACCGAAGAGGGCATCTTCCAGCTGTCGACGGACCACACCGTCGTCCAAGAGCTCGTCGATCAGGATCTGATCAGCCCCGAGCAGGCCGCGGTCCACCCCTATCGCGGTCGCATCAGTCGCTGCCTCGGCCACGGCAAGAAGAAGGGCGCGCCGACGATCCGCCAGTTCGAGTTCCCCTCGGGGACCAACTTGATGCTGTGCAGCGACGGCCTCTCGGACGTGCTCCCCGACCACGAGCTCATGATGCTGATCGGTCAGCGAGACGTGCGCAGCTCCGCCCGACGCCTGATCGAAGCCGCCAACGGCGCGGGCGGCCCCGACAACATCTCCGCGATCGTCATGCGCCGCGTGGTGTAGCGGCGGCCGACTGAACCTGGGCCGGGGCCGGGGCGCGGCCGAAGCGAACGTTTACCCAGGCCCGCTCGTGGGCGTAGTAGGCCACGATCTTGATCAGCGAGTCGACGAGGCCGATCGACACCGCGACCGCGACGCTGTCGCTGAGCACGTAGCTGACGCCGGTCGTGATCACGAGCGCGATCACTCGCCAGCTGAGCGCCTTGGCGAAGCTCCGAGAGTGCGTGTCGGTTTCCATGGTCGGTCGGTCGGGCCGACTTACTCACTGCCGCAGCTTTGGTCGAGATTCAAGCCATAATACATCGTATATAATGATATTTTATGTTGGCACCGACCGCTCAATGACCCTAAACAGCCATTAAAAGCGCCCTGTGACAGAATAAAAAATACTGCTTTCTGCAGATGTTTAAAAAGTCTGTACCCAGGTCGAGCTTGCTCACATCGAGACTCGCTGGTTCGTTGGAGCAACGAGCCCTTTGCGGCACGATCGGTCGACGTGCGTGATCCCCGTACCCGCCTGATGCTCCTCGCCGTGTTGTTCACGCTGCTCGCGTGGCCGCTGGTCGTGCATGCGGCGGCGCGCGTGACCGTACCCGTCGGCTGGTTGGAGAGCGGTGACGCTGCGCCTGAAGCTCAGCGGCGAGCCAGTCGCTGGAAGGACGAGCTCGGCCTGCGCCTCGCCCAGGTCGTGTCCGCGCCCGACAACGATCGCTTCGCCGAGACCATCGCGGTGTTCGAGCGGCCCGAGCCGGTCGCGGACAAGGCCTTCGCCAGCGAGTCCGCGGCGCTCGAGGCCCTGTCCGCGGCGGTGGTCAACGTCGTCGGCTCGGATCCGCCCGAGGCCTCGGGCCTCCGGACCACGGACGCGGGCGTCCAGGTCGCGTGGGCCCAGTGGCAGGTCGAGGATCTCATCTACGAGGGCGTGCTGGCGCCATCGGGCGACAGCGCCTCGATCGTGATCATGACCATGCTCGCCCGGGACGTCGACTATCACCGCAACCGGCTCGACGGGGTCATCGCGAGCCTCGACGGCGTGACCGCGCCCATGCCTCGCTTCTCGCTGACCTGGTGGCGGATCGGCGCGCCGCTGGTCTGGCTGGGGCTGGCGCTGGCGCTGCACGCAGCGATGTTGCGCTTCGTCGACCAGGATCACGACCACACCCAGGCGGGGACCCGCGCGTCGGTGATCAACCTCGGCCTGGTCGCGCTTGGCACGCTCATCACCTACTTCGGGCTCGGCGATCGCGAGCTGGCGCTGGTCCACGCAGGCAGCAGCCTCGGGGGCCTGACCATGTGGATCGCCGTCTCGGGCATCATCGTCGTCGGCCTCCACTTCCTGATCGCCGCGCGCTACGACCGAGGCGTGGTTCAGAGCGCGCCCGCGTCCGGCATCTACTCGCGCACGGACATGATCCGCGCGTCAGTCTCCTCGCGCTCCGGCGTTCGACCACGGCCCGATAACCTGGCCGAGACCAGCGACGTGTGGGCGGTCCCCCGCGACACCCTCCCCGATCCCGGCAGCTCGACCCAGTACGCCGTCCACCCCGGCAAACAAGACGAGCGCTGAGCCCCGCGAGCAGCCGGTCGCTCGCTGCGCTCCTTCCCTCGCTCAGCGTGGCCGCCCAAAAGAGGCTCGAGATGCGTGCTCGAACACCTGCCTCGTGGGTCCAGGGCCCGCGCAGGGCGCGGAAGAATCAGCGACTCGCCCCCGGCCCCCCGTACGAACCACACCAGCCGCGCAGCGGCAGTGCGTGGCAAAGTGGGGGCTGCCTGTGGGGGGATCAATAAGGATCACCTACACTTCGCGGCAGTGCGGCGACTCAGGCAGCCGGACCGGCACGCACGGCCCCGCGATGGGGCCGGCGACGGGGCCGACGACGGGACCAGCGAGATCGGAGCTCCGACGTGAGCGACACGCGCACGGCGGTCCGAGGCGCCCGGACCCGGGGCTGGAGCTTTGCGGTCGGCGGCTCGATCGTGTTTCACGTCGGCCTGGTGATCGCGGCCACCTTGCTGCCCGACGGCCCGCGCGAGGGCGGGGCCACGGCCCACGACAAGCTGTTCACCCCCGGGGCCGTCGTCCCGGTCGAGATGATGCCGCAGGCGATCGCGCGGGCCGAGCCGAGCGGCGAGCCGAGCCTGCCCGATCACCGCGACCCCGACGTGCCCGCGACGGCGCCGCTCGACCGACCGCGGTCCAACAGCCCGACCCCGCGCAGCGGCGCCGAGCCCCCCCCAGCTCCAACCCAGGCCGAGTCCGAGCCCAGCGAGGTCCCCGGTCTCTCGCTCCATGGCATGCGCGACGGCGCGCGGGCCTCGACGACCGGGAGCGGGGTCGTCGTCGACCCCTCGCTCTTGCAGGGCTCGCGCGACGCCTACGAGGACTCGGTCAAGAACCCGGGCGTCGGCGAGGGCGCGGTCCAGGGCCCGGCCGCGCCCCCGAGCAGCGCGGTCGACTACGCGTTCAAGCGCGAGAAGGGCAAGCTCGTCTACCGCGATCCGAGCGGCCGCTTCGTCGCGACCTTGCGCAGCGACGGCCGCGTCGACTTCCGCAACAAGGGCGCCAAGGCCAGCTGGACCCAGATCGGCCTCGGCGGCCCGGGCGACCTGCTCGCGGCCGCGGGCGGCGACGACCCCTACGCGCGGATCAAGGCCAAGCTGCTCAAGGCGACCTTCGAGATGCGCCTGGGCATGGCCGTGCAATTCCAGACCAAGCAGCTCGACAAGCGCCTGCGCCGACTCAACGGCGAGCTCGACAAGATCTGGGCCGACGAGCGTCGCCAGCTCGGCGCCCGCAAGGAGCTGTTGTTCCAGCGCTGGGACGAGTGCGACGAGCCCGAAGACGTGGCCTCGCCGACCAGCGCGCTGCCCGGCTTCGGTGAGGTCGAGAGCTCGGATCTCGACCAGGCCCGGCAGGACGCCGCGAGCTCGGCCCGCCGGCTGATCGAGAAGTTCGTCCGCGAGCACGCGCCCAAGGGCAGCCCCGAGGCGTTCACGCCGGCCGAGCTCTCAGACATGAACCGTCGCCGCGTCAGCAAGCAGAAATTCAAACCTTACGGGTAGGCCCTGGCCGGGAGCCCCTTGTCGACTTGGGTTTGTCGACTTGGATTAAAAGAAGCGAGCCGGTGTGCCACTCACCGACTCCGCCCCTTGGAATCTCCGCTTGCTCACCCGGCGCCCCGCAGGGCGGCTTCCCCGAGCGCCTCGGCGGCTAGAGCGCGCTGTAGCGCGTGCCCCTGGCCTTACCTTGCCACGTCACCTTCTCGGCTTCGATCAGCCGCGCGACAGACTTGCGGACCTGGAGGGAGGTCCCCCCGACCTTGTTGCGGATCTCCGTCGCGGACACGGCGTCCTCGGACTCTCGGATGAATTCGAGCACGCGCGCGTCGTACTCTCGCCGTCCGACGGCGGTCCTGGTGTTGACGTCTTCGGGGGCAGCAGCGGCGCCGGGCTCCGCGCTCGGGACGGCCACCTCGGCGTCGCCCTCGAATTCGTGCCCGGCGCTGATGACCTCGCCAACGGTCACGCTGGACAGTAGGCCGGAGAACTGCCCCTTGCTGAGCTTCGACAGCTCGGCGAGGGTCATCTCCGGGTGTGAGCGGATGAGGTCGAGAAAGACGGATCGTTGCACGTCTTTCACGGCCGCGGACATTTCACGTTCGAAACTCGACACGGCAACAAGATAGCAGCTCTTAGATGTGAAGACTATCCTCTGGATCCAAGGGTTAGTTTTCGAGTGCCGGTAGTTTTGTACGCAAACACCGGGTAGATTCACTATTTGTATCTCTATGCTGCGGGTGTACAGATCAACAAAGTCTAGTATTTTCAGGTAGTTATGGGTCGCAAATGCGAGCGTGACCCCTTCCATCGCGCCAATCGACTCGCTTCGTGGAGGTCCTCGCCGCGGCGCGGCCGCTCGACCTTCCTACACAGGGTGTGTGGTGGACAGATTTGGACATTCAACAGTGGATGGCTGGCACTGTGATCATAGCCCCGTGGGGCGAATATGCGCACCGTGCGGTGGCTTATGCGAGGTTTCCGGCACGAAGTGCACAACTCGCGGCCTGATTTCTGGCTATGTGGCTCACATGCGCTTGCATCGCGGACCGGCGCCGCCCCCTCCACCCCGAACGCCGTTCCCGAGTGACAACTCATCAGGCGCGCAGGTGAGCGTCGAGCCAGCGCAGGACCTCGTCGTGCCACAGCTTGGAATTGGCGGGCGAGAGGACCCAGTGGTTCTCGTCGGGGAAGTGGAGCAAGCGGCTCTCGACGCCGCGCCGCTGCAGCGCGGTGAAGGTGGCGAGGCCCTGCTCGAGCGGCACCCGGTAGTCGAGCGAGCCGTGGACGACGAGCATCGGCGTCTGCCAGCGGCTGACGTGATCGGCCGGGTTGTGGCGGGCGTAGGCGGCGGGGTGGTCGTACTCGGGCCCGCCATGCTCCCACTCGGGGAACCACAGCTCCTCGGTCGCGTAGTACATCATCCGCTGATCAAAGATCCCGTCGTGGTTGACGAGGCAGCGAAAGCGCTCGGGCCAGTTGCCGGCGATCCAGTTGATCATGAACCCGCCGTAGGACGCTCCGAGCGCACAGACGCGATCTCCGTCGATCCAAGGCTGGGCCTCGAGCACGTGCGCGAGGCCCGTCTGGAGGTCCTCGAGGGGCTTTCCGCCCCAGTCGCCGGCGATCGAGTCGGTGAAGGCCTGGCCGTAGCCGGTCGAGCCGTGAAAGTCGATCATGACCACGGCGTAGCCGGCTCCGGCGTAGGCCTGAGGATTCCAGCGATGGTGAAATTTGTCGCCGAAGGAGCCCTGGGGCCCGCCGTGGATCAAGAAGGCGAGCGGGTAGGTCTTGGCCGGATCGAAGTCGACCGGGCGCACGAGCCAGCCGTAGACCGTGTCGCCGCCGTGCCCCTCGAACTTGAATTGCTCGGCCTCGCCGAGCTTCACGCGGGCCATGAGCTCGTCGTTGTGGTGGGTCAGGCGCCGGGGCTCGCCGCCGGCCACGGCCACGGGGACGCTCGACAATTCGGCCGGCTGGCTGAGGTCGTGGGCCACGAACACCAGCTGCTTGGCCCCGACGCTGAACCCTCCGATCGTGCCCTGGTCGACGAGCGCCGTGGCGGCGCCGCTGTCGAGGGCGATCTCGAACAGGGGCTTGCGGCCGAGGTCCCCGACCGCCGCGAACACGCGCTGACCGTCGGCGGCGTACTCGAACCCGCCGATCGAGCGATCCCACCCCTCGGTCAGGGCGCGCGGCTCACCGCCGAGGCCCTGACCGGCCCAGGCGGCGCTGGTCAGCACGAAGCGATCGGCCTCGTAGCCGGGGCGGGCCATCGCAACCCACGCGAGCTGCTTGCCGTCGGGGGAGAAGCGGGGGTGGGCGTCCCAGGCCGGGTTGGTCGTGAGCTTCTTGGGCGCCGAGCCGCCGTCGACCGGCGCCCAGAACAGATCGAAGTTGGTCGACCACGGCTCGCCGGGGCCGCCGCCAGCGTCGCGCGCCGCGAACACCAGGCCGGAGCTGTCGGGGGTGAACACGTAGTCCTCGGCGCCGCCGAAGGGCTTGGACGGGACGTCGGCGTCGAGGCCCCGGGACACGATCGTCGCGCTCGTGGTCCCGGGCTCGGCGGCGACGACCAGCAGCTGCGAGCGGCGGTGATCTTTCCAGGTGTCCCAGTGGCGCACGAACATCCGGTCGTAGACGACGCCGGTCGCGGCCTCGGCCTCGGCCTCCGCGAGGCGCGTGGCCGTGCACGCGAGGTCGGGGCAGTCGGGGAACAGCTCGGCCGAGACCGCGAGCAGCTCGCCGTCGGGCGACAGGGCGAGGTTCGAGACCGGGACCGGGAGCGCGGTGATCTGCTCGACCTGACCTGCGCGGTGCTCGGCGTCGACCTCGACTCGAAACACCTGGCTGGTGCCCGCGCGGCTCGACACGAAGTACAGGTGCTCGCCGTCCGGCGACCACTGCGGCTGGCTGGCGCCCTTGGGGTGGCGGTCGAGGATCCGCGCCTCGCCGCCGTCGAGCGGCGCGAGCCACAAGCTCGTGCGGCCCCTGTTCGCCTCCATGTCGGTCTCGCGCACGACGTAGGCCACGCGCGCGCCGTCGGGCGAGAGCGCCGGGCTCGACACGCGATCGACCTCGAGCATGTCGAGGACCGAGAAGGGGTGCTCGCCGGGCGGGGCGATCGCCTTCATCGGTCCGAGCTCGTCGACGCTGCCTTCGCTCGTGTCGCCCCCGTAGGTGTCGGCGACGTCGGCCTCCGTGTTCGCGCTCGCGTCGGCGCTCGTCTGGGCGCTCGCGTCGGCGCGAGGCTGGCCCTGAGGCGAGCAGGCGAGCAGCAGCGCGGGCATGAGCAGATACCTGGATCGGGGGCGAAGCATGGCCGCGAGCCTATCAGCTCGACTTGCCGCGCTCGCTAGCCCCAAATCAAGCGCTGAATTGAAAAAGCTGAATGATTTAGAGCTAGTACGAGCCGTGAGGCGAGCGTTTGGGGTGAGCGGAGGGGGCTTCGCCGCCGCAGCGAGGGGCTTTTTTGAAAGGCCCCTTGAAGACGAGTACGAGCCGAAAGGCGAGCGTTTGGGGTGAGCGGAGGGGGCTTCGCCGCCGCAGCGAGGGGCCTTTTTGAAAGGCCCCTTGAAGACGAGTACGAGCCGAAAGGCGAGCGTTTGGGGTGAGCGGAGGGGGCTTCGCCGCCGCAGCGAGGGGCCTTATTGAAAGGCCCCTTGAAGACTAGAAGGCCTGAGCCGAGCGCGCAGCGCTTGATTCAGGCCTAGCAGCTGCGATCCTCGATCGCATGAAGCGTCTGTTGATGGGGTCGGCCCTGGCCACGCTCGCGGCCTGCAGCTCGGCGAGCGAGACCGTGGCGCCGCGCCCGGACCAGGCGACCGCGAGCCCCGCCGCGGATGAGGCCACCACGGTCCACGGCCGCCTCGTCGGCCACGACGGGCAGCCGCTCCCCCTCGCCGAGATCCACGTGAGCATGCCCGGCGTCGAGCCCTTCGACCTCGCCGCCGCCGCCGACGGCAGCTTCAGCCTCGAGCTGCCAGGACCCGGCTGGGCGAGCCTGCGGATGACCGGCGTCGGCCACGAGGAGCACACCCTGGGCGTGCTCGCGAGCGGCGGCGCCCACGAGCTCTCGATCGCGCTCGGGACCTACGACCGCGCGCCTGAGCTGAGCGGGCTCACGGGCTTCGGAATGTTCGGCGCCGAGGGCCAGCGGCGGCCGCTCGAGTTCGAGCCGCGCGGCGACGGCACCTTCGTCGCCACGCTCGAGCGGCCCGAGTCCAGCGAGTCCAGCGAGTTTCGCTACCAGCTGAGCAACCTGACCCAAGAGGGCCGGACGATGAACGGGACCCAGGCCGATCGCTACGTCTACGACGGCGGGGGCGACTACTTCAGCGTGATCGATGTGGCCCCGGGCGGGACCGTGGAGATCGTGTTCGACCCCGCCGCGCTCGCGCCGGCCGGCGCGCAGCACCGCCTGAGCTTCGCGGATCCAAGCTCGAGCTTCGCCCAGGTCGCATCGACCGCCGAGCAGCTGCGGGCCTGGGACTCCCAGTCGATGGTCGAGCTTCGCGCGGTCGCGAGCGCCGATCCCGACGCCGACCTCGAGGCCCTCCACGCAGCCTCCCGCGCCCGCCTCGCGGCCAAGATCGCGGCCGCCCTCGAGCTCGCGCACGATCCGGTCGTCCAGCGGATGCTGCTGATCGCCTGGGCCGGGGCCGTCGACGCCGACGAGCTCACCCCGGCGCTCGCACAGTTGGGGCTGCGCGTGCTGGCCGAGGTCGGCCCCCGCGATCCGCTGTGGTCGATGGACGTGTGGGCGATGGCCAACGCGCTCGAGTTCGTCGAAGACCCGGAGTACTTCGGGATCGCGGTCGCCGAGCACCCCGACGTCGACGTCGCCGCGGCGCTGTGGGTCACGCAGCTGATCGCGGCCGACGAGCGCGGGGATCAGGATCGGGCCCGCGCGGCCATGAGCGCCCTGGCCAAGCCGCGCTTCGCCGATCACCCGATCGTCGGCATCGCGCGGATGTACGACCCCGAGCGCCCGACGGCCCCCGGCCGCGAGGTCCCGAACTTTCGCCTGAGCCCGCTCGACGGTCAGACCGAGTACGGCGCGGCGGAGCTGCGCGGCAAATTCTACGTGCTCGACTTTTGGGCGACCTGGTGCGGACCCTGCGTGGCCGAGATGCCCCGCCTCCACGCCGCCTACGCCTCGCTCAACGGTCAGCGCCCGCCCGAGCAAGATCGCGCGTACACGGCGATCGCGGACCCGAAGCTGGAGATCATCAGCGTCTCGTTCGACCACGACGCGGCCAAGGTCGCCAGGTTCCGGGCCGACGCGTGGCCGATGCCCTGGGCCCACGCGGTCCCGGACGTGGCAGCGCACAAACAGCTCAGCGAGATGTTCGGGATCGTCGGCATCCCGACGATGGTGTTGGTTGGTCCCGACGGCACGATCCTGGCCTCGAGCCCCCGCCTCCACGGCGGCAGCCTCGGGGAGATCGCCCGCCCGTACCTATGAAGTCCGGAGCGCGACCGGAGCGCGACCGGATCCTGCCTGGCCGTGGGGATCGAAATCGTCCTATCGTGGTTCAGGCTTCGGGTGAGGTCATCGAGCATGTGTCGCCATCAGCACCATCGGATCCTGCTGCTGACGTCGCTCGCCGCGCTGGCCTCGGCGTGTTCGCTGGAGATCGTCGACACCCTCGTCGGCGCGCGGACCGACGAGGGCGCCAGCGCGGAGACCGGCTGGGCTGACGAGGGCGGCGACGCCGAGGGCGGCGACGACGAGGGCGGCGACGACGAGGGCGGCGGAGCAGGCGGCGGCGAGGGGCTCGGGGAGCCGCTCTTCGACGTCGGCGACGCCGAGGCTCCAACGAGCTCATGCGAGCTCGCGGCCCAGCTCCCGAGCCACATCGGCTGCGAGTTCTACGGTCTCGACCTCGACGGGCCCGGGCTCTACGACACCGACCCCTTCGGCTTCGTGGTCATCAACCCCGCGCTCGACCCGGTCGAGGTCACGCTCGAGCGCCACAGCGCGCGCGGCTGGGTCGAGGTCGAGACCAAGATGATCGGCGGCGAGGACGAGGGCGTGTTCCTGCCCGCCAACGACGGCCAGGTCCATCAGACCGGGCTCCACGAGCACGCGACCCTGCGCCTGACCGCGGCGGCGCCGATCATCGTGATCCAGGCCAGCCCCGCCGAGGGCTCCGGCCACAGCGCCAGCGCCACGATGTTGCAGCCGAGCGCGGCGTGGTCGAGCGTCAACCCCGTCGCCGGCTGGCGAACCCACCAGGACTTCGGGGAGCCTTCGTTTCTGGCGGTCCTGGCCCAGACCAGCGGAACCTCGGTCGCCCTCAGGCCGACCTTCGGGATCGACGAGGAGCCCCCGGACTGGGCCATGCTGTGGACCGAGGAGGTCGTCGACCCCGAGGAGCCTCCGGTCGAGATCCTGACCCTGCCTGTGGAGCCCGGCCAGCTGCTGCGCCTCGACGCCACGGCGATCGACGCGACCGAGGTCGACCACGGGACCAGCGGCTCGCTCGTGGAGTCCGGTCAGGAGCACTTGATCTCGGTGTTCTCGGCCCACACCTGCGCGGCGATCCCCGAGTACGAGGGCGCGTGCGGCCACATGCAAGAGCAGCTCTCGCCGCGGCTGGTCGGCACGCGCTTCGTCGGCCCGCGCCTGATCGCCGCCGACGCCGGGCTCGGCCCCGACGCCGGGCTCGTCCACGAGCGAACCATGATCCAGGTCGTGGCGACCGCGCCCGACACCGAGGTCGTGTTCAGCTACTTCGACGGTCAGGCCAGCGTCGAGCTCGACACCGTGACGATCGACCCCGACCAGCCCTACGCGGTCTACGCGGTCGAGCACGACCTCGCGGTCGTCGCGGATCAGCCGATCGTCGCGACCGCGTACATGACCAACGCGCAGCTGACCCCGCTCGGCTCGCCCTCGATGGTCCAGCTCGCGCCCGTGGAGCAGTGGACGGGCCGCCACTGGGTCTGGGCCCCGGCGGGCTTCGAGACCCAGCTGGTCGTCAGCTCGACCGCGAGCGCCGCGGTCGAGGTCCAGTGGCTCTCGGGCCTCGACGGCGAGCTCGAGCCCCAGCCGAGCCCGGCGGTGCTCGAGCTCGAGCAGGCCGCCGCCGACGGCCTCGAGCCCTGGACGATCCGGCGCTACGCCGTCGGGCCGGGCCTCCACCGGGTCGAGAGCAGCGGCCCCGCCTCGGTCGTGGTCGCCGGGTGGCGCGTCGGAGACGGGTTCGCCTATCTCGGCGGCTGGGGGGCCTCTTTCGCCGATCTGGGCCCCGCAGGCTGAAGGCGGCCGCGGTCGCGGGCTCGACGGCCCTTTTCCACTACACTGCACGGAGTGAGCGAGCGTGGAGCCAACGACTTTCGCGAGCGTGCGCGAGTCGAGGCCGATCGCTACGGGCCGGATCCCTGGATCTTCGTCCGCGAGCTGCTCCAGAACGCGCGCGACGCTGGCGCCCGCGCCGTCGTGATCACCGTCTCCCACACCCGGGGGCCCGAGCGCAGCGAGGGTGTCGGGGCCCAGCCCCGGGGTCCGGAGACGACAAAGACCGTCTCCCACCCCCGGGGGCCCGAGCGCAGCGAGGGTGTCGGGGCCCAGCCCCGGGGGTCCGAGCGGGGCCAGACGGTGATCCACTGCCGCGACGACGGCGAGGGCATGAGCTACGAGCACGCCCGGCGCTACCTGTTCTCGCTCTACGCCTCGAGCAAGGAAGACCGCGCCAACCAGGTCGGGCGCTTCGGCGTCGGGTTCTGGTCGATCCTCCGCTTCGACCCCACGCGAATCACGATCCGCTCGTGTCCGCGCGGCCCCAACGACGGCGGCCCCTGGCAGGTCGTCCTCGACGGCGAGCTCCAGCACGCCGAGCGAGCCGGGGTCGACATGAAGCCCGGGACCGAGATCGTGCTCGAGCGCCCGGCTGGCGACGGCGCCGACGAGCGCCGGGTGTTCGAGGCCGCCCAACAAAACGCGCGCTTCTTGTGCCTGCGCGACGACCCCGACACGCCGCTGCCGATCACGGTCAACGGGCGCCCGGTCAACGCCAAGTTCACCCTCGCCCCGCCGAGCTCGGCGTTTCGGCGCGGGCACGTGCGCGGGGTCGTGGGCCTCGGCAACGCGCCGCGGGTCGAGCTGTTCTCGCGCGGGCTCCGGGTTCGCTCGGCGGCCTGCCTCGACGATCTCCTGACCAACGCCGGACACACCGGCCACTCGCGGGTCCGCTTCCCCGAGCTCCCGGGCGGGCTCGCACCGCAAGCGCTGCTCGAGAGCGACGGGCTCGAGCTGCTGCTGTCGCGCAGCGACGCCCGCGACACGCGAACGCTGCGGCGGCTGGTCAAGCTCGGACAGAGCGAGCTGCGCCAGCTCGTCGAGCGCCAGCTCGCACGCATCCGACCGCCGGGCATCGGCGAGCGCCTCGCGGGCTTGATGCGGCGACTCGCGGGCGAGTCGACGTGGTGGCGAGCGCTGCTCGGGGCCGCGACGGGCGCGGTGCTCGCGGTGGTCGTCGCCCAGCTCCTGTGGCCGAACCAGGTCGGGCTCGGGCTCGGCTTCGGCGACGCGGGCGCGGTCGGGGCCGACACCGCAGGCCCCGACCGCACCCGCTACGGAGATCTGCGCAAGCGCTACCACGGGCCCCAGGTCAGCGAGCTCGACCCGGCCGCGGCCGAGCCCCTGGCCCTGCGCTACGCCCCCGCCACGGCGCGGCCCTACTTCGCCGCGGTCATCATCGAGCGCGTCAGCGGCGACGCCGGGGGCATCGCGCCGCTGACCTCCGAGCGCTACCCCGGCGCGGTCTGTTCGCGCGACTGCATCGAGGTCGCGCTCCCGGTCGACGCGCGCGGCGGTGACGAGCTGCCGATCCCGATCCCGAGCGGCCACCGCCTCGACGTCGAGAGCCTGGTGTTCGAGGCCGATCACTCCGAGGCCGCGATCGGCGACAGCGTGCTCGCCGGACCCAAGCGCGTGTTCCTGAGCGCCGCGGGCGAGGCCGTGCTCGTCGTCGACTGGTCGATCGAGGGCACGCTGCGCTACCGGACCGGGCCCGGCTCGATCGTCACCACGCCGCCACGCAGCGACGGCGCGCTCCCGAGCGATCTCCACCGCGAGGCTCGAGCGCTGCGCGAGCTGCCCCTCGACTCGCGCCTCGACGCCGCGATCGATCTGGTCCGCGGCCGGGTCAGCTACGAGACCAGCGCCGCCGTCGCCGAGCAACATCAGCGGGCGGCCGCCGCGGGCGAGGACTTCGTCACGCGCACCCTCGAGATCGGGGCCGGCGACTGCGACGTCCAAAACGGGCTGCTGGTTGCGTTCCTTCACGCCGCCGACGTCGACGCCCGGCTCGCGGTCGGCTGGGTCGGCCACCGCGGGCGGGTCTCGGCCTGGCTCCACGCGTGGGTCGAGTACCTCGACGGCGACGGCCGCTGGCGCGTAGCCGACGCGACCGCGCGGGCGGCCGGGGAGGCCTCGACGATCGCCGGTCTCCCGCCCGCGCCCGAGGACGTCGCGGTCGGGACCCTCGGCCAGGCGAGCGACGACAGCGGCGAGGCGAGCACGCCGACCGATCCGATCGTCGCGACGCCGGGCCCGGGCGGCCAAGCCCCGACGACGCCGAGCCCCGACGCCAGCCCCGCCGTGCTCGAGCCGAGCTCGACCCCGCCGATCCTGCTCGAGCTCGTCGCCAAGCCGTGGGTCCCGTGGCTGGCGCTCGGCTCCGGGGTCCTCGGTCTGCTCGGGCTCGGGCTCTCGCTCTCGCGTCGCACGGCCCGACGCTTCAACCTCGACGAGGGCGGAGATCTGTCGAGCCTGCTGCAGGGCGCCCTGGCCCAGCCGGCGGCCTTTCGTCACCTCCCGTCGCTGTTTCATCGCCGCCTGATCCCGCTGCGCGGGGGCGCGGCGATCTCGCTCAACCGCGCCCGCGCGCTGGCCTCCGAGGGCCGGCTCTACGCGGGCCGCGAGCAGACCGAGATCAGCCGCAACGCCCAGCGACGCGGCGTCCCGCTGCTCGACGTCGAGACCCCCGAAGGCCGGACCGTGGCCGCCTCGCTCGGCGCGGTCGACCTCGACCGCTGGGGTCTTCGGCTCGGGCGCGCGAGCGAGAGCCCGGCGCTCGCGCTCGTCGCCGGCTACCTCCGCGAGCACAACGAGCGCTGGCGCTGCGCGGCTTTGGTCGGCCTCGGCGGCCGGGTTGCGACCCTGGATCTACGCTCGCTGGGCTCGACCCGAAAGATCGGCGACCGGCTCGTGCTCGTCGACGCCCAGGATCCGTGGCTCGTCGAGGCCGAGCGCCTCCGGCCCACGCGTCCCCACGCGGCCGCGTTCACGCTCCTCGATCACCTCCTCGACCACCTCGATCTCGGGCCCGAGCGCCGCGCGCGGCTGCTCGCGCCCCTCGCCGCCGAGGCCCTGCGAGAGACCGCGCGCCTCGACGAGCCCGACGCCCATGGAGAAAACGACCATGCCTGACAGCCCGCCGGGCCTTCGTCCGGGCCTGCACCCCGGGCAGGCGGAGCAGATCGACGTCGGCAAGCTGCTGACGATCGACGTCGAGTCCGAGCTGCGCAAGCTGACCCAGGCCCAGCTCCAAGGACCGTGGCAGCTGCCCGCCGAGCTCGTCCGCAGGGCCCTGCGCCACGGCGCCGAGCGGATCGAGGTCGAGCTCGGACGCTCGCAGCTGCTGGTCCGCTCGGTCGGGGGCAGCGTGCCCGCGTCGGTCCTGCGCGAGCTGACGGCGCTGCTCGACGGCGAGCGCTCGCCCCAGCGACGCCACCGCGCCCTCTCGGCTCTCGAGCGGGCCGGCGCGCTGTCGCTGCTCGGGCTCGTCGGTCTCGATCCCAGCAGCTTGCGGATCGTCAGCCAGCCCGCGACCCCCGAGGACGAGCCGATGGGCCTGAGCTGGCGGCGCGGCGGCGCGGTCGAGCTCCACCGCCTCCGCGCGCCGGGGCCCGAGTTCACCGAGATCATCGTCCGCGGCGCGCAGCTCGATCGCTCCCGCGCGCGCGAGTGGCTGACCAGCGTCGCCCGCTTCGCCCCGGTCGAGATCCGGGTCAACGGCCGCGCGCTGACGAGCCCAGACCGGCCGCCCGGCGCCGGGTTCGAGGACCCCTTCTCGATCGTCTCCGTCACCGCGCCGATCGTCGGCACGATCGCGCTCCCCCGTGACGGTGAGCTCGCCCGCCTCTACCTCCTTCAAGACGGCATCGTGACCGCCCACATCAGCGTCACCGACGCGCCCTGCTTCGAGGCCGCGATCGAGACCCGCGGGCTGTGCGATCCAGCGGGCAGCGCGGCGCGCCTGCGTGAAGCGATCCAGCCCCACACCCGCGCGATCATCTCGGCGGCGATCGAGCACATGATCGAGCTCGGTCGCGCCGGCGCAGCCCTCGCGACGAGCGATCGCAGCCGCCTGACCCAGCTGCTGCTCCACGGCGCTCGGCGCCACCGCGAGTACGCCAAGACCATCGCGCGCCTGCCCCTGTTTCGCGGGCTCGAGCGCGACGGTCGCGAGCGTTGGTGCGACCTCCTGGCCCTGCGTCAATCGGTCCAAGACGAGGGCGGCGAGCGCCTGCTCAGCGCGCTGTTTCCCGATCAGGACCCGGCCGACTTCACCCCCGAGGGCCGGGTCTACGTGCTCGACGAGAGCGAGCGGGCGCTGCTCGGCGAGCTGCTCGAGCTCGGCTTTCGCCAGCCTCGCCGTCGCCTCGAGGGGCGCCGCGGGCTCACCCGCTTGCTCCGTGAAGGCCGGAGCCTGCTGCGCAGCCGCGACTTGCTCCTCGGCCTTCGGCCCGGCGGTCGGCCGCTGCAGGACGCGGAGCTCGAGCCCGATGAGCGCGGCCTGCTCGTCCAGCTTCGCGCCCAGTTCGAGACCTGCGAGGTCACGATGTGCACGGGCGCGGGCCCGGTCCGCCGCCACGGTCCCGGACCCGACAAGCTCCTGCTCCCGCGTGACTCCGAGCGGGTCCGCGACGCCGTTCGTGCGGTCGCGCGCGACGCCGCCTGGGTCTACCCGGCCCTGCTCGCGCTGCTCGATGGCCGCGACTTCCCCCAACGCGCCCGCCGACGCTGGATGGAGGGGGTTTTTTAGGCCCCCCGCAGGCACCGTGCACTTTGCCACGCACGGCCGCTTCGCGGCCGGTCGATGGGTTTTTTAGCCCCCCGCAGGCACCGTGCACTTTGCCACGCACGGCCGCTTCGCGGCCGGTCGCTCGGTCGCTGCGCTCCCTCGCTCGGTGGGCTGGGATGAGCTTCGCAGCCTGGGTGCGTGGCCCCCCTGAGGGGGGCTCGTTCCCTTGGCCGACCTGCTCCTCGTGGCCTCTGCCACGAGCGACCGGTCGCTTCGCTCCCTCGCTCGGTGGGCCGCCCTGAGGGGGCTCCTTCTCTTGACCGACCTGATCCTCGTGGCCTCTGGCTCGCTCGCTTCGCTCCTTCTCTCGGTGGACCGCCTGAGGGGGCTCCTTCTCTTGACCGACCTGATCCTCGTGGCCTCTGGCTCGCTCGCTTCGCTCCTTCTCTCGGTGGGCGGGGGATGAGCTTCGCTATCTGGAGCTCTAGCAGCCCGGGGTGCAATGCATCGTGTCGCCTCGCGCCGGAATTTTTGCCGAGGGCGCGAAGCCAAAACGCCGCTGTACCGGGCGTACTGCAAGTTTTGGCGACAAAGCCCTCGGCGAAAAGGCC
>NZ_PVNK01000228.1 GCF_002994615.1 Enhygromyxa salina | reverse complement strand
CGACGACGCCCCTGCGTCGCCGCCCATCAAGCCGCGCATGTACTCGACGATCTCGCCCAGCGTCCGCAGCGTGCCCATGTGGCCCGCGTCGATCTGCGGCAGCCCCGGGACCTGCTCTTGAACCGCCGCCAGGATCTCGACCCGCTTGATCGAGTCGATCCCGAGCTCCGCCTCCATGTCCATCGACAGCTCCAGCATCTGCTCCGGGTAGCCGGTCTTGTCCGCGACCACCGTCAGCATCAGCGCCTCGAGATCCACCCCCGGCGCGGGCGCGGGCGCGGGCTCGGCGACCGGCGGCGTGGGTGCTGCCGCGACCGGAGCGGGCTCGGGCGCCGCGACGGGCGCGGGCGTGGCGACAGGCTCAGGTACGGGCACGGGCGCCGCGACTTGCACGGGTGCAGGTGCAGGTGCAGGCGCGTAGTGCTGCACGGGCGGCGCCGTCATGACCGGCTGCGCGGGGATCTGCGCCGCGACGCCAGGCGCGACCGGCAGCGCAACCCCAGCCATCGCGGCGAGGCCCGAGAGGCTGGACTCGGTCACGCGCAAGAACGCGGCGTGCGAGCTCGCCATCGTCTGCTGAACCATGGCGTGGGTCTGCGCCGTCTGACGCTGAGCCTCCTGCCAGGCTGCGAGCCAGGCGTCGCCCACGGGCGCAGCCGCGGGCTGGATCGCTGCGCTCGGGCTCATCGCCGGAGCGGCCGGAGCCGGGGTCCACGCAGGCGCGGGCGCGGCCGCAGGCGCCGGCGCGGCCGCAGGAGCTGGCGCGGCCGCAGGAGCCGGCGCGGCCGCAGGAGCTGGCGCGGCGACAGGCGCGGGCGCGGGCGCGGCGACAGGGGCGGGACTCGGGGTCGTGCTTGGCTTGTCCATCGGTGTCTGCGACGAGGCGGCCACGGGCCGCGGAGGATTGGGACCCGGGAGGTCCTTGGCCCCGCCCACGGGCGGATAGGGCTTTTGCGGGTTGGACCCGCACAGGGGCACGGCCAGCTTGGGCTTGGGCCGCGTGTGCGGATCGGCGGGCGGCAGGTAGCCATCCCACAACACCTCGAAGCGCAGCGGAACACCCAGGGCGCACAGTCGCGCCAGCGCCCGCGTCAGCGAGGTCACGCTCCCGACCCCGCGCCGGTCGAGGGCGATCGCCGCGTGCTCGCGCCCGTCGAGGATCTTGCCGACGAGGTTGGTCAGGACCGAGCCCGGACCGACCTCCACGAATGTATGCACGCCCGCGTCGGCCATGGCCTCGACGACCGCGGTGAAGCGCACGGGCTCGGCGATCTGCCGCCCGAGCCGCGCGCGCACGGCCGCGGGCTCGGCCTCGTAGGGGGCCCCGGACTCGCCGGAGTAGACCGGCAGCTGCGCGGACTCGAAGCTCAGCTCGTCGAGGAAGCCGGCGAAGGGTTCGGCGCTCGCGGCCACCAGCGGCGAGTGAAAGGCCGACGCGACCGGCAGCCGCTTGACCCCGAACCCCGCGCGCTCGAGCGCCTGCTCGGCGACCTCGATCGCCTGGACGGGCCCGCTGATGACCGTCTGCTTGGGCGCGTTGAGGTTGGCGAGCACGACGTCGTCGACGCCCTCGAGCGCCGCGCGGACTTCGTCGGCCGAGGCCGTGACCGCGCTCATCGTCCCCGGGCGGTCGGACTCAGCCGCGGCGGCCATCAGCTCGCCGCGGCGCCGCGCGACCCGGAGCATGTCGGCCTCGCTGAGCACGCCGCCAGCGTGGAGGGCCATGACCTCGCCGAAGCTGTGCCCGGCCACCGCCTGGGCCTCGACGCCGAGCTCGCGCAGCATCGCGAGCAGCGACGCGCTCGCGCAGCCGATCGCGGGCTGAGCCCACTGGGTCTCGCGCAGCTTGATCTCGTCGGCCGCCCGCGCCTCGTCGTCGAAGCGGGGGATCGGGAACACGACGCGGTCGAGGGCCAGGCCGTTGCCGAGCGGGGCATCGGCGGCGCGGTCCCAGGCCCCGCGGGCGACCTCGTAGCTCATGGCCAGCTCCGCGGTCATGCCGACGTACTGGCTGCCCTGGCCCGGGAACAGCAGCCCGACCCCGCCGACTTGGGGCCCGAGCCCGTAGGCGGTCCCGTCGGGGCTCTCGAACGCGGTCTCGGGCGACGCCTCGATCTGCTTGGCCGCGCGCTCGAGCTTGGTCCGCAGCTCGTCCTCGTCGCTCGCGACGAGCGCGAGCCGGGCCGGGGAGCTCGGGTCGAACTGACGCTGGCTGTCCCACGCCGCGAAGCGCAGGAGCCCGCGCTCGTCGCAGCGCCCCGCCCACGCTCGCGCCTTGCTGGCGAGCTCGGCTCCGCTCGCGCCACCGAGGACCACGAGCTCGACCGGGAGCGTGCGCAGCCGCTCGGCCCTGGCCCCGGCGCCCGCGTACTCCTCGAGCAGGAGGTGAAAGTTGGACCCGCCGAAGCCAAACGCGCTCACGCCCGCGCGCCGCGGGTGCTCGGACCCGCGGATCCACGGCCGCGCCTCGGTGTTGAGGTAAAAGGGCGAGTCGTCGACCTCGAGCGCGGGGTTGGGCCGCTCGACCTTGATCGTGGGCGGCAGGACCTTGTGGTGCAGCGCCATCACGGCCTTGAACAGCCCGGCGGCCCCAGCCGCGGCCTTGGTGTGGCCGATCTGCGACTTGACCGTGCCCAGCGCGCACCACTGCGCGCCCTCGCTGGCCCCAAAGGCCTGCTTCAAGCCCTGAAACTCGGCCGCGTCGCCGGCCTTGGTCCCGGTCCCGTGGGCCTCGATCAATTCGACGGTCCGCGGCTCGACCCCGGCGTGGTCCCAGGCCCGGCGCAGGGCCTTGGCCTGGCCCGCCGACACCGGCGCGTAGACGCTCTTCGAGCGCCCGTCCGAGGACGAGCCGATCCCGCGCAGGACCGCGTAGATCCGGTCGCCGTCGCGCTCGGCGTCGTCGAGGCGCTTGAGCGCGACCATGCCCAGGCCCTCGCCGAGCATCGTCCCGTCGGCTTGATCGGAGAAGGGTCGGCAGTCCCCCGAGGCCGACAGCGCCGGCGTCTTGGAGAAGCACATGAACATGAAGATGTCGTTGAGCGTGTCGACGCCCCCGGTGATGACCATGTCGGAGTCGCCGAGGTAGAGCTCCTGCGCGGCCATGCTCAGCGCCGCGAAGGTCGAGGCGCAGGCCGCATCGGCCACGCAGTTGGTCCCGCCGAGGTCGAGGCGGTTGGCGATCCGCCCGGCGACGACGTTGCCGAGCAGGCCGGGGAACGAGCTCTCCTCCCACGGCGTGTAGTGATCGGCGATCCGATCGCAGACCGCCTGGACCTCGTCCTCGCCGAGGCCCTGCTCGCGCAGCGACTTGACCCAAACAGGCTTTTGCAGCCGGCTGATCATCGACGCGAGCAGCTCCTGGGCCGAGGTCACCCCGAGGATGACCGAGATCCGCGAGCGATCCATCGACTCGAACTGGCCCCGGGCCGCGTCGCGCAGGACCTGCTCGGCGACGATCAGCCCGAGCAGCTGCGAGGTGTCGGTCGCCTTGATGATGTTCGGCGGCACGCCCCAGGTCAGCGGGTCGAAGTCGACCTTCGACAAGAAGCCCCCGCGCTTGGCGTAGGTCTTGTCGGGCGCCCGCGGATCGGGGTCGTAGTAGTCCTCGGGCAGCCAGTGGGTCGTCGGGACCTCGGTCAGCAGATCGGTGCCAGCGAGGATGTCGGTCCAAAACCCGGTCGCGTCGCTCGAGCCGGGGAACAGGGCGGAGGCGCCGACGATGGCGAGAGGGGGGCGGGTCTTCGTTGTCATGAGAATTAGCCCAGTGGCCGCGGACGGTAGTCAAAGGCGGCGGCCGGGACCGGCACGCCGTAGCTGCGTAGTTGTTGGGCGCGGGTGATGACCGCGGCGCCCTCGATCAGGTTGCGGGCGACCTGCACGACCGTGCGGGCCTCGGGCGCGGCGAGGAAGCTGCCCGCCGTCCAGGTGTTGAACGCGCCCATCGCCGGGCCGCACCAGATCTGAAAGTCGGTCCGGCGCTCGGCCTCACCGACGATCGCCCAGCGGCTCGACTGGCCCAGGTACGAGCGAAACACGAGCGCGAGCTTGTGGCGCGGGTCGGCCTCGGCCTTGGTCACCTCGCCGGGGTCGCGCTCGGTCCAAAACCGCCGGGTCGAGGCCCAGGCCTCGTCGAAGCTCGCGCGCAGATGCTGCTGCTCGACCTTGCGCCGCTCTTCGGCCGGGATCTCGTCCCAGGTCGCGTGGGCCCGGTAGAGCTCGTAGAGGCGCTTGGCCCGGGGGCCGAACATGGTCCCGCGGCGCAAGACCTGGACCTCGACGCCGAGCTCGAACATGTCGGCGGCCGGGGCCATGATCACGTCGGCGATCCCGGCCTCGGCCAGCATCTGCTTGCCGCTTGGGTCGAGGCCCGACTCGACGCAGGCCTGGTTGACCGAGCCCGTGACCACGTACGCGGCCCCGAGCGCGAACGCGCTGGCGACCGCGCTCGGCGTGCCGACGCCGCCCGCTGCGCCGACCCGGATCGGCCGCGAGTAGCCGCGCGCGCCGACGATCTCGTCGCGCAGCGCGAGCATGCTCGGGAGCAGGGCCGCGAGGGGGCGGTTGTCGGTGTGGCCGCCCGAGTCCGACTCGACGGTGATGTCCTCGGCGACCGGCACGTGGCGGGCGAGCTCGACCTCGCGCGCGCTGAGCTGCCCGCGCTCGTGCAGGACCTTCAACAGCTTGGCGGGCGCCGGCTCGAGGAAGTGACGGGCGACCTCGAGGCGCGAGACCTTGGCGAACACCTGGCGCGGCCGCACGATCCGACCCTGCTGATCTTCGTGGATCCCCGCGATCGCGTAACGCACGATCGCGGGCGTCAGGGCCATGAAGGCCGCCGCCGAGACCCGGCGAACCCCGCGCTCGATGTACAGCTGCGCGACCGCGTCCTCGAGCGCGGGCTCCTGCGGCGAGTGGATCAGGTTGCAGCCCCAGGGGGCCGAATCGCCGAGCTCGCGCGAGAGCTCGGACACCGCCTGTTCGACGCGCCCGTAGGCCAGCCCCGCCGCGCCGAAGAAGCCGAGGAAGCCCGCGCGCCCGGCCTCGCTCACGAGCCGCGTGGTTGCGATGCCGTTGGCCATCGCGCCGGTCACGTAGGGGAAGCGGACGCCGTGGGTCTCGGCGAAGCTGCGGTCGCCGAGCCACTCGGGAAACAAGGGCGGCAGCCGGCCCCACACCGGCCACGCGGGTCGCCCCTGCGGCGCCGGATCCATCCCGAACTCGCCGCCGACGGCGACGCCGATCGAGCCGGTCTGCGGATGTCGAAGCACGAAGGCCGGCTCGCGCGCGCGCTGGACCGCGGCGACGATCGCCGGTCCCGTGAAGGCCGGAGCGCTGTCCTGGGCGTGCCAGAAGCCCGCTGAGAAATCATGTTCGGAGGCCATTTGTCGACGTCAGCCCGGAAGGTGCCACCGAGTGGCGCCTACGGGCAGCGCAAACCAAACAAATTCGTGTCTCAGTTGTGTCACCGGGCCTCTTCAGGCCATCGTGTGGGCCGGATGACCTGCTCGCATGGCTCCTATAGAAGCTTGTTTTCTCACCTTCACGCGTGCAGATCTCTCGCCCGCCACCAGGTGGCACTTCTCACCCGGGATCTCGATACAATTGAGCCGTGTCGTCGCCGCCACGCAACTTGCGCCCGAGTCGAGCGCGCAGCGCTTGATTCAGGGCTAGCAGCCCG
>NZ_PVNK01000227.1 GCF_002994615.1 Enhygromyxa salina | reverse complement strand
GTCGGGGACGAGCTCGGCGCTGACGTCGTCCTCCGCGCGGTTGAGATCGACGACGAGCCGCGAGTAGCGCGCCCGCACCGTCGCCGCGCCCAGCGCTTCGGCGCGGACATAGAGGCGGTCGACGGCGTAGTCAGCGTTGCGGGGAAAGTTGACCTGGGGCCGCGGCCCGAGGCTCGGCGGCCAGTCGAGGCCGACGTGGGGGAAGCTGATGATCAGGGGGCTCGGCCGCAGGCTCGGCCGAAACTCGAAAGGCAGGGGAGACCCCGGCGGGACGCCAACCTCGCTGGCCTCGATCGTCTCTGTACTTCCGAGCTCGCTCACGCCGCACCAGATACATAGCCCAAAAAAAAGGGCCCTCGCCGAAGCGAGGGCCCTTCGCTGACCCTGCCGGGAATCGAACCCGGGATTGCGGCGTGAGAGGCCGCCGTCCTAACCGCTAGACCACAGGGCCATGCGGGAGAGTGCTCGTGTTTGCGAGTGCAGTCAGGAAAGAGAGTTCGGGCACAAGGACTCGAACCTTGATTGGCGGAACCAGAATCCGCAGTCCTACCATTAGACGATACCCGAACGGAGCCCCGGCAGTTGTTGGGTGTTGGCCTGTCTGTGGGCCGTGCCGAGGCGGAGGTGGTGGTAGGAGCCCGTTTGAGGCCGGGGGAAGATGAACTAGCTCCTCGCTGCTGTCAAGACGCTTTATGCAGCGCGTTTAACGCTGAGGTGCCTGGAGCCAGTGAGGGTTCGCTCGGGCCGAAGCTCCGCGTACCCTCGCCGCATGCGTCGACCTCAGTGGCCATCGGTCTTGTCCGCGCTCCTGCTCGGGGGCCTACTCGTCGGATCCGGGTGCAAAGACCCGGTCAACAGCGAGACCCCGAGCACGACCGCCACCGCGCCCGACTCGAGCACGAGCACGGCCGACGACGCGCCGAGCGAGTTGGTTTTGCGCCTCGACCCCATCGGGGATCCCGCGCCCGCGCAGGAGCAGGTCGAGATCTCGCGGGGCAAGCAGGGCGCGGTCGCCAGCGCCGAGTCCAACGCGAGCCGGATCGGAGTCGAGATCCTCCAGGCGGGGGGCAACGCCGTCGACGCAGCCGTCGCCGTCGGCTTCGCCCTGAGCGTCACCCACCCCTCGGCCGGCAACATCGGCGGCGGTGGGTTCATGGTCTTGCGCTTCCCCGACGGCAAGTCGGCGGCGGTCGACTACCGCGAGACCGCGCCGGGGGCCGCGAGCGCGGACATGTACCTCGACGAGGACGGCGAGCTCACGGATCAGAGCCGGACCGGGGCCAAGGCCGCGGGCATCCCCGGGGACGTGGCGGGGTTTTGGTACGCCCATCAGCAGTGGGGCAAGCTCGAGTGGAAGCAGGTCGTCGCGCCCGCGGTCGCGCTCGCGCGTGACGGATGGACCCTCGACGAGAACCACGCCGACGATCTCTCGTGGGGCAGCAAGCGCATGGCCGACGCGGGCTACGAGGACAGCGCGGCCCACTTTCGCAAGCCCGACGGCAGCAACTACGCGGTCGGCGATGTCTGGACCCAGCCCGAGCTCGCGGCGACCCTCCAGCGGATCGCCGACCAGGGCCGCGCGGGCTTCTACGAGGGTCCCTTCGCCCAGCACCTCGTGAGCGAGGTCCAAAAGCTCGGCGGCATCTGGACGCTCGAGGACCTCGCCGGCTACGAGGCCGTCGAGCGCGAGCCGCTGGTGTTCCCCTACCGAGGACACGAGATCATCGCGATGCCGCCGCCGTCCGCGGGCGGCGTGGTCCTGCGCCAGATCCTCGCCGCGAGCGAGGCCATGGAGCTCGACAAGCTCGCGTGGCACTCGCCCGCCCAGGTCCACGCCTACGTCGAGATCCTGCGCAGGACCTACGCAGATCGCAACCTGCTGCTCGGTGATCCGGACTTCGTCAACATCCCGATGGAGCGGCTGCTCGACGTCAGCTACATCGACGAGCGCGTCGCCGACATCAACCCCAAGAAGGCGACCCCCTCGGATCAGGTCGGCGCCGGGGTCGAGATCAAAGAGTCCGAGCAGACCACCCACTTCTCCGTCGTCGACGGCGAGGGCCTCGCGGTCGCCAACACCTACACGCTCAACGGTGGCTTCGGCTCGAAGGTCCTGGTCCCGGGGACCGGGGTGATCCTCAACAACGAGATGGACGACTTCACGGCCAAGGTCGGCGCGCCAAACATGTTCGGTCTGATCCAGGGGCCGCAAAACGCGATCGAGCCGGGCAAGCGCATGCTCAGCAGCATGACGCCGACGATCGTGGTCAAGGACGGCGAGCTCCGTGCGGTCCTCGGCTCGCCCGGGGGACCGACGATCACGACGACCGTCGCCCAGATCCTGATCCAGCTGATCGACTACGACCGCTCGCTCGAGGACGCGGTCCGCGATCATCGGATCCACCACCAGTGGAAGCCCGACAACATCTGGCACGAAGACGGGATCGAGCCGGCCCTGAAGAAGGCGCTCGAGAAAAAGGGCCACGAGCTCAAGACCAGGAATTGGCGCATCGGTCACGCCAACTGCATCGAGGTCGATCCCGAGACCGGCGAGCTCGAGGCGGTCGCCGACGTGTCCCGCGACGGCGGGTCGGCGGCGGCCTACTGAGCCGAGCTCAGCCCTCGGCGAGGGGCTGCTCGAGGCGCGTCCACTCGAGCTCGTAGTCGTCGCCGCCCTCGGGATCGTCGGCCACGAACACGACGTCGGCGAGCTCCGCCGTCAAGCTCAGCGCGCCGTCCTCGGTCGGCTCGACCCGAACGAAGACGTGGCCGACGAGGGCGTCCTTGCGCGCGTCGAGGCGCCAGAGCTCGCCGTTGTCGAGGCCGCAGTGGCCCTGGTAGACGTTGGCGCCCGCGGCCCAGCGCACGGTCACGCGGTCATCTGGGAGCTCGTAGTCCGCGACCACGGCCTCGCCCTGGTCGTGGGCCCGGGCGACCAGCTCGTCCTCGATCCCGAGCAGCAGGGCCTCGCTGCCGTCGGCGGTCGCGGCGACCATCGTCACGTCGCCGCACGCGGAGCGCTCGTCGAACTCGCTCGCGTCGAGCGAGCGCAGCTCGTCACCGTCGTCGCAGCCGAGGCTCAGGACCAGACCGAGCGCGGGGACCATGCCCCACAGGCGTGCTTTGGAAGCCATGCACGAAAGCTAGTGGGGTCACGAGGCTGCGCAAGCAGGACAATTTGGCCGTAGGACATCGATGTCGTGCGTTCTCGGGCAGATTGCGATGCCCAAGTCGGGTCCGGCGTCTGGCCTGCCTGCGCCGGGCCACAAGGGAGTCGCGCGAGGTTCAGGCAGCCGGGCGCCGCTGTCATGGGGAGGCCGGAGACCTGTCGTGGTCGTGCTGCTCGCCAGCTGCGGCCCGCGGCGCCAGCAGATCGCGCAAGCTGCGCGACCTGCACAATCTGCACAGCCTGGACAGGGGAGCGCGCGGATCGATCAGGCCTTGGAGCCGCCGAGGCAAGGAGGCGAGGCGGGGACCTCGCCGCCTCGCGCGTCCCACTGCGCCGGGGTCAGCGCCTGGATCGAGAGGGCGTGGACGCCCGCGGCGAGCTGCTGCGCGAGCGCCTTGTTGACCGCGCGGTGGCGGCTGACCAGCGTCTCGCCAGCGAAGCCCTCGCTCACGATCACGACCTTGAAGTGGGTCTCGGAGCCGCGCGGGACGTTGTGGTTGCCGGACTCGTTGATGACCTCGAGCACGCTCGGCGCGAAGCTGCGCACGAGCTCGTCGTGGATGGCGTCTTGGATCGGGGTCGCGCTCACGAGGACAGTGTACGTTCGATGACCTGGGCGATGTCGAGGACCTCGATGTCCTCGTCCTTGTTGAAGTGCTTCATGCCGTCGGAGACCATGGTCTTGCAGAAGGGGCAGCCGACCGCGACGGCCTCGACGCCAGCCTCGACGATCTCCTCGGTCCGGTTGACGTTGACGCGCTTCTCTTTCTCTTCTTCGACCCACATCCGCCCGCCGCCCGCGCCACAGCAAAAGCCGTGCTCGCGGTTGCGGCCAAGCTCGACGAACTGGCCCTTGGTCCCGACCGAACGCTCGATCGCGGCGCGGGGGGCGTCGTAGACCTTGTTCCAGCGCCCGAGGTAGCACGAGTCGTGGTAGGTGAGCTTCTTGGCCAGGGGCTTGTCGACCTTGAGCTTGCCCTCGTCGAGTAGCCTGGCGATCAGCTCGCTGTGGTGCACGACCTCGTAGTCCCCGCCGAACTGCGGGTACTCGTTCTTGATCACGTGGAAGCAGTGCGGGCAGGTCGCGATGACCTTGGTGATCGAGAGCTCGTTCATGGTCTCGACCTGCTCGGCCGCGAGCTCCTGGAATTTGTCCTCGGCGCCGAGCCGCCGGAGCGTGTCCCCGGTGCACTTTTCTTGCTTGCCGAGCACCGCGAAGTCGACGCCGGCCGCGTGGAGGACGCTGACCAGCGCGCGGGTGGTCTTCTTGGCCCCGTCGTCGAGCGCGCCCGCGCAGCCGACGAAGAGCAGCCACTCGGCGTTGGGCTTGTCTTCGATCGTCGGGACCTCGAGGCCCTCGGCCCAGGCCATGCGGTCGGTGGTGTCGTTCCAGGGGTTGCCCTGGCCGTCGGCGATGTTGCCGATCACGCGGGTCACGTCGCCGGGGGTCCGGCCCTCTTCGTCGTTGAGCACGATCCGCGTGCGCATCTGGAGGATCTTGAGCGGGTGCTGGATGAACACCGGGCAGACCTCCTCGCAGGCGCCGCAGGTGGTGCAGGCCCACAGGGTCTCGTCTTTCACGCGGCCGCCGACCAGAGGTGGCATGTCCGCGAGCATCTGCTTGATCTCGGCGATCTTGTCCTTGCTCGCGGTCGCGGGCAGCGGGGCGTAGCCCCCCGACTCCTCGTCGAGATCCTCGGGGAAGCCCTCTTCGCCCGTGTCGGGGTCGTAGATCGGCAGCTGTCCGCCGGCCTCTTGGAGGTCGAGCAGCAGCCCGCCGCGCTCCTTCATCTCGTCCTTGAGATCGTGGATCAGGTGCATCGGCGACAGCGGCTTGTGCGTGGCGAAGGCCGGGCAGTAGGTCGTGCAGCGCGCGCACTCGGTGCACGCGTAGTTGTCGATCAGCGACTTCCAGTCGAAGTCCTGGATCCGGCCGACGCCCCAGTTCTCCCACGGGATCGGCGGCGGCTCGCCGTCCTCGTCTTCCTCGTCTTCCTCTTCGGGCGGCATCAACAGCAGCTTGGGCATGATCCCGCGCTGGCCCTGGCGACGCAGGAAGATGTTGGGCCCGGACCAGATCACGTGGATGTGCTTGGAGAAGGGCAGGTAGTTGAGGAAGGCCAGGACCACGCACAGGTGGGCCCACCAGTGGACGTCGGCGACGATCTCGGCGGTGTCACGGCTGACCGAGACCAGCAGCCCCGAGTCGCCGGCCCCGCCGGGCAGCGCCTCGCTGATCGGCGGACCCGAGTACAGCCCCAGCGCCGAGCCGATCGCGTAGGACACCATCGCGCCGTCCTCCATCGCCCGGGCGTGGGCCATGTCGTAGATGTGGTGGCCGAAGTGAGTCAGCACGATCAGGCCGATCGCGCTGAGGATCAGCATCGCGTCGAGGTTGGCCGGGACGAAGCTGGGCTTGATGACCAGGCGACGAAAGAAGGCGTAGAGCAGGGCGACGGCGACGATCGCGTTGCCCCAGTCGACGAAGAACTTGAGCCAGGCGTGGCCTTGGAGCCCAAGCAGGTCGGCGAGGGTGAAGCCGAACTCGCCGAACAGCCCGGTGATCAGCATGTCGAGCAGCCCGACCTGCAGGATCAAGAACCCCCAGTAGAGCGCCAGGTGGTGCCAGCTGCGACGCTCCTCCACGACCTTGCGCTGGCCGAAGAAGAAGGTCATCAGGCTCGCTATTCGCTCGCCCCAGGTTTCCTCGAGGTTGGCGGGCTTCCCCAGCGCCGCGATCTTGATGGCCCTGGTCAGGTTCCAGGTGAACAGGCCAAGGGCCAAGGCGACGACCAGTCCGAAGGCAATGAGCTTGGGCATGTCGGGCTCCAGAGGGCGTTGACGCCGCCCCAGCGGGCGGCTGCGCTCGCGCGCGGCTATACCATAGCCTCAGGCCTGGCACGGGTGCTTCGTTTCAAGCTGGCCTCTGCGCGGACCTGCGCGTAAAAAGAGTTTGTGCGCCAGCTCTTGTTGATCAGCGATCTGCACCTTGGCTCGCACCTCAAGCTGCGAACCCGTGGGGAGTTCGTGCACCTCGCGGCCCGCCTCGACGAGACCCTGCCGCAGTTCCTGGATCACTATGCGCGGCTCGGGACCTGGCAGTTGGTCATCAACGGCGACTTCATCGACTTTTGGAACGTCGAGATCGGCGCGCACGACCAGGATCCCGTCGAGCTCGCGGTCGAGCGGCTCCACGCCGTGCTCGACGCGTACCCGGGCGTCGAAGACGCGCTAATTTCCTTCCTCGACGCCGGGAATTCGATCGTCTTCGTGGCCGGCAACCACGACGCCGAATTCCTCTACCCGGAGGTCGGGCGCGCCTTCGCCGAGCGGCTCGAGGGCGCGCTTGACGGAGGCGAGGACCCCGAGCAGCTCCAGTCGAAGATCACCGCGACCGGGATCACGACCCTCGACGAGGTCGGCGCCGGGCAGGTCCGCTTCGTGCCCTGGTTCGTGCGCGAGGGCGGCGCGTGGATCGAGCACGGGCACCTCTTCGATCCGGCCTGCTCGACCCACGCCCAGCTCTCGCCAACTCGCGGCGGCCGCCTGGTCCAGAGCGTGGCCGAGGTTGCGACCCGGCGCTTCACCAACCGGATGCCCGAGATCGACTACGACGCGGCCGACCGGTTCACGACCCTCGACTACTTCCGCTGGGCCATCGCCCGCGGCTGGCGCTTCATGGTCCGCGTGGTGTTCCTCTACCTGCGCATGGTCGGAGGCATGCTCGGCCTCTGGGTCCGCAGCGGCCGCGTCGACAAGGCCGGTCGCGCCGCCCACGAGGAGCGCCTGGCCAAGCTGGCCAAGAACGCGGGCCTGCAGATGAGCGCGCTGACGGCCCTCGAGAACATGGCGCCGCCGCCGAGCTCGGCCAGCGTCGGCGGGGTCTTGTCGGTCACGGCCCTCGATCTCGCGCTCTCGGCCGTGACCCCCGCGCTGCTCGTGCCGCTGATCTTTTGGGCCAGCGGCTGGTCGCTGGTGTTCGGGATCCCGCTGGGGCTCGGCCTGGGCTGTCTCGCGGCGCTTCAGGTCAAGCGCCGCCGATCGCCGCGCAACGTCGCGCGCGACATGCTCGAGGTCGCGTCGAGCGTCGGCGAGGTCACGGGCACGCGCATCGTGCTGATGGGCCACAGCCACCGCGGCAGCGTCGAGCGCCGCGGTCAGGTCATCTACGGCAACAGCGGCAGCTGGCTCGACGGATCTCACCTGGTCGTGCGCCGTGACGAGCGCGGTGAGCAGCTGACCGAGGTCGAGCTGCGACGCTGGCGAAACGGGGGGATCACGATCCTGGACTCGATGCGCGTTCTTCCGTCTTAAACCCCCGCTTCGCCGCCGGTCGCTCGATGTGCAGAGACGATCTCAGAGACGATCTCAGAGACGATCAGGGCAAATTATGATAGTTTGCCGGGGTGGCAGGTGAGCACATTCTCGTCGTCGAGGACGATCCTGCGGTTCAGACCTTGCTCAGCAAGGCGCTGACTGCGAAGGGCTACCGGATCACGCAGGCGACGGACGGTGTTCAGGGGTTGACGGCGCTCGAGCAGGAGCAGCCAGATCTGATCATCGCCGACGTCATGATGCCGCGCCTCGACGGGATGACCTTCGTCAAGGCGATCAAGCGCAACGATGGCACGCGCTCGGTCCCGGTCATCTTCTTGACCGCCAAGAACGATCCCCGCAGCGTCGTCGAGGGCATCAACGTTGGCGCCAAGTACTACGTGACCAAGCCCTTCCAGCTCGACGAGCTCCTGGCCAAGATCCGCAAGGCGCTCTAGCAGCCCGGGCTGCAATCCCTCGCGCCGCCTCGCTTGGCCTCTTCGCCGAGGGCTTTGTCGCCAAAACTTGCAGTACGCCCGGTACAGCGGCGTTTTGGCTTCGCGCCCTCGGCGAAGATTCCGGCGCGAGGCGACACGATGCATTGCACCCCGGGCTGCTAGCACCACGGGCTGCTAAGGCCGCCTCAGCCTTCGACAATCAGCTGGAGGAGCTCGGCCTGGGAGCGGACGCCGCACTTGGCGTAGATCGACTTGAGGTGGTTGCGGACCGTGTGCGGCGAGATGCCGAGATCCTCGGCGATCTGCGGGGGCCGACGGTGGGCCAGCAGCGCCTCGAGGACCTGGACCTCGCGCGGTGAGAGCTCGTCGAGGCCGGGGATCTGGCGCCAGTCTCGGTTGCGACGCTCATTCGGGAGCGCGCCCGCGTCGGCGAGGACCCGAGCGATCTCGCGCAGCGCAGCCTGGGCGTTGTCGGCGGTGCGATCGACCCGCGCGAGCGCGACCTCGACAGCGGCCTCGAGCTGAGGCCGAACGAAGGGCTTGACGACAAAGCCGTGGGCGTCGACCCGCCGGATCCGGGCCAGCGTCTCGGGCTCGGCGTGGGCCGACACAAACAGCAGCGCGCAGGTTGGGTGGGTTTTTTGGACCTGCTCCGCGAGCTCGATGCCGTCGATCTCGGCGCTGAGATCGATGTCGAGGACCAGGAGCTCCGGACGCAACTCGTCGAGCAAGGGCAGCAGCTCGCTCGGGCGGCGGACGAGGCGAACGATTTGGAGGCCGATCTCCTCGAGGATGTGCTGGAGATCGCGGGCGACGATCCACTCGTCTTCGACAATGATCGCGCGAGCGCGGCGGGCCTTGAGCTCGGTAGTCATGGGCGCTCGTCGGCCCCCTCGTTGGAGTCCACGGCGAGGTCGAGGGGTAGCAACAAGCGCGCTTCGGTGCCGCCGCCGGGCGCGGCCACGAGCTCGAGAGAGCCTCCGAGTTGCTGGGCGACCGCGCAGGCCATGGGCAGACCCAGGCTGTCCGCGGTCGCGGGATCGAACCCCTCAGGCAGGCCGGGCCCCCAGTCGCGCAGACTCAGGCACGAGCGACCCTTCACCGATCGGAGGCTGAGCGCGATGTCGAGCTGCTCGGCGTGGGGGAGGGCGTGATTCATGGCGTTGGAGAACAGCTCGTCGACGATCAACGCGATGCGGGTCGCGTGGTCGTGACGCCAGCGCGGGTGATCGACCTCGAGGCTCAGATCGAATTTGAAATTTTGGTTGTCCTCCATGGTGCGCGCGCTGGCGGCGAGGAAATTGGCGACGGTCTGGAGGCAGCTGTCGGCGCGAACCGTGCCGCCAGCGTCGGCGGTCAGCTGGTGGACGACGCCGACGACGCCGACTCGCCGATAGCAGCGGATGAGCTCACGCCGTGCGCGCGGGTCGTCGACGTTGCGCAGGTGAAGGGCGTGGAGGCTGGTCAGCAGCTGGAGCTCGTTGCGGATCTGGTGGCGGGTCCGACGCAGAGCCGCCTCGCCGTCGTCCGGGGCTGGGACCGGCTCGGGCTCGGGCTCCGTGACCGGATCGAGCCGGTGAGGGCGCTTGGCGTCGCTCTTCGTGCTCATGAGCACGGCTCCTGGGTCGGCGTTTGTGCGGTCTGGCGCATGACCTCGAGCAAGGGCCGAACTTGCTCGAGCGGAAATGGTTTGCGCAGGACGGTCAGCGCGCCCTTCGTGGCGTCGGCGGAGGGATCGGAGTCGCCGGTCATCAACACGACCGGGAGATCGGGGCGCAACTCCAACAACTGCTCGATGACCTCGTCACCGTGGATGTCGGGCAGCAGGAAGTCGACGAAGGCCCCGGCCCAACAGCTTGGATCTCGGCTGAAGGCCTCGAGCGCGCCGCGCCCGTCTTCGACCTCGGTGACCACGAAGCCGTGTTGTTCGAGCTCACAGCGGAGAACGAAGCGGATCACCGCCTCGTCCTCGACGATCAGAAGCTGGCGCCCATCGCTGGCGCCGTTGCTGGCCTGCGCCCTGCTTGGCGTTTTGTCGGACTCCATCATGACCTGCGCGGTGTGCTCTACAATTACCATAGGGACTTTGACGCCGTGGACAAAAAGGCGCTCCTCGCGGTCGATCTTCGGGGGCGATCCCTCAGCGTGAAGCAACTCGCACGAAACCGGCGTTTTTCGACACTGAGGGCCGATTTGGCTGGGGCAGAGCCGATAAGATCCGACCATGGATCACCGCGAGCGACTGGCCGCGATCGAGCTGCTCACGTTCGACATCGACGGGACCTTGACCGACGCGACCACGTGGTGGGCGGGCGAGGCGGCCGGCTGGGTCCAGCGCTACAGCGTACGCGACGGTGAGTCGCTGTTGCGGATGGCCCGGGCCAAGCTCGCCGTCGTCCCGCTGTCGCGCAACAAGACCCAGGCCGCCCGGCGCCGCGTCGAGCACCTGCGCTGCGAGACCGACTGGCTCGGCGTCAGCGACAAGATCGCGGCGCTCGATCAGATCCGGGCCCGCCACGGGGGCGTGGCCCTCGACCGGGTCTTGCACATCGGCGATGGCCTCGACGACGCCCCGGTCTTCGATCGAGTCGGAGTCGGCGTCGCGGTCGCGGATGCTCACCCCGAGGCGCTCGCCCGCGCGACCCTGGTGCTGCGATCCGCGGGGGGCGCCAGGGTCATCGAAGAGCTCGAGGGCTTGCTCCGCGACGCGGGCAACCCCCGGCTCCTGGAGGGAGGACAATGACCGTCGCCGACCCAATCCGAACCGTCGGGATCATGAGCGGGACCTCGGGCGATGGGGTCGACGCGGTGTTGCTCGAGCTCGAGGGCGTCGAGCAGCGCCACGAGCCGCGGGTCCTCGACCACGCGCACCTGCCCTTCGAGTCCGAGCTTCAGGCCGAGCTGACCAACCCGACCTCCCTGTCGCTGGCCCGTCTCTCCGAGCTCCACGCCGAGCTCCCGCGCCGCTACGCCGCCGCCGTCCGCGAGCTCGACGGTTGGGAGCGCTGCGCCGTCGTCGGGATGCACGGACAGACGCTGTGGCACGGGCCGCCCTCGGCCAGCGAGAGCCTCGGCCACCGGATCCCGAACACCTTGCAGATCGGGAGCACGGCGGTCCTCGCCGAGGCCCTCGCCCGGCCCGTCGTCGGGGATCTGCGCTCCGCGGACATGTTCCACGGCGGGGAGGGGGCGCCGATCGTCCCCTTCGCGCACTGGTTCTTCACGCCGGTCGAGCACGCGGGGCGCCTGATCGTCAACGTCGGGGGCATCGCCAACATCACCCACGTGACCGCCGACGTCGACGATGTCGTCGGCTACGACATCGGGCCGGGGATGATGATCGCCGACTATCTCGCCCGCGCCCTGAGCTTCGGCGACCTCGACTACGATCGCGACGGGCAGCTCAGTCGCGGGGGCAAGGTCGTCGAGAGCGTGGTCGACTACGTGTTCGCCCACGCCTTCTTCCACAAGCCGCCGCCGCGCTCGACCGGGCGCGAGGACTTCGGCCGCGCCTACGCCAAGCGCCTCCACGAGCGCTTCACCGCGATCGCCGGGCGCGACCTGCTGACCTCGGTCCTGGCCGTGACCGCGCGGGCGATCGTCCGCGCGGCGGCGGAGTGCGAGGGCGTGCGCGAGGTCTTGCTGACCGGGGGCGGGGCCAAGAACCCAACCTTGTTGCGTCTGACCCGTGAGTCGCTGGCGCTGCCGGTCGAGCGGGCCGAGCACGGAGTGTTCGCCGCGAGCTGCCACGAGCCGGCCGCGATCGCCCTGATCGCGGCCCGGACCCTGGCCGGGCTGCCGAGCTCGCTGCCGAGGGTCACCGGCGCCGATCGGGCCTGCGTGCTCGGTCACATCGCAAGGCCGAGCGCGCAGGTCCCCTTCGCCCCCTCGAAAGGCTAGCACCCCGGGCTGCTAGCCGGTCTCCGTGCCCGTGTCGCTGCCGGGGTCGGCTCCGGGGTCGGCTCCGGTCTCGGTCGCAGGCTCCGCGGGCGCGGCCGCGCGGGTGAGCGCAGCCAACCCGGCCGCTCGATCGTCGACCTTGACCGCCCAGCGGTCGGCGTTGTCCTCGTCGACCCACAGCCCCCCGTAGTCGCGCAGGCGCTGGTCGCCGAGACGCAGCGTCGCGCCCTTGGCTCCCTTGCTCAGCTTGCAGGTCTCGCTGGGCTCGGCCGGGTCGCTCCATGAGCCGAGCATCTCGGTCGTGTAGCGGCAGCGGCCGTCGGCGGCGATCTGGTAGGTCCGATGCCCGGCGCACGCGAGCATCGATCCATCGCTGCCTGCGACCGCGGTCGCGCCTCCACGCGGGGCGATGAGCTGATCACCGCGGGCCGCGATGACCCGGGTCCGGGCGTGGCCGCGCTCGTCAGTCAGGCGCAGGGCGCAGGGCGAGGCCAGGCTGATGCCGAACACGCGCTCGCGCTCGCGGTGGTCGATCTCGGTCAGCTTGGCGCCATCTTCTTCGATCAGCCACAGCACCTGCTGACCCGGGATCTCGCTGTCGACCAGCCACGCGCCCTCGAGGGCGGCGAGATCGGGCCGCTCAAAGGCCGCGAAGGTCTCGGGCATCGGCGGGACCTTCCGCTTCCACCTCGGCTTCGCGCGGGCTCGGGCCCGAGCCTCGGCCTGGGCATCCGCGGCCTGTTGCAGCGCATCGATCTCCTCGGGGTCCTCGATCGCCCGGGGCTTTTGCTCGGGATCGGGGGCCGGGCGACCGCAGGCGGCCAGCCCGAGCGCGAGGGCGGCCACGAGCGTCCGTGCGAGGGCGGAGCGAGGCATGGCGAGGAGCATAACCGCCATCGGCCGGGAGCGGATAGACTCGAAGGCCGCCACGCGCCTCAATCGAGCCCTCGCTTCGCGCCCCCGCCCGGTGGGCTTTCATGTCGATGGAGCTCGCAGCCGCCTGCGTGGCCCCTTGAAGGGGGCTCGTCCAAAGCCACGGATCGGAGTCGGAGGGGGGCGGGCTAACGGGGGCTGAGGACCCGTTGGGCGGCGTCGTGGCCACTTTGGACGGCGCTCTCGATCGTCGCGGGGAGGCCGGTGCGGACCCAGTCGCCGGCGAGGGAGAGGCCGGGGATGGGGCTGGCGGTCTCGGGGCGGCGGCGGTAGGTGCCGGCGGCGTGGCTGATGGTTGCGCGCTTCTCTTTGACGACTCGGAAGGCCTGAATGGTGGGGCGGGCGTCGGGGAAGAAGCGGGTGAGCTCGCCGATGAGCAGCTCGCGGAGGGCGTCGGGCTGGTCGTTGACGAAGCTGCGTGCGCCCGAGATCGTGACCGAGAGCAGGTTGTTGCCGGGCTTGGTCGCGGCCGCGCTCGACTCGAGGCGATCGCGGTCCCAGAGCCAGTGCAGGGGGCTGCCGATCAGGCCGACGAAGGGGCGATCGAGGAGCGGCTCGGCGAGGGTCACCCACAAGCTGATGATCGGCGAGGACTCGAGGCGGGCGACGTCGCGGAACACGAGGTGGTCGCGGGCGGCGTCGGGCAGGAGCTCGAGCAGGACGTGGGGGGGGACGGCGGTGATGACCTGGTCGGCGACGAGGCGCTCGCCAGATTTCAGCACGAGGCCGGAGACCTGGCCTTCGGGGTCGAGCTCGAGCTTGCGCGCGGGGCTGGCAAAGCGGACCTCGCCGCCGCGGGCCTCGATCCGGGCGACGGCGCGATCGACATAGAGCGAGGACAGCGGGCGGCGGGGGACGGCGAGGCTCGAGGCCTCGCGCGAGGCCATGAACGCGCGCTCGAGCACGGCGACCAGCATCGCCGCCGAGGCGACGAGGGGATCGTCGTTGAGCACCGCCCAGATCAACGGCTCCCAGAACGCGGCCCGGATCGTCGAGGTCTGGCCGAGGCGGCGCAGCCACGCGTCGCAGGTCTCGTTGTCGTCGGGGCGGGCGATCTCTCCGCGCAGGAGCAGGCCCGCCCGCAAGGCGGCGGCGCGGTGCAGGACCCCGACCCCACGCATCCGCAACAGGCCCGCGGCGAGGTGGAGCGGGGCCGGGAGCGAGGGGCAGTCGAGCTCGACCTTGGCCCCGCCAGGCTTGAGCATGGTCAGCGCGAGGTTGGTCTGGAGGTCGATGTCCCCGGCGGGCGTGCCGATCGCGTCCAAGAAGGCGAGGGTCTCGCGGTAGCAGCCCATCATCAGGTGCTGGCCGTTGTCGACCTCGCGCCCGGTGACCTTGTCGTGGAACGAGCGCGAGCGGCCGCCGCCAGCCTTGGTCGCCTCGACGACGACCACCGATCGGCCAGCATCCGCGAGGCGAACAGCCGCCGCCAACCCGGCGAAGCCGGCACCGACGATGATCGTGCGAGGCGCGGTATCCATGGTCCGGCGCAGGGTACTGCCCAGCGTCCCCGGACGAACCCGCGAGCCTTGGTCTGGATCACAGCCCGAGCGTGCTCGCCGTCACGTCGACGGCGTCAGCAGGGGTTAAAAGCGGCCGCCGATCGCCAGGCCCGCGCCACCTCGGACCCACAGGGGCGCGATCGCGTCGACCCGGGCCTGGTCGAGGCCGGCGTCGGCCCTCCGCTGCTTGCGCTTCTTCTCCGCCGACCCGCCGACGGCCAGCAGCGGGACGCCCGCGGCCAAGAACACGCCCGCGGCCAAGCTGCCGATGACCATGAGGGCGTTGCCGGCCTCACCGCGGGTGATCGCGGCCTCGCGCGCAGGGATGTCGGCCTCGAGCGGGAGCCCGCCGCTGCTGTCTTGCGCGGCCCCGGCGAAGACGATCCCGGTGACGAGCATCCCGACGCCGCCGACCCCGAGCGCGGTCAGGCCCGCGCCCGCGCCGATCATGGCCTTGTTGCGCTTCTCTTCGCGGGCGTCGGCTTCTTCGTCGAAGGTCGGCCGCATGCGCTCGGCGAGCTCGGCCTCACGCCGGGCCTGCTCGGCCTCCCACTCGCCGATCTGCTCGTCGACCTCGTCGATCTGCTCTTGGATCTTTTCGCGCTCGAGCGGAGCTTGATCTCCGTAGAGCTCGTCGATCTCGCCGAGGTAGCGGTCGAGGATCTCGCGTGACTGACGCAGATGTTTGACGTCCCTGTCGATCTCGAACCACTTCTGCTGGGCGCGGGCGACGTTGTAGATCAGCTCGGCCTTGATCAGCCGGTTCTCGAACGCGGGCGGGACCATCGCGTAGGCCTCGAGCCACAAGTCGACGGCGGCCTCGTAGTCGGCGGCCGTGTAGCGCGCGACGCCGGCGTCGAACAGGCGCTTGGCCTCGCTCATGACCGGGTCGGCCTCGGGCGAGGGATCCTCGCCTTGGGCCTCGGCAGCGTCGGCGGCCGGCGGCGCGGCGTGGCTCAGCGTCGGCGCGAGCGCGAGCGCGACCGCCACACCCAGGCTGATCATCGAGTTGAGGGGCGACCGAGTCATCGGGTTTAGTTCTCGGAGGGGACGACCGCGACCACGCCGTTGGCGTTGCCGACCACGATGTCCGGGATGTCGTCGAAGTCGAAGTCTGCGTACATGAGCGAGCGCGGCGACGCGGCCACGTCGATCGTGACGATGTCGGGGAAGCTGCCCTCGCGGTTGATGTGGACCGGGAGCTTGTCCTCGAGGACGTCGGCCACGATGATGTCGGGCCAGCCGTCGTGGTTGATGTCTTCGGCGAGGCCCGAGGTCGGAAGCTCGCCGCCGGGCAAGGTGTGCTCGAGCTCGAGGGTGCCGTCGCCGAGCCCGCGGTAGACCCGGACCTCGGACAGGATCCCCTCGCTCGCCTGGTTGAGGGGCGCGCCGACGAACACGACGACGTCCATGTTGCCGTCGCGGTCGAAGTCGGCGACGGCGAGGTCGAGGGGGGTGAGCGGATCCTCGATGCTCTGACGAGCCTGGGGCGAGAGGTTACCGGACCCGTTGTTGAGATCGACGCCGACCGAGCGACCCACCTCCGAGATCAGGACGACGTCGAGATCGCCGTCGTTGTCCATGTCGACCGGCGGGGCAGGGCGCGGGGTCTGATCGGTGACCAGCAGGCGCTCGGCCGCGAAGCCCACGCCCGGGGTGGCGACGTAGAGCGCCAGCGAGCCCGAGAGCTGACCGCCGATCAGGAGATCGTCGAGCCCGTCGCCGTTCATGTCGGCGGCGTGGAGCGTGCGCGGCTGGAGGCTGATGTCGAGCTCGAGCAGGGCCGAGTCATCAGAGAAGCCGAAGTCGTGGATGATGACGAGCTGCGAGGGATCGATGAGGGGATCGTTGGGCGAGATCGCGACCGCGGCGTCGAGCGTGCCCGCGCCGTCAAAGTCGCCCGCGCCGATCTGGGGAACGTAGCCGTCGTTGGACACGCCGAGCGGGGTCGTCGCCTCGAAGTCGCCGTCGGCGTCGAGGATCATCGCGTAGATGCCCCAGCACGCCGGACCGCCGACGGTCGGCGGGCCCATGTTTGGGGGCTGCTGGCAGTTGTTGTTGACCATCGCGATGAGCAGCGGGTTGCGCCCGTCGCTCTCGGGGTCGAAGGCCAGGAGGTCGGAGACCTCGCCGAACACGTTCTCCTCGGACGAGGTCCCGAAGCACAGCTCCCCGGCCTGGATCTCGCGGTCGTCGCACTGCCCGCAGACCGAGTTGACGCAGGCCTGCTCGGCCCCGCACTGGCTGTTGGCGAAGCAGATCGCGCCGACGGTGCCGAAGCCGTCGAAGCAGGCCCATAGCGAACCGACGAGCCCGGCCGCGAGGATCGAGCATGAGCTCAGGCGCGCGCGCACGGAGCGACTGTATCAGACTGCCCACGCGAGTGCGTGGGGGATCAAACCAGCGCGGCCCGGACGGCACGGACACCGGGGAGCTCTGGCGGCAAGCTGGTCAGCGCGAGCGAGATCGCGGCGACCCTGAGCTTGTCGCGACGACGGAGCGCGGCCCGGTGGGTGAACACATCGAAGCGTCGCGCGCGAAGCTCCCGGAGCAGCTCGTAGTAGGTCCGGGCCATGATCTCGGCGGGCAGCAGCGGACGAAGATCGCCAATCTTCGCCAGCTCCGCCCACGCCCGGCGGTACTCGGCCTCGGCCAGCTCGGCGAAGTCCTCGGCCATGGCCAGGAACCGGCCGTCGTAGGTGCAGTTGAGCGCGTCGCGCTCGGACAGACCATGGCGCTCGAGCAGATCGATCGGCAGGTAGACCCGCCCGCGAGCCGCGTCCTCGCCGACATCGCGCAAGATGTTGGTGTACTGCAGCGCGAGCCCGAGGTGCTTGGCGTAGCGCTGCACGACCTCGGACTGATCGCCGAAGATCCCGATGCACAAGATCCCGACGCACGAGGCGACCCGGTAACAGTAGAGCTCGAGCGCGGCGAGATCGGGGTAGGTCACGATGTCGAGGTCCATCGCGCAGCCCGCGATGATCTCGTCGAAGGCGTAGCGCGGCAGCTCGAACTCCGCGATCGTCTGGGCCAAGCTCTGGCCGAGCTCGGTCTGGGGATCCTCGCCGGAGCCGGAGCCGGAGCCGGAACCAGAACCAGAACCAGAACCAGAGTAGATCCGCGCGATCTCCTCGGTCCACTGCGCGAGCCCGGCCTCGGCCTCGGCCCGGCCCTCGGGACCCGGCGGTCGCTCGTCGACGATGTCGTCGACGACGCGGCAAAATTCGTAGACCCGGGTCAGGCCCTCGCGCTGGGCGGGGCTCAGGAACAGGAACGCAAACTTGAAATTCGAGGACGAGCGCGCGCCCAGGCGGCGCACGAGCTTTTCGCCGCGCTCCACCCATGTGCGCGGGTCGAAGACCGGTGGCGTCAAACCTCGCCCCGCATGAAGCGGCGACCGAAGGCGAACAGCGAGCGGCCGGCGATGTCGACGACGTCGCGCTTTTCGAGGGTCGGGCGGTAGTCGAGGACCTCGTAGTCGCGGGCCTCGACCACGTCGAGGATCTTCATGCCGCCGCGCCAGGTCGCCTCGAGCTCGAGCGAGAGCCCGGGCGAGACCTTGCGCAGCAGGGGTTGCCCGCGCAGGAACATGGTCCGGACCCGGGCGCAGGAGAAGCGCATCAGCTCCTTGTACTCGGGGGTGTGGCGGCCGGCCTGGAGCTGCTCCCAGCTCACGCCAAAGTGGATCAGGTCTTCTTGGGGGATGTAGCAGCGCCCGCGCGGGATATCGACGCTCAGATCTTGGAGGAAGTTGGCGATCTGGAGGGCCGCACAGATCTCGTCGGAGAAGCGATGGAGCTCGGGCTGGCGGTGGCCATGGACGTAGAGCACCAGCTGGCCGACGGGCTCGGCCGAGTGCGTGCAGTACTGACGCAGCTCCGCGAACGAGGCGTAGCGATGCTTGGTCAGATCCATGCGGAAGGCCGTGAGCAGCGCCTTGAGCGGACCGATCGGGATGTTGTGGCGGCGGACCGTGTCGCGCAGGGCCACGAACACCGGATGATCGACGTCGCGGTGGTAGCAGGCCTCGAGGTAGAGCTCCCAGCTGTCGAGCGCGTCGCGCCTTCGGCCCTCGAAGCGGGGCTCGTCGGCGAAGTCGTCGGCCGTGCGCGCGAACGCGTAGATCGCCCACACGTGCGGGCGCAGCGGCGCGGGAACGAAGCGCGACGCGACGGGAAAGTTCTCGTAGTGGCTGGTCGCCATGCGCTCGCAGAAGCGGTAGGCCGCCTCCTTGGTCCACGGGCCGGGCGGCGCGCCGTCAGGCGCATCCGGCAGCACGTCGACCTCGTCGCGCTCGTTGTCGAGGGGGACCGCGAACAAACGCGGAGAGCCTTGGGATCCCTTGGCCATGATTGAAATTCTCTTCGCCGAGTGAAGCGGGAGCTCAGCCCTCGCCCGTCCGCAGCTGACCTAGCAGAGCTTCGGCCCGCTCCGGTTTGATCTCGCCCACATCGATGAGCCTCTGTGCGATGGATTCTACCTCTGCGCCACGGGCGCCCGCCGCGAGAGCGACAGCGCGAGCGTGGAGGGACATGTGCCCGCGCTGGATGCCTTCGGTCGCAAGCGCGCGCAGGGCCGCGAGGTTCGAGGCCAGGCCCGCGGCGGCCATGATCAGGCCCAGCTCCCCGCCCGAGGGGCGGCCGAGGATGTCGAGCGCAAGCCGCGCTGTCGGGTGCGTCCGGGTCGCGCCTCCGACCACGCCCACGGCCGTGGGCACGCTGATCTCACCCTCGAGCGCGACGGTCTGCCCCTCGGCGTCCTCGACCGCGCGCCAGATCGCCAGCGGCCCGTAGCGGCCATGGCTGACCGCGAAGGCGTGGGCCGAGGCCTCCATCGCGCGCCAGTCATTGCCGGTTGCGATCACGACCGCGTCGATCCCGTTCATGATGCCCTTGTTGTGGGTCGTCGCGCGGTAGGGATCGAGCTCGGCGAAGCGCGACGCCTCCTCGATGCGCTTGGCCACGATCGCGCCGTCGATCTCCTTGGTCGTCAGGGTCGAGACCGGCACGCGGCAGCTGACGTGGGAGGCGCGGCGATCGGCGAGGTTGCTGAGGATGCGCAGGACCGAGCGCCAGCCGCTGATCTGGTCGAGCCGGGGGGCGATCGCCTCGGCCACGGTGTTGAGCAGGTTCGCGCCCATCGCGTCGCGGCAGTCGATGAGCATGTGGACGACGATCGTGTCCTCGTCGAGGGTCCGGACCTCCACGCCGCGGGCTCCGCCGCCGCGAGCGACGAGCCGCGGGTGCGAGTCGTCGGCGATGTCGAGCAGGGCCTGCTTGTCGGCCTCGACGGCCCGGACCACGTCCTCCACGGCCCGAGGGCCCACGCGCACGAGCTGGACCTGGGCGATCATCCACGGCGGATCGGACACCCCCGCGAAGCCGCCGCCCGCGCGGATCATCTTGGCCGCGTTCGAGGCCGCGGCCACGACCGAGGCCTCCTCGACGCACATCGGCACGAGGTAGTCGCGGCCGTTGAGGCGGAAGTTGGTTGCGACTCCGATCGGCAGGCTCAGGCAGCCGATCACGTTCTCGATCATGTGCTCGGCGGTGTCCTGTTCGAGCGCGCCCGAGTCGGCGTCGGCGAAGCGCGCGGGCTCGAGGCCGGTAGCGACCGCCACGGCCGCGCGGCGCTCGGGGATCGAGCGCTTGAACAGGCCACGGATCCGCGAGTTGACCGGCGGGCGCGGCTCGGCGCGGAGGCCCGCGGCGTCGGTCTCGAGCTTGCGGACCAGGGCGATGTCGTGGCGGTGATAGAGCTCGACGGCCACGCGATCGAGCAGCGCCGGGTCGCGGGCGAACACGACCACGAGATCGCCTCCGCCCGCGCCCGCGGGCTTGGCCGCGAGCTCGGCCCACTGCGCGGCGCCGAGGATCGTCTCGATCCGCTCGGTCAGAATCGAGGCCTTTGCGATGTCCTGGAGCTGGCGCAGGCCCTGGTTGTGGGTCGCGCAGGCCTCCTGGATCAGACCGAAGCCGGTCGCCGGGCGCTCCTCGAGGGCCGACTGAAAGCGCCGACTGGCCGAAGCCAGCTCGGCGATCGCCGCCTCGTAGGTCGCGGGATCGCGGTCGGCCCCGGTCTCGACGGCCTTGACCAGCGAGGTCGTGCTCGCGGGCGCGCCCGCGTCGAAGAAGCCGATCGCCAGCCAGCTCGGCAGCTCGATCGGCTGAACCCCGCCGTCGCGGGCGAAGCGGATCGTGCCGCCGTAGACGGCCGAGGCCACGTCGGCTCCGCTCCCGCGACCCTCCTGGGCGATCGCGTGGGCCTCGCGCGCGATGCTGTACGCGACCTGGCGGACGTAGGGCGTGTCGGGGTCGAGGCCGGCCGCGCGCAGGTACCAGCCGACGACCGCGGCCGTGACCGCGGCGCTCGAGCCGAGCCCGAGCTTGCGCGCGCCCGCGGTGAACCCGACGGTCGTCACGACCGGAATCGACGCCGGGGCCGGGACCTCGTGGCCGTGGCCGCGCAGCCAGCCGCTGACGAGCTCGACGGCGGCCGCGACGAAGGGGCTGCCCGGGTCGGGCCGCTCGCCGTGCTGGTCCCGGGGCGTGTGCGCGTGGGCGCGGACATCGACGGCCGTGACCACGGCCTCGTGGCCCTCGAGCACCGCGTACTCGCCGATCAGGAACGACTTGCCCGGCGCCGAGACCGGGCCCACCGAGACGGAGCTGGGGGGAGGGGAGGGCTTGTCGGTCATGGCAATCACGTCAGCTCGAGGCTCGCGTCGGGCCCGGGCGCGACCCGCTGGACTTCGTGGACGCCAGCGACCGCGGCGAGCTCCGCGGCGAGGGCTGGCGCCTGCTCGGCCCGGCACAGGACCTTGACGTGGGGGCCGGCGTCGGAGGTCACGTAGCCGACGGGACCCCCGGCCTCGCGCAGCTGCCAGACCGCGCGGATGACCTCGAGGGTCGCGCCGTTCCAGTACATCAGGGCCGGCCGGGTCGCGAGCATGCAGGCGTGCATCTTGAAGCAGGAGTGCTCCATGACCTCGCCGAGCTGGTCGAAGGCCCGCGCGCGCAGGGCCGCCTCGGCCGCGTCGAGGTCGGCCGCCGAGCTCTCGACCCACGCCGGGTAGTAGGGCGAGGTCAGGCGTGAGGACTCCATGCCGCCGGTCGAGCCGACCTGCTTGGCTCCGCGCGCGGTGTGGACCACGAGCAGGCGCAGATCCCAGGGGCGAGGGCTCGGCAGGGGGCGGGCTCGGCAGTCGCTGCCGTCGTCGGCCGTGCCCGCGTCGAGGCGGACGAAGCCGCCCCACAGCGAGCGCGCGGCGCTGCCCGAGCCCATCCGCGCCCACGCCGAGAGTCGCGCGCGGGTCGGATCGTCGAGCTGCTCGGCGAGGCCGAAGCAGCCGGCGGCCGCGATCGTCAAGGCCGCGAACCCCGACGCCGAGCTCGCGAGCCCGGCCGCCGTCGGCAGGTGGTTGGTCGAGACCACGGCGCAGCGCGGGCGCGGGCCCGAGCACGCGCCGAGCCGCCACAGGCGATCGAGGTGGGCGAAGACCTTGGCGGCCGGCTTGCCCTCGACCTCTTCGCCGTCGAGCTCGAAGCGATCGGCGGACGCCGGAGCCACGCGGGTCACCGTCCGCAGCTCGTCGAGGGTCATCGACAGCGACCCGACGGCGGGCAGGTTGAGCTCGGGATCACAGCCCGCGCGCTTGCCCCAATACTTGACCAGGGCGATGTTGGAGTGGGCGGTCGCTAGGGCCGCGGTGACAGGCTGATTCATGACTCGACCTCGACCGCGAAGGGGGCGCTCGCGGGGGCGCGCGCGAGCTCGGGGAAGCTGTGGGCGAGGCCCTCGATGACCCCGCGAGCGAGCGCCTCAGTGTCGCATAGCGCGATCACGCAGCCACCGCCGCCGGCTCCGGTCAGCTTGGCTGCGAGCGCGCCGTGCTCGACCGCGGCGGCGCACAGGCGGTCGAGCATGGGCAGGGAGACGCCGAGGCTGCCGAGCAGCTCGTGGGCCACGCTCGTCAGCTCGGCGAGGACATCGAGGCGCGCGCCAGTCAGCGCCGCGCGCCCGCGGTGGACCAGCTGACCGAGCGCGCCGATGATCGGATCAATGACCTCGGGCATGCGATCTCGGCGGGCCGCGACCCCGGCGACCAGCGCACCGGTCTGACGCGGGATCCCGCTGGGGATGACCACGAGCCACAGCGACGCGCCGAGGGCGACAGCCTGGCAAGGCGCGCCGCGCTCGAACGCGACCACGCCGCCGCGGGCCGCGACGGCGCTGTCGATGCCCGAGGGCGTGCCGTGAAACACTCGCTCGCCGATCATCGACGCCGCGATCACCTCGTCGAGGTCAGGCTCGCCGTCGACCACGGCCCCGAGCGCGAGGCGAGCGAGGGCGACGGTCAGCGCCGCGGACGAGCCGAGGCCCGCGCCGCAGGGGATCCGCGCCTCGCCCTCGAGCCGCCAGCCGGTCACCGGTCCGTCGCAGTGGGCCAGGACCTCGAGGCAGGCCCGGGCGACCGGGTGCTCGGAGTCGGGCGTCAGGCGCAGGTCCAAGTCCCAAGCTGGGATCGACAGCTCGATCGCGTCGCGGGGCCGGGGCAGGGGCGTGGCGTGGAGGGTCAGCCCGCGCGCGAGCCCGGCCGCGAGCGCAGGCTGCCCGTAGACGACCGAGTGCTCGCCGAAGAGGATGACCTTGCCGCAGGCGACGGCCGAGGGCTGGAGCGCGAGGGGCATCCTAGGGCTGCCAGCGGGCGAGGTCGGGGCCAAGCATCATCTGGGCGCGCTGCAGTTCGGCGACCGTGCGCGACCCGGTCAGCAGCATCAGGGATCGGACCGTCGAGATCACCCCGCGCAGGAACACGCGGGCGCCCTCGATGCCGCCCGCGCGATGAGCCTTGAGCACGGGCGCGGCGAGGCCACCCGCGACGGCACCGAGGGCCACGGCCTTGGCCACGTGCGAGCCCGAGCGCAGGCCGCCGGTGGCGATCGCCTTGACCCCGAGCCCCCGCAACTGCAGGACCGAAGCCGCGGTCGGGATGCCCCAGTCCCACAGCTCCTCGGCCAGCGCCTTTTGATTTTCGTCGGCGCGGTGGGCCTCGACGGCGACCCAGCTCGTGCCCCCGGAGCCCGAGACGTCGAAGTGCTCGACCCCTGTCGAGCGGATCATCTGGGCGACGCCGCGCGAGATCCCGCAGCCCGTCTCCTTGGCGATCACGGGCACGCGGAGCTCCTCGACGAGGCGCCGAAACACCTCGAGCCCGCCGGAAAAGTCCCGGTCGCCGCCGGGCTGGACGATCTCCATGGCCGGGTTGAGGTGGATGCACAGCGCGTCCGCGCCGACCTCGTCGACGAGCCCCTGGATCTCCTCGGTGCTCATCTTGCGCGCCTGAACCAGGCCGAGGTTGCCGAACAGCAGCACGTTCGGGGCGCGGTCGCGGACCGCGAAGGTCCACGCGGTCTCGGGGCGCTCGAACATCGCGCGCTGGCTGCCGAGGCCGATCGCGAGGCCGAGCTCGTCGGCGACCTGGGCGAGGTCCTGGTTGATCTTGGCCGCTTCGTCGGTCCCGCCGGTCATCGCCGAGATCACGACCGGCGCCGCGAGCGTCTTGCCGAGCAGCTCGACCCGCGAGTCGACCTCGTCCGCGTGCATCTCTGGCAGCGCGCAGTGGACCAGCTCGCACTGCTCGAACAGCGCCGTCTTGTCGCGAAAACCGACCTTGTCCCCTGCGCACAGCGCCAGGTGGTCCTTCTTTCGCTGTGAGATATCGAGCGGGTCCGCCATGGGCCGCAAATGCCACCTTTTCGCAGACCCGACAATCCCCCGGCGCGGAGGTCGGCTCACGTCAAAACGACGTCGTGAGGGCCCCTCTGTGGCCTGGTGCACAGTTTTGAGCCTGTGGCGAGTCACGAATTCGAGATCCCAGCCCTGCGCTCGTCGGTGCTAAGGTCAACCTTCACCTGAGGCCCAGTCTCCGAGGCAATGGACGACCCACCTGCTGAACCCCCAAGTGCTCCGGCCGCTGCTCCACCTGCAGATCTGGCCGACGTCGACTCGCTCGACGGCATCGTCAACGCGCTGTACGCGTCGATCTCATTCGAAGCCGGCGAGCATCCGGCGTGGCCGCGCTTTCGGAGCTTGTTCGATCCCGCCGCGGTCATGGTCCGCGTCGATTCGTTGATCGCGGCGCTGCCCCCCGATCAACGTGACACCCCTCCGCTGCGGGTCAGCACGATCGAGGACTACATCTCACGCACGACCGCGGCGATCGAGAGCGGCGCGCTGACGGCCTTCGTCGAGCGTGAGCTGACCCGGCGGACCGAGGTGTTCGCGGATCTCGCCCAGGTCTTCAGCACCTACGAGCGCTGCGCCGACGCTGGCGAGGTCCGCCGCGGCATCAACTCCCTGCAGCTGGTCAAGGACAGCGGTCGCTGGCGCGTCATCTCGCTGACCTGGACCGACGAGACCGACGACGGCCCGCTCCCGAGCCGCTACTTGCCACGGACCTGAGCGCCGCTGGCCGCAGCCCCGAGCCTTGGAGACGTTGAAGCCAGTCGTCGGTCGCTACGCGCCCAGTCCAACGGGGCGCCTCCACCTCGGCAACGCGCGCACGGGGCTGCTGGCCTGGCTGTCGGCACGCGCGGCGGGCGGGCGCTTCGTGATGCGCGTCGAGGATCTCGACCCCCAGCGCAGCAAGCGTGCGCACGAGCAGCGACAGCTCGACGATCTGCGCTGGCTGGGCCTCGACTGGGACGAGGGCCCGGACGTCGGCGGGCCCCACGGTCCCTACCGCCAGTCCGAGCGGGGTGAGCACTACGAGGAGGCGCTCGCGCGGCTCGACACCTTCGCGTGCACCTGCACCCGGCGGGAGCTGCGAGAGGCGCGCGAGGCCCACGACGCCGTGTCGGCGCCCCACGGCGCTGAGCCCGTGTATCCCGGGACGTGCCGAGACGGTCCCACGCACCCCGAGCGCCCGGCCGCGCGGCGGTGGCGGGTGCCCGCCGGGGAGGTCTGGTTTGACGACCGGATCGCCGGCCGTCGCCGCCAAAATGTTGCGCGCGAGGTCGGCGACTTCGTCCTGCGTCGCGCGGATCGGGCCTGGGCCTATCAGCTCGCGGTCGTCGTCGATGACGCGGCCATGGGCGTGACCGAGATCGTGCGTGGGGCCGACCTGCTCGACAGCAGCCCGCGCCAGATCCTGCTCCAGCGCAGCCTCGGCCTGCCGACGCCGACCTACGCCCACGTGCCGCTGATCGTCGGACCCGACGGCGGCAAGCTCAACAAGCGCCACGGCGCGCCCGATCTGTCGGCGCTGCGCGAGGCCGGCGTCGACCCGCGGCGGGTCGTCGCCGCGCTCGCGCGTTCGGCCGGGCTGCTCGGCGACGAGGACGCGTGGGTCCACCCCCGCGAGCTGATCCGGGCCTTCGATCCCGCTCGGATCGCGCGCGAGCCGAGCACGCTCGAGCTCGACACCCTGATCCCCTGAGTTGCAGACTTGCTATACTCATCCGCCGATGTCGCGCGTCTTCAACACCCTGCTGTGTGTCCAGCTGGCTGGCCTCGCGGGCCTCGCGTGCACGCCCGAACAGCCGCCCAAAGCGGACCAGGCCAAGCCCAAGGGCGTCGCCCACGCGGCGCCCCACGTCCTCGATCCTGCGGCCGATCAGTTCGTGCTGACCTACGCAGGCGAGCGGGGCGTGTTCAGCGATTGCACCTCGATCGAAGAGGTCCCCGCCGACGCCCGCGCGCGCGTCGGCGTCAACCTGTTCGGGGTCGAGCGCCCGCCCGGCCAGGTCTTCATCGCCAACCTCGACGCGCCCCTGCCCGACGGCCGCTACGTGCTCGAGGTCGTCCCACGCGACGAGTTCGAGGAGGCGGTCCTGGGCGCCGGGCGCTCGTCGGTGTTCGAGATGCCCACCGATCTCGAGTCGCTCGAGCAGATCGCCAGGCGCGAGGCCCCGGTCATCGTCTACAAGACCTCGTGGTGTGGGGTCTGCAAGCAGCTCGAGAAGTACCTCGAGCGCGAGGGCATCGAGTACGTGGCCAAGGACATCGAGAAGGACCGCGCGGCCGCGGCCGAGCTCGCGGCCAAGGCCAAGCAAGCGGGGGTCCCGACCGGCTCGGTCCCGATGATCGACATCGGCGGCGAGATCCTGCGCGGCTTCGACAAGAACGCGATCCAAAAGCTGCTTTAGACCTCGCGTGGCCAGGTTGACTACGCGAGCCGCTCGGCGAGGCGCGGCAGCAGCTCGCCGAGCCGGGCCTCAATCTTGAGGCTGGCGAGGGCGTCGCCGCGCGTTGGCCCGACGTTGACGATAGCGATTGGCGTCCCCAGGGCCTCGGCCCGCCGGACGAAGCGCAGGCCCGAGAACACCGTGAGCGAGGAGCCGAGCACGACCAGCAGCTCGGCGCTCTCGACCAGCGCGTAAGCCCGCTCGACGATCGCGGCCGGGACCTGCTCGCCGAAGAACACGACGTTGGGCTTGAGCACCCCCGCGCAGCGCCGACACCCGGCGACGTGAAACTCAGCCAGCGAGGTCTCGAGATCGGCGTCGCCGTCGGGCGCGATCTCGGCCTCGTGGTCCAGCCACCCGGGGTTGAGCCCCAGCAGCCGCTCCTGGAGCTCGGCGCGGCCCTCGAGGGCGCCGCACGCGAGGCAGCGGACCTCGGCCAGGGCCCCGTGGAGCTCGACGACCTCGCGGGTCCCAGCCGCCTGATGGAGGCGATCGACGTTTTGGGTGATCACGGCCCGCACGATCCCCGCGCGCTCGAGCCTCGCGAGCGCGCGATGGCCAGCGTTGGGCGGCGCCGCGCAAAAGCGCGGCCAGCCGACCACCGCGCGGGACCAGTAGCGAGCGCGCGCGACCGGGTCGGCCGCGTAGACCTCAAACCGGACCGGACGCCGAGCGCGAGCGAGAGTCCCTTCCCCGCGGTAGTCCGGGATCCCCGACTCGGTGCTGCACCCAGCTCCGGTCAGCGCGACCACGTGACGCCCCCGCATCAGCCCCGCGAGTTCCTCGAGCTGCGCTTCATCAACTGACGAAACGCGAGGCACCTGGGCGCAGTCGGACACGGCTTCCCGAGACATGAGCCTTCTTGTAGCCCAAAGAGACACGAGCCCCCTTTCCAGAGGGCCACGGAGGCCATGGCGAAGCTCATACCAGCCCACCGAGAGGGGAGCGCAGCGACCGAACGTGGCAAAGTCGAAGGTGCCCAGGGGGGTCTAAAGCAGCCCCCTTCCAGGGGGCCACGGAGGCCATGGCGAAGCTCATACCAGCCCACCGAGAGGGCAGCGCAGCGACCGAACGTGGCAAAGTCGAAGGTGCCCAGGGGCGTCAAAACACACGAGCCCCCTTCTAGGGGGCCACGGAGGCCATGGCGAAGCTCATACCAGCCCACCGAGAGAGGGAGCGCAGCGACCGAACGACCGGCCGCACAGCGGCCGTGCGTGGCAAAGTCTAAGGTCCCCAGGGGGGTCTAAAGCAGCCCCCTTCTAGGGGGCCACGGAGGCCATGGCGAAGCTCATACCAGCCCACCGAGAGAGGGAGCGCAGCGACCGAACGACCGGCCGCGCAGCGGCCGTGCGTGGCAAAGTCTAAGGTGCCCAGGGGCGTCAAAACACACGAGCCCCCTTCTAGGGGGCCACGGAGGCCATGGCGAAGCTCATACCAGCCCACCGAGAGAGGGAGCGCAGCGACCGAACGACCGGCCGCGCAGCGGCCGTGCGTGGCAAAGTCGAAGGTGCCCAGGGGGGTCTAAAGCAGCCCCGCTCAGCCCCGGCGGCAGATGCCGGCGCTGGGGTCGGGCGCGCTGGTCCCGGACAGGCGCTCGAGGAAGGCCTCGGCCTCGATGAAGGTGGTCACGTGCATGTCGGGCTCGGGCTGGGTCTTGCCGGCCCGCAGCTCCTCGATCCGGTCGCCGAGCCCCGAGCCCGCGGCATACACGACCACGCTCGGGAGCTCCGCCGCGTGAAAGGCCGACTGCATGGCCTGCTGCTCCTCGCTCGGATCGCTGACGTCGATCTTGACCAGCTCGTACTTGGCGAGCTCGGCCTCGACCTCGGGCGCCGCGAAGGTCTTGGCCTCGAGCTCGTGGCAGGGGTTGCACCACGAGGCCCCGAAGTCGATGAGGATCGGCTTGCCGCTGTCCTCGGCCCGGGCGATCGCGGCCTCGAGCTCGTCCATGCTCTCGACCTCGTGCCAGTCGGCGGTCAGCTCGACATACATGATGTTGTTGAGCATCAAGATCGAGCCGAAGGAAGTGACCGCCACGGCCGCGCCCTTGATCAGCTTCTCGCTCGTCGGCCCGTGGAAGCTGCGGTGGACCGCGCCAGCCGCGACGCCGGCGACGGTGATCCCGAGCCCGAGCCACAGCCCCCACTCCGGGTTGATCACGAAGTTGGCCAGCGCCGGGCTCAGCGGGCGCATGAAGTAGTAGGCCATCACGATCAGCGCGATGCCGAACACGCTCTTGACGTAGTCCATCCACGCGCCGGGCTTGAACAAGCTCGCGCCCAGGGCCACGGCGAAGAACAGCGTGCCCATGCCGAGGGCGTAGGTGAACAGCAGCGAGCCGCCGTAGAGCACCCCGCCGGGCCGATCGGCCGAGACCGCGATGAAGGCGAGGAGGTTGAGCAGCACCGGCCCGGTGCAGGGGGCCGAGACCAGGCCGCTGACGAGCCCCATCAAGAACGCGCCGAGCGGACCGGCGCCGCCGACGTTGGCCAGCTTGTTCTCGAGGCTCGACGGCAGCTGGAGCTCGAAGGCCCCGAACATGCTGGCCGCGAGCGCGAGCAAGATGATGACCAGGGGACCCACGACCCAGGGGTTGGCCAGCCACGTCCCGAAGCCGACGCCCCCCGCCGCCAGGGCCACGCCGACCCCCAAGCTGGTGTAGAGCACCGCCATGCCCAGCACGTAGGACGCGGCCAGGAACAGCGCGCGCCCTTTGCTCACGCCCTTGGCCCCGAACACCGCGACGGTCACCGGGATCAGCGGATACACGCAGGGCGTGAGGTCCACGAGTACACCCTGACCAAAGGCCCAGGCATAGGTGCTGATACCGCCGCAGTCCGAGGACGCGTTGGCGAGCAGTGGTCGAAGCAGGCTCGGGTCGATCAGGTTTTCCCAGGTCATGGGCGCGCAAATGATACGCCGCCGGCGTGCGGAGAGTTAGCGCGTCGTCTGATTCTGTGGCTCAGCGCCGCGCGGGTCCTGTGCACGCCGCTGCGCCGACCTCGCGCATCGCGCTCGACACTCAGTGCGAGGTCAGCGGCACGCCGACCGCTCGGCTGAGCCGGGCCAGCGCCACGTTGCGGTTCATGATCGCCTCGAAGCGCTTGAACTCGAACTCGGCCCACTGGGTCAGGGCCTTGCGCAGATCGTCGAAGTCGCTCGCGCCGATGCTGCCGCTGGTTTGCTCCGAGACCACGAGCCTCCAGGTCTTGTCGCGCGCGAGCTCGGCGAAGCGCAGCTGCTGCTCGGCGTCGATGACCCCGCGGTAGGCGTCCTCGACCTCGAGCAGCAGCAGCCCCTGGGCCGCCTCGCGCTTGTACTCGGCCTCACGACGCTGGGCGCGAGCCCGCCCGAGCGCGAAGGCCTTGTTGTGGAAGTCGAGGTTCCAGCTCATGGCCAGCCCGAAGTAGACGTTGGAGTAGTTGAGGCGCCCCGTGTAGTAGAGCGTGCGCATCTCGGGCGTGGCCTTGTTGGCGTAGCCGTAGCCAAACTTCACGACCGCGCCGAGGTCGGGCAAAAAATTGGTCCGCGCGAGCTTCTCTTGGACCTTGCGCGCCTCGACCCCCGCGTCGGCGAGCCTGGCCTCGGGCCGGTTCTTCAAGGCCAGCGCGCGGTAATGATCGAGCTCGGCCAGCCCGCCCTCGATGGTGTCGGGCTCGAGCTGGGCCTCGACCACGTCGAAGCCGCGCGGGGCCGCGGTCCCGGCGATCGCCCACAAGCTGGCGAGGGCCTTGGCCTCGATCAGCCGGGCCTCACGCATGCGCCCGGCGAGCTCGAGCTCGCCGACCTCGAGCCGGACCAGATCGTCGGGATCGCGGTCGAGGTTGAGCGAGTCCGGGTCCGCGTCGAAGGCCGGCTGTCCGTCGGGTCCGAGCCCGAGCTCGAGCTCGATCTTGGCGCGCTCGGCCTGAACGATCTTGTAGGCCTCGGCCAGGATCGCCACGCTCTCACGCGCGAGCAGCAGCGCCGCGTGGGCCTCGTAGACCCGCAAGATCGTCTCGTGCTGCGTCGCGAGGTGCTGGAGCTCGGCGAGCTCGACCCCGACCTTGGCGAGGCGCTTGGCGTTGACGATCTTGCCGAAGGTCGTGATCGGGGCGACGAATTCGGCGCTGAGCCTCAGCGAGATGCCGGCCTCGGCGATGCGATCGAAGTAGCCGCCGATCGTCTGGAGGTCGGTCGGTGCGCCCCCGTCGGTGCCCGTGCCCGTGGCCGGATCGCCGGCCGCCCGGCAATACTGGAAGGAGAAGGGCCCGTCCTCGCCCTGGAGCGAGACGTCGTCGCACTGGATCGCTGCGCCCGGGGTCAGGACCGCCGACGCGCGCACGACCGGGACCCAGGCGAACTTGGCCATCTGCAGCAGCGAGCGCATGGCCGCGATGTTCTCGTCGGCGGCGCGCACGTAGGGGTTGTCGAGGCCGTAGCGGACGATCTGCTCGCGGCTCAGGCCCGGGACCCCCGCGGGGCGGGGGCCGTAGGCGTCGTCGCGGGTCGCGGGGGGCATCTCGAACAGGGCGCGGACGGGATCCTCGGCCCCGAGCAGCGCCCCCTGGGCGCCCGGCGATCCGCTGAAGACCAGGGGCGCGGCGTGGCCGGTCCGGGCCTCGGGCAGCGCGGGGCCGCTCGGATCGGCCCCATCCTCATCCTCGGACTCGGCGAGGATCGGTGCTGGCGGCGTCGGACCCTCGGGCGAAGGGGAGGGCGGTGCGGCGCTCGCCAGACCCGGAGCGAGGCTCGACAGCAGCGCCAGGCAAGCGAGCGCGAGCCGAGGCCGGCCGTGGGCGGTGACGCGCTCGCGGGGCGATGCCATCCGTCAAGCCCTACACTGCGGCCCCGAGCCAGGCAAGCGGGCCTGGCCACGTGCCCCGCCGCGCGGCGTTGCGAGCCGCGGCCGCGCTTGCCATTGTAGAGCCGTGAATGCCACGATCCGCCACGCGCTGCTCGCCAAGCTCCCGTCGCAGGCCCGGACGGTGGTCCGGGTGACCGGCGACGACGCGCTGCGTTTTCTCCAGGGCTTGCTGACGGCGGACGTCGGACGGCTCACGCCCGGGACCTCGACCCCAGCGGCGCTGCTGACCGTCAAGGGCAAGATCGTCAGCGAGGTCTGGGTCCTGGCGATCGACGAGCAGGAGCCGTGGCTGGTGCTGCCCGCCGAGATCGCTGAGGAGGTCGTCGCCAAGCTCGATGGCCACATCATCATGGACGACGTCGAGCTCGAGACCCTCACCGAGCACGCCTGCGCGATCGCCTGGCGCGACGACGAAGCCGCGCTCACGGTCGCCGAGCTCGGTGCCCTGCCCGAGGGGGTCCGGGCCTTTGACACAGGCCACCCGCTGCCCGGGGTCCTGCTCGTCGGGCCCACGGCCGGCCTCGCCGCGCTCGCGGGGCTCGGTGAGCCCGCAGACCATGAGCGCTTCACGGCCGCCCGCGTCAGCCACGCGCGTCCGGCCTGGGGCTTCGAGCTCGGCCCCGATCGCTTCCCGCCCGAGGTCGGCTTCGTCGACGCGGTGTCCTACGACAAGGGCTGCTACCTCGGCCAGGAGCCCTTGTCGCGCATCCACAACCGCGGCCAGGTCAACCGCGTGATGGTCCGGGTCAGCCTGTCGGCTCGACCCGAGGGCCTCGCCCCGATCGCCCTGACCTTCGACGAGCGCGAGGTCGGCCAGCTGACCAGCCCCGCAGCGAAGCAGGGCCTCGCGATCGTTCGACGCGCCCACGCCAAGCCCGGGGCCGAGCTCCGAGCCGGCTCGATCACCGTCACGGTCCAGAGCGCGCCGCTCGGCGACGACCCCGGCCGCAGCGATCGCAACCAGACGGCGACCGTCGCCCTCGGCGGCCGCCGCTGACGCGCTCATCCACGGCCCAAGAACAGGTTCCGCCCGAGCCCCGCGCGCCCGGCCGCGGCGACGGCCCCCGCCGCAGCCCAGCCCGCCGCGAACTCGCCCTCGAGCCCGAGCCCGGGGTAGGTCATCCGTGACGCGAAGTAGAGGTTCTTGATGCCCGACGAGTGCGGCAGCAGCCCGACGCCGAGGCTCGGCTCCCCGCCGCGCAGACGATACAGAGGGCGCATGGGCACGCGCAGGGCCGTGTCCGCGCCGAGGACCTCGACCCGCCGCCCCGCGCCGTCGCAGGCCTCGCGGCCATCGTGAGGCGAGTGGATCAGACGCAGCCACGGCCGCGCGAAGGGCAGCACGCCGCGGGTCTCGAGCTCGTCGAGGATCCGCTCGCGGACCTCGTCCGTCGACTCGTCTGGCCCGAGCACGCGCAGGATCGACACGCTGCGCAAGCCCTCGGCCGGCCCGGGCCCGACCCGCAGGTAGCTCGAGCCCACGCCGTCACGCCTGCTCGCCGCCGCGCCCTCGGGCACGCTCACGACCAGACCCTCGAGGCCCGGTCCGATCCCGCGCTCGTCGATGTCGAGGTGGAGCACGTAGCGCTGCGCGGCCGTCTCGATGTTGGCGAGGCTGACCTGCAGCGGCTTGGGCAGCGACTCCGGGATCAGCGGGCCGTCGAGCAGGCTGCGCGGGTCGGTCGCGATCAACATGTGGTCGCAGCCGTAGCGATCGCGCTTGCCGAGCAGGCTGACCCCGGTCACGCGCCCGCGCTTGAGCAGGATCTCGGCGATCCGGAGGTTGGGCTTGACCTCGCCGGACTTGAGCTCGAGCCGTTGGAGCAGCTGCTCGCGCAGCCCGGCCGCGCCGCCGCTGCGATCGTTGGGGCCGCGCTCCCACAGCCTCGAGATCCGCAGGCTCGCGGCCTTGCCGAGCTGGGTGGGCACGAGGTGCTGCAACCACGGTTCGAGCGCGCGGGCCTGGGCCCGCAGCGGGTGGTTCGCGGCGAGGGGCCCGAGCTCGTCGAAGTCCGCGGCGGGCAGCTGGTTGGACACCCGGGCGAGGAAGCGTCGGCCCCAGAAGCCGTCGGCGACCAGCGCGTTGTCGGAGCCGAGGAGCTCGTCGAGGAGCTCGTCGGTCGCCTCGCTCCACTGGCGTCGGTGGTCCCAGGCCTCGGCGACGGGATCGTCGGGCCACTCGCGCTTGACCTCGCGCGCCCAGCTGTCGGCGTTGGGCTCGGCGTCGAGGCGGTGGTCGGGCAGGGCGTAGTGGAGCAGCTCGTCGAGCGGGCGGTGCTCGCGGCGGATCTGTGTCCACAGGCCGAGCTCCTCGAACACCCGGCGAACGGCCGGGCAGCCCAGGTGCACCAGCGGCGCCGTGTCGAGCGCGAAGCCCCGCCGCCCGAGGCGGTAGCGGCCATCGATCGCGCCGTGCGGGATCACCAGCACGCGCTTGCCACGGCGGGCGGCGAGCGCAGCGGCGACCAGCCCGGCGAAGTCGGTGCCGAGCACGATGAGGTCGTAGTGGTTGGTCGTCGCGCTGGCCAAGAGAGCCCAAGTATGACGCGAGAGGGGTCGGGCCTGCGCCCGGGGAGTTCAGTCGAGGCCGTTGATGTGTACCCCAGCGGCGCCCGGCGAGCGCGGGACCACGCGTCCGACCGGGGTCGCGGGCTGTCCGGCCGCGTCGCAGGCGGCGAGCGCGTCATCTGCTCGGGCTGGATCGACGAGCAGGAGCATGCCGATGCCGCAATTGAAGGTCCGCAGCAGCTCGTCGCGGGCGACGCCGCAGGCCGCGACCGCGCGGAGGACCGCGGGCTGCGCGACCGCGCTCAGGTCGATCTCCATCGCCAGCTCATCGCGCAGCGCGCGGGGCGGGTTCTCGATCAGGCCCCCGCCAGTGATGTGCGCGGCGGCGTGGACCGGCGCCCCGTCGAGCGCGCGCAGGGCCGCGAAGGCGGGCTCGTAGATGCGGGTCGGCTCGAGCAGCGCGTCGCCCACGCTGCGGGGGTCGTCGGGCCCGGCGCCGGGCAGGGGATCGCCGAGGTCGAGCCCCCCGTGTTCGGGCGACAACAACGCCTTGCGCGCGAGCGAGTAGCCGTTGCTGTGCAGGCCCGAGCTCGGGAGGGCCAGGACCGCGTCGCCCGCCTCCGCGCGGTGGGGGCCCCAGATCTCGTCGCGCTCGACCACGCCCACGGCCGTCGCCGCGAGATCGTAGTGGCCGTCGGCGTACATCCCCGGCAGCTCGGCCGTCTCGCCTCCGAGCAGGGCGCAGCCCGCCTGGCGGCAGCCAGCCACGACGCCCGCGACGAGCTGCTCGATCTTGCCGGGCTCGAGCCGACCGGTCGCGATGTAGTCGAGCAAGAACAGGGGTTGAGCCCCGGTGCACAGCAGGTCGTTGACGTTCATCGCGACCAGGTCGATGCCGACGCTGTCGTGGCGGTCGAGGGCGATCGCAACCAAGAGCTTGGTCCCCACGCCGTCGGTGCACGAGACGAGCACCGGCTCGCGCAGGCCCGCGGGCAGCCCCATCAGCCCCGCGAAGCCGCCGAGGCCGTCGAGCTGCTCGGGCCGGCGCGTGGTCTCGACCAGGGCCTTGATCCGGCGGACGGCCTCGTTGCCGGCCTCGATGTCGACGCCCGCGCCCGCGTAGGTCAGTGGCTTGCCCCCGCTCACTTTGCCGCCTTACCAAGCGAGGGCCAGAACAGCAATCGCCTCGTCGGCGCAGCCCTGGCCGGAGTCAGCCGAACAGGTCTTCGAGCAGGGCCAGCATGGCTCGGCTCGACTTCAGGCTGCGGTCGGTCGCGAGCCAGGACTCGAAGGTCTCCATGAGCGCGATCGTGATCGCGGGGCGGTCGGCGAGGGGATCGTTGACCGCGCCGGGGCGCTGGCGTTCGAGCAGCGGGCGCAGGCGCTCGGCGTACTCCTCGAGCAGGGCCATGTACTCGCGCTTGAGGTCCGAGATCAGGCGCTGGCGGACCCAGTGGGCGACCGAGGTCATGATCCGATCGACGAGGACGTTGACCTCGGCCGGAGGCACCTGCATGTAGGTGGAGCTCGGCAGCATCGCAAAGCCCGACATCAGGCGCGCAGCCAGCTCGAGTGCGTGACGGTCTTCGCTGCGCATCGCCGGCCACGCGGTTCGCTCACGCATGACGAGAAAGGCGACGTAGAGCCCGTCGATCCCGTACTCGTCGGCCGCGCCGACGACCCGACGCATCACGCTGCCGCTGTAGCGCTCGAGGATCTGCTGCAGCGCCCGGGCAACCGAGGCCAGGGCCCCCTGGGGCAGGGTCGCCAACGACGCGTCACCCGCGAGCCCGCCCTCTGAGGACGACACAGACTGCCAGGGTCCGGCCGTGAACCCGCCGAGGTCCCCACCAGATCCGTCGGAGCGCTTACTGGCGATACTCACGAACCCTCCTCCCGCAGGCAGGGGCGTTTTCCCGGGGCGGGGTCGAAGGGTTGAGAGCAGACAACTTCTGAACGTCTCGCCGATGCGCAGTGCGAAGCTGTGCACGCCTTGCCAGCAAGGGGTGGCGAGGGGATGATACCCCGGCCGCGATGCCGCGGACGGAAATTACAGACCATGGCCTGGTGGCGACGCAAGAAAGACGCACTCGAGCGACCCGAACCCGGCGGCAAAGTGTCCGTCCCGGCTGGTCTGTGGACCAAGTGCGACTCCTGTGGAGAAATTACCTACACCGAGGAGCTGGTCCAGAACCTGCGCGTGTGTCCCGTCTGCGGTCACCACCACGTGATGCCGACCCGCGAGCGGATCGAGGCGACCGTCGACCCGGACTCGTGGGTCGAGCACGACGCGGAGCTGTGCTCCGGTGACCCGCTCGAGTTCACCGACTCCAAGCGCTACCGCGACCGCATCGTCGCGGCGACGAAGAAGAGCGGCCGCAACGACGCGTTCGTGGGCGGGATCGGGCGCGTCGACGGGATCGAGACCTCGCTGGGCTTCTTCGCCTTCGAGTTCATGGGCGGATCGATGGGCTCGGTCGTCGGCGAGAAGGTCACGCGCGTGTTCGAGCGCGCCCTCGACCGCCAGATCCCCGCGATCGTCTACTCCGCCTCCGGCGGGGCGCGCATGCAAGAGGGGATCTTGTCGCTCATGCAGATGGCCAAGACCTCGGCCGCGCGAGCCAAGCTGCGCGAGGCCGGGCTGCCCTACATTTCGGTGTTGCTGCACCCGACCACCGGGGGGGTCGCGGCCAGCTTCGCCTTCCTCGGCGATCTGATCCTGGCCGAGCCCCGGGCGCTGATCGGCTTCGCCGGCCCGCGGGTCATCCAGCAGACGATCGGCCAGGAGCTGCCCGAAGGGTTCCAGACCAGCGAATTTTTGCTCGAGCACGGCATGGTCGACCGCATCGTCAGCCGACTCGAGATGCGCGACCAGATCGGCCTGCTGCTGCGCCTGATGGGCTTCGGCGAGGACATCCCGCGGGCCAACCAGACGATGAGCGAGGGCGTGGTCCTCCGTGAGAACGGCGCCGCGCCCGGCTGAGCCTCCGGTCGATCATGGTTCAGGATTGGCGCGCAGAGCTGTTCGCCCGCCGGACGATCGGTGTGCGGCTCGGGACCGCGTCGATGGAGCTGGTCCTCGACGCGCTGCTGCCAGGCCTGCGCCAGCGGCCGCCCTTTGACGTCGTCCAGATCGTCGGGACCAACGGCAAGGGCTCGACCGCGGCGCTGATCGCCCATGGCCTCGCCACGCTCGGGGGCCACGGGCCGATCGGCCTGTTCACGAGTCCGCACCTCGAGCGGATCGGTGAGCGCGTGCGCATCGACGGTCAGCCCCTCGCCGACGAAGCGATCCGAGTCGGGGTCACCAAGGTCACGGCCGCCGAGCGACTCGCGGGGGTCTCGCTGAGCTTCTTCGAGGTCCTGACCGCGGTCGCGCTGAGCTGCTTCGTCGACGCAGGCTGTCGCGTGGTCGTGCTCGAGGCCGGGCTCGGGGGGCGCCTCGACGCGACCACCGCCGTGAGCCCGCGAGCGATCGCGATCGCCCGCGTCGCCCTCGATCACCAGGACTATCTCGGCGACACGCTCGAGGCGATCGCGGCGGAGAAAGCCGCGGTGATCCGCGCGGGGGTGCCGGTTTTCAGCGTCCAACAGGCGACCGAAGCCGCCGCGGTGATCGAGACCCGCGCGCGCGAGCGAGGCGCCCGGCTCGAGTTCGTCGCCCCCCTCGCCGCCGGTCCGCGCGGGCTGCTCGGCCCCCACCAGCGCCACAACGGCGCCCTCGCGCTGGCGATCCTGCGCGAGCTCGATCCGCGGGCCTCGGCCGCGAGCCTCGACGGCGTGTCCTGGCCCGGCCGACTCGAGCGCCTCGCCGTCGGCGCCGGATCGCTGTGGCTCGACGTCGCGCACAACCTCGACGGCGTCGAGGCCCTCGGCGCGGCGCTGCGCCAGCTGAAGATTGAGCCGCGCGCGATCGTGTTTGGCGCCATGGCCGACAAGCCAGCCCCGGCCATGGCCGCGCGGATGCGCGAACACGCCCCGCTGTGGCTGGTCGTCCCGGCCGAGCAGGGGGCGTTCGACCTCGAGGGTGTGGCCGCCCCCGGTGAGCGGCGCTTCGCCGGGCCGCGCGACCCCGAGCTGCTCCGCGCGCTGAAGGAGCTCCTGGCCGGGGCCGCGAGCGTTGTCGTGTGTGGTTCACACTATCTCGTAGGGGCCCTGCGCGCGGCCTTTGGCGAGGGATCGCCGGAGGTCGACGGCCCCGAGCGCAGCGATCCCATCGCCCGCCGCGTCCACCCGGCGGCGCCGCCTCCTGAACGCCTGGGTGGTGAGGGCGGCGAGTGATCCCGCCGATTGCTTGGAATTTAGGGCCAGTGCTGGCTAGGATCACGCTCATGGGCCGTCGACGCCTCGTGGTGACTCCTGGAACCGTGGCCCTGCTCCTGGTCGCCGGCTCGGCGTGGGCCGGCCCGCCGCCGCCGCCTCCGAGCGACGCCGGGGACGAGCGCGCCAGCTCGGCGCCGCCGCCCCCGAGCAGCTCGCGGATCGAGACGACCCCCGCCGATCCCCTGGTCGTCGATCAGCGCACGGCGGACACCGACCTGACGACCAACTGGACCTACAGCCGCGGCGGCACCCGGGGCCCCAACTACGTGCGCCAGGCCGACGACGATCCCTTCTTCACGGTCAACCCGATCGGCTACTACCAGGGGGTCTCGATCGCGGGCGGCAACTCCCCGCCCTTTGCCCCGAAGGAGATCGGCGGCGCGTCGGCGGTCCTGACCTGGACGGGCTTCGAGCGCGGCGAGAGCAGCTCGCGCGTGTTCTTTCAGCTCAGCACCTCGGTCGAGCCCGAGATCTCCGTCGAGGGTACGCGGGTCTTCGTCAAGCTCCCGCGGACCTCGGTCAAGATCCGCAACAACCGGCGCAAGCTGATCACCAAATTCTTCAAGACCCCGGTCAACGAGGTCAAGGTCAGCCGCACGGGCAAGGACGTGCTCGCGGTCCTCGAGCTGCGCTGGGAGGCGACCCCGAGCTGGCGCTTCGAGGCCGGCGCCCACGGTTACCAGGTCCTGGTCCTCGAGTTCTCGGACACCCAGGACCAGGACCAGGGCACCCAAGGCGGGACCCCGCCCGCTCCCACGCCGCCGCCGACCAGCCAAGATCCGGGCGACAGCGACGACTCGTCCACGGACCCCTCGCCCTTCTTGCCGTCCTGAGGGGCCAACCCGAGGCGGGCGCCGGCGCTCAACCGGCGGGCAGCACCGGTGGCGCCGCCCCGCGGGCCAGCTCGACGGCGGCGAAGGTCCCGCTCGCGGCTGCCAGCAGGTACAGCGCGACGCCAAGGACCGGGGCGAGGAAGCCAAACACCGCCGCCGCGACCAGCCACTTGTGACGCATCGCCCGATCGATCCGCGCATGGGTAGCGAGATCTCGCACGACCGCGGCCAGCTGCGCCTCGTCTTCGGGCGCGAGCGGCTGGGCCTTCTTGCGCCCCGGCAACACCGTGTGGTTGCGCCACAGCAGCTTGGTCGTCAGCTCGTGGAGTCGGGCGAGCTCGCGGTCGACGTCCGGCTCGCTCGCGGTCACGACGTTGACGGCGTAGGTGCGAATGCCAGGGACGTGGACCCGAGCGCGGGCGAGGCCGAGCGCGGCCTCGGCGAGGAAGTGTCGGGCGGTGGCGGCTCGGCCCAGCTTGGCGCCTCGACCGTCATCGGGGGAGCCATCGAGGGTCAGCAGCGCCATGTTGAGGGCATCGGCGGCGACGCTGAGGTGGCGCGCCGCGCTGGTGTGGCCGTCTCCGAGGTGGCGGTAGCTGTGCTGAAGTACCGGGCTGTTGGGGACCACCATCGCTTCTTCGTCTTTCTCGTCGGGCCTCGGGTCGCTCGACGTCGTGCTGGGCTGAGTTGACTTCGGTTGGCTCGGGTTGGGTTGGGTTCGTTCTCTGCAAGCGGGAGGCCATGCCGTCGCGTCGACAAAATCGAGCCGCGGGTGATGCGCCGAGGCACTCGGTCCCCGACATCCGGGGTGGAGTGACGCTCGGCGACCCTTTTTCGGCCGCTTTCGTCGACGTCCACCCTCGAACAACGAGGACCCAAGCTGTAGGTTGCAACGCTCGAGCTCGAAGTGAGCGACCTGGCTGTCGTGGCTCGCGGTCGCCTGGCGAGGAGCCTAGCCAGGAGATCACTTCCGCTCGATCGCCTTGGCCTCGTCCCAGAAGCCGTCGAGACGCTCGAGGCCAGCGGTCGTCGGATCAATGCCTTGCTCGTGACAGCGCCGCATCACGTGGCCGAAGCGTCGCTCGAACTTGAGGTTGGCCTTGCGCAGCGCGGTCTCGGCCTCGAGCCCGAGCTTGGTCCCGAGCCGGACGAGCACGAACACGAGATCCCCAAATTCTTCTTCGATCGCCGCGGCGTCGCCCGCCTCGATCGCCTCTTCGAGCTCGGCCCACTCTTCTCGAGACTTGCTCAGCGGGCCCTCGACGTCGGGCCAGTCGAAGCCCACGGCCGCGGCCTTGTTCTGCAGACGCCAGGCTCGCTGGAGGGATGACAGGGCCTTGGGGACACCGGCGAGGGGGTTGGGGATCGCCGCGTCCGCCTCGGCGCTGGCCCGCCCTCGAGCCTGGCGTTCGGCCTCCTTGATCTGCGCCCACCTGGCCTCGACCTCCTCCGGGGTCTCGCGCGGCGCGGCGCCGTCGGGGCCAAACACGTGGGGGTGACGGCGGATCATCTTGCTGCGGATCGCCTCGATCACGCCGTCGAGGTCGAAGTGGTCCTCGCGCTCGCGGATCGCCGCATGAAACACGATCTGAAACAGCAGATCCCCGAGCTCGCGGCGGTGCTCGTCGGGGTCGTCCGCGTCGAGGGTCTCGAGCACCTCGTGAGCCTCTTCGATCAGGTAGGGGCGGAGGCTGTCGAGGGTCTGGGCGCGGTCCCACGGGCAGCCCTGCGCTCCGAGCAGCCGGTCCATGAGGTCGCGGATGCCGTCGAGCCCGTCGCGGAGTCCGTGGGGGCGATGGTCGATGACCTCGGCGGGGTCGTAGGTCACGGGCAGGTCTCGCTTCTCGTTCACGATCGGATCGGTCTGGCTGCTGGGGCCTGGGGGTTGGGGTCTGGTGCCGTCGGCGCCGCTCACGTTGACCACTGGCCGGGGCGTGGTAGCTTCTCGACCCTCGTGCAGTACCACGACTACCGAGCCCCCGCGCTCACAGGTGCCTTCGCTTGCGAGCGTGTCTGAAGCGGTGGTGTCGCGGGCCGTCCGCGCGAGTGTTGTTATCGTTTCCTGGACTCAATCCAGTCGTGATCGCCGTCGGCGCCGCAGCGCCGTGGGTTCGTGGTGATCGCCACCGAGGACCATGTCGTGAGCTCTGAGACCCGCAAATTGGTGTTTAACGATCAGCGCGCCCTCCAGCTCGTGCTCGGCTCGCCGTCCGAGTCCAAGCGGACCGTCGCCGAGCTCGAGCGCTCGACGGGGGTCGCGCTACACGTGCGCGGCACCGAGGTCACGCTCAACGGAGAGGCCGAGGGCCTCGACCTCGTCGAGCGCCTGCTCAAGCAGATGTTCGGCCTCGCGCGCACGGGCCGGCCGATGCTCCCGACCGACGTCGCCCGCGGCATCGAGATCCTCAGCAAGGATCCCGAGGCCGAGCTCACCGCTGTCTACGATGACGTGATCATCACCAAGAGCAGCGGCAAAGCAATCTCGCCGCGCAGCCTGGCCCAGAAGCACTACGTCGACTCGATGCGGCGCAACAACCTGGTGTTCGGGGTCGGCCCCGCGGGCACGGGCAAGACCTTCTTGGCCGTCGCCATGGCCGTGCGCCGGCTGCAAGACAAGCAGGTCCGCCGCATCATCCTCAGCCGCCCGGCGGTCGAGGCCGGCGAGAACCTCGGGTTCTTGCCGGGCACCCTCGAAGAGAAGGTCAGCCCCTACATGCGACCGCTCTACGACGGCCTCTACGACATGCTCGACGGCCCCAAGGTCCAGCGCATGATGGAGCAGGGGGTGATCGAGATCGCGCCGCTCGCCTACATGCGTGGCCGGACCCTCAACGACGCCTTCGTGATCCTCGACGAGGCTCAGAACACGACCCGCGAGCAGATGAAGATGCTGCTCACGCGGATCGGAATCGGGACCTGGACGGTGGTCACGGGCGATCCCTCGCAGCGCGACCTCGACGGCCGCGAGCGCAGCGGCCTCAACCATGCGATCCGCGTGCTCTCGGGCGTTCCGTCGGTCTCGGTCTGCAAGTTCACGGGCAACGACGTGATGCGTCACCCGCTCGTCCAGGACATCGTCCGCGCCTACGAGCAAGACACCCGCGAGCGCGCCGAGCGACGCGAAGAGCGGCGGGCCCAGCAACACGGCCAGGCGCGTGAGCGCGGCCGCGACGGGTGATCCAGCGCCATGCACGGAGCCGAACAAAGCGCAGCCGCCACCGATCCCTTGCTCGCCGCCATGACGGCCGAGCTTCGTCGCTCGCAGCAGGGCCTGCGGGTCCCGGGCAATCCCCGGCCTTACTACCTTCGCTACGCCCTTCGTCGTGAGCGCGAGCTGCTGATTGAGGCCGCCCACGGCTCGCTGCTGCGGCGCCGGGACAAGCTTCGGGGCAGGTTGGAGGTCGAGGTCCGGGTCGGGTCTCACGAATTCGACAACGTGTTCGATGGTGGCCTCGACGGCGATCAGTCCGAGCGCGAGAGCGCCGACTGGCTGCTCGCGCCCGACGACCTCGAGCCGATGGCCCTGCGCTGCGCGCTGTGGAAGCTGACGCAGATGAAGTTCGACGAGGCGCTCGAGGACTACTACGACCACCGCAAGGCCATGGTCGCCGAGTACCTCCGCGACGAGGTCGCGAGCTTCACCCGCGAGCAGGCCACGCGCCACCTCGAGGCCCTCGACGACAGCCCGCTGCCGATCGAACGCTGGTCGCAGGAGCTCGTCGAGCTGTCGCGGAGGCTGCTCGACCACCCCGAGATCCACGATCCCACCTTGTCGATCCGCGGCGAGCGGATCCATCGCTGGCTCGTCGACACCGAGGGCAGCCTCGTGCGGACCTCGGACCTGTGGCTCGAGTTCGAGGTCCGCGGCTTCGTGCTGACCGACGACGGCGTCTACGTCGAGGCCGCGCGTGCCTGGCCCGCCCGCACGCTCGACGAGATGCTCGACGCCGCGGCCATGGCCAGGCTCTTCGACGAGGTCGTCGCCGAGCTCCACGAGCTGCGCGAGGCCGACAGCCCGGGCTCGTTCATCGGCCCCGCGCTGCTCTCGGGCCAGGCCGCGAGCACCATGTTCCACGAGGCCCTCGGCCACCGCGTCGAGGGCAACCGGCTCGGGGCCCGAGGCGAGACCCGAACCTTCGCGCGGATGCTGGGCGAGCGGATCTTGCCCCCCGGACTCCACGTGTTCGACGATCCGACGCTCACCGAGCACCGCGGACACTCGCTGTGGGGCAGCTATCGGATCGACGACGAGGGCGTGCCGGCCCAGCGCGCCGAGCTCGTCCGCGACGGGCTCCTCGTCGGCTTCCTCCGCAACCGCACGCCGCTGCCCGATCAGAGCAGCCCCGGTCGCGGGGGGGAACCGCCGAAGCCCGAGCGCTCCAACGGGCACGGACGCAGCGCCGGAGTCGAGCGACCGATGGCGCGGATGGGCAACCTGATCGTCGAGAGCGAAGCCAGCCACGACCAGGATCAGGCGGCGCTCGAGCGTGAGCTCATCGAGCTCGCGCGCGCCTCGGGCCGCCGCCACGCCGCGCTCATCCACCGCGTGCGCGCGGGCGAGACCGCGACCGACAGCTACGATTTTCAAGTGTTCAAGGGTGAGCTCGCCCATGTCGAGCTCCTCGACGTGGAAACGGGCGCGCGGCGGCGTGTCCGCGATCTGGAGCTGATCGGCACGCCGCTGTCGGCGCTGCAACGGATCGTCTCGTTCGGTGGCGAGCCGGGGGTCGACCACGGACACTGCTACGCAGAGAGCGGCTCGGTGCCGGTCGGTGGGGCGGCGCCCGCGATCGTGCTATCCGAGGTCGAACTCCAGCAGGCCAGCCGCACGGGTTTTCATGAGCCGCTGTTGCCGCCACCCTTCGCGGACGACGGCTCCGGGGGGCGTACAGGCCGCCTGCGCGAACGGGGCCGTCGCCGCCGACGCCGCTGAGCCCGCGATCCCCACCCGGCCAAGATACGATCCGGAACACTCGAATGACATCACCAGGCCAACCTCGCGCACACCTGCGGTCCCGACCGGCGCGACCGCCAGCGCAGCTATAATCGAGCATCTGATGGACGCGCCAGCCACCGCGCCGATCGGCGATTTCGCCGGAGTGCTCGACCGCATCGAGGGGAACTTCGAGGCGATCCAGATCGAACGCATCGGGCCCGGCAGCGTCCGGATCCATCAGCGCGGCGCCGAGCTCGCGGTCCTGAGTCCGGGCGCCGAGCTCCCGAGCGGCTTCGACATCGCCCTCATCGTCGGGGCCGGAGATGCGCTCGCGGAGGCCCTCCGCCGCGTCCGCGGCGACCGTGTCCAGCTCCTGCCGCTCCCCGCCACCGCGGTCGTCGTCGACCACGCGATCCGTGCGGGGATCGGCGCCGCGCGGCAGCGACGACGGGCCGAGCTGGTCGACAAGCTGCTCGACGTCGGAGCCGCGCTCGTCGCCGAGCGCGACCCGAGCGTGCTGCTCGAGCTGATCCTCGGCGAGGCCCGACGCATCACCGGGGCCGACGCCGGCTCGATCTACGTGGTCGAGGCCCCGAGCCGAGAAGAAGGCGACAGCGAAAATTCGGCGCGCGCGGCCAGGCCGTCCAAGCTGCGCTTTCGCTTCGCCGAGAACGCGTCGCTGCCCGACGCGCGCTTCGACGAGTTCGTGGTTGCGATCAACGAGGGCTCGGTCGTCGGCGCGTGCGTGCTCGGGGGTGAGCCGATCACCTTGCGAGACTGCTACGGCGAAGACATCGAGGATCGCAGCTGCAACGGACGCAGCTTCCCCCACGACCGGAGCTTCGACGAGCGCCTCGGCTACCAGACCCGCTCGATGCTCACGGTCCCGATGCTGCCCCCCGACGGCGACGCGCTCGGGGCGATCCAGCTGATCAACGCCCGCGTGAACCCCCACGACACACGCCCGCTGCGAAGCGACGAGGACTTCAACCGACGGGTCGTCCCCTTCGACGCCGACGCCGAGCGCCTGTGCCGAGCGCTCGCAGCCCAGGGCGCGGTCGCGCTGGAGAACGCGCGGCTCTACGAGGAGATCGAGGCCCTGTTCGAGGGCTTCGTCCGCGCCAGCGTCAAGGCGATCGAGCAGCGCGACCCGACCACCAGCGGCCACAGCGAGCGCGTCGCGGCCCTGACGATCGGGCTCGCCGAGGTCGTCGACCGGGCCGACGACGGCCCGCTGGCGCAGGTCTGGTTTGATCGTGAGTCGCTGCGCGAGCTCGAGTACGCCGCGCTGCTCCACGACTTCGGCAAGGTCGGCGTCCGCGAAGACGTGCTCATCAAGGCCAAGAAGCTCTACCCGGGCCAGCGCGCCCGGGTCATGAGCCGCTTCGATCACATGCGCACGGCCATGCGCCTGCACCTGCTCCAGAGCCGCCTCCGCGGCGGTCCGGGGCGCGAGGCCGAGACCGACGCCGAGTTTCAGGCTCGGCTCGCCGAGATCCTGACCGACATTGACGAGCTCCAGGCCCTCGTCGAGGCCGCCAACGAGCCCTCAATCTTGACCGAGGACTGCTCGGCCGGGATCCGGGCGCTCGAGCGCCGCTCCTTCGCCGACGGGGACGCCCGGGAGATTCGCCTGCTCGAGCCCGGCGACGTCGAGTCGCTGCTGATCTCGCGCGGAAGCCTGACCGAGGCCGAGCGCAAGGAGATCCAGAGCCACGTCGTCCACACCTTCCACTTCCTCGAGCAGATCCCCTGGGGCCGCAAGCTCATGCGCGTGCCCGACATCGCCGGCAAACACCACGAGTACCTCGACGGCACCGGCTACCCCAACGGCATCACCGCCGAAGAGATCCCAATCCAGACCCGGATGATGACGATCGCCGACATCTTCGACGCGCTCACGGCCGCCGATCGGCCCTACAAACGGGCCGTGCCCATCGAGCGCGCCCTCGCCATCCTCGAGGCCGAGGTCGCCGGCGGCAAGCTCGACCGGGACTTGTTCGAGGCCTTTGTGGGCGGGCGGGTCTACGAGAAGATCGAGCTCGCCCGGCCCTGATCCATGCCCTTGCTTCCGACCCCGTACTTCTTCGTTTCGCCGCAGCTGCGCGGGCGCGTCGCGCCGCGTGTGGTCGCGCTGCTCTCACGCCGGACCCGCCGCGCAGGCCAGTGCCTGGGGCTCGACGCCGCCGCCCTGCGCTCGCTGGGCCTGCGCATCGTCGAGGACGAGGAGATGGCCGAGCTCCACCTCGCGTACATGGACGAGCCGGGCCCGACGGACGTCCTCTCGTTCACGCCCGCGGCGGCCGGGGCCCCCCAGGCGCCCGGGCTCCCCGGGTCGCTCGGCGACATCGTGATCGACTGGGACGCGGTCGAGCGTCAGGCCGGCGCGGCGTCGAGCGTGGCCCGCCTGAACGAGGCCACCGTGCTCGTGGTCCACGGCCTCGTGCACCTGCTCGGACACGATCACGGCGATCGCCACGAGGGTCGGCGCATGCATCGGCTCGAGCAGCGCGTGCTTCGAACCTTGCACGTCGCCGACCCGCCCCGGCCCTACGCGCCCCGGCTCCTCACGGCCCACGAGACGGTCCACGAGGCGGCCCCCAAGCGGGGGTCGAGGGCCCGGCGATGAGCCCCGGCCTGGTCTTTGTTCACGGTGGCGCCGGGACGATCGCCGCCGACCTGCGTGAGGCGGCCGTCGCAGGCGCGCGCGCTGCCGCGACCCGCGGCCTCGCCCGTCTCGTCGAGCTCGGCGAGCGCGAGGACGCCTGCGTCGACGCGGCGATCACCGCGGTCCGCGTGCTCGAGGACGATCCAACCTTCAACGCGGGGCGGGGCGCCTGCATGAACGCGAGCGGCGAGTTCGAGGCCGACGCGGGCATCATGCGCTCACGCGACCGCGCCAGCGGGGCGGTCGCGGCGGTCCGCGAGATCGCCGACGCCTCCGAGCTCGCCCGGGCCGTGATGGAGCGCAGCGAGCACGGGCTGCTGGTCGGCGACGGCGCCCGGGGCTTCGCCGAGTCCGTCGGCGTCGGTCGCTTCGGCCGCGAGCGGGTCTGGACCGCGAAGGCCCAGGCCCGCTACGCCAGCGCGCGCGCGGGCGAGCTGGTCGCCGACAACCGGGCCGACACGGTCGGGGCGATCGTGATGGATCGCCGCGGGCACCTGTGCGCGCTGGGGTCGACCGGCGGGGTCTTGCTCAAGCTGCCCGGTCGGGTCGGCGACACGCCGCTGATCGGTTGCGGCTTCTATGCCGACGCGACGCTGGGGGCCGCGCTGGGCACCGGCGTCGGCGAGGCGATCATGAGCCGCGTGGGCTGCCACGAGCTGTTGCGCCGAGCCGCCGATCATCAGACGGGGCTGCAGGTGGCCGCGCAGCAGCTGTGTGACGAGATCCATGGCGAGTCCGAGGCCGCCGTCGGCTTCATCGCGATCGGTCCTGGCGGCGCGCTCGCCATCGCCCACCGCAGCGAGCACATGAGCTGGGCCCTGGCGGCCGAGGGCAGCCCGCTGCGCGGGGGCCTGAGCGCCCCTGCGGATCCAAACGACGCCACCTCGCCCGTGCTATGAGTGAGCGATGCTCGCTGCGGCGATCGTCCTCACGCTGGCCTTCGCGCCGCCAGACGCCGCCTCGCCGACGACGGCGCCGGTGTCCGACGATGCGGGCGAGGGCGAGGGCGAGGGCGAGCCTGAGGGGGAAGGGG
>NZ_PVNK01000226.1 GCF_002994615.1 Enhygromyxa salina | reverse complement strand
CGCTACATGCGCGGCAAGTTCACCAACTGCGAGCTCTACGACTGGATGGTCGGCCAGCTCTCGACCCTCTACTTCCAGACCTACCAGCTCGCGTTCGACCTCGCCAAGCGAGCTGAGCGGGCCTATCGCCATGAGCTGGCGATCCCGAGCGACGACCAGCCGATCATCAAGTACGGCTACTGGGACAGCCTGCGCAAGGGCCTGCTCGCGGGTGAGCGCCTCAACCATGATCTCGAGCGCCTCGACCTCGCGTACATGGATCGGGACATCCGCGAGTTCGAGCTGCGCAAGAGCGTGTCGCTGGCCGCGCTCGATCCGGTCGAGCTGCGGACGCTGCAAGAGACGGGGAGCTGTGACATCTCGTTGCCCGAGCTACACTTCGACCTCGATCATCCCGGGCACTATCTGCGGCGGATCCGAGCGGTCCGCCTGACGATCCCCGCGGTGGTCGGGGCCCACGTCAGCCTCGGCGCGCGGCTCGAGCTGGTCGGGCACAAGACGCGCATCGACCCCGGCGTGCAGCCCTCCTACGCCGAGACGGAGGCGCCGGATGAGCGCTTCCGGGTCGGCTACGGCGGCGGCGAGGCGATCGCCACGAGCACCGCGGTCTCCGACGGCGG
>NZ_PVNK01000225.1 GCF_002994615.1 Enhygromyxa salina | reverse complement strand
CTCGCGCCGCCTCGCTTGGCCTTTTCGCCGAGGGCTTTGTCGCCAAAACTTGCAGTACGCCCGGTACAGCGGCGTTTTGGCTTCGCGCCCTCGGCGAAAATTCCGGCGCGAGGCGACACGATGCATTACACCCCGGGCTGCTAGCAGCCCGGGGTGCTAGCAGCCCCAGGCTGGGCCGCGGGTCCAACACGACACCCGAGGCCAGTGGCCTTCACGCACGACCGCGAGTTACGCTGTCGTGCGATGTTTCGTTGTCCACGACATGTCCTCCACGCGCTCGCGCTCGCGCTGCCCCTGTCGCTGTCGCTGTTCGCCTGCGAATCGGCCGAGGGCGACGCGGCCAAGGCCGAGCTCGCCGAGGCCCAGGCCGAGCTCGCTCGAGACGCAGATGCATTGCACCCCGGGCTGCTGGGGTAGAGTCCGGCGGTGCACAAGCTCGCCCAGCTCCCGATTGTTGTCGCGCTCGCCATGGCCCTGCCGCTCGGCTGCGGCAAGAAGGACGACACCGAGGCCAAGGCCGAAGCGGTCAAGGTCCTGCCCGAAGCCTCCAACGGCTCGCCGCTCGCTGTCGAGCTCGTCGAGTTCATCGGCGAGGGCGAGGAGCGGGGCATGAAGGTCCGGCTCTACAACCACGGCGACAAGACGGCCGCGGGCGCGATGCTGCTGTTTCGCTACTACGACGCCAGCGACAAGCTGCTGAAGGTCAAGCCCGGGACCGCGTTCGAGAGCGACAGCGACTTCACCTCGATCTCGGGCGGCCGCTACAAGTGCGAGGCCAAGAAGAACGCGACCTTCGAGCTCGACGGCCGGATGCTCGCGGTCCCGGCCGACGCCGCGCGGGTCGAGATCCTCGCGTCGAAGGTCAGCGCGCTCGCGGCCGACGGCAACACGATCGAGGACTGGTGGAGCCAGGAAAATTTCTCCGACTGGCCCGAGGGCTGAGCTGACGCGCCCGGGCGCACCTGTCCAGGACTGCGAACAACGCCCCATGACGACCTCTCGAGACTCGACTCTGCTCGGCGATCCGGACCGTGAGGCCCAAGTCTACGGCACCGGCGCTTGCCCCTACACGGGCCGGGCGCGCCGGCTGCTGCGCGAGCAGGGGCTCGACCACGTCTACATCGACCTCGACGAGCCCCAGCATCGCCGGCTCGAGGCGCTGCTGCAGACCCACACCGGGCAGCGGACCGTGCCCTGGGTCTTCGTGCGCGGCCGCTTCGTCGGCGGCTACGATGAGCTCGACCAGGAGGCGCGCCTCGGTCAGCTGGGCACGAGCCCCGCGGATCGGGTCGCTGTGCTCGCGCCGCCCTCCGAGACCCCGACCCGCCCCGGACGCGAGGTCGAGCTCGGCGAGGCCCTCGCGGCGAGCTCCGGCCGCAAGCGCCCCAGCCGCCCCGAGACGCACCAGCTCGTCGACCCCATGAAGCTCATGGAGCTGGGCCTGACGGTCGAGGGGGAGACCGAGGGGGAGCCCCTGACCCTCGCCCTGATCGAGGAGGTCGCCGGGGACGAGGGCGCGCCGCTCCAGCTCGTCATGGCCGGCGTCGCGCTCATGGACGAGCTCGAGCTCGAGCGCGAGAGCGACGTGTGCTTTCGGGTGTGCACGGGCCGGTGCCAGAGCTGGGGCGCCCTCGACCGCCTCGAGCACCTCCTGAGCCTGCGCCAGGACGATCGAGGCGACGGCAAGCCGAGCTTCGACATCGAGCCCGTCGAGTGCCTCGACCGCTGCGATCGCGCGCCGGCGGTCGTCGTCGTGACCGAAGATGGGATCGCCGGCCTCGACGCCGCCCGCGACGAGGACCTGAGCGCCGCCGTCGAGCAGCTGTGCGAGGGCTGAGGGAGCGGCGGCGCCGAAGCCAGACAGATGGCACCCAGGGAAAGCGACGCAGGGGTGCCGCAAGAAAAGCAGGTAGGTGGGCGAAGCGAGGGTTGGACAACCAGGGCCGCCCTGGGCCGGTCGAACGCGGATGATCGAATTCGCGACCACTATGGTCATAGACGGACCTGAGGAGGGCGCTACGGTACCCACGTCAACCCGAACTGGAAGGGCCGTCATGAACTTCGTGGTCATCAACGACAAACTCGCTCCGATCCGTATCCTCCGGCAGGTCGAGGCCGTTAGCGATGCCGAGTTCGCCGAATTCCTCGCCAACGAGCGCGCGTTCAAGCTGCGCGAGGTCGCGCGGGGCGGTCGCTGGGTCGAGGTCGTCGACTACGGGCGCTGCCCCGGCCTGACCCCGGTCCAGCAGCGGATGTGCGCCGAGTGGTTGGCGACGAGCCTCCCGATGATCGCCTCGGCCACGATCGGCGTCGCCGTGACGGTTCCACCGGAGTTCCTCGCCCAGGGCGAGCGCTTCACCGATCAGTTCGATCGCGTTGGCATCCCCAGCAGGATTTGCAGCACCCTCGACGGCGCGCTGCGCTGGGCGCTCGAGCGTTGCTACGACGAGGACGTGTCGATCGCTCCCGACCTCGTCTTCGGTGGCGTCGACGCGTTCCGCACGGTGTTTGCGTAGCCGCGAGGGGTCTGCAGGCGCGCTCCCCGGGCGCCCGCCGGTCGTTGTGCTATGGGCCCAGCCATGCAGATCGACATCGGTATTGAACCAGACCAACGCAAGCAGATCGCCGGGGGCTTGTCTCGGGTGTTGGCGGACAGCTACACGCTGTACCTCAAGACCCACAACTTTCACTGGAACGTGACCGGGCCCATGTTTCAGACCCTCCATCTGATGTTCGAGGCCCAGTACACCGAGCTCGCGCTCGCGGTCGATCTCATCGCCGAGCGCGTCCGTGCGCTGGGCTTCCCCGCGCCGGGCACCTACAAGCAGTTCGCCGAGCTGTCGGCGATCCGCGAGGATGACGGCGTGCCCAAGGCCGAGGACATGATCCGGCGCCTCGTCGAAGGGCACGAGACGACGGCCCGGACCTCGCGCGAGGTGTTTCGGGTGGCTGAAGGCGCGAATGATCAGCCGACTTGTGACCTGCTCACGCAACGAATGCAGGTCCACGAGAAGACCGCCTGGATGCTGCGGAGCTTGCTCGAGTAGCGGGGCTCAGCGCGGCTCGAGCTCGAGCTCGATGATCTGGCCGCCGTCGACGAGCTCGACCCCGAGCTCATGGGGCGTGAGCGACAGCCACTCGCGCAGCGTCTCGCTCCCAGGTCGACTCTCGAATTCGCCGGGCAGGGGGCCCGAGGGCACCGCGACCTCGAAGTCGTCAATGTCGCCGTCGATCGAGCCCGGAGCGCTGGTCTCGATCGCCGCGAGCACGTCCGGAAGCGCGCTGGCGCCGGCAAACAGCAGCCGCTCGGTCGGTTGGCCGCGGAGCACGAAGAGGCGCGCGACGCCCTCCTCGACCGCCGGCTGCCACTGCGGCTTGAAGTCGAGCTGACCGAGGCTCGGGAGGGCCTCGAAGGCCGCAACCTTTTCGGTCTCGCCGATCCACTGGCGGCCCTGCTCGGTCAGCCGCGCGCGCACGCGCAAGGCCTTGCCTTCGGTCCCGTAGGGCACCTGGTGGGCGAAGCGATCGACGAGCAGCGGCGGGAGCACCCGGGTCTCCCGGGCCTCGTCGTAGCGCTGGCCGGCGAAGTGAGCGGCGAGCAGCAGCGCCCGATCGACCCGCTCGAGCCCGGCGCGATCGAGCTCGACCATGTAGCCCTCGCGCGGGGTGAACATCGGCGCGCGGGCCTGGGCGGGCGGCTCGAGCGCTTCGCGGTAGCGGGCCAGCTGCGCGTCGTCGAGGTGGAGCAGCAGCGAGCTGAGCTCGACGTCGACCCCGCGAGCTCCGGCGCCGTGCCAGTCGGGGTAAGCGAAGTGATCGAGGACCAGGTCGTCGTCGATCTCGCGCACGACGAGCAGCGCGCGGCCGCCGTCCTGACGCACGACCGCGACCACGTCGTCGAGGGCGAGGAGACCGGCGAGCAGCTTGGACCCGGGGGTCGGCGGCAGCGGAGTCCTGGGCACGAAGACCTCGGACCCGCTCGGGTGGCGGCTGAGCAGCTCCTCGTAGCGCGCGACGAAGCGCCCGGGGCGGTCGGTGCGACCAAACAGGCGCCAGTGGATGCGGGGCACCTCGGTGGTCTCGAGCTTGGCGTTGAGCGGGGCGAGCAGCGTGGCGAGGGCCTCGACCGCCTCGGGCTCGAGCTCGCAGTTGAGGCGCGTGGGTCGGTCGGCGCAGTCGGGGACCAGCGTGCGCGAGTCGAGGGCGTCGGCGTAGGCGCACACGCACTTGCCGAGCTTGTGAGCCTGCCTCGACAGCTCGTTGCGGACCTCGTGGAGCTCGTCGATCGCGGTCGCGGCGGCGTCGAGTTCGGCGGCGTCGGGCGCCTGGAGCGTCGCGCACACGACCCGATCACGCTCGAAGCCGAGGCTGTCGAGGGCCATCGGATCCATGGTCCGCGCGTAGAAGCCGGTCGGGACCGCGACGCTCGGGATCGCGTCGAACAGCTGCGGGAGCTCGAGGTTGGGCCCGGAGACGGTGCAGCGGACAACGGCGGCGTCGCTGCCGATCCAGTCGGGCGCGCCCTTGCGGACGCCGCAACCGCCCAGCAAGGTGGCGACAGCGAGGACGGCGAGGCTCCGAGGAGTCACGGGCGCAGAGTACCAGCGCAGGCCTGGGCCGTGGCCGCGTTTGCTCGGCGCTCGACCCTGCTACCCTGGGCCCGGTGTTCCTGCGCGCCCTCGCCGTGCTCGCCGCGATCGCGGTTCCGCTCCTGCTGACGATCGACGCGATCTCGGGCCTCCACCCGGCGATGTTCTGGGTCGGGCCGCTGGTTGCGATCGCGTGCGCGTTACCGATCGTGCTCGCCGCCGAGTCGGCCCGCGGCCAGGCCCTGGTCGGTGCCGGGCTCGCGGCGATGGCCGCCGCGTCGAGCCCCGAGCTGCCCGAGCTGCTGGCGGTGACCCGCGACCCCGACGCGATGCCGGTCCTCGATCTGCGCGAGGCCCCGGTCCCCGAGGGGCAAGACGGCTACGTCGCCGTCCGCGGCTACCTGCGCACGGAGTGGGTCGTCGACGAGTATCAGGTCGCCGACGGTGACCGGCCCGATCAAAACGAGGAGGCCAAGGCCGTGCTGCTGCCGCTGCTCGGGACCAACGAGGAGATCATCGCGGCCGACGAGCACCTCGGGCGGGTGATCGTCGCGCGCGTGAGCCCGCGGGTCGCCTACGGATCTCCGCTCGTGACCCTGCGCGGTCGGCTCGTGCCGGTCGGCCCGGAGATCGTCGACTCGCTGTTCATCGTCCAGGTCAACGATCAGGGCCTCGCGAGCGGCGTCGAGCTGAGGCCCAAGGCCGTGATGCTCGACACCCTCGACATGCCGACCCGCGGCCAGGCGCTCACGCGTACCGGTCTGGCCGGCGGCGCGGCGCTCTTGAGCCTGATCTTGCTGCTGCTCGCGCTGCCCAGGCCCGCGGCTCGGGCCAAAGCCAAGCCCGAGGGCGATGTCGCCGCGGCCTGAGCTCGCGCTCGAGCTCGACGCTGTCAGCTGCCGCTTTGGCGAGGTCCTCGCCGTCGACGAGGTCAGCCTCGCGCTCGCGCCCGGCGAGTTGGTGGTGCTGGTCGGCGGCTCGGGCTCGGGCAAGACGACCACGCTCAAGCTGATCAACCGCTTGATCGAGGCCAGCGGCGGGCGCGTGCGCCTGGCCGGCGAGGACACGGCGAAGATCCCCGGGCACCTGCTGCGGCGCCGGATCGGCTACGTGTTTCAGGGCGTCGGGCTGTTCCCGCACATGCGCGTGGGCGAGAACGTGGGCGTGACCCCGGGCTTGCTCGGCTGGGATCCCGAGCGCACCCGCGCCCGGGTCGACGCGATGCTCGAGCTCGTCGAGCTGCCGGCCGCGGACTACCGCGAGCGCTGGCCCCACGAGCTGTCCGGCGGCCAGGCCCAGCGGGTGGGCGTGGCCCGGGCGCTCGCGGCCGAGCCCGAGCTGATCTTGCTCGACGAGCCCTTTGGCGCGCTCGATCCGCTCACGCGGCTGCGCTTGCAGGCGCGGCTCCAGGCGATCCGGGCCGAGCTCGAGCTCAGCGCGGTGTTCGTGACCCACGACATGCACGAGGCCCTGACCCTCGGCGACCGCGTGGCGGTGATGCACGAGGGGCGCCTCCAGCAGCTCGCGACGCCGACCGAGCTGCTGCGCGCGCCGGCCAACGACTACGTCGCCGCGATGATGGAGACCGTGGCCTCGGCGGCCTCGCTGATCGAGGGGCTCGCGGCCGAGGCGGGCGCGGAGGCGCGATCGTGACCGAGCTGCTCGCGGATCTGCCCGCGTTCTTGGGCGGCCACCTGCGCCTGACCCTGCTCGCCCTGGCCGTGGGCCTCGTGCTCAGCCTCCCGCTGGGCGTGCTCGCGACCCGCGTCCGGTGGCTCGAGCGCGTGGTCATGACCGGGGCGAGCGTGATCCAGACGATCCCCGGTCTCGCGCTGCTCGCGGTCATGGTCCCGCTGCTCGCGGCGCTGTCGCTGCCGAGCATCGGCTGGCTGCCCGCGCTGATCGGGCTCTCGGCCTACAGCGTGCTGCCGATCCTGCGCAACACCGTGACCGGGATCCGCGGCGTCGACCCGGCGCTGATCGAGGCCGCGCGCGGCGTCGGGATGAGCGACCGCCAGCGCCTGCGGCGGGTCGAGCTGCCCCTGGCCCTGCCCGTGATCGTCGCCGGGGTCCGGACCGCGAGCGTGTGGGTCGTGGGCACCGCGACCCTGTCGACGCCGGTCGGGGCGCCGAGCCTCGGCAACTACATCTTCTCGGGCTTGCAGACCCGCAACGACGCCGCGGTCGTGCTCGGCTGCGTGGCCGCGGCCGGGCTCGCGCTGGCCCTCGATGGGTTGATCCGCCTGCTCGAGTGGGCCGTCAGCGAGCGCAAGGTGGCCGCGCGCAACTTCGTGCTCGGGCTGTTCGGGCTCGCGTACCTCGGCGTGTTCGCGGTCCCGCTGATCTCGGCCTGGTCGGGCCCGGCCGCGAGCGAGCGGGTCGTGATCGGGACCAAGCCCTTCACCGAGCAGTACATCCTCGGCGAGCTGCTGCGCGGGCAGATCGAGGCGAAGACCGAGCTCAGGCCCGAGCTGATGCCCTCGCTCGGCTCGAAGGTCGCCTTCGACGCGCTGGTCGCCGGCGACGTCAGCGTCTACGTCGACTACTCGGGCACGATGTGGACCAACTTCATGAAGCGCGCGCCGACGGCGGACCGCGAGCTCGTCTTGGCTGAGCTCTCGCGGTGGTTGGCGGACGAGCACGACGTCACCCTCGTCGGCGCGCTCGGGTTCGAGAACGCCTACGCCCTCGCGCTGCCGAGCGCCGAGGCCGAGCGCCTGGGCGTGCGCACGATCGCCGAGCTCGCCGTTCACGCCCCGGGCTGGACGATCGCCGGGGACTACGAGTTCTTCTCGCGGCCCGAGTGGGCGCGGCTGCGCGAGGTCTACGGGCTCGAGTTCGAGGCGACCCGGACGATGGACAGCGCGCTGATGTACGGGGCCGTGCGTGGCGGCGAGGTCGAGGTCGTCAGCGCCTACTCGACCGACGGCCGCGTCGCGGCCTACGAGCTCACGCTGCTCGAGGACCCGCGCGGAGCGATCCCGCCCTACGACGCGGTGATCCTGATCAATGGAGAGGCCGCGCGCGCGCACCCGGAGCTCGTCGACGCGCTCGGGCAGCTCGTCGGGCGGGTCGACGCCCCGCGCATGCGCGAGGCCAATCGGGCGGTGGACCTCGACGGGCGCACGGTCGAGGGCGTCGCGGCGCGGCTGCTCGATGAGCTCTAGCAGCCCGTTGTGCAATGCTTCGCGCCGCCTCGCGCCGCCTCGCTTGGTCTTTTGGCCGAGGGCTTTGTCGCCAAAACTTGCAGTACGCCCGGCTGCGAGATTCGCGGTCGTCGGGGTGTGACGGCAGTCACCGCGCCCGAACTTCGCGTTGCTCAAACCCGGCGTAGGCGTCTAGTTTCCGCCCCACTCGTGGAAGGCGAGACAAGCGAACATGAATCCCGGCGTCAGCGGTTTTTCCCTCTACGTTCCCAAGCTCCGCGTCCCACTCGCCAATTGGTGTGAATGGACCGGCGCGCCAGTGCAGAAGGTCGAGGCCGTCGTCGGCCGCAGCTTCCGGGTGTGTGGCCCCGGCGAGAGCGTCTACACGATGGCGGCGGCGGCCGTCCTCGACCTGATCTTGCGCTACGAAGTCGATCCCCGCGACGTCGGCTTTCTCGGCTTCGGGACCGAGTCGAGCACCGACAACGCAGCGGGCGCGGTCGTCATCCGCGGCATGATCGACGACGCCCTGGCAGCCCTCGGTCAGCCGCGCCTGTCTCGGTCGTGCGAGGTGCCCGAGTTCAAGCACGCGTGCCTCGGCGGCGTGTACGGCCTCAAGGCCGCCGCTCGCTACCTCGCCTGCGACGGCAAGGCGCGACGAGCGATCGTGGTCAGCGCCGATATCGCGGAGTACGAGCGCGGCAGCACGGGCGAGCAGACCCAGGGCGCGGGCGCGGTGGCGATGCTGCTCGACGCCGAGCCGAAGCTCTTCGAGCTCGACCTCGACCACGCCGGTTGCTCGTCGGCGTACCGCGGGGCGGACTTTCGCAAGCCCTTCGCGCGCCATTTCGCCGACGGCTACGCGCCCAAGACCGGGCGCATGCACGACTTCCCCGTGTTCAACGGGAAGTACTCGACGCTGTGCTACGTCGACGCCACCGTCCACGCCCTCGACGACATGTTTGACCGGATCGGCGGGTCGCGTTCGGCCTTCTTCGAGGACGTGGCGATGGTCGCGTGCCACCGGCCCTATCACCACATGCCGCAGCAGGCGATGGCGGCGTCCCTGGTCTGGAGCCTGGCCCGCGAGCCCGCGAGCCGGGCGCAGCTCGAGGCGACGTGCGCCGAGGCGGGTCTGGACCCCGAGCAGGTGGTCGAGGAGGTCGCGCAGAGCCCCGACCTCTTCGCCGGCTTGCGGGAGCTCGGCCTCAAGTCGGACCCGTACCCGGCGGCGATGGGCCTGGCCAAGTTCTTCCGCAGGTCGGGCGCGTTCAAGGAGTTCGTCGCGGACAAGATGAGCCTGGGCGCCACGATCGTTCGCGACCTGGGCAACCTCTACACCGCCGCGTTGCCGGCCTGGCTCGGCTCCGCGTTCGAGGACGCCCTGGCCAAGGGCGTCGACCTGAGCGGCAAGAAGATCCTCGCCGTCGGCTACGGTAGCGGCGACGCGGCCGAGGCGATCCCGCTCGAGGTCGTCCCCGGCTGGCAGGAGGCGGCGGCTCGCGTCGCCTTCGCCGAGGCGCTCGGGGGCTCGATCGACCTCTCGCGCGAGCAGTACGAGGCGATCCACGACGGCCGCCCGGCCCCAGACCTTCCGGCCGCCTACAGCGGCCCCTTTGTCGTCGAGCGCGTCGGCGAACGCAACGACCCCGAGTTCCAAGACATCGGCATCGAGTACTACGCGTATCGGAAACCGGCTTAGCCGAGCCTCGAGCTCGGCCGCCGCTCGCGGTCGAGCCTCGCCCCGAGGACACGGGTGAGTCAGTACTGAAGTCGAAGGCCGAGCGCGCCATCGGTGTCGAAGGCGCCATACAGGATCAGCGCGTAGAGGCCCGACGGGAGCTCTAGCAGCCCGTGGTGCAATGCATCGTGTCGCCTCGCGCCGGAATTTTCGCCGAGGGCGCGAAGCCAAAACGCCGCTGTACCGGGCGTACTGCAAGTTTTGGCGACAAAGCCCTCGGCGAAAAGGCCAAGCGAGGCGGCGCGAGGCATTGCACCACGGGCTGCTAGCCTCTCGTCGGGGCTCGCGTGGGTCAGCATGCTCGCCGAACCATCCCAGCAGTCTCCGCAGCTGGTCACGAGCGCGCGGCTGTCCGGGCTCGGCGCGCCCGACAGGGCGATCGCCACCGAGCCCCCGACCCAGTTGTCGACCTCGATGACGAAGTTCGCTGCGCGCGTGGCGACGCCACCGTTGAGCGAGTGTGGACCAAACACGTGGTCGTCGGTGCACGCGAGCGCGTCCGAGAACTCCGCGTCCTCAGCGTCGGCCATGAATGCCGGGCGCAAGCTCGCGTCCACCACCCCGCTCATGACCCGCCCGCAGGCGGTCAGCGGGTGATGAAACTGGGCCAGCGCGCAGTCAGGATAGTCTGCGTAGGCCGCCCACGCCTGCTCGAAGGTCTCGCCATAGACCGCCTCGAAGTCCGTGGTCCACTCGGCGAGCGGCTGCTCGCGGTTCGAGCTCGCGTCACGCACGCGGCGCTCGAACTCGATGAACTTGTCCCAGCCCGACCTGGAGATCAAGAACGACACGAAGTGGGCCGATCGCTCGTAGAGCCCGCGGCCGTCCTCGCTCCCCTCCCAGCTCCCGAGCGCGAGCGCCTCGAGCAGCTGCGCGCGCGCGACCATCTCGGCGGGGTCGTTGCTGCTGGGGGCGCTGAGGAAGGTCGCCAGGCCTTCCTCGAGCACAGCGGGGAGCGACTCGCGCGCAGCGTGGACGAGCTCGTGGGTCGAAGCCAGCGTCCGCGCGTAGACCTCGGCGTCGAGGGAGCACGCGAGCGTCGACAGCTTGCAGGGCAATTCGGCGTCATCGTAGTGCGACTCGGGCATCCACGTGTATTCGACGGGGCCAGGCTCGACCCCGAAGCGATCTTGCAACTCGATGACCTCGGACTCCATCAAGTCGAAGGTCCCCGCGCAGATCTCGAGCTCTGCTGGCGCGCGTAGAGTCAGGCGGGGGCTTCGCTGGACAATCGGCGGCAGCTCGGGGCCCCCGCACGCGCTCGCGCTGAGCACACAAGCGCCGGCTACCCGGAGCCTAAACTGCGGCCAAGCCGACCTCGAACCTGGGGCGTGCCCTGCACTGGCCTCGACCTCGGCGAACTCATCATCGCAGTGGTCCGAAACCGCGGTCCTGGTTGCTTGCCCGGTGAACCCGAAGTGCATATGGCCGCCACAGTGGTGTCGAAAGCCGAAGTTGCCGTTGTCCTCGCCGACGAGGCATGCGTTCTCATCGATCTCAGCGCCAGGCGACAGCAGAAAATGCTGCACCGCTCAGTGTAGCGTTTGTCTTTGCTTGCTGAGAGGGAATTGCTCGAGGACCGAACTCGAGCGCGCGCCAAGGTCTCGGCTCGCGGGGCGGACCCGGCGTCAAATTGGCCAGGCCGCGCGTGACCCGCTTGGCGCCGCTTCGATGAAGCGCGCGCCTCCTCAACACGGCAGCAGATCCGCGAACACGAAGCCCTCGCGCTCGACGACCTCCCCGGGCGCGACCGCGATCGCCTCGGAGAACCCGGGCCCGTCGCTCACGAAGGTGTGAAACTCCCCGTGCTCGCCGCAAGGATCCACGCCCTCGGGCAGCTCGCCGACCAAGAGCGCGTCCCAGCGCCGCCCGGCGAGCTCAGGCGGGAGCTTGCGCGGGTCGACGCAGGTCAGGGTTGCGACGACCCCCGCGCTCAGCATCTCGCTTGCGAGCGCGCGCGTGTCTCGACCCTTGTCCCACAGCGGAAACACCGGCTCGATCCCGGTCCCGGCCAGCTGCTTCTCGCGGTAGGCCCGGATGTCTTCGAGGAACAGATCTCCAAACACCACGCGCTCGACCCCGTCGCGCCGGGCCTGCTCGATGAAGGCGCCCATCCGCTGCTCGTAGATCTCGTTGGGGCACGGCCGGGGCAGCTCGACGACGTGCAGCGGCAGCGCGAGCGAGGCGGCCTGCCGACGCAGGAGCTCGTGACGCACGCCGTGCATTGCGACCCGATCAAACTCGCTGCTGACCGTCGTCAGCAGGCCCACGACCTCGAGCTCGCGGGCTTGGCGGACGAGGTCCAGGGCGTAGGCGCTATCCTTGCCGCTGCTCCAGCTGACGAGGGCCTTGGGGCGAGTCGGCATGCTGGGATGGTAGCCGGAGCGCGGACGCTCACGGCGCCGGGCCCGGGCTCGGCTTCGCGATCGCGCAAACTAGCGCTACAACCCCCTTGATGGCCGACTCCAGCCAGGGCGGGGTGCCGCCCGGACCCCCCGAAGTCCCCGGCCCCAACGAGGCCGCGCGGCGGGCGATCGGCGTGCGCGTGCTCGTCGTGCTCGGCGTGGTCCTGGCCCTGCTCATGGTTGTGTTCGGTCGCGCGACGGTCAAGGGCTACGACGAGTTCGAGGCCTACAAGAGCAGCACCCTCGAGGACCCCAACAACCCGCCGCGCTGGGAGACCGAGGCCCTCGACGTCGACGGCTGCGTCGACGAGGCGCTCGCATGGATCGAGGCGTGCCCGGGGGTGTCGAGCTGGTGCGAGGCCTCGCTGTCCAACGTGATGCGCCAGTGCCTCGCGACCCAAGACCGCAGCGAGTACTGCGAGTCGGTCGGCGACGCGGTGCTCTCGACGCGCTTTGGCTTCGAGGAGTGCTCGGCTCGCTACGATCAGATCGAGGGCCGCTACGCGCGGCGCTACGCCAAGAAGCACTGCTCGCTGATCTACCGGGTGATCGCGGACAGCTGCACGCCGGGCGGGGCCTGAGGGCGCGGTCGACCGATCTTCGCCGAGCGCACAACTGTGCGATCTGCGCTCGATCTGAAATGACAAAATGTCTCGATGCCCCCGACACCGTGACAGGAGGGCGCGGACAGGCCGTCAGGCTCGATCTCAACTACTTGATATCAAACGAGAAAGAGATCGGCGCTAAGCTTGCTTGGCAACCCCCGAGCATGCAAGAGCCCAGCGCGCAGACCGTCCTCGTCGTCGATGACGAGGCCAACATCTTGGAGGCCTTGCAGAAGGTCCTGACCAAGGAAGGCTTCGAGGTCTTGACCGCCGGCAACGGCAGGCAAGCCCTCGAGATCCTCCGCAAGCAGCCGATCCGCGTGATGATCACGGACCTGCGCATGCCCGGCATGACCGGCGACGACCTGCTCAAGGCGGTCAAGGCGATCACGCCCGAGGTCGAGGTCATCGTCATGACGGCCTACGGCACGGTCGAGAACGCGGTCGAGGCCATGAAGCTCGGGGCCTACGACTTCGTCAGCAAGCCGCTCAAGCGCGCGGCGGTGGTCTCGGCGGTCCGCAAGGCCCTCGACAAGCAGCAGCTCGTGGCCGAGAACCGCGAGCTCAAGGCCCAGCTGGCCGCGGCCACGACCCGCTCGATCGTCGGCAACTCGCAGGTCATGCGCGCGACCCTCGAGATGGCCCAGCAGGTCGCAAATTCCTCGGCCACGGTCTTGCTGCTCGGCGAGAGCGGCACGGGCAAGGAGCTGCTCGCGCGCTACATCCACGAGCAGAGCCCGCGGGTCGACAAGCCCTTCGTCGCAACCAACTGCGCGGCGCTGCCCGAGTCGATCCTCGAGTCGGAGCTGTTCGGTCACGAGAAGGGCTCGTTCACCGGCGCGGTTCGGGCTCGCGCCGGTCGCTTCCAGGAGGCCAGCGGCGGGACCTTGTTCCTCGACGAGATCGGCGAGATCCCGCTTCAGGTCCAGGTCAAGCTGCTGCGCGCGCTTCAAGAGGGCGAGGTCGAGCCGGTCGGCGGGCGCACGACCCCGGTCGACTTCCGCCTCGTGTGCGCGACCAACCGCGACCTCAGCGAGGAGGTCAAGGCCGGCCGCTTCCGCGAAGATCTCTACTACCGAATCAACGTCGTCCCGGTTCACGTGCCGCCGCTGCGCGACCGCCTCGAGGACGTGCCGCTGCTCGTCGATCACTTCTTGCGCATGTACACCGCGCGCCACGGCAAGGGCGTCGAGGGCGTCGGCGACGAGGCCGTCGAGCTCATGACCCGCTACGGCTGGCCGGGCAACGTCCGCGAGCTCGAGAACGCGGTCGAGCGGGCCGTGGTCCTGTCCCGCGGGCCTGTGATTCAAGTCGACGATCTGCCGCCGGAGCTGCGCGATCCTCAGGCCGGGCACGGGCGCCAGCTGACCTTCTCGGTCGGCACGCCGCTCGAGGAGGTCGAGCGGCGGATGATCATGGAGACGCTCAAGTTCACTCGCGGCGACAAGCGCCTCGCCGCCGACCTGCTCGGCATCGCAACGCGCACGATCTATCGCAAGCTCGAGGCCGGCCTGATCCGCGACGAGAGCTACACGCCCCACCGCGAGAAGTCGGACAAGCCTGATCCCAAAGGGATAATCCACTGATCGCGCACGCCTGAAAGGACCCGGCGATGGAGGCTCTGCTCAAGAAACACTTCTGGCTGATCAAGCTGATCGGGGTTGCGATTGTCGTGATCTTCGCGGCCAGCGCGGGCGTCAACATGTTCGTCAGCAAGCTCGCGCTCGAGCCCGCTGGCGAGAGCATCGCCGCGCAAGCCGATGAGGACGAGCACGGCGAGGACGAGGACGAAGAGGAGATCCGCGCGCGCCAGGCCAAGATGATCGACTCCCTCGCCGGGGTCGGCGACACGACCAAGTCGCGCAAGGAGGCGATCGCCAACCTCGTGGTCACCGGCAACGTCTTTTGCCCGACCTGCGCGCCCGAGCCCGAACAAGACCCGAGCGCGGCCGGCTCGCTCTCGGGCCCGCTGCGCCCGGGCGAGGTCAAGAGCAAGCTCCCCTTGATGCTGCTCGCGACCATGGAGTCCGACGACCCCAAGTACTCGATGGCCACGATCCTCCACACCGACACCAACGTGCTCGCGCCCTACAGCCCGCGCGACAGGGTCCGGGCCGGGGTCGTGATCTCGCGCGTCGAGCGTGGCCGGGTCGTGTTTCGCAACGGCGCCCAGATGGAGTACATCGAGCTCGGCATGGCCCCCCCGCCGACCACGTCCGTCGCGACGGCCGCAGTCCCCAAGCCCAAGCCCAAGTCGAACAGCCGGGCGATCGAGGGCGCGAGCGAGGCGATCAGCTGCGACTCCGACTTCGCCAGCTGCACCGTCGACAAGGCCTTCGTCGAGAAGCTCCTCGCCAACCCGGCCCAGCTGACCAAGCAGGCCCGCATCGTGCCCGCGGTCCGCGACGGTGAGACCAAGGGCTACAAGTTCTACGGCATCCGCCCCGGGAGCCTGCCCAAGCTGCTCGGCATGAAAAACGGCGACCTCCTGACCTCGGTCAACGGTCACCAGCTCGAGTCGCTCGACCAGGCCATGGACCTCTACAACAAGCTGCGCCGCGCCTCGCACCTGTCGGTGACCCTCGAGCGCAAGGGCAAGGCGGTCCAAAAAGAGATTGACATCAAATGAAGAGGACCAACTTCACTCGAGTACTCGCCAGCTTCGGCGCGACGCTGGGTCTCGGCGTCGGCCTGTGCGTGACATCTTCCCCCGCGTTCGCGGCCCCGCCCGGGCGCGCGACGGCGCCGCCAAGCACGACGGCGCCGCCGACCTCGACCGGCGTCGAGATGAGCGGCGACGAGGCCGGGCTCGGCCCCAACACCTGCAAGAAGTGGCCGGCCGACAAAAAGTTCACGATCACCATCCCGCGTGAGGCCGAGCTCGAGCAGCTCGTCCAGTGGATGATGACGATCTCGTGTCAGAAGTTCATCTGGAACGCCAAGATCCGCAGCGGCAAGGTCACGGTCCTGTCGCCGGTCAAGGTCTCGCTCCGCGAGGCCTACGCGGCGTTCTACGCGGCGATCGAGAGCATGGGCCTGACCGTCGAGCCGGCCGGCGACTACTTCAAGATCGTCGAGAGCACCGACGCCAAGTCGCTCAACCTGCCGGTCTACGAGAACGGCCGGGCGGTGCCCAACAACGACCGCTTCGTGACCCAGCTGATCCGGGTCAAGCCCGAGAACATCAAAGACATCACCGACCTCACGACCAAGCTCAAGGGCAAGCAGGGCAGCGTCGATGTCGTCGACAACATGCTGATCATCACCGACCGCGGCTCGATCGTGCGGCGGCTGATGAAGATCATCCAGGAGGTCGACACCGGCGCGGCCGCCAACGGCGAGAAGATCTTCTTCTATCAGCTGCAGTACGCCGACGCCGAGGAGGTCGCTCAGCTGATCCGTGACGTGTTCGGTGAGGGCAGCAGCGCCAGCAGCAGCAAGAGCAAGTCCAAGAACGCGACCAGCGACGTCCCCTTCTCGCGGGTCATCGTCGACGAGCGCACGGGCACGCTGATCATCACGACGACCGCGGGCGACTACATCACGATCAAGCGCCTGATCGAGCAGCTCGACGTTCGTCTGCCCGGCGGTGGCGGGCGGATTCGGGTCAAGCGCCTGCGCAACGCCGACCCCAAGGAGATCGCGACGGTGCTCCAGAACCTCGTCCAGGGGAGCGCGGGGGGCAGCGGCGCGACCCAGACCCGCAACAAGGGCGCGACCGAGGGCGGCGCCGCGACCGAGCTGTTCTCGGGCGACGTCAAGATCACCGCCGACGAGGCGACCCGCTCGCTGGTCATCATCGCGTCGGCGGCCGACTACAAGAGCCTCGAGCCGGTCATCGACGAGCTCGACCGCGACCGCAAGCAGGTCTACCTCGAGATCTACCTGCTCGAGGCCTCGGTCGGGCGCACGCTGACGACCGGCGCGGGGGCCCACGCCGCGTTCCCGGTCAACACCTCGGCCGGCGAGGGGGTCGGGCTCGTGGCCTCGGCGCCCTCGCAAGACGTCAACTCGCTGGTGCTCTCGCCCCAGGCCCTGCAGGGGCTGGCCGGCGGGGTCCTCGGCCCGCTGCTCGCGGGCTCGGGTCAGCTGCTCGGGGTCGGCAACGACATCCCCTCGTTCGGCGTGGTCCTTCAGGCCATCCAGAGCAACGAAGACGTCAACGTCGTCGCCGAGCCCCACGTCTACACGGCCGACAACAAGGAGGCGGAGATCGAGGTTGGCCGCAAGGTCCCGACCCCCGGCGCGCTGAGCTTCGGGACCGGTGCCCAAGGCGCCTCGCTCACGCCCCTGCAGTCGATCAACCGCGAGGACGTGACCCTCGACATCAAGGTCACGCCTCACGTCAAGGACGACGTCAGCTTGACCCTCGACATCGAGCTCGAAGACCGCGACGTCGTCAGCCAGGATCCGGTCCTCGGCGTGACCACGACCAAGCGTCGGATCAAGCTCGAGAACGTGCTCGCGCGCGACGACCTCCCGGTCGTGCTCGGCGGGCTGATGCGCGAGCGCGAGCTCGAGAACACCGAGCAGGTGCCCGGCCTCGGCTCGATCCCGATCCTCGGCTGGCTGTTCAAGCGCCGGGTCAAGACCAAGGAGAAGATCAACCTGCTGATCGTCATGGTCCCCCACCTCGTCGAGACCGCCGACGACATCCGCCGGATCCACGAGCGGCGCACGCGGGAGCGCTACGAGTTCCTCGAGCGCGAGACCAGCTTCAAGCGCCGCGAGCTCGCGACCAACGTCAACTACCGCAAGAAGGCCGGGCTCCTGGCCAACATCGACCGCGAGGCCCGGCGGCTCGAGTCGCAGGAGCTGCTCTTGCGCGAGGCGGAGATCGAGCTCACGGCCGAGCGGATCACGGGTGAGATCGGCATGAGCCCGCGCCTCGCCGGCGAAGAAGAGAGCGCGCCGACCTCCTCCGCGCGGCCGGCAACGCGGACGAAGTCGAAGCCGGGGGCGACCAAGTAGATGAGCGGGCCCGAGCAGCCGCGGCGGCCGCCGCGGCTGCTCGGGCC